>DASUSI010000093.1:0-24896 GCA_036375165.1 Micromonosporaceae bacterium | reverse complement strand
CACCCGCTGGTGGCCGAGGAGGAGGTCACGCCGCTGACCCGCGCGCTGATCGTGGCGGACAGCGGCAACGGGCTGAGCTCCGAGCTCGACCTGACCTGGCACTTCATCAACCCGGAGCTGACGGTGCACCTGCACCGCGAGCCGATCGGCGACTGGGTGTGCGTCGCGGCGCAGACGACGATCTCGCCCGGCGGGGCCGGGCTGGCGACGACGTCGCTGCACGACCTCGAGGGGGCGTTCGGCGTGGGAGCGCAGTCGCTGCTGGTGGCGCCGCGCTGACCTGGACCCGGCCCGGCGGGCCGTCACGCACCCGGTCCGAGCAGCGCCACCGGGTACCGGTTCAGCATTTCCGCCAGCCTGGCAACTCCGTGGTAACTGGCCCCGGTGAGCAGGTCGGTCCACTCCCCGGTCGGCAACGGCAGCACGGTCTCCCGCCAACCCCCGGCCCGACGCAGCCCGACCGGCAACCGGGTCGCCACCGCGATCGCCCCACCCCGGTCGAAAGCCACAACGTGGCACCGGGCCGGTCCGTCCGCGTAGACCGGACGGTAGCCACCGAACAGCTCGGGCCGCTCTCGGCGGAGTCGCAGGACTCTGCTGGTGACCAGCAGTTTTACCGCACCTGTGGCGTCGATCGGAGGCAGCCATCCGGTGTCCAGCCGGGCCAGCAGGGCGCGGCGGGAGGCGAAGTCCACCGGCCGGCGGTTGTCGGGATCCACCAGGGAGTCGTCCCACAGCTCACAGCCCTGGTACGTATCCGGTACTCCGGGCATGGCGAGCTGCACCAGCTTCTGCCCCAGCGAGTTGCTCCAGCCGTACGGGCGAATCTCGGCGGCGAACCGGTCGATCTCCGCCCGCAGCCCCGGATCGTGGTGGATCCGGTCGATCGCGGCGCTGACCGCTGCCTCCGCCGCCCGGTCCGGGTCCTCCCAGTTGGTCCATACGGCGGCTTCCCGACCGGCCTTCACGGCGTACTCGCGCAGCCGGGCGGGTTCGATCGGCCAGGCCCCAACAGCGGTCTGTAACAGCAGCTGACCAAAGTTCCGGTCCGGCACCGGAACGACCCCGAGCCAGCGACCCGACAGTCGCGCCCACCGGGACGGCAGCTCGGACAGCGCCGCCATCCTCGCCCGGACGTCTTCCCCCCGCTTGGTGTCATGAGTGGACAGGCTGGTCATCCCGAACGGCCACCGCCGCTGCCGCCGGGCACACGCCTCGTGGAACTCCTCGACGGACACTCCGAACCGGCTCGGGTCACCGCCCACCTCGTTCAGCGCCACGAACCGCGACCAGCGGTAGAACGCCCGGTCCTCCACTCCCTTGCCCATCACCGCGCCGGACGTCTGCTGGAACCGCAGCGCCAGCTCGTCGTCCGGATCCTCCAGCCGCGGTACGAGGCGAGCCACCGCTGCCGCCAGCTCCGGCCTGCGGTTCAGGGTCGCGGTGACGGCCTGTTCCAGGTATTCCCGTCCGTACGGCAGGTAGCCACGGTAGACCGGGAAGCTCGACAGCAGCTCGGCCAGCGCGTCGGCGGCGTCCGGCACCTCGGGCGTCAGCCTGCTGAGCCGGCGAAGCTCCGAACCGAGCATGCTGGTCACCACTTCCCGCCTCGCCTGGTACGCCGCCTCCCGCCAGCCACCGGCGGGCGTGTCACCCAGTGCCGTGAAGGCCGGTTCGGCGGTGGGGTCCACGAACAGCCCGCAGACCTCACGCAACGCGTCGTACCCGGTGGTGCCGGCCACCGGCCAGTCCGGCAGGTCCTCTCCGGGTTGCGGGATCTTCTCCGCCACCAGCCAGGCGTCCGGTGCGGCGGCGGCCAGCCGCTCGAAGTACCCGGTGGGGTCGCGCATGCCGTCCGGGTGGTCGACCCGGATCCCGGCGACGTCACCGGCGGCGTACCAGCGCAGCACCTCCTGGTGTACCGCCCGGAACACCTCCGGATCCTCGATCCGCAGCCCTGCAAGGTGGCTCTCCGCGAAGAACCGCCGGTAGTTCAGGTCGACACCGGACCGCCGGCTGCTCACCAGTCGGTAGTGCTGCCGCTCATGGACCTGGTGTGGGGTGCCGTGGCCGGTCCCGGCGGCCACCGGGAACCGCCGTCCGCGATAGACCAGCTCGCCGTTCACGAAGCGCAATTCGTGCAACGCCGCGGGGTCGTCGTCCAGTACCGGCAGTAGGAGCGGCCCGGACGTCCAGTCGATGTCGAACCAGCCGGCGTGGTCCGAGTCTGGACCGCACCGCAACACGTCCCACCACGCCCGGTTGTGTTCCGGTCGACCGACGGCGAAGTGGTTCGGGACGATGTCCACAACCAGCCCAAGACCGACGGCCCGCAGCCCGGCCATCAGCTCGCGTCGGGCCGGCTCGCCTCCGAGCTCTGTGGACACCCGGGTGTGGTCGACCACATCGTAGCCGTGACTGGAACCGGGAACCGCCTGCAGCAGCGGGGAGCTGTAGAGGTGTGAGACGCCAAGGCTGGCCAGATACCGCACGATGTCCAGGACCGCACGCAGGTCGAAGTCCGGTCGGATCTGCACCCGGTAGGTCCCCGTAGGCGCCTCTGGCATCAGGGAACTCGCCGTGTGACCCGCGTCCGTACCTCTTTCCACGTCCCCCGACGCTAGCCGAGAGCACGTGCCACGATTCGTACCCGGTCAGGCTTTGCGGCCATGACCTGGGAGATCCGCGGCAGGACGGTCCTGGTGACTGGTGCCGCCGTGTGCCCGCTCAGCCAGGGCTACGCCACCACCAGCGACGGCGGCCACTCCGGAATCGGGTCCTGCCGCAGCACCCGGTGAGCGGCGGCCAGCCGCTCCACGGCTGCGGCCAACTCGCCGCGTGGCAGGGTGAACGGCAGCCGCAGGTACTGCTCCAGCAGGCCGTCCACACCGAACCGGTGCCCCGGTGCCAGCCGCAACCCGTGAGTCTCGGCGGCGCGCACCAGTACGCTGCTGACCGGACCGTCCAGCTCGATCCACAGCCCGACACCCCCTGCCGGGGGCGTTACCCGCCACTGCGGGAACCGCTCGGCGAGGGCCGCGACGAGAAAGTCCCTGGCTTGCCGGAAGGCTTCTCGGCGCTGCGGCAGCACCTGCTCCCGTCGGGCCAGCAGCCGCAGCGCGATCAACTGTTCGAGCACCGCACTGCCCAGGTCGGTCGCCGAGCGAGCCGCGCCCAACCGGGTCATCAGCGACGCCGGACCCCGGATCCATCCGATCCGCAGCCCGCCCCAGAACGCTTTGCTCATGCTGCCGATGGAAAGGACAAGGCCGTGTCGGTCGTAGCCGGCCACCGGCGGCGGCAACGGGTGCTCACCGAAGTCCAGTTCCACGAAGGTCTCGTCGATCACCACGGTGGTGCCGGCGGCGTGGGCCGCGCCCACCAGCCGGGCTCGCGCCTCGTCCGGCATCACGTGACCGGTCGGGTTGTGGAAGTCGGTGGTCAGGTAGGCGATCTTGGGACGCACTTGCCGGATCGCGTCGCTGAGCAGCTCCGGGTCCCAGCCGCCGGGGCCCAGGCCGAAGCTGGCCAGCCGCAGCCGCTCCCCGCGGGCCGCCTCGGGTGCGTTCGGGTACGTCGGGGATTCCAGCAGGATCGCTTCGCCCGGTGTGGTGAGCAGCCGCAACGCCAGTTGGAACGCCTGCTGTGCGCCACTGGTGACCACCACCTGGGCGGGTGAGGTGGGAACCCCCCGGGCGGCGTACCACTGGGCCACCGCCTCGCGCAGCGGCGGGATGCCCATCGGATAGTAGCCGTGGCCCACCGCGTACCGGGGAAGCTCCGTGACGGCCTCGGCGACCGCGTCGGGCAACACCTCCGGCGCCGGTGGCGCGGCGAAACTCAGGTCGAGTAGTTCCGCTTCGCTGTGGTGGGTCAGCAGCCCGATCGGGGTGAGACGATGCCCTTCGGGCAGGGCTGTCCAGCTGCCGGCGCCCCGTCGGCTGACCAGATAGCCACCCTCGCGCAGGGTCCGGTACGCCGCCGAGACGGTGGTTCGGCTGATATCCAGCGAGGCGGCCAGCTCACGCTCGGCCGGCAGCCGGAGCTGCAGCGGGACCCGGCCGTCCAGCACCAGGTTCCGCAGTGCCCGGGCGAGGTTCTGGTACTCCGGTCCGCTGCCCTTCCAGTGGGCGAGCAGCCGTGCCAGTTGAGAGCCACGAATCGTACGAGGAGCCATATCAGAGCCAGTTTCCCTATATTGGCTATCGTCGAGGTAACTAGTAGAAACCACACTGGCATTCATGGCTCTTCAGGTCAAGCACGCCCTCAGCCTCGCCGACCGGCGGTTACCCCGCCGCCTGATCCAGCTGTACGCCGGGCTGGCGCTCTACGGCACCAGCATGGCGCTGCTGATCGAGTCGAGGCTGGGCCTGGACCCGTGGGACGTACTGCACCAGGGTCTGGCGCTGCGGACCGGGCTGCGGTTCGGCTGGGTGGTGATCGGGGTCAGCGTGCTGGTGCTGCTGGCCTGGATCCCACTGCGGCAGCGGCCCGGGTTCGGCACGCTGAGCAACGCGGTGGTGATCGGGCTCGCCGTGGACGCCGCACTGGCTGTGCTGCCGACCCCGAATCAGCTGTGGCTACGGTGGGCGTGTCTGGTGTCCGGGGTGGTGCTGAGCGGTATGGCGACCGGCCTGTACATCGGAGCCCGGCTCGGGCCGGGTCCCAGGGACGGCCTGATGACCGGGCTCGCGGCGCGCGGCCACTCCATCCGGCTGGTACGTACCGGGATCGAGGTGACCGTGCTGGTCGTCGGCTTCCTGATGGGCGGCACCGTCGGGATCGGGACGCTGCTGTACGCCGTGACGATCGGCCCACTCGCCCACGTCTTCATTCCGCTGTTCACCGTGCCGGAGCCGGCCCAGGGAATCGAGCCGTCGGCTTGCGCGGCTCGGTCCCCCGCGACCTGCCGTGCCTGACCGGCGGATCACCGGACCGGGTGGCCCGCCTGCGCCATCGCGGACTTCACGTCGGCGATACTGAGCGTTCCGAAGTGGAACACGCTCGCCGCCAGCACCGCGTCCGCACCGGCGGCCACCGCCGGAGGAAAATCATCCACCGTGCCAGCTCCGCCGCTCGCGATCACGGGGATGTCCACCACTGCCCGCACCGCCCGGATCAGTTCCAGGTCGAACCCGGCCCGGGTGCCGTCAGCGTCCATGGAGTTCAGCAGGATCTCCCCGGCACCCAACTCGACGCCCTGACGTGCCCACCGGATCGCGTCCAGGCCGGTGCCCTGCCGGCCGCCGTGGGTGGTGACCTCGAAGCCACTCGGAGTTCCGGTGGCACGACGTACGTCCAGGGACAACACCAGGACCTGGCGACCGAACCGCTGTGCGATCTCGCTGATCAACGCGGGCCGGACAATGGCCGCGGTGTTCACCCCCACCTTGTCGGCGCCGGCCCGCAGTAGCCCGTCGACATCGGCGACGGTACGTACCCCGCCCCCCACGGTGAGTGGGATGAACACACTTTCGGCGGTACGTCGTACCACGTCATAGGTGGTCTCCCGGCCATCGGCGGAAGCTGTCACATCGAGGAACGTCAGCTCGTCGGCACCGGCCGTGTCGTACGCGGCGGCCAGTTCCACCGGATCGCCCGCGTCCCGCAGGTCAGTGAACCGGACGCCCTTCACCACCCGACCGGCCGCCACGTCCAGGCACGGGATGACACGTACCGCGACGCTCATCCGGGGACCTTCCCTGAAACGCACACCCGTTGAGCCTACGGGGCGGTTTCGCTGGTCCGGCCCCGCCTGGGCCCTCGGTGTGACTAGCGTCGTGGTGGTCGGCACCTGTGGGAGTCAGGCGCCGGGCAGAACTGTCGAACCCCTGAACCCAGGAGGTAACCATGGGGCGAGTGGTGCACTTCGAGATCCCAGTGGATGATCCGGAACGAGCGGTCCGGTTCTACCGTGAGCTGTTCGGCTGGCAGATTGAGGACGCGAATGTCGGGATGCCCTACTGGCTGATCACCACGGGGCAGGACCCGGAGCCAGGCATCGACGGGGCGATCATGGAACGTGGCGGAACGGCGAACACCGTGGTCAACACGATCGCGGTGGAATCCGTTGACGACACGCTGGAACGGGTCAAGCAACTGGGCGGCTCGGCGGTCACCGACGTGATGCCGATCCCCAGCGTTGGCAGGTTCGCGTACTGCAAGGACCTGGACGGGAACCTGTTCGGCGTGCTGCAGCCGGAACCGCCCCAGGCCTAGGCTGGCTCCGCGAGTACGGCGAGGGCTTCGGCGACGGTGAAGGCGCCGGCGTAGAGCGCCTTGCCGACGATCACACCCTCCACGCCCGCGGCTTCCAGGCCGGCGAGTGCCCGCAGGTCCGCCAGGGTGGAAACCCCACCGCTGGCGACCACCGGCGCCTCGGTACGCGCGCACACGTCCCGGAGCAACTCCAGGTTGGGGCCAGCGAGCATGCCGTCCCGCGTGATGTCGGTCAACACGTACCTGGCGCAGCCAGCCTTGTCCAGCCGCTCCAACGTCTCGTACAACTCACCGCCGTCCCAGGTCCAGCCTCGGGCGGACAGGGTGGTGCCGCGGACATCAAGACCGATCGCGACCCGGTCGCCGTACTCGCCAACCACCCGGTCACACCACTGCGGATTCTCCAGCGCCGCGGTGCCGATGTTGACCCGGGTGGCGCCGCTGGCCAGCGCCGACCGCAGCGACTCGTCGTCCCGGATCCCCCCCGAGAGTTCCACCCGAACGTCGAGCTGTCGGATGATGTCCGCCAGCAACGGACCGTTGCCGCCACGACCGAACGCGGCGTCCAGATCGACCAGGTGGATCCATTCGGCCCCGTCGTCCTGCCAGGCCCGTGCCGCCTGCAACGGGTCGCCGTAGCTGGTCTCGGTGCCGGCCTCGCCTTGGACCAGGCGTACCGCCCGGCCCTCGACCACATCCACCGCGGGCAGCAACTCCAGCATCGCCTCTCCTCAATCTCCGAACTGGGCGGCGACCGGCCCGGGAGGTGCCCGACCGGCCGAGATCAGGTACGTCGGATCGTCAGGTACGTCGGTCCAGCGCCAGGACCACGAACACCGGAAGCCCGAGCAGGATCAGCGCGGTCAGCCCGATCCGCAGCGGCACCCCGGGCACGAGGTACCACACCAGCAGGATCGCGAGCACGGTGAACATGGTGATGCCGGCCCGCTCCGCCCGGCTCCGGCGCAGGTACAGCCTGCCGGTACGCCGGTCCGGTAGCCGTGGCCGCAGCCGGCGCAGGCGTTGCCGGCGGCGTTCCCGCCGCTCGGCCGCGACCCGCCGGGCCGCCGCCTCAGCCAGCCGTCGCTCCCGGCGCAGCGCCCGTTCCCTACTCGCCACGACACCGCCTCATCCGCCGGTGCGCTCTCGTGTCACCGCAGTCCGCCGATCCAGTTGGCGAGCAGCACGGCCCCCACGTCGCCGGACTTCTCGGGGTGGAACTGGGTCGCCGCCAGCGGTCCCCGCTCCACGGCGGCGACGAACTCAGCACCGTGCCGCACCGTGGTGACCAGGGTGCCACCCTCAGCCAGCCCGGGCGTCGGGGGGACGGCGTACGAATGCACGAAGTAGTACCGGGACCCTGGTGTCACCCCGGCGAACAGCCGGCTTCCGGCCGGCCATCGCAGGTTGTTCCAGCCCATGTGCGGCACCCGTGGCGCGCTGATCCGTGCTACCTCGCCGGGGAACAGTCCGAGTCCTTTGGTCACCACACCGTGCTCGTTGCCGGTGTCGAACAGCACCTGCATCCCGACGCAGATCCCGAGCACCGGGGCCCCGGTGGCGACACGCCGCAGGATCGGGTCCCGACCGCCGACCGCGTCAATGCCCGCCATGCAGGCGGCGAACGCACCGACCCCGGGCACCACCAGCCCGTCGGCACCAGCCGCGGGGCCGCGGTCAGCGGTTACCGTCACCTCGGCGCCCACCCGGGCCAGCGCCCGTTGCACCGAGCGGAGATTGCCGGATCCGTAGTCCAGCACGGTCACCCTGGGTCTCACTGGAATGTGCCCTCCGGAAGCAACCAGGCCACGCCAGCCGCGAGCGCCAGCACCGCGAAAGCCACGGTGATCCAGATCCCGACCGGTCCCGCGCCCTGCTGCCGCAGCGACCACGCCCCGCCGGTGAGCAGGCCCGCCAGGGCGAGCAGCAGCAGCGGCGCGACCGAACTCATGCCGGCCCCCCGGGGAGTCTGGGAGGGAAACCGGTCCCGTCTGTCACAGGACCCCCTTGGTGCTCGGGATCCCGGTGGCCCGCGGATCCACCGCGACCGCGTCCCGCAGGGCCCGCGCCACCGCCTTGAACTGCGCCTCCACCACGTGGTGCGCGTCCGGCTGCTGACCCGGATTGGTCGCGCGCAGCACCCGCACGTGCAGCGTGATCCGGGCGTGGTGGCCGAAAGACTCCAGAATGTGTCGGGTCATGCTGGTCGGGTACACCGGCCCGATGTACGGAGCGAGCCCGGCCGGTTCCTCGTGCACCACGTACGGGCGGCCCGACAGGTCCACCGCCGCCTGCACCAGTACCTCGTCGAGTGGCACCACCGCGTCGCCGAACCGGCGTACTCCCGCTTTGTCCCCCAGCGCTTCGGCGAACGCCTGGCCGAGCGCGATCGCGGTGTCCTCGCACGTGTGGTGGGCGTCGATGTGCAGGTCGCCCTCGGTGCGCACGGTCAGGTCGAAGCCACCGTGCCGGGCCAGTTGGTGCAGCATGTGGTCATAGAATCCGACCCCGGTGCTGATGTCCGCCCGCCCGGTACCGTCCAGGGCCAGCTCAATCGTGATCTTTGTCTCTCCGGTGGCCCGCAGCACCGACGCGGTACGACTCATCCGCCCTGCTCCATTCCGATCCGATCCTGAAGCACCGCCGCCATCGCGTCCAGGAAGGCCGTGGTCTCCTCTGGCGTCCCGGCGGTCACTCGCAGCCAGCCCCGCAACCCCACGTCCCGTACCAGCACGCCGCGGTCGAGCAGTGCCTGCCAGGTCGCCCGCTGGTCGTCCAGCCCACCGAACAGTACGAAATTGGCGTCGCTCGCGGCCACGGGCAGGCCAAGCTCGGTGAGCCGGCCCACGATCCGGTCACGTTGTTGCTTGATCGCCTCCACGGTGGCCAGCGTGGCGTCCGCGTGGGAAAGCGCCGCCCGCGCCGCCGCCTGGGTGAGCGACGAGAGATGATACGGCAGCCGTACCAGCTGCAACGCCCGCACCACGGCCGGGTGCGCGGCGAGGTATCCGACCCTGGCCCCGGCGAACGCGAACGCCTTGCTCATGGTGCGGGTGACCACCAGCCGGGGATACGTGTCGAGCAGGTCCAACGCGCTCGGCGTACCGGGCCGGGCGAACTCCGCGTACGCCTCGTCCACCACGACCATGCCCGAGGCGGCGTCGGCCACGGCCCGGACCACCGACAGGTCCAGTGCCGTGCCGGTCGGGTTGTTCGGCGAGCACAGGAACACCAGGCCAGGCCGATGCCGCTGGATCTGGGCCACGGCGGCCGGTACGTCGACGGTGAAGTCCGGCCCACGGGCCCCCTCAACCCACGCCGTGCCGGTGCCGAGCGCCAGCAGCGGATGCATCGAATAGCTCGGGGTGAAGCCCAGCGCGGTACGCCCCGGGCCACCGAAAGCCTGCAGCAGTTGTTGCTGCACCTCGTTGGAGCCGTTGGCGGCCCAGAGGTTGTCGGCGCGCAACCCGTGACCCAGGTACCCAGCGAGGTCGGCCCGCAGCGCCACCGCATCCCGGTCCGGGTAGCGGTTCAGGTCGCGCAGCACCTGACCGACGGCCTTCTCAACCTCCGCCACCACCGGCTCGGGCAGCGGGTAGGAGTTCTCGTTGGTGTTCAGCCGCACCGGCACGTCGAGTTGCGGCGCACCGTAGGGCTCGCGGCCGCGCAGGTCATCCCGCAGCGGCAGGTCCTCCAACCTCATCGGAACGCCCGCCCACCGCTGGGCTCCGCGCCAGCGCTCCGCCGTCCAGTTTCCGTCGCCGAGCGCACGGCCACGGCATGGCCGTGCGCCGGAAGGTCCTCGGCGTTCGCCAGCGTGATCACCTGGGGTGCCACGTCGGCGAGCGCCTCGGCGGTGTAGTCCACCACGTGGATGCCACGCAGGAAGGACTGCACCGACAGCCCCGAGGAGTGCCGGGCACAACCGCCGGTGGGCAGCACGTGGTTGGAGCCGGCGCAATAGTCGCCCAACGACACCGGGGAGTACGGACCGACAAAGATCGCCCCGGCGTCGCGGATCCGCAGCGCGACGTCCCGGGCATCCCGGGTGTGGACCTCCACGTGCTCGGCGGCGTACCCGTCCACCACGTCGACCGCGTGGTCGAGGTCGCGGACCAGCACCGCCCCGGACTGTTCGCCGGTGAGCGCCTGAGTGACCCGTTCGGTGTGTTTGGTGGCCGCGACCTGCCGGCTCAGTTCGTCGGCCACCGCGTCCAGCAGCGACGGGCTCGGCGTCACCAGGACCGCGGCGGCGAGCGGGTCATGCTCGGCCTGGCTGATCAGGTCAGCGGCGACGTGCACCGGATCGGCTGTGTCGTCGGCGAGGATCGCGATCTCGGTGGGACCCGCCTCGGAGTCGATTCCCACCACGCCGCGCAGCAGCCGCTTGGCAGCGGTGACCCAGATGTTCCCCGGCCCGGTGATCATGTCCACGGCCGGGCATTCAGCAACGCCGTACCCGAACATCGCTATCGCCTGGGCACCGCCCACGGCGTACACCTCGTCAACGCCCAGCAGGGCACAGGCGGCGAGCACCAAGGGGTGCGGCAGCGCCGTGTCCCGTTGCGGTGGACTGGACACCGTGATCCCGGCGACGCCCGCGGTCTGCGCCGGCACCACGTTCATCACCACGCTGGACGGGTAGACCGCGAGCCCACCGGGAACGTACAGCCCCACCCGGGACACCGGCACCCAGCGCTCGGTCACAGTGCCGCCGGGCACCACCTGGGTTGTGACGTCGAGCCGACGCTGGTCGGCGTGCACCGCTCTGGTCCGCTCGATCGACACCGTGAGCGCCTTGCGCACCCGCGGATCCAGCGCGTCGGCAGCTGCGGCCAGGGCTTGCGTAGGGACCCGCAACGGGCCGAGTTCCACCCCGTCGAAGCGGCGGGTAGCCTCGCGGACCGCGTCCGCGCCATGCTCTCGTACCGACTCCACCAGCGGCCGGATCTGCTCGGCAGCCGCGGTCACGTCCAAGTGCGCGCGTGGCAGGAGGCCACGTGGGTCGACGGTGGAACCGGTGAGATCGATGCGGTTGAGCACCCGTCGAGTCTAAGCCGGTCCCACGCTGCGGACGGTCGCCGCCCACCGGTCGAGACGCTGGCCACGCCGTCAACCGGTTGGTCCCCGAGTGCCGGAAAACCCGCTCGTCCCGGACGGGTCGCCCGGCTGCGGTGCCGCCCAGTCCTGGTGCCCGGGCAGCCGGTGCCCTTCTGGCACCTCGCCGCCCCGACCCAGGTCACCAGCTCCACCGGCAGTGGGCCGACACAGCGTCTGGTAGCGGGACCAACCCGCCAGCAAGGTGTACGTGAACGCGGCCGTGAACCCCTGGACGCCCAGTACGCCGAGCGCGGCCAATCTCGGGGGACGCCGGAAAACCCGTCCCGCCGGGGCGTGATCCAACAGCTCCCCGAACGCCGCCAACCCGATGTGCCGACCCACCTGCCACGCGACCACGGCCGCCAGCAGGCAGCCGGCGACCATTCCGACCATGACCACCGGGCCCCGGTGGCGGCGCACCAAGGACCAGCACGTCAAGGCGACGACGACGCCCGCGACCCCGCCGATCAACGCGAACCATCCGTCGTCGGCGAAGTAGCGCTCCGAGGTGGGATTGGCGTGGATCGGACCGTCGCCGGTCATCAACACTCCAGCCCCCGGGGTGACCCATTGCCAGAGCACGCCCAGCACCACTCCGAACGCCGCGAGCAGCAGCATCACCAGTGTGGCGAGAGCCGCCTCGGTTCCCCAGGCGACTGCCTGGTTCGGCCCCTGCCACAACGCCGAACCAGGCAGGGTCGTCCCAGCACCCGGCAGGCCCGTATCGCCGGTGTCCGGCAGGCTCGGGCTGCCGGGATCTGACGGGTTGCTGCCGAACCCGACGGCTGCCGGGTGAGGATCCGGATGACTCACGCGGCGACCCACTCGACCGGCGTGAGCCCGGGAGGCGGGTTCGTGGGGTGGTTCATGCGCCCGATCCTGCCAGGAGCAGGGGACTTTCTGACCCCAGGGCCGCTCGGCGGGACACCGACAGGGCCTCAACCCACCACGGACTGTGGCCCGAGTAGAGCCTTGAGGTCGGCCATCAGGGACGGTGACGGCTCCACCCGGACCGGTCCCAGCCGAAGCACGGTGGCACGGCTGCCGTTGAGCAGGCGAAGCTGGACCTCGACGGTCCCCGGGTGACTGGCCAGCACCTCCTTCAGCCGTTCCACCAGCGGCGGCACCACCCTGGCCGCTGGCAACGCGAGTACCACCGGCTTGGCGTCCGGGTCCGCTGTGAGTTCAGGGACCGACAGGTCTCCTGCCACCAGCCTGGGCACGTCGTCCCTGCGATCCACCCGGCCCTTCACCGCCACGATGGCGTCCTCGGCGATGTACTGCCCGACCAACTCGTACGTGTTCGGGAAGAACAACACCTCGACCGCGCCTTCCAGGTCCTCGATGGTCGCCGATGCCCAGCTGCGGCCTTGTTTGGTGACCCGGCGTTGCACTCCCGACAGGATTCCCGCGACGGTGACCTGCGCGCCATCGGTGACCGAATCATCGGACAGCTGAGAGACCGGCATGTCGGCGATCGCGGCCAGTGCCCGTTCCACTCCGAGCAGCGGATGGTCGGACACGTACAGGCCCAGCATCTCCCGCTCGAAATTCAGCAGGTCGGCCTTGTCCCACTCGGCGGTGGGGATCAGCGGAGTGACGGCGAGCCCAGCGCCGGAGTCGATCTCGCCGAACGCGCTTCCGAACAGGTCGTACTGCCCCATCGCCTCGTTTCGCTTGACGTCCATGAAGGACTCGACGGCGTCCGCGTGCACCGCCATCAGACCCTTGCGGGTGTGCCCCATCGAGTCGAACGCACCGGCCTTGACCAGCGACTCGACCACCTTCTTGGTACAAGCCTGCGGTTCGATCTTGCGCAGGAAGTCGTAGAAGTCGGTGAACCGCCCCTTCTCCGCCCGGCTGCGCCGAATCGACTCCACCACACCGGCACCGACGTTACGGACTGCGGCCAGCCCGAACCGGATGTCGTCGCCGACCGGGGTGAACTGGGCGGCGGACTCGTTGACGTCCGGCGGTAGCACTTTGATGTGCTTCCGGCGACACTCGGCGAGGTAGACCGCCATCTTGTCCTTGTCGTCGCCGACGCTGGTCAGCAACGCGGCCATGTACTCCGCGGGATAGTTCGCCTTGAGGAACGCGGTCCAGTAGCTCACCAGGCCGTACCCGGCGGTGTGGGCCTTGTTGAACGCGTAGTCCGAGAACGGGACCAGGATGTCCCACAACGTCTTGATGGCGTCCTCGGAATAGCCGTTGGCGCGCATCCCCGCCTCGAACGGCTCGAACTCCTTGTCGAGGATCTCCTTCTTCTTCTTGCCCATGGCGCGGCGCAGCAGATCGGCCTTGCCGAGCGAGTACCCGGCCACCTTCTGCGCGATCGCCATCACCTGCTCCTGGTAGACGATCAGCCCGTAGGTGTCGTCCAGGATGTCGGCGAGCGGCTCGGCCAACTCCGGGTGGATCGGCTTGACCTCCTGCCGGCCGTTCTTCCGGTCCGCGTAGTCGTTGTGCGCGTTGGCACCCATCGGACCCGGCCGGTACAGGGCCAGCACCGCGGAGATGTCCTCGAAGTTGTCCGGGGCCATGGCACGCAGCAGGGACCGCATCGGCCCGCCGTCGAGCTGGAAGACGCCGAGGGTGTCGCCGCGGCTCAGCAGCTCGTACGCCTTGCGGTCGTCCAGCGCGAGACCTTCCAGGTCAAGTTCGAAGCCTCGGTTGTCCTTGATGCTGACCAGGCAGTCGTCGATCACGGTCAGGTTGCGAAGCCCCAGGAAATCCATCTTGAGCAGCCCGATGGACTCACAGGCTCCCATGTCCCACTGCGTGATGATCGCGCCGTCCTGGGGCCGGCGCAGGATCGGGCTGATGTCGATCAACGGCTCCCGGGAGAGGATCACGCCGGCCGCGTGCACTCCCCACTGCCGCTTCAGGCCCTCCAGACCGCGGGCGGTGTCGACCACCTTCTTGACCTCGGACTCAGATTCGTAAAGCTGGCGGAACTCCACTGCCTCGCCGTACCGCTTGTGCTGTGGGTCAAAGATCCCGCCGAGCGGGATGTCCTTGCCCATCACCGCAGGCGGCATCGTCTTGGTGATCCGGTCACCCAGCGCGTACGGGAAACCCAGCACCCGGGACGCGTCCTTGATCGCGGCCTTCGCCTTGATGGTGCCGTACGTGATGATCTGCGCGACCCGCTCCTCGCCGTACCGCTCGGTGGCATAACGGATCATCTCGCCGCGCCGACGCTCGTCGAAGTCCAGATCGATGTCGGGCATCGAGACCCGCTCGGGGTTCAGGAACCGTTCGAAGATCAGGCCATGTGCCAGGGGATCAAGCTCCGTGATGCCGAGCGCGTACGCGATCAACGCCCCGGCCGCCGAACCTCGCCCCGGGCCGACCCGGATCCCGACCTCCTTGGCGTGCCGCACCAGGTCCGCGACCACCAGGAAGTAACCCGGATACCCCATCTTGCAGATCACGTCGAGTTCGTAATCCGCCTGCTTGCGCTGCTCCTCGGGGACCTCGCCGGGGAACCGGCGTTCCAGACCCCGGTGCACCTCCTCACGCAGCCAGCTCTCCTCGGTGTGCCCTTCCGGCACCGGGAACTCCGGCATCAGGTCCCGGGACCTGAAAACGTCGGCGTAGCTCTCGACCCGCTCCGCGACCAGCAGGGTGTTGTCGCAGGCCTGCGGGATCTCACGCCACTCCTGGCGCATCTCCTCAGGGGACTTGAGGTAGAAGTCCTGGGCACCGAACCGGAACCGGTTCGGGTCAGCGAGGGTGCTGCCGGACTGCACGCACAGCAACGCCTCGTGGGCGATCGCGTCGGCGGCGTACGTGTAGTGCAGGTCGTTGGTGGCAAGCCACGGCAGGTCGAGGTCCTGCTGGAGCTTGGTGAGTCCTTCCCTGGCCGCGGACTCGATCTCGATCCCGTGGTCCATCAGCTCGCAGAAGAAGTTGTCCCGGCCGAAGATGTCCAGATACTCACCCGCGACCTGGCGCGCCAGGTCGTACTCGCCACGGCGCAGCCTGGTCTGGATCTCACCGGACGGGCAGCTGGTGGTTGCGATCAACCCCGCGCTGTGCTCGGCCAGGATCTCCTTGTCAAGCCGCGCCGCCCGGTAGAAGCCTTCGAGCCAGGCCTTTGAGGAGAGCCGGAACAGGTTGCGCAGCCCCTCCGCGTTGTATGCCAGCAGGGTCAGGTGCAGGTACGCGCCACCACCGGAGACGTCATTCGCACCGTCGCCGCCGGCCGAGGTGCCCCAGCGGACCCGCTCTCGGCCGAACCGGCTACCGGGCGCCTGGTACGCCTCCATACCGATGATCGGCTTGATCCCCGCGCCGGTGGCCTGCTGGTAGAAGTCGTACGCCCCGAACAGATTGCCGTGGTCGGTCATCGCCAGTGCCGGCATCCCCATCCGGCCGCATTCGGCGAACAGATCTTTCAGCCGGGCCGCTCCGTCGAGCATTGAGTACTCGGTGTGTACGTGCAGGTGCACGAAACTGTCGCCCGGCACAGCGGCTTCGACCTCCCTGAGAATTACATCCCCCGAGACGCGGCGCTGCGGCAGCGTGCTCGTCAGGGACCCCGCGCGTCAGGGCGAACAGTAGTAGTGGGCTGTGACGGCTTCACGGAAGCGCGCCGAGGAGCTACCTCACGAACTTCTCGGTGATCGCCGCCGCCGCGCGCAGCCAGGCCATCCGGGTGGTTGGATGCAACGCCGAGTATTCGATCATGGAGCCGGGTTCCAGCGCAGGGTCGTAAGGCACCACAACCACCCGCTTGGTCCGCATCGAGAAGTGCGCCACGAGGTCGTCGTGCAGCTCGGTGCGATTCGGGGTGGGGCAACTGATCAGGGTCACCGCATCCTGGACCAGCTTGCCGAGTCCTTCCTCGTGCAGCAGGTCGAGCATCCAGTCCGCCGAGAACGCCGCGTCCTCCCGGGGCACCGTGGTCACCACCAGCTGGTCACACGAGTTCAGCACGGTGAGCCAGTTGGGACTCTCCACGTTGTTGCCGGTGTCCACACAGACGATGTCGTGGGTCCGGGTCAAAATGTCAAGGATCCTTCGGACCGACTCGGGATCCAGCTTTCGGGCCACCCGTGGGTCCTCGTCCCCGCTGAGTACGTCGAAGGAGCCATCCGCCGAGTACCGCAGATACTCGTCGAGCCGCTCGGCCAGGTGAGGACCGGCGGCCTCCACCTCGGGCAGGTCCGCCAGCAGGTGCCGCACCGTCCGGGCGTGCCGGGCGGTGCCGGCGCGCAACCCCAAGGTTCCCCGCAACTCGTTGTCGTCCCAGGCCAGCACGCCCTTACCTCGGGCACTACCAAGGGTGGCCGCGGTCAGTACGCAAGCTGTGGTCTTGTGGACGCCGCCCTTCGGATTGGCGAACGCAAGCACCCTGGAACCCCCGAAATCCCGGCGCAGCGTCTCGATCAACTGGTCCACCGGATTGGCGGGTGCGGCGGGTCGGGGAATCACCGGACGCAGCAGGGAACGGGGATCGGCGACCGGCTCCATGGGAGCGGGTCCCATACCACCGCCGTTCACCGGGTAACCGGAGTAGTCCCGTATGAACCCGGCCGGATAGTCCGCAGATGAACCGTTCACGGCCCGCTCCAGCACACCGTGCCGCTGTAGCCCTGGCTGTGGGGCGAGGTATCCGCCACCGTCGGTCCGCTCCACAATCTGCCTCCCACGAAAACGTGCTGCGAACAGGCTACGGACACCGGGCCGGATCCCACAGTGCCGGGCCGTAGTTCGTCTACCGGCCCGTCCGTGTCAGTGCCGAACCGCCGAAGCGCCACACGGCAAGGTCCCCGTGTCGGACTGATGTCGTGCCGCCCTGGTTCCGGTGACCACTTCTCGGGCAGGCACCGTTCCGTCACGATCCTTCCGGATCCGCGGGCTGGCAGCCACCGGCGTGTTTCCTGGAGCCGCCACATCGAGGCCACACCGTGGTACCGGAACATCACACGGGGCCCAAGGCCGCGCCACTGAGTGATATCAGCCACACCGCGATATGCACGACGCTGGGGAGCGGTGAAACCGGCCTGTGAAGCCCGGAAGTTCGCAGGCGACTCGTGGGCGCCTCGCCACTCCCTGACCCGGGACACGACGTCCCACCTGACGGTCATCGGCGTTCCCCCGATAGTCATTCCTCGCCGCGCAGTCTCAGCAGCGCACGCTTCAGATCATCAGGGTAACCGCTTGAAAAGCGGGCATATGTCTGTGTTGCCGGATGTACGAAACCCAACGACACCGCGTGTAGCCACTGTCGCTCCACGCCGAGCCGTTCGGCAAGGGTCGGGTCCGCTCCATACGTGATATCTCCCACGCAAGGATGCCGCATCGCGGAGAAGTGCACCCGGATCTGGTGAGTCCGCCCGGTCTCCAGCCGGACATCGACCAGACTGGCGGCCCTGAATGCCTCGATCGTGTCGTAGTGGGTCACGCTCTGCCGACCTCCAGAAACCACGGCCCACTTGTAGTCGTGCCGTGGATGCCGGTCAATCGGAGCGTCAATGGTGCCCCGGAGCGGGTCGAGATGGCCCTGCACCACCGCGTGGTAGCGCTTGTCGACCTCCCTGGACTTGAAAGCGCGCTTCAGGACGCTGTACGCGAGGTCGCTCTTCGCCACCACCATCAGCCCGCTGGTGCCGACGTCGAGCCGGTGCACGACCCCTTGGCGCTCCGCCGCGCCACTGGTGGAAATCCGGTGTCCCACGGCTGCGAGCCCTCCGATCACGGTTGGCCCGGTCCATCCGGGACTGGGATGCGCGGCTACTCCCACCGGCTTGTCCACCACCACGATGTGGTCGTCGCCGTGGACCACGGTGAGGCCCGGCACCGCGACGGGCTCCGCGACCGGCCGCGGCACGCTCCCCGGCGTCGGGATCCTCACCTCGAGCCAGGCACCCGCACTCACCCGATCCGACTTGGCGGGTACGACGCCGTCGAGGCGAACCTCACCGTCCTGAACCAGCGTCGCCGCGGCGGTACGCGACAGCCCGAACAGCCGCGCCACGGCCTGGTCCGTCCGTTCTCCCTGGAGTCCGTCCGGCACGGCCAGTGCCCGGACCTCCCCACTGGCGGAACCGGCGTCAGGATTCGTCACCCGTGTCGTCACCCTGCGAGTGTCGCACCCGGGTGCCGTTCAACTGTCGGCCGGTCAACTCCAGCCCGACGGCGAGCAGCACTCCGATCACCAGGGCCGAGTCCGCGACGTTGAACACCGGAAACACACCGCCGGAATCATCGAACACACTGATGAAGTCGATCACGGCACCGCGGAACGGACCGGGCGCGCGGAACAATCGGTCGGCCAGGTTACCCGCCGCACCACCCAGGATCATGCCCAGCGATATCGCCCAAGGCGTCGAACCCAGACGCCGGGCAAACCTGACGATCACGCCGACAACGGCAAGAGCGATCAGCGTCAGCACGATCGTGTAGCCCTGCCCGAAGCTGAACGCGGCACCGGTGTTGCGGGTCAGGACGAGGTACACCACGCCATCGACCACCGACACCGACGGCCGGCCCTCAAGGCTCGATACCGCGGCCACCTTCGTCGCCAGGTCCAGCGTCAGGACCAGCAGGGCGACCCCCACGAGCCAGCCCAGAACCCGGCGACCCTGCCCAGCCGGGAGTGGCTCGATCGGACGCGCCGCTGGCTCCACGGCAGGGATGTCCGGGCTCAGCGCCGTTCCTCCAGTCGCTTGCAGGGGATGCAGAGGGTGGCCGACGGGAAGGCCGCGAGCCGTTCCACCGGAATCGGGTTACCGCACTTCTCGCAGCTACCGTAATTGCCCTCGGCGACCCGCTCCAGAGCCCGCTCGACCTGGTTGATCCGCTCCAAAATGCCGTTCGCGAGCGAAATCTCCTGCTCGCGTTCGAAGGTCTTGGTGCCGGTGTCGGCCTGGTCGTCCCCAGCAGAATCGGTGAACCGGTCTCGCTGCAGGTCCGCGATCTCGACGAGGGTCTGCTCGTACTCGGCTCGCAACTCGTCCCGGCGCTCGATGAGCGCCGCCCGGATCTTTTCCATGTCGGCTGCGGATCGGCTCCGCTTCGCCGGCGCTGACTTGCTGATCGCCTTCTCCTCCCTGCTGGCGCTCCTGGTAGCGGGTCCGGCCTTCTTTGTCGGCCTGCTCGATTTCGACGGTCCGGCAGTTCCGGCCTTGCCGGCCCTGGCCGCTGCGGTAGACGCCTTGGCCGTGGCCTTTGTCTGCTTGGCGGTTTTCTGCGGAGCCGCCTTGCCGGCCGCGGCGGACCTGGCCGCTCCCGACGTGGACGTCCGTTCGGTGGCCGCGACCCGCGCCGACTTCTCACCGTTCCCGCCACTCGACGGCAGTGCGGGTTTGCTCCGTACCGCCTCCTGCGCGTCGGTTGACCTCGCCGACTTGTTGCCGGATGCCTTCTTCGCCGCACTCCCGGACGCAGCCCGGGTGGTGGCCGGGGTCTTCGGGACCTCGGCTTTCGCACCCCTCGTGGCCTTCCGCGCAGCGCCTGCCCGCTCGGCCATCGCAGCTCCCTAGATATGCAAAACGGGCACGTGGCCCGCCTGCCACGTACTCCGGAGTGGTCAAGGATACGTACCCCTTCGGCGTGCGACAATGCGCCACGCGTACGGATTCCAACCGTCCGATTACATCTAGCTACACCTCATGGGTCATTTGGCCCATTTTAGGTGCCTCATCGACCGTGGGACGAATCCATCGTGCGAGTCTCTCCTGCCACCTGACCGCACATCGTCGCCGCTCTGCGTCGCCCCCGCGCTACGCCGGTCGCGACGCTCACGACGTTGCCACCGGCCCACAGTCGGGTGTAAGGCCGAGTTCCGGCCGTCTCACTCAGCTTCGTCACGCAGCGCGGTGACCTGCTGGGCGAAGTCTGGTGGCGGATTGGTGATCGTCAGGAGTTTGTCTCGGCTGGTGCCCCCCGTGCGCACCGACACCGCGCTACGGCGGACTCCCAACGCCTTGGCGACGGCCAGGAGCACGGCGTTTGTGGCCTTGCCCTCGACCGGCGCGGCGGTAACCCTGACAACCAGGGCGGGGCCGTAAGGCCCGTCGTATCGACCGCCCACCCGGGTACGGGAGGCGCCGGGGCGCACCCTGACGGGGAGCATCACCTGGGGCGTAAACCGGTCAGGGGAATTCGACACCGCTACATCCTGCCTCCGGGACGGCCCGCGGACCGACAGGGTCGGCGTGCCCGTTACAGGGTGGAGGCGGCACCCGCGGCGAGCACAGCGTCAGGCTCACACAGGCCGCACGGAGAGAAACCCAATTCGTTGGCTTCGCTGACAGGCAACGGCTCAGCGGCCCGTCCCAAAAGATGAACGCACCTGGCCATGTGGTACCGGGGACGGCCATCGAGCACCATCACCTCGGAGTCCAAGTGCGCCACCAGCGCGGCGACCCGAGCCGGACGACGCTGCACCGGGGGTTCGTCCGTCGGATCGTCGTCCTCCGAGGCACCTCCCACCCAGTCGTCGGAGGACTCACGCTGCGCCGTGCGCTTCGGCTCGAAGCGTTCCGTGGTCGAGCCGGACGTGACCGGGCGGCTGCCGGGGGCGGAGGAGCCAACCGGTTCGGGATGCCGCTGTCGCTGCGATCCGGCCCCGGACACAAGATCCTCATCGTTGGGTGGAGGCTCACCAGTCATCTGCCGGGTGCCTGCAAAGAGCAGCACGGCAGCGAGCACGCTGGCCACAATGGAACCACCGAGCAAACGGTCGGACCCCATGGAGAGTCCACCGAACAGCAACCCCGCAGCCACCAGGATGAGGCTCAGGATCCCGACTATCACGGCTTGCAACCCAGGCTCGGTAGTGGCTACCGGCCAGAGGTGCCGTCAGCCTGGGCCATACCAAGACCCGAGCGGCCACCTCCGTAGGAACCGATGCCCGCGGCGGCCAGACCGCCGGAGCCCGGCCGGCCGTCGCCGTTGCGGGGCACCTCAGGTTCGATTCCCTGGGCACGGCCTTCGAGATCGCGCAACTGACTCTCCAGGTAGGCCTTGAGGCGGGTCCGGTACTCGCGTTCGAACGCCTTCAGCTCTTCAATGTGCTTTTGCAGGGCGGCACGCTTGGTTTCCAGGCCACCCATCGCTTCCTGATGGCGGGTACGGGCATCCCGTTCGAGGGCCTCCGCCTTGCTGCGAGCCTCCCGGGTCACCTCGTCGGCCTTCGCCCGGGCGTCCGAGAGCAGCTTGTCGGCCTCCCGGCGGGCGTCCGCGACGTGGTCGTCCGCGGTCCGCTGCGCCAGCATCAGCACGCGCAGTGCCTGCTGCTCACCACCAGGGTCGCCGCCCGGCATCGGCACGCCTCCTGGCATCGGCATGCCGCCCGACTGACGCACCTGCTCCAGTTCGTCCTGCATCTGCCGGGCCGCCTGGTCGGCTGCGGCCTTCTCAGCCCGCAACTGATCAACCTGGACCTGCAACTCCGTGTTTTCCGCGACCAAGCGCTGGTCCGCGCCGGGACCGGGAGGACCCCCCGCGCGTACCCGCTCGACCTGCGCCCGAAGTTCACTGTTCTCCTCGATCAGGCGAGCAAGTTCTCGCTCGACCTCGTCAAGAAAGGCATCGACCTCTTCCTCGTCGTACCCTCGCTTGCCGATCGGAGGCTTCTTGAACGCGACGTTATGAACGTCGGCCGGGGTTAACGGCATCGGAACTCCTCAGGTCAGCTCGCGGCCGCATGGCGCGGCTGCCAGGCTACTCACATGTCCTACTGGCCGCGGACCTCCGCCAGCGGGCCAACGACGACATACAACAGCACATACACAATAAACAGCAGCGCCAAGAAGGCCAGGTCCAGGCTCACGGTACCAATTCGAAGTGGCGGGATGACCCGCCTCAGCGCTCGCAACGGCGGATCAGTGATGCTCCACACGACTTCCAGTCCCGCTGCGGCCCCCCGGCCAGGCTGCCAGCGTCTTGCGAACATCAACACGTACTCCAGGACAAGACGGGCAAGAAGAAACAGAAAAAATCCGTACAGAACCAGGTAGACAACCTGCCACAGCACTTCCACCGGTCGGGTGCCCCCGCTTCAGCTCTGATTGAAGAATCCGCCCTCTGCGATCTTGGCCTTGTCCTCAGCGGTCACCTGGACGTTGGCCGGAGAAAGCAGGAAGACCCGGTTGGTCACGCGCTCGATCGTACCCCGCAGGCCGAACGCGAGCCCGGCCGCGAAGTCGACCAGCCGCTTGGCATCCGCCTCGTCCATCTCTGACAGGTTCATGATGACCGGAACGTTCTCCCGGAAGTGCTCTCCGATGGTGCGGGCCTCGTTGTACGTGGTCGGGTGCAGCGTGGTGATCCGGTAGCCGGGGTGGTCATCGTCGGAGACCACCGCGCGTTCCCGCAGCTGCACCTGAGGCGCGAGGGCCAGGTTGTCATGCGTGAGCTGACCCGACGTCGCTCCCCGCCCGAGACTACGGACGCTCCCCCGGTTCTCCGGGCGGGACCTTGTCAGCACCGGCTCATCGTCGGCCAGGTCGTCGTCGTAGTCGCTGTCGTAGTCGCCCCCGTAACGGTCACCGTAACCACGATCGGCGTACCGGCGGTCCTCGTCGTCTTCGATCAGACCGAGCCACACCCCCGCCTTACGCATTGCGCCCATCGGGCGCCTCCCTCCCTCACGCATACGGCGCGTCACGTCAGTCGGCCACCGACCTCCGAAACCACACCGATGTCATTCGGTGCCCCGGTTCAGGCTACCGGAGCGGAGGACGGCTACCGAGTAACGCAGTTCCGACACGCACATGTGTCGCACCGTGCCTGATCGCCGCTTCCAGGTCGCCACTCATCCCCGCAGACACCACCGTCGCGCCTGGATGGGCTTGACGCAACTCCACCGCTACGCGCCACAGCCGCTGATATTCGACGTCAGGATCGGAACCCAACGGGATGACCGCCATCACACCGCGCAACCTGAGCAGTTCACGGTCCGCGACCTGATCAGCGAGGTCTGCCACACCCGGTATCGGCATCCCACCGCGCCGCGGATCGCCATCCAGACTGACCTGGATCAGCACCTCCAACGGCTCCGGCCGACCGGCGGCGGCCCTGGCCAACGCGTCCACGATCGTCAACCGGTCCACGGAGTGCACCAGATCGGCGTAGCCGACCACAGATCTGCACTTGTTGCGTTGCAGGCGACCGACGAAGTGCCACCGAACATCGACGCCAGCCTTCGCCAGCTCGGCGGCCTTCGGGGCGGCCTCCTGGTCCCGGTTCTCCCCGATGTCGGGTACTCCGAGTCCGGTCAACGTGATCGCGTCAGAGGCTGGAAAGGTCTTGGTGACCGCCACCAGCGTGACCTCACCCCGCTCCCGGCCCGCCGCGTCGCAGGCAGCGGTGAGTCTCGCCCGCACCTTGGCGAGATTGGCGGCCAACTCCGCGCGGCGTTGTTCCAGATCCACTCACGCGCCGTTCTTGAGGAAGTCCGGCACATCCACGTCGTCAAAGAGCACCCGTCGCTGGTGCCCGTTGTTGTCCGACGCGGTCGGGGTACGGGACGGCTGCGCCGGGGTGGCCGGCTGATACTCCGAGTGCAGCGCGGACTTGCGGGGTGGCTCCGCTGGCCGGTACTGCGGCTGGCCACCGTCGAACCCCGCGGCGATCACCGTGATCCGCACCTCGTCGCCGAGCGCGTCGTCAATCACCGCGCCGAAGATGATGTTCGCCTCAGGGTGTGCCGCGTCGGTCACCATTTGCGCCGCATCGTTGATCTCGAAGAGGCCCAGGTCCGAACCACCAGCGATGGACAGCAACACCCCGCGTGCCCCGTCCATGCTCTGCTCCAGCAACGGGCTGGAGATCGCGGACTGGGCCGCCTCCACCGCACGGTCGTCCCCCCGCGCGCTCCCGATCCCCATCAGGGCCGAGCCGGCGCCGCTCATCACGCTCTTCACGTCGGCGAAGTCGAGGTTGATCAGCCCGGGTGTGGTGATCAGGTCGGTGATCCCCTGAACCCCGGACAGCAGCACCTGGTCGGCCTGCCGGAACGCGTCCATCATGCTCATGTTCCGGTCACCGAGTTGCAGCAGTCGATCGTTCGGGATCACGATCAGGGTATCGCACTCGTTGCGGAGATCATCAATGCCGTGTTCCGCCTGCATCTGGCGACGCTTACCCTCGAAGGAGAATGGGCGGGTCACCACGCCGATCGTGAGGGCTCCGATCTTCCGGGCGATGTTCCCCACCACCGGGGCTCCACCAGTACCCGTGCCGCCACCTTCTCCGCAGGTGACGAAGACCATGTCGGCGCCCCGCAGCACCTCCTCGATCTCGTCACGGTGATCCTCTGCGGCGTTGCGGCCCACGTCCGGGTTCGCGCCGGCACCCAGTCCCCGGGTCAGCTCCCGGCCCACGTCGAGCTTGACGTCGGCGTCGCTCATCAGCAGCGCCTGCGCATCCGTGTTGATCGCGATGAACTCGACGCCCTTCAGCCCGACCTCGATCATGCGGTTGATGGCATTGACGCCACCGCCCCCGATGCCGACCACCTTGATGACTGCCAGGTAGTTCTGCGGAGCTGCCACGGAAACGCGCCTCTCGATCGAGTCGGTCTGTAGAGGGTTCACACCCTCACCCTCAAGTAGAGC
>DASUSI010000092.1:0-49507 GCA_036375165.1 Micromonosporaceae bacterium | reverse complement strand
GGCCTTCGGGGAAGGCGCACCCCCCGCCGGCCGACCCCGTGCCCTCACTCACGGTGACTGGCACCTCGGGCAGTTGGTACGCCTACCCGAACAGGGCTGGCTGCTGCTCGACGTGGACGACCTGGGCTACGACGACCCGGTATGGGATCTGGCCCGGCCCGCCGCCTGGTACGCGAGCGGACTGCTGGACTCTGACGCGTGGTCCCGGCTGCTGGAGGCTTACCGGCGCGCCGGGGGCGCGGCGGTACCGGCGGACGGTGACCCGTGGGCGGCGTTGGACGTGGTGTCCCGAGCTCTCGTGGTGCAGTCCGCGGCGCTCGCCGTGGCGGCGGCCAGCCGACAGCGTCGGGAGTTGGACGAGGTCGAGGAAGCCCTGGTGGAAACCTGCCGGCGGATAGCGGCACATCTTCGTACCGCGCACGTAGACTCGCGGTGACGATCGGAGGGTGAGTCGGAATGCAGTGTCCCAAGTGCTACGGCACGATGCGTACGTATAACCGCAGCGGGATCCAGATCGAGCAGTGTGACAACTGCCGCGGGATCTTCCTGGACTATGGCGAGCTCGAGCACATCAACCAGCTGGAGAACCAGTGGACCCAGCAGGTCGCTCCGCCGCCGCAGCAGGGGTACGCGCAACCGTCCTGGGGCCACCAGGGCCATGGCCACCACAAGCGGGGCGGCTTCGGCCGGCTGTTCTACTCGTCCTGATCCGCGACGTGACACGTGGGGCTCCCTCCGGGTACCCGGGGGGAGCCCCACCCGTCCTGGTCGAGAGATCAGTGGAACGTGATGTCCGCGGTACCGACCTGGGTGGACGGACAGACGAACGAGTTCCCGGAGAGCCTCGTCGCGTTGAAGCCGCCGGTGTAGTGCCGGGTGCTGCCGTCGCGGGTCAGCATCACGTTGAGGGATTCGTAGGTGCAGCTGAACCCGAACCTGGTACCGGTCGTGTTGACCCGGTCGACGGTGGCCTTGCCGTTGGCGTCGTCGAAGGTGACCTTGGGGTCGTTGTTCAACGTGACGCCGTCAGCCCCGGTGCAGGTCATGTTGCCGCCCGGCGGGTTGATGGTGTTGCGGTCGATGATCAGCATGTTCGGCGGGTTGGCGCTGGTGCTGCCGTTGGTCCACGTGCAGACGACGTCCGGTCCCGGGCCGAGGGTGATGGTGCCGTCGACTTTCATGTGGCTGGTGACGCCCGGGTCGGCCTGTGCGGCGGTGGTGCCAACGAATGCCAGCGCGATCGCCGTCAGGGCGACGAGCTTGCCGAGGTGCCTCATGGGTTTAGTCCTCCTTGGTGCGTGGCTGACCTGGGGTGACTCTCTGTGGGGAGAGCCGCGATGGGGAGTGCCTGAGGAATCAGTGGAAGGTGATGTCGGCCGTGCCGCTGTGGCTGCTCGGGCAGAAGAAGATGCTTCCGGCGGTCCTCGAAGCGGTGAAACCGCCGGTGTAGTGGCGGGTCGTGCCGTCCCGCGTCAGCATGACGTTCGTCGCCGTGTAGGTGCACGCGATGCCGATCCGGTTGCCGGTCACCACGACCTTGTCAACGGTGGCCTTGCCGTTGGCGTCGTCGAAGGTCACGTTGGGGTCGTTGTCCAGTGTGGCCGTGGCATTGGTGCAGCTCATGTTTCCGCCGGGCGGGTTGACGGTGCTGTTTTCGATGGTCAGCGGGCTCGGGGGGTTGGCGTTGGTGCTGCCGTTCGTCCAGTTGCAACTGATGTCCGAGACCGAGATGGACCCGTCGACCAGGTTGGCGTTGACGCCGGGGTCGGCCTGGGCGGCTGTCGTGCCCGCGAACGCCAGAGCGACGGCCGTCAGCGCGACGAGCTTGCCGAGGTGCCTCATGGATCCTCCTTTGTGGGCGGTGACTGGTGAACATGAGCCGTCGTTTACCCCAAATCACTATTAAAGGGGTAAATCGCTCCATGTAAGAATCGTGGCAACCTTTTTCGGATTACCCGTCCGCGAGGGTCAGGTTTAGTCGCCGACCGCACCGGAAGCAGCGACATGTGTGATCCCGCCGGTCCTCCGGCAACACCCGTGAACCGCGGTCCGGGTGTGACAACGCGTCCGCGAGCTGCCTGCGACCAGTGACGCCGAGCTTTCGCGTCGCGTTCGCCAGGTGGTATTTCACGGTGCGTTCGGACAGGTAGAGCCGGACCGCGATGTCGTGGTTGGTGTGCCCGGCCGCCGCGAGAGCCGCGATCTCGTGTTCCCGAGGGGAGAGCCGGCTCCCGTAGCCGGGCCGGCCGCGCCGGTGCGGAGTTGGCAGTCCGGCCCGCCGGATCTGTTGTTTGAGCCGGTCGGCATCCCAGCTCGACCCCAGGTCGTGAAAGGTGCGCCAGGCCGCCAGCAGCGGTTCTGGGTCAACCGGGAGCCCTTCGGTCACCAGGCACCGCGCCTCCGCGGATGCGGCGTGTGCGGCCATCCGGGGGTCGGGCAGGCCCGCGTATCGGCGGTGCGCCGAGACGTAGCCGGCCCGTGCGCGGCTGGTGTCGCCGTCAGCCTCCGCGACCCTGGCTTCCGCGTACGCCAGCGCGGCGTCGGCAAGGGGGGCGTCCCGCCCGGCGATGCCGTCGCGGTAGTCAGGGAGCACCTTCCGTACCAGGTCCAATTCGGCGAACGGCAACAGCGGGGCCGCCCAGAGCCAGTTGGGAGCACGGGCGATGTACTCGAGCACGCGCCTGGTGGGGTCATCGGCGACCCACCGGTCAGCGGGGGTCAGCACCGTGCGGTTGAGTTCGGCTGCCGCGCTGGCGGCGATCGCCAGCTCTCCGGTCCGGCAACCGTCGTCCGCGGCGGTACGCAACAGACCGCGCCCGGCGTCAATGCGACCCCGGCCGACCAGCAGCTGACCTGCCAGCAGCCCGGAGTGCAACCGCAGCGACACCGGACCCTCCAGGGTCAGTGTGCGGGCCTCTGAGTCGGCTCGTGGGTCTCCCATCAGCCAGCGGGCCCGGGTCTGGATGATCCGTAGCGTCGGCTGGTGGGCGCTCAGGCCACGCCGGGTGGCAAGGTTCAGCGCCCGCTCCGCGAGGGCGACGGCACGCGTATGGTGACCCAGGCTGAGCGCCGCCTCGGCGGCACTTCGCAGCCCCCGAACGATCTGCTGATCCACCTGGATCCGCAGCCCCGGCACCGGCAGGGTGTCCAGCGCTGACCAACATCCCGACACTCCGGTCGCCAACAGAATGGACACCGTGGTGGCCAGCACCGCGGCGTGTGCCAGTGGGTCGAGAGTCCGATCCAGTGCCAGCCGGCCCTCGATCAGGTGGGTCACCCGCTGGTGCAGCTTGATCGCCGGTAGCCTGGCCGGCTGCGCCAGCGCGGCCAGCCCGATCGCCCGGAGGTCTGGCCGGGTCGGGAGGTCCGCGATGGCTCGGCAGAGGTCGGTGACCACCGCTTCCGGTTCGGTCTCGGAGCCCATGGCGTCGAGCCGGATCAGCGCCCGTACCAATCGGATCTCCGCGCGCTGGCTCCGGGAGTGACCTGGCTGACCGAGCGCCGTGGTGAGAACCGCGACGCACTCGGTGGTCCGGTCGGTATTGCCGAGCGCTGCCCACCCGAGCTTGACCGCTATCCGGCCGTACCGGCTGCTTCGAGCGGACGCGTGATGCAACAGGTCCCGCAGGTGCTGGTAGGCGGTGGCGAGGTCACCTCGTTCGACGGCGATGTCCGCGGCGGCCTCGGCGGCCCGCGCCCAGGTCCGCGGGTTGCCGGCCCTGCGGTGGTGCAGGGCGATCTCATCCGCCAGGGCTGGGTCCCCGGTGGCCGTCAGCGCCCTGGCCGCGCGGGTGTGCAGCCGGCGTCGCCGTGCCAGGGGAATTGCCTGGTACACGGCGTGCCGTGCCAGGCCGTACCGGAATCCGGGTCCGGGGGCGGCACCCGGCAGTTCTCCGAGCAGCCCGGCACGTTCGTTCTCGGCGGTCGCTTCGGCCGCCTGATCGGGCCGTAGCCCGGCGACCTCGGCCAAGAGCTTCGGATCTGCCGGATCGGACAGTACGGCGGCGGCATCGAGCACCAGACGCCCGGCGGGGGTCAGATCGCAAGCCCGGGTCAGGATGTCCGCGCTGACGGTGTCCAGGACTGTGCTCTCCAGCCTCTGGGGGGTCGGGGCATCGTTGGTCGGGCCAACCCCGGGTCCCTCAGTGAGCCGCCAATGGGCTTCCGTGAGCCGCAGGATCCCACGCTTGTGGAGCAGTCGGATGTCTTCCCGGAGTACGAACGGGATCCCGCCGCTGCGGCTGTGGAGCAGGTCGGCGGTTTCCGGAGGGACGGTGCCTCCCGGGTCCCCCAGGACGTGGGTGGCCAGAAGACCCGTGCCGGGGACTGACAGCGGGGGCAGTTCGATCCGGGCGCGGATCAGGGACCGCAGTGAACCGGCGAGCACCCGGCACAGCGGTGATCCGGCGGGGACCTGGTGCGTGCGGTAGCTGATGGCCAGCGACAGTTGAGGCAGCGGGCGGGTGCCCAGCAGGTCCAGCAACTCGACGGTGTCGTCGTCCGCCCACTGCAGGTCCTCCAGGACCAGTACTGACGGGCCGAGGTCGGACAGTAGTTGTACCGCGGCCCGCAGCAGCCTGTGTCGGGCCAGTGCCTGGTCGGACAGCGGGAGTGGCGCCGGTGGCAGCGACTCGGCATGTTCGGGCAGTACCGCGCGAAGTGCCCCGGACAACGGGCTCAGTCGCCGCGCCGCGGGAAGGTCCGCAGTGGCCAGCGCCTCCAGGATCGGGCCGAGCGGAGATGCCTCACGGCTGCGTCGGGTGTGTCCCACGAGTACCTGTCGGGAGGCCAGCATGTCGTCGGTCACCGCCTCCTGGATCAGGCGGGTTTTGCCGATGCCCGGCTCGCCGTGCACGGTGGCCACCGACGGGGGATCTGCCAGCGCGGTGAGCAGCGCCGCCCGTTCGGTGTCGCGCTCGACGAGTGGCGGAACCCCAGGCGGCACGGCGGGACCTCCTGCCGGTTTACCGCCATTCTGATCTGATTTGTCGGTATTTACTACTGGTAGTAAGTTTTCCCCTCGGGCGGTGTCGGCGAAGCCCTTTCGCTGGTACGCGGGTGCTGCGTGACCGCGCGCATCAGGGCTGTCAGCTCCGAACCGAGCGCTGGCCGCGACTCCAGTCGCCGGGCCCGTGCCAGGTCGTTGGCGAGGGTCAGCGCCGCGTGCGCGACCACCCTGGCTTCCGACGGTTCCCGGTGCGGGTTGGACGCCCCGATCAGGCGTACCCACTCCGCCACGTACCCCCGCTGCCGGCGACGCAACTCCGCGCACTCCTCCTCGGGCAGGCTCGCCATCTCGGCGATGTAGACCGCGAGCAGGTCCCGGTGCGCCAGCACAGTCCCCGCGTACGAGACGATCAACCGGTCGAGGACCTGCCCCGGGCCTGTCGCACCGGTGGTGGCCCGGGAGGCGTCCAGTGCCAACTGGTCGAGCATTCGGTTGCCGGCCGCCCGCAGCAGGTCCGCCTTGCTGGCGAAGTGCCGGTAGATGCTGGGACCCGCGATCCCAGCCGCGGCCCCGATCTCCTCCATGGTGACCGCGTGGTATCCCCGGTCCCGGAACAACCGGGTGGCCTGGGCGAGCAGTACCTCCCGCCGTGGTGCGACACCGGGCGTCGGGGTGACCGCGGGGCGCGGTGTCGCGCCGGGCGTCGGGGCGAGCGACCTGGGCAGCGGGCAGGTCAGGACCGCGGTGGCCTGGTCTCGCAGCAGCCCGGCGTGCCGTGCCTTGCCCAGGGTCACGGTGTAGTTCGCGGGGCTGCCGAACACCCCCATCGCCGCCCGGCACAGCAACTCGGCGTCCTCGGGCGACAGCTCAGCGCGGAGCCGTCGCAGCTCGCCGGCCCAGCGCGCGGTCAGCGCGTCCCCGCGACGGCGTACCTCGGCCCGCTGTTCCGGGTCCAGGTGTCGGCCGAGCCAACGCCACAGCGCCACCGCGTCCCGGCGCTCGACCGCCAGCCGGGCGAACGCGTCGGTCAGTGCGCGCAGTCGCTCTTCCGGCGATCCCGGCGCGTCCAGGTGCCGCGTCGCGATCTCGCCGAGAGCGTCCACACCGGAGAGCAGTACGTGGGCGAGGATGTCCTGCTTGCTGGCGAAGTGCCGGTACACCGCCGGGCCGGTGATCCCGGCCGCCGCGGCGATGTCGCCGATGCCCACCGCGTGGTAGCCGTTCCGCCGGAACAGATCGGCGGCCACGCCAGCGAGTTGGGCCTTGCGGTCCCGGCGGCGCCGGGTCGCGGGCCGCGTGCCGACCGTTTCGGACGCCACCCTCACCACCTCCGCTGGACAGCCCCGGGACCACGATCCCCACAGGTCCTGGGAGGTATCTCACAAGTGATACGCCGATAGCAAGCCTTTCACGCCTGTGACAGCATTGACACAGCGGGGAAAACGGGGACTATGTTAATCGGTATTAGCTTCATGTCCGAGATCTGCTCAGGCTCCGCAGTGGATGGAGGGGTCAGCATGGTGCAATCGGGCAGCGCGCTCACACGCCGACGTCCGCCCTGGTCAGACGACGAGGTCGAGGCAGTCCGGGAGTTGGCGGCCACCTTCTTCACCAAGGAGGTTGTGCCGCACTACGAGCGCTTCGCCGAGCAGGGGCACCCGGACCGGGAGCTCTACCGCAAGGCCGGTGAGCTGGGGCTGATGTGCCTGGCCGTACCCACCGAGTACGGCGGCGGAGGCGGCACCTTCGCCCACGAGGCGGCGGTGTACGAGGAACAGGCACGCGCCGGGGAGAGTTCCCTCGGCCTCGCCGTACACAGCGGGATCGTCGCGCACTACATCCTCGCGTACGGCACCGAAGCGCAGAAGCGGGACTGGCTGCCCAAGCTCGCCAGCGGGGAGCGGCTCGGCGCCATCGCGATGACCGAGCCCGGTACCGGCTCCGACCTACAGGCGATCACCACCCGGGCGATCCGCGACGGCGACGACTACGTGATCACCGGGGCCAAGACCTTCATCACCAACGGCGGCAGCGCCGACCTGGTGATCATCGCCGCGAAGACGGACCCCTCCCAGGGCGCGTCCGGGGTGTCGTTGATCGTCGCCGAGGTCGCCGAGGACGCTCCGGGTTTCCGGCGTGGCCAGGTGTTGCGGAAGGTCGGCCTGAAGGCACAGGACACCGCCGAGCTGTTCTTCGACGAGATGCGGGTCCCGGTGGCCAACCGGCTGGGCCCGGAGGAGGGCAAGGGCTTCATCCAACTGGTCGAGCAACTGGCGCAGGAGCGGCTGCTCACCGCCGTCATGGCGGTTGCCATCATGGAACTCGCGGTGGAGGTCACCACCACGTACACCAAGGAACGCCAAGCCTTCGGCAAGCCGCTGTTCGCGCTCCAGAACACCCGTTTCGAGCTGGCCGAGTGTGCCACGCTGGCCAGGGTGGGCCGGACCTTCCTGGACGACTGCATCGTCCGGCACCTGCGGGGCGAGTTGGACATCCCCACCGCCGCGATGGCCAAGTACTGGCTCACCGACCGACAGTGCGAGGTCGTCGACCGGTGTCTGCAGCTGTTCGGCGGGTACGGGTACATGTTGGAGTACCCGATCGCCCGAATGTTCACCGACGGCCGGGTGCAGCGAATCTACGCCGGGGCGAACGAGGTCATGAAGGAGCTGATCTCGCGGAACCTGTGACACCCGAACGTGGACACCAACAAAGTGAAGCCCCCGGACATCGACGAGCCACGCAAGCCGCATCAGGGTGAGGAGAGGAAACGTGAGCGAGGGAACGAGCAGGCCGCAGGCCTACATCTACGAGGCGATCCGCACCCCGCGCGGACGGGGCAGAAAGGGCTCCCTGCACGGCGTCAAGCCAGTGTCCCTGGTGGTGGGGCTGATCGACGAGTTGCGGCGCCGACACCCCGGCATGGATTTGGCACTGATCGACGACCTGCTGCTGGGCGTGGTCACCCCGATCGGCGACCAGGGGTCGGACATCGCGAAGACCGCGGCGATCGCCGCGGGACTCCCGGACACCGTCGGCGGGGTGCAGCTCAACCGGTTCTGCGCGTCCGGCCTGGAAGCGGTCAACACGGCGGCCCAGAAAGTGCTGGCCGGGTTCGACCAGATGGTGCTGGCCGGCGGCGTGGAGTCGATGTCCCGGGTGCCGATGGGCTCTGACGGCGGCGCCTGGGCGATGGACCCGGAGACCGCATACGACACGTACTTCGTGCCGCAGGGGGTCAGCGCCGACCTGATCGCCACGACCGAGGGCTTCTCCCGGGAGCACGTGGACCAGTACGCGCTGCGTTCCCAGGATCGGGCGGCCAAGGCCTGGGCCGGCGGGTACTTCGCCAAGTCCGTGGTCCCCGTCACTGACCGCAACGGGATCACGGTGCTGGACCGGGACGAGCACATGCGGCCGGACTCCACGCTGGAGGGACTGGGCAAGCTCAAGCCGTCGTTCGAGACGATCGGGGAGTTCGGCGGTTTCGACGCGGTGGCGCTGCAGAAGTACCACTGGGTCGAGAAGATCAACCACGTCCACAGCGCGGGTAACTCCTCGGGCATCGTGGACGGTGCCGCCCTGGTGCTGGTGGGCAGCGAGGAGGCCGGAACGGCCGCTGGGTTGACCCCACGAGCCCGGGTGGTGGCGACGGCGACCAGCGGCGCGGATCCGACGATCATGCTGACCGGCCCGACGCCGGCCACCCGCAAGGTGCTCGCCAGGGCCGGTCTGACCGTCGACGACATCGACCTGTTCGAGCTGAACGAGGCCTTCGCCGCGGTGGTCCTGAAGTATCAGCGGGACCTCGGCATCCCGGACGAGAAGCTGAACGTCAACGGCGGTGCGATCGCGATGGGCCACCCGCTGGGGGCCACCGGAGCGATGCTGCTCGGCACCATGGTCGACGAGCTGGAACGCCGCGACGCCCGGTACGCCCTGGTGACGCTGTGCATCGGCGGTGGCATGGGACTGGCCACGATCATCGAGCGCGTCTGACACCCGTACCCACGAGGTCGCCGTTTCGGGTACGGAGCCGCTGCGCGACCGCCCAGCCGGACCCGAGGCGGCGATCTTGAAGCCCGCAGGAAGCGAGAGAGACGAAGGATGACCGACATCAACATGTTCGGGTGGCGAAAGGGCGCGGACGGCGTCGTCGTGCTGACCATGGACGACCCGGACCAGTCCGCCAACACGATGAACGAGCGGTTCGAGGCATCGCTCGCGACCACGGTGGACCGGCTGGAGGCCGAGCAGGACGGCATCACCGGCGTGGTGATCACGTCCGCCAAGCCGACCTTCTTCGCCGGTGGCGACCTCAACCTGCTGATCAGCGCCAAGGCTGAGGACGCCCCCCGGATCGCCGAGCTGGTGGACGGGGTCAAGGCGAACCTGCGCCGGCTGGAGACGCTCGGCAGGCCGGTGGTCGCGGCGATCAACGGGTCGGCACTCGGCGGCGGCCTGGAGATCGCACTGGCCTGCCACCACCGGGTCGCACTCGACGCCCGGGGCGTCGAGATCGGGTTGCCCGAGGTGACCCTGGGCCTGCTGCCCGGCGGCGGCGGGGTGACCCGTACCGTGCGGATGCTCGGCATCACCGACGCCCTGATGAAGGTACTGCTCAGGGGCCAGCGACACAGGCCGCGGCAAGCATTGGAGACCGGCCTGGTGGACGAGCTTGTCGACTCCCCGGACCAGCTGCTGGACCGGGCCAGGGAATGGATCGCGGCCAACCCGGAGCCGGTCCAGCCCTGGGACGTCAAGGGTCACAAGATCCCCGGCGGCACCCCGGCCACCCCGAAGTTCGCGGCGAACCTGCCGGCATTCCCGGCCAACCTCCGCAAGGAACTCAAGGGCGCCAACCTGCCCGCCCCGCTCAACATCATGGCCGCCGCGGTGGAAGGCTCCCAGGTCGACTTCGAGACCGCGTCGAAGATCGAGACCCGTTACTTCGTGGACCTGGTCACCGGCCAGGTCTCGAAGAACATGACCAAGGCGTTCTTCTTCGACCTGCAGGCGATCAACAAGGGCGGCAGCCGCCCCGACGGGTACCCGCGACGCAAGGTGCGCAAGGTCGCGGTGCTGGGCGCCGGGATGATGGGCGCCGGGATCGCGTACGTGTCCGCGCGCAACGGCATCGAGGTGATCCTCAAGGACGTCAGCCGCGAGGCCGCCGGGAAGGGCAGGGCGTACTCGGTCAAACTGCTGGACAAGGCGGTCTCCCGGGGCCGGATGACCCGGGAGAAGGCCGACGAGGTGCTGGCCCGGATCACCGCCACGGACGACTACGGCGACTGCGCCGGGGCCGACCTGATGATCGAGGCGGTGTTCGAGAGTCCCAGCCTGAAGAAGCAGGTGTACGGCGAGGTCGAGAAGCTGCTGGCCCCGGATGCGCTGCTGGGCTCCAACACTTCCACACTGCCGATCACCGATCTCGCCACCGGGGTCACCCGGCCCGAGGACTTCATCGGGCTGCACTTTTTCTCCCCGGTCGACAAGATGCCGCTGCTGGAGATCATCGTGGGGGAGAAGACCGGCGACGCGGCGCTGGCCCGTGCGGTCGACTTCGCCCAGCAGATCAAGAAGACCCCGATCGTGGTCAACGACAGCCGCGGCTTCTTCACCAGCCGGGTGATCGGCACGTACGTCATGGAGGCGGTCTCGATGCTCGCTGAGGGCGTGCCGCCGGCATCCATCGAGCAGGCGTGCACCCAGGCCGGCTACCCGGTCGGGGCGCTCGCGCTGACCGACGAGATCAGCCTCACCCTCTGGCAGAAGATCCACCACGAGATGCAGGCCGCCGCCGAGAACGCCGGCCAGGCGTTCGTGGCGCACCCCGGTACCCCGGTCGTCGAGAAGATGATCGAGGAATACGGTCGCAAGGGCCGCGCCGCCGGTTCCGGCTTCTACGAGTACGTGGACGGCAGGAAGGCCGGTCTGTGGCCGGGGCTCAAGGACGCGTTCGGGATCGGTGACGGCCCGGGTCCGGTGCCGATGCGCGACATGCGGGAGCGGATGCTGTTCATTGAGGCGATCGAGACCGTGAAGTGCTTCGACGAGGGTGTGCTGCGTACCGTCGCGGACGCCAACATCGGGTCCATCTTCGGGATCGGCTACCCGCCCTGGACCGGTGGTGTGATCCAGTACATCAACCAGTACGACGGCGGCCCAGCCGGTTTCGTGACCCGGGCGCGTGAGCTGGCCGAGCGCTACGGCGACCGGTTCGCCCCGCCGGAGTCGCTGGTCGTGCGGGCGGAGAAGGGCGAGATTGTCGAATGATGGAACGTACCGGCCCGTTGTCGGGGGTTCGCGTGGTGGAACTCGCCGGCATCGGGCCGGGCCCGTACACCGGAATGTTGTTGTCGGACCTCGGTGCCGACGTGATCCGGGTGGAGCGCCCCGGTGGACACTTCGGCGTCGGGCTGCACCACTTCCTGTCCCGGGGACGCCGGTCGGTTTCGGTGAACCTGAAGGCCCCCGGTGCCGCGGACGTGGTGCTGCGGCTGGCGGCCCGTTCCGACGCGCTGATCGAGGGTTTCCGGCCCGGGGTGGCCGAACGGCTCGGCGTCGGGCCGGAGCGGTGCCAGGCGGTGAACCCCCGCCTGGTGTACGGGCGGATGACCGGCTGGGGACAGGACGGTCCGCTGGCACACCGCGCCGGCCACGACATCACGTACCTGGCGCTGTCCGGGGCGCTGCGCAGCTTCGGGCCGGCCGGCGAACCGCCGGTTCCGCCGTTGAACCTGCTGGGTGACTTCGGCGGGGGCGGCATGATGCTCGCCTTCGGGATGGTCGCCGGACTGTTCGAGGCGCAACGCTCCGGGCAGGGTCAGGTGGTCGACGCGGCGATCCTGGACGGCACCGTGTCCCTGATGGGGATGCTGCTCGGGATGCGCGCCCTTGGCCTGTGGTCGGATGAGCGGGGCGGCAACCTGTTCGACGGCGGCGCCCCGTTCTACACCGTGTACGAGTGCTCCGATGGCGAGTACGTGGCGGTGGGGGCCCTGGAGGAGCAGTTCTACGCGGAGTTCGTGGCCCGGCTGCGCACCGGCCCCGAGGATGACCCGCCTGCCCGTGACAGTCCGGCGAACTGGCCCGCGCTGCGGCAGTGGATCGGGTCGCGTTTCGCGGTCCGTACCCGGGACGAATGGGCCGAGGTGTTCTCCGACAGCGACGCCTGTGTCGCCCCGGTGCTGTCGGTGTCCGAGGCGGCCAAGCACCCGCACGTGCAGGCACGGGGCAGCTACCTGAACCAGGGCGAGGTGTTGGCGCCCGCACCGGTGCCCCGGTTCGGCCGTACCCCCGGTACGGCCGGAGCGCCCGCCCCCGAGGTAGGCGCGGACACCGTGGCGGTGCTGACGGATGTCGGCTACTCCGGCGAGGAGATCGCCGCCCTGCTGGGGGCCGGCGTGGTGGCCACCAACGACTGACCGGTCACTCGGGGTGGGTGGCGCAGTTGTCGGTCAGTTCGCCCCGGCTCACCGGGTGGTCAGGCCGTGGATCCTTGATCGCCGTGTGCACGCCCGTGATGGCGGACATGCACTCCTCCGATGCCTGCTGGTCCGCGTTCCGACCGCCGACCCAGACGTCAAGCCAGGTCGTGGCCGGCGACGGGTAGCCGGTGTGGCAGGGCCCCTGCTCCGGGGCGGATCCGTCCCCGCAGGTGTCCTCCACGACGAAGTACCGCTGCAGGTACGGCAGGTAGAACCGGGTCCCGGCGGGCCAGTCGAGCCGGTCCGAGCCGTCGGACAGGTCGTGTCCGACCGCGACCGTGATCGGGTCGGCGTACGTGCCGACTCCGGCGGCGACGGTGTGGACCCGGGGGTGGCTGATGGCCGACGACCCGGGCGGTGTGTTGTCCCAGTAGGAGTAACCCGTCACGTACGCCGAGATCCGGGTCTCCGCGGAACCGCCAGCCGGCGGGGACTGCGAGGTGGGGCCGCCTGATGCCCGCTTCGGGCGGGCTTTTCGGTCCACGCGGTGGCTCTTCGGGCGGAGGTGACCAGGTTGCTGGGACAGGTCCTTCTGATACTCACCCCCGGAACCCGCGCGGTCGGGTGCGGCAGTGGCGGAGGTTCCGGTCGGGGGCTCGTCCGCTCCGATGGTGAGCACCGCCGCCGCGACCGCCAGACCTGCCACCAGTGTGGCCGCGGATCCGGTGAGTAACCCTTTGCGCACTTTCACTCTTTGATCCATTTCCCCGCGCCCCGGCGCGGTGTCCTGGAAGTGTGGCCCCGACGCTGTCGCTGTGGCGCTGACCCGGTCCGGCTTCGTGCCGGTGGTCCGGAGCCGGATCATCACGCGAGCGGGCCGTCGGAATCGTGTTGGGGACGTGCGTAAGTGGGTAACCGTCGCTGAAGCATCGGCTCCCCGATTCCACCGAACGGGCAGGTCACACAGGTCCGAGCGGTCAGAAATTCGGCTCTGCCGCACGCGCCTCACGGGCAGCCGGTGGTTGATGTGTGGCGGTCAGGGTATTTCAGCGGCTGCGTGGGGACACGTTCAGCGGCCGGGTGTCGCGGTGGCGGCGGCGGTGATCGCGCCGGTGATCCGGCGGACCTCGGCGTCGGAACACACGTACGGCGGCATGGTGTAGATCAGGTCCCGGAACGGTCGCAGCCACACCCCGTGCGCGAGCGCGGCGTTGGTGGCGGCCGGCACGTCGACCGGCGTGTCGAACTGCACCACCCCGATCGCCCCGAGCACCCGCACGTCGGCGACCCCCGCAAGCTCGGCGCAGTCGGCCAGGCCCTCGGTCAGCAGGTCGCTGATCCGGCCCACACGGGACTCCCAGTCCGAGGTGAGCAGCAGGTCCACGGCGGCGTTGGCCACGGCACAGGCCAGTGGGTTCGCCATGAACGTCGGGCCGTGCATCAGCACACCGGCCTCGCTGTCGGACACCGCCTCCGCGACCGGGGTGGTGCACAGGGTCGCGGCCAGCGTGAGGTAGCCCCCGGTGAGCGCCTTGCCGACGCACATGATGTCGGGTGCCACGTCCGCGTGCCGTGACGCGAACAGCGCTCCGGTACGGCCGAAGCCGGTCGCGATCTCGTCCAGGATCAGCAGCGCGTCGTGGGTGTCCGCCAGCCGGCGCAGCACCCGGACACACTCGGGGCTGTGGAATCGCATCCCCCCGGCGCCCTGCACCACCGGCTCCACGAGGATCGCCGCGATGTCGCCCCGGTGCCGATCGAGCGTCGCCGCCACGGTGTCCGCCCAGGCCACGAGTTCCGGATCGTCGGCGGTCCGCTCGAAGCCGTCCGGCGGGCGGGGCACGAACACGTGCTGCGGCAGTGGGCCGGTGAACAGTGAGTGCAGCCCGTTCACCGGGTCGCACAGGCCCATCGGGTGCAGTGTGTCGCCGTAGTAGCCGCCACGCACCGTGAGCACCCGGCCGCGTCCGGGTCGGGCCTGGAGCGCCATTTTCAGTGCCACCTCGACCGACACCGACCCGGAGTCGCAGAAGAACACGTGCCGCAGCGGCTGCGGGGTGATCCGGATCAGCCGCTCGGCGAGCGAGATCGCGGGTCGGTGGGTCAGTCCGCCGAACATCACGTGGCTCATCAGGTCGACCTGCTCACGCACTGCGGCGTCCAGCACCGGGTGGCGATAGCCGTGGATCGCGCACCACCACGACGCCATCCCGTCGATCACCTCGCCGCCGTCGGCGAACCGCAGCCGTACCCCCCGCGCCGATTCCACCAGCCGAACCGGGTCTGGTGAGGTCATGGAGGAGTACGGGTGCCAGATGTGCGCGGCGTCGTATCCGAGGGCGTCCTGTTCCCGGTCCACCGTGGCATCCTCGCATGTGCCCCAAAGCCGCCCCGAGAATTTTTGATGATCCACTATGGAGCAGGTGCCGACTGCGGAGCGTGATGAAGGAAACCCACAAAGGGCGTACGAGCTGGGGGGTCTGGTGCTACGGTATGCGTCCGGTAAGCTGTCCGCCGGTTGCCGTCAGCACGGACGGTGAGTACGCCGAATCGCCCACAGGGGCGAGCCGGGGACCCACGCATTCGGGGTGAATCCGCACCACTGGTAGGGCTACTTCCAGGCCCGAACCCGTCAGCTAACCCGGCAGGCGTCCGATGGAAGGATGCATTGTTGACCGCACTGGTACGTCAAGCAGCACCGGTACGCACCCGCACCAGCGTCGCCACGGTACTGATCGCGGTTCTGACCGCCGTCCTGATGTTGCCGCAGCCGGCCATGGCCGAGCCCGGCGAGGACGACGCCCCCAGCGCTGCCACGCTGCGGGCGAGACTCAACAAGGCGACCGAGGAGTACAACAACGCGAAGGGTCGCCTGGAGGCGTCCCGTCGCAAGCAGCGGAAGATGGACGTGGAGATCAAAGATCTCCAGGTGAAGGTCCAGGCGTTGTCCAGCCGGGTCGGTGAGCTCGCCGCCGCGGTCTACAAGGGAAGCCGCGCCGGAACCGTCACCGCGCTGCTGGGAAGTGGCTCACCGCGGGAACTCGCGATGACCATGACCACGGTCGAGTACCTCGCACACCGGGACTACAGGGAGATCAAGCGGTTCGTTGACCTACGGGACCGACTCGCCAACAAGCGCTACGAGATCGAGCTGGAGGTGCGCAAGCAGCGCGCCGAACTGACGAAGATGGCCGCGCGCAAGAAGGAGATCCTGAAGGCGCTGATCGCGGCCGGTGGGGGTGATCCCACCGGCGGCCCCGACGGCGGAGCGGCGACGGCCGAACCGTCACCCCGCAACTCGGACGGCAGTTGGCCGCCGCAGTCCTGCAGTGAGAACGATCCGACCACCGACGGCTGTCTCACCCCGCGTACCCTGCACGCGTTGCAGGAGGCCCGGGAAGCCGGGTTCACTCGCTACACCGCCTGTTACCGGCCAGCCAGCTACGGGGAGCATCCCAGGGGCCGGGCCTGTGACTTCGCGGCCTTCGTCGGGGGGTTCAAGGACCAGGCCGCGTACGGTGGGGACAAGGCGTACGGCGACAACCTGGCAGGTTGGTTCGTGGCCAACGCCAACGCGCTCGGTGTGATGTACGTGATCTGGTACCGCAGGATCTGGGAACCCGGCAACGGGTGGAGTTCGTACAACGGTGGTGGTAGCCCTGCGGGCGACCACACCAACCACGTACACGCCTCGATCATGTAGTGCCACAGCGGGCGCGATGACCTGGTGCGGGGGGCGGCAGTGCCGCCCCCCGCACACGTCGTGCGGCGGTCAGTCCGTCGCCGGTCGCAGGGTCCGGGACTCCGTGACGATCGCGGTCACCAGGTCGGCCGGTGTGACGTCGAACGCGGGGTTGTAGGTCGCCGCGCCGGGCGGGGTCAGCGTCACGCCGGACAGTGTCGTCACCTCGTCGCCGGGCCGTTCCTCGATCACGATTCCCGTGCCGGACTCCAGTGCGGGATCCAATGTGGACTCTGGTGCCACCACCAGGAACGGGATCCGGTGCCGTGCGGCGGCCAGCGCCAGCGGATACGTGCCGATCTTGTTCGCGACATCGCCGTTGCCCGCGATCCGGTCGGCTCCCACGACCACGCAGTCCACCAGGCCGCGCGCGATCGCACTGGCCGCCGCGGAGTCCGGGCAGACCCGGTACGGGATGCCGGCCTCGGCAAGCTCCCACGCGGTCAGCCTGGCACCCTGCAACAGCGGCCGGGTCTCGTCGACGTAGACGCATTCGACGTCGCCCGCCGCGGCGAGATGGCGGACCACACCCAGCGCCGTCCCCCACGCCACCGTGGCCAGATGGCCCGCGTTGCAGTGGGTCAGCAGCCGCAGCGGCCGGCGGGCGCACAAGTCGCGGACCAGGTCCGCCGCCCGCTCTGAGGCCCGCCGGTTGAGCGTCTCGTCCTCGTCGAGGACGAGAAGCGCCTCCCGTAACACCGCGTCGGCCCCCTCGGGCAACCGCTTCAGGGCACGCTGCACACCCCAGCTCAGGTTCACGGCGGTGGGTCTGGCTCCGGCGATCCGGGTGGCCGCGGTGCGGATCGCGTCATGGTCGTCCGGTGTGGCCCGTGTCGCGAGGGCGACACCCAATGCGCCCGTGGCGCCAAGGGCGGGGGCACCGCGTACCGCGAGCCGCTGGATCGCCCCGACCAACTCATCGACGGTACGAAGTCGCAGGGTACGAAGCTCGTGCGGTAACGCACACTGGTCCACGATCACGATGCTGTCGCGGTCCCAGTCGATGGTCCGACGCATGCCGGCCGCTCCGTCCTTGATGGCCCCGGTCCGTGACTGCGCAGTACCTGATGGTCTGCCGGTAACCAGTCTGGTGAACGCGACGGTGTCGCGCCAACCGCCGTGCAGCCGGTCGGCGGTTCACGGCCGCGGTCGACCGGTCGCGGCGAGCACTCAGACCGATAATTCGACCGGTACGTTGCGTGACGTGGCAGACCGGGCAAACCCCCCGGTCGAACCACTGTTACCCGCTTGACCAGCAATGATGTAGATCACATCAGGTTCCGGTGCGACGTGATTGAGGACCGGGGTGGATCGCGCAGGGTGACTATGCGGGTGCGGACTAGGCACACACTGTGTTCCCGACTAGTCTGGCTACACCCCGGGGACGCGTCTCCTCCCCTTTGCACAACGCTTCGGCACAGGTTCTGCGGCGGACCGGTGCGGTGGCATGTTAATCGGCGCGACCCCAACCCGACCCGGAGCACGATCCCGAGCACCGTGGGAGGCTTCCATGCCCTTGTTGATCCGGACTTCCGATCTCGGTGATCGATGTGTGCAGTTGACCCTCGTGGGAGAGGTGGACTGCGCGACGGCCGCGGAGTTACGGGAGGCGATCAACGAGGTGCTCTGCGGCCGTAACGCGACAACGGTCCATGTGGACGTCGCGGACATCACGCTGCTCGACTCCACCGGCATCGGCACTCTGGTCGTCGCCCACCGGATCGCCCGTGACGTGGGGGTACGACTGGTCGTGCTCAACCCGAGCCGTTTCGTGGCGCGACTATTCGGAGTGCTCGGCGTCGCGGACCTGCTCGGAGTCACCGCCGACGATGTCGGTGAGGACGGTGCGGTGTGGCCGGTGCCGGCCCAGCGTGCGGTCAAGGTGCTCCGCTGAACGAGTGCCGTCCCGGATCACGGCGTACCCGGCATCCTTCCCAGCAACGTGACGGCTCACGCCGGCACCATGGCCGATTCGTCCTGGCCACGTTCGGCCGACCGGTCGCCTCTGAGCTGGAACACGCTGTACGCCTGCTTGATCACCGGGTGTGCGACGTTGCGTACCCGTACCCCACCCGGCGTCATCCCGCGCTCGCTGCCCAGGTGCGCGTGACCGTGCACCGCCAGTGACGTGTCCGCCGAGTCGATGGCCTGCGCCAACAGGTGGGAGCCCAGGAACGGGTAGATCTCCAGCGGCTCCCCGACCAGGGTGTCAGGGACCGGCGAGTAGTGGGTGAGCGCCACTCGTACGTCACAGTCAAGGCCCCGCAGGACCTCACCGAGTCGTTCCGAGACGACCCGGGTGTGCCGGATGAACGCCTTGGTCTCCGGCTCGCCGAACTCGCTGGCGCAACGGCCGGCGAAACCCCCGCCGAAGCCCTTGGCACCCGCGACACCCAGCCGCAGTCCGTCGACGTCCAGCGTCATCCCGGTGCATTCCAGGACGTGGATCCCGGCCTCGCTGATCACATCGACCACGCGGTCGACCTCGTCGCAGTGGTAGTCGTGGTTGCCGAGCACGGCGACCACCGGCACACCGAGGTCGCCGAACTCCCGCGCCACGCACCGGGCCTCGGTGACGCTGCCGTGCCGGGTCAGGTCACCGCCCAACAGCAGCACATCGGCCATGTCCGGAAGCTGTTCCAGCGCGGGCCGGAACCGTCCGACCACATCCTCGTCCATGTGCACGTCGGCAACCGCCGCGATTCGGATCACCGCAACTCCTCCGCTTCCTCGGGTACGCCGGCTCTGGTCACGGCGATGTCGCAGTGGACCTGCGCTCCGGGAAAGCGCTCGGCGACCAACCGCTCGATCTGGCGTCGGCGTTCCGGGCTTTCCACCTCGCCGCACAGCACCACGACGTCCCCACGTACCGTCGTGGAGATTCCCTGTTCGGCGATCCTGGGGTCCTCGGCGAGCATCCGCTGGATCTGCTCCTCGGTGTAGTCGCCGTGGGTCGGTTGGTTCATCCGGCCTCCTTGGTCAGTAGCGCCCTGCCGGACGGTCCGTTGCCGCTCCGGCGGCGGCGCTGCGCGGCGGTGGGGGACGGCCCTGAGGCGTCCGGTGTGGCGACGTCATGGGCTTCTGGAAGGTGTGGCGGCCCCGGGGGTACGTGTGACGGCTCGGCGGACCGGGCCGGGGGGAGCGGGCCGAGGCCCGGCCGGTGCTCCGCGGGTCGCCGGGACAGCACGGCGAGCCGGTCCAGCAGGAACAGGAACGCCTGGGCGTACGGGGATTCCGCGGTTTCCCGCCGTACCTGGTCCCAGTCGATCTGTTCCCGCAGCGAGCGGGCGATCGGCAGGGCTTTCGCGAAGTCACAGTAGTGCTGCGAGAACATGAGCACCTTGTGCACCATCAGAGTGGTCGCCGGCATGACCGGAACCAGGATCGAGTCCACCCGCAGCGAGTCGGCCAGCGCCAGGGTCTCGTCGGTCACCGGCCGTTCCACGGGACGGAAGATCAGGTCCACGAGGCGATCGCCGTCGTACACCTTCACCAGCCAGTCCTCCGGAGGCCGTTCGGTCCGGAACCCCGCCTCCGCCAGGGCGGCCAGCACGGTCCCGGCGTCCTGCTCCCGGATCAGGAAATCGACATCGTGGTCGCTCGACGTGCCGCCCCGCGCGTACGCGGCGAATCCGCCCGCCAACGCGAACGGCACATCCGTCTGCTTCAGTACGGACACCACCCGCTTCAGCGTGGTGATGAAGTCCCCCTCGGCGGGCTTGCCGCCCGGCACCCCGGATGTCTCGGCCATGGCGCGCTCCTCTCCGGGGCACGCGGGGCCCGTGTACAGCCGTACCCACCCCTCCGGCCGCTCATGCAGCCGAATGCCTGACTTGACCCGGGGGTACCGGATGGGTGACCGAGAGGAGTCGCGTACCCGACCGTCACGGATGTCTGGAATGCCCTCGGGCACGGCCGGGAGGATGACACGCACCGGGCCTGATCCCGCCGCCCAGTCGGATCGGTCAGCCGGTCAGCGGAGCCGGCGGCGGGCCTCGGTCACCACCTGTTCGGCGGCCTGACGCCGGCGCTCGGCGCGACGCCTTTCACGCTCCAGTTCAGACTGTTCGGCGCGCAGCCGGCGTTCCCGCAGCCGCAACTCGTCGAGTTCGGCCGCGATCTCGGCGAGCCGGCGACCGGTCTCACGCTCCGCGGTGGTGGCCTGATCCAGCTCCCGTTCCGCGCTGGCCAGCGCGGCTTCGGCACGACCGCGCGCGGAGGTGTCCAGTTCGGATTCCGGAAGCGCCTGCACTGTCGATCCCTCGGCGTCGCGGCCACCCGGGATCACCCGGAGTCGGGTACGACTCCGGCGGGGCGTGGCACGCACCGGTGCCGCCCGGACCGGCGGGGTGGCCGCGGCGGGTTCGTCGGACGGTGCCAGGCCCAGGCCCGAGTACTCGGCCGACCTGACCAGCGTTCCGGCGCGAACCTCCTCGGCGAGTTCCGGATCGGCGAGCGCCGCCCGTAGCGTGGTCTCCGCCTCCCACACCGTGTCGTCCCGTACCTTCCTGCCGTGTTCGGCAGCGAGGTCGCGCAGCGAACTCACCAGCGAGGTGATCATCGCCTGACGGCGGGTGGAGAGTTCCCGCAGGTCCTGGCCCTCCATAGTGCGCTGGGCGTCCCGGAGTCGCTCCCCGATCCCCAGCAGCTCCGCCAACTCGCCACCCCGGTGGGCGGCCAGCAGGTTCACCAGCCACGCCGCCAGGGTGGGGCGGCGCAGTGCCCGGATCTGCCGTCTCAGCGCGCCAGGTACCCGCTCCGCCTCGGCGTTGCGCGCCTCGACGAACTCCTCGGGCGGCAGCGCGTACAGTCGCGCCTTGACGGCGGCGAGCCGCGTTTCGTCGCTGGACATGGTCACCAGCAAACCGCACCCTGCCCCGGTGCGTCACCACAATCGCGGTACGTCCCGCCCGTGGCGACCCGTCCGGTTTTCCGCCCCCTGGCCGCAACCCGGGGCGGCCCGGCCGCGTGGTCATGTCATGGCAACCTTGTTCCGCGGCGTGCTCCGTGGCGCGGCAGTGTCGATCTGTGTCCTCCTCGCCACCACCGGCGCGGTCGGATACGCCGACGAGCCGGCCACGCTCAATGTCGATGTCACCCCCTCGATGGCACTCGCCACCGGGGACCAGGGTCTCGTGGAGGCGGTGTTCCGGATCACCCCCGCACCGTCGAGGGACACCATGCGGGACATCAGCGTCGTGATCGACGTCTCCGGCCTGGACGGCGTCGCCGAGGTCACCACCAGTTCGTGGGGTGAGCCGTGTGCGACCGAGGGCCGGACCGTGACCTGTTTCGGTGCCGACGACAACGTCGACGTCCACAACGGCCGGCTGGAGATCGGCCTGTTCCACGTACGCGGCGTCGAGGGCGCGCGGCCGGGCACCCAGGTCGCGGTACCCGTGACGGTGACCACAGAGAACTTCCCGGACGTCGCCGCCACGGTGAGTCTCGTCAAAGCGGGGCCGGTGGATCTGGGTAACGGCGGGGCCTACCCGATCCGGGTCAAGCCCGGTGAGCTGCGAGACGTGAACGTGTCCGTGCGCAACGTGCGGGGGACCGCGACCGACGGTGCGATCCTCGTGCTCCGAACCCCGTGGCAATTGCGGCTGGAACGGAGATTCCGCAACTGCTCGTACGGCGAAGCGGTCGCGGTGTGTCGGTTCACGTCCCAGATGGCGCCCCATTCCTGGTACGAGGCGAGGGGTGCCCTCGCGTTCACGGTCCGGGACGACGCGGTCGCGCCGTCTCAAGCAGCGCTGTCCGCGTCGTGGTACACCGTGGACACCTACCGGGACATCGTGAAACGCGACCTGCCCAAGCTCACGCCCGGTTCCGGCCGCACGTTGCGGCTTGTGGACATCACGGTGGCGACCCGGGTTCCGGAACCCGACACGAACCGGCAGAACGACGTCGGCACGTACCCCATCTTCATCACCGGGAACAACCCGGTGGACTTCGCGGCGGTCGGCGACACGATCCAGGGCCGGCCCGGGGAGATCGCTGAGATTCAGATCGGCCTGAGCAATCTGGGCGGGGCATACGCCGAGAACGAAAACTCCGACGAACCAGTCGCGTACGTCGACGTCAGGTTGCCCAGAGGGGTCTCGATGGCGGCCGACCCGCCCTGCGACCGGTTCCCGGAAAGCGGTGTCTACCGGTGTGGACTGACGATGGACTCGATGCCGGGTGCCCGTCATCTGTGGACGCTGGGGGTACGGATCGACAAGCGGGTTCCGGACAGGACCGGGTCGGTGACCGTGGTGGACGGAACCGTCCGCGACGGCGGCTCCGGCAACAACACGGCCCGGATCATGGTCAGTCCGTCCGTCGAACCGAACCCCGGGGCGAAGTCGAACGGGAGCGCCGCCCCAACCGGTAGTGCCGCCCCAACCGGTAGTGCCGTTCCAACCGGCAGTGCGGTTCCGAGCGGCAGTGCTGTTCCGAGCGGTTCCACCGGGCCCGGGAGTATGCCGGTGACCGGGACCCGGTTGGGCATGCTGTTGGCGATCGGCATGCTGGCGCTGGTGGTCGGGGGCTTCCTGTACCTGGTGGCCAGGCGGCGTTCCGGTGGCCAGCCGGCCGGGGGAGTGTCGCGGTGATCCGTCGGGCCGTGGTTGTCGCACTGGCACGACGAGGCACCAGGTAACGAGATGGCCAAGATTTCGGGCCGACCCGACGGCCACCCCGACTCCGTCCGCAACCCGTGCGACCCGCTCGCCAGCGTCCAGGCCGGTGGGGGTGGTGGTTCCGGCCCGCCGGTCACTGCCAGTTCACTGGTCTTTCCACTGGTCGGGGGCTTGTGCGCGGTGCTGGTCGGGGCCGTGCTCCGGGTCACCGCACGTCGCCGACGGACCTGACCAGAAACGGTGAGGCCCCCTCACCCGGTGGGTGAGAGGGCCTGACCGCGAGCCGTGCTCAGATGGTGCGGACGGACTCCGCCTGCGGGCCCTTCGGGCCCTGCACGACGTCGAACTCGACGCGCTGGTTCTCGTCGAGGCTCCGGAAGCCGTTGGCCTGAATCGCCGAGAAGTGCACGAAGATGTCATCTCCGCCGTCATCCTGCGTGATGAAGCCGAAGCCCTTGTCCGCGTTGAACCACTTGACGGTTCCCTGTGCCATGAAGCGTCTCCTAGTCAGAGAATCGGTCGCCGACCCGCGGTCGCGGGGCGACGCGGACCCGCGGGGTGCGGGCCCGGGCCAGTCATCCGGTAGCGGTACCCAGGCACATTCCCTGACGAGAACAGCATCCCGCTCAGCAGTGTGAGCGCGACAGGCAAACCACGTACACAAAACTTTCGACCAGCGGGTACCACACTACATCGAAATCCCGGACTGCCTACGTGGCATCCCCGCCACAGGTGCCGTCAGCCGGCCCCACCACCGGTGAAATTCCAGGAATCCAGGAGCAGGGCCGGTGCCGTGACACTGATCAACCCCCAGTTGTACGGCAACGTGGCAGCCTCGGCTCCCACCGCCCGGACCCGGCCCGGACCGAGCGCCCGGGGGTAGGACTGGGTGAACCGCAGGTTGCCAACCGGACGGACGATCTCCCCCCGTTCCACCAGCCACACTCCGTTGCGGGTGAGCCCGGTGATCACCAACGTCCGGGGATCCAGCACCCGGGTGTACCACAGGTCGGTCACCAGCAGCCCGCGTTCCACCCCGGCGAGCAACCCGGCGACGGAGTCGTCGGCGACCGGCCGACCGGCCGCCGGTTCGGTGGGCGCGGTCCCCGGCTCCAGGAGCGTGCTCAGCCCGAACGGCCCGGTCCGGAACCCCGGCGGCAGGGCGTGGCCGGTGGTTGTCACGCCGGCTTCTCGGGCGGTACGCCGATCGTGCGCCACGGCCACGCTGACGCCGTCCCGTACCAGGTCCAGCCGCTGCCCGGGGGTGCCCTCGGCGTCGAACGGCAGGTGCAGCGAGTGCGGCCCGAGCGGGTCGTCGACCAGGTTCACGGAGCTGTCGAACTGCGCCGCGCCAACGTCCACGAAGGAACGGCGCTCCGCGACAGCCTTTCCGTTGTACCCCCACAACGCGAAACTCAGCACGACGTCGATGACCGCGGACGGTTCCAGCACCACGGGGTACTCGCCCGGCTCGATGTCGACCGGGTCCACACCGGCCCGCGCCTTCGCCGCGGCCACCGCGCCAAGCACCGCGCCGTCCACGTCCGACAGCCGGACCCCGGCGGTCCGGGCCACCCCGTCGGAGCCGGCGGTACGCGCGATCGCGTCCACGGCCACGCTGGAGGCCGCACCCTCGATCCGGTGCCCGGCCGTGTTGCCGAAGTTCGCCCGGATCCCGGTGGTCCGGCAGTACCCGGCGGCGGTGAGCCCTTCGGTGGCGTCAACGAAGTCCCGTACCAGCTTGGCGCGGACGGCTGGGTCCGCATCAGCGGTGTCCGGGTCGTAGTTGCCGGTGCCGGTCGGCGCGGCAGGCGGGGTGAGACCCGACCAGCCGGGGTCCGCAGGCAGCAGCCGGCTCGCCGCAACGGTGCGCTCCACCAGAGCGGTGAGGCCATCGGCGCTGGTGACAGTGGTGCTGCCGGATGCGGTCCGCCCGGAGGCGTGCAGTCGCAGCCGCACAGTGGTCGTGGTGTCCGCGACGTTCTGGTGGATGAACGAGTTGGCGAACCGGGTCAGTGCCAGGGTCTGGGTTTCGGTGGTCACCTCGGCCTCGGTCCCCACGGGAGCCAGCCGTGCCACCAGGTCCAGCAGCCGCTCGACAAGTCTGGGGGTGCTCATCCGCGCACCCCCACCCGTACCCCCTTGAAGCGGGCCGGTGCCGTCGGATGGCCGGTGTGACCGATCTGGCTTGGCTGGCCCTTACCGCAGTTCGGCGTGCCCCAGGCGACGACCTCGTTGGAGAGCATGTCCATCGAACGCCAGAACGTGGGTCCGATCCCGGTGTACGTCGGGTTTCGCAACATCCGACCCCGCTTTCCGTTCTTGACCTCCCAGGCGATCTCGCAGCCGAACTGGAAGTTCAGCCGCCTGTCGTCGATCGACCAGGAGCGGTTGGTGTCCATGAAGATTCCGTCGTCGGTGGCGTTGATGATCTCTTCCAGGGTGTGCGGGCCGGGTTTGAGCCCGACGTTCGTCATCCGCACCATCGGCAGCCTGGCCCAGCCGTCGGCCCGTACGCTGCCCGCGTAGTCCAGTCCCGCCATGGCAGCCGAGTCCCGTCCGGCGAGCACCCCCACCCAGATCCCGTCCCGCACGATGTCGCGGGGCTGTGCCGGGGTGCCTTCGTCGTCGTACCCGAAGGAGCCGAGCGCGCCGGGGATCGTGGGGTCAGCGGTGATGTTCATCAGTTCCGAGCCGTACCGCAGCCGGCCCAACTCGGCGAGGTCCAGCCACGAGGTGCCGGCGAAGGCCGCCTCCCAGCCGAGGATCCGGTCCAGTTCGATCGCGTGGCCCACTGATTCGTGGACCTGCAACACCATCTGCTGGCCGCCAAGGATCAGGTCGGTGACCCCGGACGGGCACTGCGGGGCGGACAGCAGCGCTCGCGCCTGCTCCGCCAGCCGAGGCGCGTTGCCGAGCAGGTCCAGCCCTTCCACCAGCTCCCACCCGCTGGTGCCGTTGTTGCCGAGGCTGCGGCGTTGCGACTCGGTGTCCCCGATCGCGGTCGCCGTGGCGTTCGCACCGCACTCCCGGATCCGCTGGTCGATCCGGTGACCCTGGCTGGAGACCAGCCAGCTGTGGCTGTCCCAGGTGGTGTAGTTGGCCTCGGCCAGGTCCGCGCCGTGCTCGCGCATCAGCTTGGTGGCCGCCACCAGCAGGTCACCCTTGTCGGACAGGGCCACGTCCCCGGGGTCGATCCGGCACGGGTTGGACCAGCTGTCCTGGTACGCGGGTACCTCCACCAGGTCCAGGGCCGGCCCCGGAACGCTGGCGCTGGCGCTCGCGATTCCGGCGGCACCGCGTCCCGCGTCACCGGCGGTGTCGAGATCGGGCGTGGCGAAGAACCCCCAGGAGGAGCCGACCAGGGCGCGTACCCCGAGGCCCGAGTTCTCCAGTTGCGAAAGGTCTTCCACTTCGGCGTTGCGCGCCGCCATCGACTCGGTGCGGCGGTGCACCACTCGGGCATCGGCGTACCGCGCCCCGGCGGCCAGCGCCGCCTCCACCGCCGTGGTCGCTGCATCGAATCCGGTCACGCCCGCCAGCCTCGCATGCCACCGCCCGGAATGGTTTTCCCGGGCTCGGAGCCGGCGAAGCTTTTCATGGGATCGTGACCGAGGAAACCATCATGAGGTCCGTCCGTTGGTTGACCTCCCCGCGTGGAGGGAGCCACTCTGCTGATCGCGGCGACGGCCGCGCACGCCGCCGACGCACGCCGGGCTCGCCCGGCATCGGTGATCCCTACTGTCCGACCTACGGCAACGGCGGGTACGACGTCCGCCACTGCGACCTGAGCCTGCGTTACCAACCCGCAGGCGACGCAAGCCGGAGGCGACCGCCGAGAACGGCTTCCTGACCGGCGCGCCGGCACGACTGACGTCCGGTGGCCCGCGCCGCCCGTACGGCGCGCGCCCGCCGGAAATCAGTTGCCCGGCGGCGTCGACCGGGTCACGATCCGCCGGTGAGCGGTGTCGATGATCACCCAGCCGCGCATCCGACGGGTCTTCCGGAGCCACCCGGCCGGGTGTGGTCCCGGCTGCGGATGGACCTCTCGCCGCTGCGGGCCAGCCGCGACTTCCGGTTGCTGCTGGCCTCCGGGGCAATCACGATGCTCGGCAGTTTCGTCACGTATGTCGCGGTGCCGGTGCAGATCAAGCAGCTGACCGGCTCGTACCTCGCGGTCGGTCTGGTGACCGCCGTGGAGTTCATCCCGATGGTGCTGTTCGGGCTGTACGGCGGTGCCCTGGCCGACGCCGTGGACCGCAGGCGCATGGTGGTGCTGTGTGAGCTGGGGATGCTGCTCGCCTCCGCCGGCCTGCTGGTCAACGCGTTGCTGCCGACCCCCGCGCTGTGGCCGCTGTACGTCATTGCGGCGGTCGTCGCCACCCTGGACAGCCTGCAGCGGCCGAGCCTGGACGGCCTGGTGCCCAGGTACGTACCGCATCAGATGCTGACCGCGGCATCGGCGCTGTCGGCGTTCCGCTGGAACCTGGGTGAAATCCTCGGCCCGGTGCTCGGCGGCCTGATCATCGTGGCCGGCGGCGTGGCGTGGGCGTACGCGGTGGACGTGGCGACGTTCGGCCTCTCGCTGCTGCTGCTGGTGCGGATACGCCGGTCACCGGCCCCACCGGACGCCAGCCGCCCTGGGCTGCGCTCGATCGTCGAGGGGTTGCGGTACGCGGCGGGCCGCAACGACCTGCTCGGCACGTACCTGGTCGACATCGTGGCGATGCTGCTCGCCATGCCGATGGCGCTGTACCCGTTCCTCGCTGACGAACTGGCCGCCCCGTGGTCGCTCGGCCTGCTGTACTCGGCGGGTGCGGTGGGTTCCCTACTGGCATCGGCCACCTCGGGCTGGACCTCGCACGTTCACCGGCACGGCATCGGGATCGTGCTGGCCGCCGGGATCTGGGGAACGGCCGTCGGGCTGGCCGGCCTGGCGATCGGCACCGGGACCGCGGCCCTGCCGATCGTGCTGCTCTGCCTCACGGTGGCCGGTGCGGCGGACATGATCAGCGGGATCTTCCGGGAGACCGTGTGGAACCAGTCGATCCCGGATCACCTGCGGGGCCGACTCGCCGGCATCGAGCTGCTGTCGTACTCCACCGGACCGATGCTGGGCAACGCCCGCGCCGGACTGATGGCACACATTGGCGGGTTACGGTTCGCAATCGGCGTCGGGGGGCTGATGTGCGTCGGTGCGGTGGCGCTCACCGCGGCGCTGATGCCCTCGTTCCGCCGGTACGACGCCCGTACCGACGAGCATGTCCGGGCCGAGCGGGAGCGACGGTCCGCCAGCGCCTGAGGCCCGCGGCGGCTCACCGGGTGACCTCGGCGATCAGGGCGTCCCAGTCGGCGAGGAACCGGGCGAGGTTGTAGCGGCGCAGTACGGCGTCCCGGGCCGCCCGACCGGTGATCCGGGCGTACTCGGCATCATCCAGGAAGGCACGGGCCGCAGCGGCCAGCTCGTCCGGGTTCGTGGTCAGCACGCCCGCCTCCGGTGGCACGGCACGGGGTGCCTCGGTGGTGGCCAGCGCCACCACGGGCATGCCGAGGTGCATCGCTTCCAGCAGCGACAGGCCGAGCGATGTCCATCGGGAGGTGTGCAGGTACACCCGGCGGTCGGCGAGTTCCTGGTGCAACCGGCACTGCGGCAGGTCCTCGTAACTGGTCAGCCGGTCCTCCGGGAGGTCAAGGTGCTTGCCCAGTTGCCGGACGTTCATCCCGAACACGTCGAGCGGTACCCGGACGGCGAGCGGTGCGAGCAGGTCGGTGCCGACCGCCCGCCAACGGCGTACCGGGTCGTTGACCGCCACCGCGGCCCGCTCCACCGTGCCGAGATACCGGTAGCCCGGGTCGATGATGCCGTGCTCGATCACCACGGTGGGTGCGGTTCCGTTGTCCCAGAACAGCCGGTTGAAGTGGGTGACGTGCGCGATAGGGATTTCGTCCTGGTCACCGAGCGGATGCCGGGCCCCCCAGGCTGCTCCGTCCGGCGTGTTGTGTTCCAGGTACACGGCGGGTACGTCGATACCGGGACGGCGGCCCAGCCAGGATTCGGTGAGATCCCGCTCAGGGGGACGTTGTAGCACCACCATGTCGACCGGTTCGTCCTGGAGTGCCTCGGGGGTACGTTCAATCACGGTTGTCGGCCATGGGTAGGTGCGCGCCCTGCCGAGGCCGTCTGGACCCCGATCTGGTGTGACAGGCACCACATACTCGTGCCTGCCCTGGACGAACGAGGTTGTCCAGGAACCGTGTACGTGCCACAGCAGGATCCGCACCTTTCAGCACTACCCCGATATGCCGGCTTTCCACACCAGTGGACCAGTGTCCTTGACGGGAGAAGCACTTCTTCGGCCAAACCCGTTTCTCTTCCCGGAAGTGGGGTACCGAATCTCCACATGGGACCTAAACCGGACGTATGGGTCCAGGTCAGAGGCCCAGTGGGCGGTGTGGCATGAAAGTCCTCGGAATCAACGCGATCTTCCACGATCCGGCGGCGGCACTCGTCGTCGAGGGGCAGATCGTGGCTGCCGCCGAGGAGGAGCGTTTCACCCGCCGCAAGCACGGCAAGCGACCCGTGCCGTTCTCCGCCTGGGAACTTCCCGAACAGTCGGCACGGTGGTGCCTGCGGTATGCCGGACTGGCCCCGTCCGAGGTGGACGCGGTGGCGTACTCCTTCGATCCGGTGCTCGCGCGACCAGCCGAGGAACTGGGCCTGCACGATCCCTGGGACCACCTGAGACAGACCTACGCCCGGCATGCCCCGGGGTTCCTGGCCGCGGCGTTGCCGGGCCTCGACCCCGGCACCGTCCGGTACGTGCCGCACCACGTGGCGCACGCCGCGTCCGCCGGCCTGGCCGGACCCCACCCGGACGCCGACGTACTGGTGTTCGACGGTCGCGGTGAGGCCGCCAGCCACCTGGCCGGGCGCTACCGCGACGGCGAACTGGACATCCACGCCAGCCAGCGGCTGCCCCACTCGCTCGGCCTGCTGTACGAGCAGGTCACCGAACATTTGGGCTTTCTGCGCAGCAGCGACGAGTACAAGGTGATGGCGCTCGCCTCCTACGGACGCCCCCGGTTCATCGACGAACTGCGCGACGCGGTCCACCCGACCGCCGACGGCGGTTTCCGCACCGAGCCAGTCGACTGGAGCAGCCTGGTCAAGCAGCGGGCCGCCGACGAGCCGTGGATCAACGATCACGCCGACCTCGCCGCCAGCGTCCAGCTGCGGCTGGAAGAGGTGCTGCTCGCGCTCGCGGACTGGCTGCACCAGCGCAGCGGCTCCCGCGCCCTGGTGCTGGCCGGTGGCGTCGCGCTCAACTGCGTCGCGAACACCCGGCTGTCCGCCGAAGGGCCGTACCGCGACGTCTGGGTGCAACCCGCGGCGGGGGACGCCGGGACCGCGCTGGGCGGCGCGCTGCACGTGGCCAGGTCAGGCGGGGACACCACGCGCCCGATGTCCGGCGCGGACCTGGGCCGCGACTTCACCGACGACCAGATCGAAGCCTGGCTGCGCCGTGCCAGGCTGGCCTACCAGCGGCCACCGGACGTCGCCGAGGCGGCCGCCGAGTGCCTGGCCGACGACGGGATCGTCGCCTGGTTCCAGGGCCACAGCGAGTACGGCCCGCGCGCGTTGGGTCACCGTTCGCTGCTCGCCCACCCCGGGCGGGCCGCCAACCTGGAACGGCTGAACGACGTGAAGGGACGCGAGCAGTTCCGGCCGGTTGCCCCGATGGTGCTGCTGGACCGGGCACGTGAGATCTTCAGCCGGGGCCCGGTGCCCTCCCGGTACATGTTGTTCACGCACGATGTCGCCGCTGAATGGCAGGACCGGATCCCCGCCGTGGTCCACATCGACGGCACGGCCCGGATCCAGACCGTCGACCCGGCCCACGAGCCGCTGGTGGCCCGGATGTTGCGCGGCTTCGAACGCCGTACCGGGCTGCCCGTGGTGGTGAACACCAGTCTGAACACCGCCGGACGCCCGATGGTCGACGACCCCAGGGACGTGCTGGAGTGCTTCGGGTCGGCCCCGGTCGACCTGCTCGCCATCGGCCCGTTCGTGGTCCGGCGCACCGCTGCCGGTGGTGGCGCGGCATGAGCGCGCCGCTGCCCACCACCGTCGTCGTGCCGACCGTCGGACGTCGGAGTCTGTACGCCCTGCTCGCCGCCCTGGTGACCGGGCGCGGTCCACGACCGGAGCGGATCGTGCTGGTGGACGACACTCCAGGCGGGAAACTGCCGACAATGGGGCTGCCCGAGGTGACCCCGCTGCGTTCCGGGGGCCGGGGACCGGCAGCCGCGCGCAACGTGGGCTGGCGGCACGCTCGTACCCCGTGGGTGAGTTTCCTGGACGACGACGTCGTACCCGCCGAGGACTGGCTGGCCAGGCTCGGCGACGAACTGCGCACCGCACAGCCGGACCTCGCCGGAATCCAGGGAACCGTCGAGGTGCCGCTGCCGACCCACCGACCACCGACCGACTGGGAGCGCACCACGTCCGGGTTGGCGGCGTCTGACTGGATCACCGCCGACATGACGTACCGTCGTTGCTTCCTGGCCCGGGTCGGCGGCTTCGACGAGCGCTTCCCCCGGGCGTACCGGGAGGACTCCGACCTGGCGTTGCGGGTGATGGGTACGGGCGGGCGGCTGGTCAAAGGCACCCGGCGGGTCAGCCACCCGGTACGGTCAGCCGACGCCTGGGTGAGCGTACGGCAGCAGGCCGGCAACGCTGACGACGTCCTGATGACCCGGCTGCACGGCCCTGACTGGCGGTCGGCTGCCGGTGCTCCCCGCGGTCGCCGACACCGCCACGTGGCGATCACCGCAGCCGCCGTGGCTGCCGCCGGATGTGGCGCGCTGGGCCTGCCCCGGCTGGCCGGGCTCGCCGCCACCGGCTGGCTCGCCGGGGTCGTGGAACTGGCCTGGGCCCGGATCGCACCCGGCCCCCGCACCGCGCCCGAGGTACGCCGGATGCTGCTCACCAGCGCCGTGATCCCGTTCGCGGCCACCTGGCACACCGCACGCGGCGGTTGGCGGCACCGCGCCGCTCGTCCCTGGCATGGTCTGCCGGATCTGGTGCTGTTCGACCGCGACGGCACCCTCGTCCACAACGTGCCGTACAACAGCGACCCGACGAGGGTGATGCCGGTGCTCGGTGCCCGGCGGGCCCTTGATCTCCTGCGGTCCCGTGGGATCCGGGTAGGCGTGGTCACCAACCAGTCCGGGATCGGCACCGGACGGATCACCTCTGGCCAGGTCGACGCGGTCAACGCCCGGATCGGGTACCTGCTCGGCCCGTTCGACACCTGGCAGGTCTGTCCGCACGGCCCGTACGAAGGGTGCGGCTGCCGAAAGCCCGCCCCCGGCATGGTGAAGCGGGCGTGCGCCGACCTCGACGTGGATCCGTCCCGCTGCGTGGTCATCGGGGACACAGCGGCCGACGTGGCGGCCGCGGAAGCCGCCGGCGCCACCGGGATCCTGGTTCCCAACCCCGCCACCCGGCCCGATGAGGTCGCCGCCGCGCGTCACGTGCGGCGCGACCTGACCGGCGCCGCCGACCGGATTCTGGGAGGCGCCTGGTGAGAACCCTCTGCGTGCGCCTGGACAGCATCGGTGACGTCCTCGTCACCGGCCCGGCGATCCGTGCCGTCGCCGCCCGTTGGTACCCGGTCACGCTGCTCGCCGGACCGTCCGGGGCTGAAGCGGCACGCCTGCTACCGGGTGTTGACGAGGTGATCGAATGGCACTGCCCCTGGATCTCCCGGGATGCCCCGCCGGTCACCCCCGAGCGCGTTGACGCGCTGGTCGGCTACCTCGCTGACATGGGCTTCGACCAAGCCCTGATCTTCACCTCCTACCACCAGTCGCCGCTGCCCACCGCGTTGCTGCTACGGCTTGGCGGCGTGCCGTGGATCGGCGCGATCTGTGAGGACTACCCAGGGTCGCTGCTGGACCTACGGCACCAGGTGAACAACGACATTCCCGAGCCGGAACGCGCCGTGTCACTGTGCCGGGCCGCCGGGATGCCACCGGCCGAAGGCGACGACGGCCAGCTCAGGCTCCGGACCCCGCTTCCTGACGTGAGCCACCTGGTGCCATCCAGGCCGTACGTGGTGCTGCATCCCGGCACGTCGGTGCCGGCCCGGGCCTGGCCGGTGGAACGCTTCGCCGAGGCCGCCCGATTGCTCGCAGCGGAGGGTCGCCGGGTGGTGGTCACCGGCACCGCTGACGAGACCCCGCTCACCAGGCGGGTCGCCGGAACCTGGGCGACCGACCTGGGCGGGCGCACCGACCTGGCGCACCTGGCCGGCGTGATCGCACGGGCGCAGGCCCTCGTGGTCGCGAACACCGGCCCGGCACACCTGGCCGCCGCCGTCGGCACCCCCGTGGTCTCGTTGTTCGCACCGACCGTGCCCGCGGTGCGTTGGGCGCCGTACCGGGTCCGCCACGTGCTGCTGGGTGACCAGACCGCAGCCTGCCGCGACAGCAGGGCGGCCAACTGCCCAATCCCCGGGCATCCCTGCCTGTCGTCGGTGACCGCTGAGGAAGCCGTACGCGCGGTCGACAAGCTGACCGATCAGGGGGTGGTGAGGCGGTCATGAGAATCGCGATGGTGTCCGAGCACGCGAGCCCGCTGGCCGCGCTGGGCGGTGTGGACTCCGGGGGCCAGAATGTGCACGTCGCGGCGCTGGCGAGCCACCTGGTACGGCGCGGCCACGAGGTCATCGTGTTCACCCGGCGTGACGACCCGGACAGCCCGTGGCGGGTCACCGCGGAGCCGGGTTACCAGGTCGAGCACGTACCGGCCGGGCCGCCGACCGACGTCCCCAAGGACAGCCTGCCGCGTCACATGCCGGACTTCGCACGCCACCTGGCGGGTCGCTGGTCCCGTGCGCGGTACGACGTGGTGCACACCCACTTCTGGATGAGTGGGCTGGCCGGGCTCGCCGCGGCCGAGTCGTCGGGGACCCCCGTGGTGCACACCTTCCACGCGCTCGGCACCGTCAAGCAGCGTCACCAGGGCACGGCGGACACCAGCCCCCCGGACCGGATCGACCTGGAGCGGCGGATCTGCCTGCGGGCCGACCACATCATCGCGACCTGCACCGACGAGGTGAACGAGCTGATGGCGATGGGGATGCCGGAGCACCATGCCACCGTGATCCCGTGCGGTGTGGACACCGACCTGTTCCGACCCGCCCCGCCCAACGGGTCCGGATCGGCTTGCCGGGAACCGAAGCGGCTGCTCATGGTGGGGCGGCTGGTTCCGCGCAAGGGTGGTGCGGAGGCGGTGCGCGCCCTCGCCCGGGTGCCCGACGCGGAGCTGCTGATCGCCGGTGGCCCACTGGCCGACGCGCTCTCAGCCGACCCCGAGGCACGCCGGCTGCGTGGGATCGCCGAAGCCAACGGCACCGCCGACCGGGTGCGGTTCCTCGGTCGGGTGGCTCACGTGAGGATGCCGGACCTGTTCCGGTCGGCGGATGCCGTGGTCTCCGTGCCCTGGTACGAGCCGTTCGGCATCGTGCCGCTGGAGGCGATGGCCTGCGGCCGGCCGGTTGTGGGATCCGCGGTCGGTGGGATGCTCGACACCATCCTCCCCGGGATCACCGGTGACCTGGTGCGCCCCCGCGACCCCGAGCAACTCGCTCTGGTGCTGCGCCACCTGCTTGCCGACGGGGGCAGGCGCGCGGCGTACGGGCGGGCGGGGGTACGCCGGGCACATGGCACATACCACTGGGCCCGGATCGCCAAGGAGACCGAACGGGTGTACGCGTACACCGTCGACCACAAGCTGACCGCGTCCGCCACGGGGGTGGCGGCACGATGACACGCACCGGGCACGAGCACCTCGCCGGGCTGCGTCGGGCGGTGGACCGGTTCGGACCGTGCGTCCAGTTGGCACAACGCTGGGGCGGTGAACTGGCGCGGCTGCTGCCCACCGGCGGCCGGCTACTCGCCGCCGGCAACGGGGGTAGCGCCGCGCAGGCCCAGCACCTGACCGCCGAGCTGGTGGGACGCTACCGCGACGAGCGTCCCCCGTTGTCGGCGATCTGCCTGAACGCCGAGACGTCCAGTCTCACCGCGATCGTCAACGACTACCCGCCCGAGGAACTGTTCGCCCGGCAGGTCGAGGCCCACGGCCGACCCGGTGACGTGCTGGTGCTGCTGTCGACCAGTGGCCGTAGCCACAACCTGCTGGCCGCGGCGGGACGGGGGCGGTCGCTCGGGCTTCTGGTCTGGGCGTTCACCGGGCCGCTGCCCAACCCGCTCGCGATGCGCGCCGACGAAGTGGTCGCGGTGGAAGCCGAACATCCCGCGACAGTCCAGGAGTTGCACCTGGTGGCCCTGCACATCATGTGCGAGGCGCTGGACCGGGCGCTGGGCGTCGCCCCGGAGTCCGCCGCCCGGGCTGGTTCGCCTGCCGAAGGGGGCACGGCATGACCCGGCTGCTCGTGGTGGGTGACTCGCTGCTCGACATCGACCTGCTGGGACGGGTGGAACGGATCTGCCCCGACGCCCCGGTGCCGGTGGTGGACCAGGTCGCCGAGCGGCCTCGTCCCGGTGGCGCGGCACTCGCCGCACTGCTCGCCGCCCGGGACGGGCACCAGGTGACCCTGTTGACCCCGCTCGCGTCCGACGAGGCGGGGGGCCGGCTGCGGCACCTGCTCGGCGACACGGTCCGCCTGCTGCCCCTGCCATACCAGGGAACGACGCCCGTCAAGCGGCGGATCCGGGCGGACGGCCAGTCTCTGGTACGGATCGACGCGGGTGGTGGTGGGGGTGGGGTCGGGCCGCTGACCCGGGAGGCGAAGCGGGCCCTGGAAGTGGCCGAGGCGGTGCTGGTGTCCGACTACGGCGGTGGCCTCACCGGGCTGGCGGAACTGCGGGACCGGGTGGAACGGCTGGCCCACCGGGTGCCGGTGGTATGGGATCCGCACCCGCGAGGCACCACGCCGGTTCCCGGAGTGCGGCTGGTCACCCCGAACAGCGGTGAGCTGAGCTGGTTCGCCGAATGCCACGCGATCCCGCCCCGGGGGGACGGCCTGGCCAGGGTCGCAGTCTGGGCGGACGGTCTGGTGGCCGCCTGGCGGGTGGCCGCCGTGGCGGTGACGATGGCCGAGCGCGGCGCGCTCCTGTCGTACGGGCGGGGGGCTCCGGTGGTGTTTCCGGCCTCGGTCGTACCGGTCGGGGACGGCTGTGGCGCGGGCGACCGGTTCGCCGCTACCACGGCAACCTGCCTGGGCACCGGCTCGGTCACCGCCGAAGCGGTGCCGGCCGCGGTCGCCGCCGCCACCGGGTTCGTCCTCGACGGCGGTGTCGGCGCGTTGCCGCTGCCGGCCGAGCCTGCCGCGGGATCCCGGAGGGTTGAGCCGGACTCTTGGGCGGACCAGCCGGATTTGGATCACCTGCTGGCCCGGGTCCGCGCCACGGGCGGCGTACTGGTGGCCACGGGGGGTTGTTTCGACCTGCTGCATGCCGGCCACGTCGCGACCTTGCGGGCTGCCCGCCAACTCGGTGACTGCCTGGTGGTCTGCCTGAACTCCGACACGTCGGCGCGCCGGTTGAAAGGCCCCGGCCGCCCGGTGATGCCGGTCGCGGACCGGGCCCGGGTGTTGGAGGCGCTGGAGTGCGTCGACGCGGTGGTGGTGTTCGAGGAGGACACCCCGGTCCGGGTGCTGGAGTCGATCCGGCCGGACCTGTGGGTGAAAGGCGGTGACTACGCCGGGGCTGACCTGCCCGAGGCGGAGGTGCTGTCCCGGTGGGGTGGGCAGCCGGTGGTGCTGCCGTACGTGCCTGGCCGGTCCACCACGGCGTTGGTCCGGGAACTCACCCGGACCGGTGCCGGCCGGCGCGGCCCGGGATGACCCGTGTGAGCGACACGGCGATGCCAGTCGAGGAGAGCGGATGAAGATCGGAACGGTACTGGTGACCGGTGGCGCGTCCGGACTGGGCGCCGCGGTGGCCGAAGCGGTGGCGAAGGAGGGCGGACGCCCGGTGGTGCTCGACCGGGTGCCGGTCGAGGGCGAGCATCGAGTGGTCGACCTCGCCGACGGCCGGGCCACGGAAGCGGCGGTGCGGGCCGCCAGTGCGGAGACCGGCGGTATCGACGCCGTTGTGGCCTGCGCCGGGGTGGACTCCTGCGGCCGGCTCGACGAGGTTCCCCCCGAGGACTGGGAACGGGTGGTTCGGGTCAACCTGCTCGGCACGGTCGCCGTGGTACGCGCGGCGCTGCCGGACCTCGCGCGGCGTAGTGGCCGGGTGGTCACGGTGTCGTCCACGCTGGGGCTTCGTGCGGTGAGCGACGCCACCGCGTACTGCGCCTCGAAGTTCGGGGTGGTGGGGTTCACCCGCGCGCTGGCCGCCGAGACGCAGGGACAGGTGGGTGTGACATTGCTGTTCCCGGGCGGGATGCGGACGCCGTTCTTCGACGGTCGCCCGGACCAGTACAAGCCGCCGCCGGATGCCGAACTGAACCGCCCCGAGGACGTGGCACGGGCCGTGGTGTTCGCGCTGCGCCAACCCCCGGGCTGTGAGATCAGGGAACTCGTGGTGACCCCGTCGGTCGAAGGTTCATGGCCGTGACCCCGCGGCCGGTGGCGCTGGTGCTCCGGGCGCTCGGGGTCGGCGACCTGCTGACCGCGGTGCCCGCGCTGCGAGCGGTACGCCGGGCACTTCCCGGGCACGTCGTGGTGCTCGCCGCGCCACCCACGCTGGGGCCACTGGTGGACCTGGTGGACGCGGTCGACCTGTTGTACCCGGCGTGCGAACTGGCCCCGATTCAGCACCCGCCACCGGACGTGGCCGTGAACCTGCACGGCAGCGGGCCAGCCAGTCACCGGGTCCTGATCCGGCTCGGGCCGCGCCGGCTCGTCGGGTTCCGCCGGGACGATCTGGGAGTCGACGGTCCGGAGTGGACCGACGATGAGCACGAGGTCCTCCGCTGGTCCCGTTTGGTGGGACAGACCCTGGGCGGTGGCCCTGACCCGGCGGACGTCGCGCTGCGGATGCCACCGCCGGCACCGGTGCCACCAGGGGCCGTGGTGGTACATCCCGGTGCGGCTTACCCGGCGCGGCAGTGGCCCGCCGGCAGGTTCGCCGCCGTGACGGCCGGTCTCGCCGCGCTCGGCTGTCACGTGGTGATCACCGGTTCCGCCGCCGAGCGGGACTTGGCTGACCGGGTACGCCGGCTCGCCGGCCTGCCCGCCGACGCGTGTCTGGCCGGGCGTACCTCGCTCGGCGAACTCGCGTCCCTGGTCGCGACATCCCGGCTGGTGGTGTCGGGGGACACCGGCGTGGGACACCTCGCCACCGCGTACCGCACCCCGTCGGTGCTGTTGTTCGGTCCGACGCCACCGAGCCTGTGGGGGCCGCCGGCGGACGGTCCGCACCTGGTGCTGTGGCACGGTGCCGGTCGGCGCGACCCCCGAGCGCCCCGCCCGGACCCCGCGCTGCTCGCGATCACCGCCGACGAGGTGCTGTGCGCGGCGGCACGGATGCTGGACCGCCACGCCCGCGTCGGGACCTGATATTCGGGCGCGCCGCACCCGCAGGCTTGCCGGGTTGGTCCTGATCCCCACGGGCGGCACGGCAGCGGTAGAACGGGCGGTATGCGTACCCGCAAATACCGGCTCGTCACGAGAATGGAGCGGCTCACCAACCGGCTGACCCGGTGGGCGCTGCGCCGCGGACTCGCTCCTGGGGCGTTCGCTCTGTTGGAAACCACCGGACGGCGGACCGGGCTACCCCGGCACACCCCGGTCGGTAACGGGCTGGACGGCGACACCTTCTGGTTGGTGGCGGCGCACGGCAGCCAGTCGGACTACGTGCGCAACATCCTGGCTGACCCGAGGGTGCGGGTGAGGGTGGGTCGGCGGTGGCGTGACGGCACCGCCGTTGTGCTGCCCGGCGACGACCCCGACGTCCGGTCACGCACCCTGCCGTACCGCTGGGACGCCGCGCTCGGACGGTTGATGGCGAGCACCCCGCTCACCATCCGTGTCGACCTGGCGCCTGATCGGTCCTGACCGGCGCACACCCACACGCCGCACCCGCCGGTCCGCTGACCGCCCGCGCGGCACACGTCCCGGTACCGCTCGTTAGGGTGCTGGTCATGCGCTGGTCCCAGATGCACATCCCGACGCTGCGTGAGGATCCGGCCGAGGCGGACGCGCCCAGCCACCGGCTGTTGTTGCGTGCCGGGTACGTCCGGCAGTTGATGGCCGGTCACTACTCGCTGCTGCCGCTCGCGGTCCGGGTACGGGCCCGGGTGATCGACGTGATCCGCGAGGAAATGGCTCGGATCGGTGGCCAGGAGTTCTCGCTTCCGGCCCTGCACCCGGCCGAACTCTGGCGTCGCAGCGGTCGGTGGGACCTGATGGGGGAGGAGATGTTCCGGCTCACCGATCGCAAGGGAGCCGACCTGGCGCTCGGGATGACCCACGAGGAGGTCTTCACCACCCTGGCGTCGGAGCTGAACTCCTACCGGGACCTGCCGCAGATCTGGTACCAGTTCCAGACCAAGTTCCGCGACGAGCCGCGTCCCAAGGCGGGACTGATGCGGAGCCGCGAGTTCACCATGAAGGACTCGTACAGTTTCGACCTCGACGTCGAGGGACTGGACCGTTCCTTTGAGGCGCACCGCGAGGCGTACACCCGGATCTTCCAGCGGCTGGGGATCCCCGCGATCGCGGTGGAGGCATCCAGTGGGAGCATGGGTGGTTCGACCTCACTGGAGTTCATGTGCCCGTCCGAGGCCGGCGAGGACGATGTGGTGTCCTGCGACGCCTGCGGCTACGCGGCCAACCGGGAGAAGGCCACCTCCCGGCTCGCCGAGGCCGCCGACGGCCCGGGACCGCCGGCCCCGGAACCTTTTGACACGCCCGGGGCACGCACCATCGAGGACCTCGCGGTGGGATATGCGGCTCCGGCCGATCGGCAGATCAAGACCCTGGTGTACGTGGTGGATGACCGGCTCACCCTGGTGCTGCTGCGTGGCGACCACGCCCTGGTCGAACAGAAGCTGGCCGACGCCACCGGCGCGGCGCGGCTGCGTCCGGCACATCCCGACGAGATCCGCGAGGCGCTGGGTGCCTCGCCGGGCAGCCTGGGTGCGGTGAAGGTCACCGGGATGCCGGTGCTTGCCGACGCGGCGCTGCGAGGCCGCCGCGACATGTTCACCGGGGGCAACACCGACGACGTGCACCTGCGCGGCGTGGACGTGGCGCGGGACATCACCGTCGACCAGTGGACGGACCTGCGCGAGGTCGCGGCGGGCGAGCCGTGCCCGCGTTGCGGCGCGGCACTGCGGGTGCGGCGCGCCATCGAGGTCGGCCACATCTTCAAGCTCGGCTACCGGTACGCCGACGCGCTGGACGCGACGGTGCTGGGCGTTGACGGCAAGCGGGTCAAGGTCATCATGGGCAGCTACGGGATCGGCGTGGAACGCGCCATGGCCGCGATCGTGGAGTGCCACCACGACGGGGCCGGGATCGTGTGGCCCGAAGCCGTGGCGCCGTACCGGGTGGCCGTCGTGGTGGCGCAGGCGAACGACCCGGAGACCGCGAAGGCCGGAGAGCGGATCTACCAGGACCTGCTCACGGCAGGCGTGGCGGTCATCATCGACGACCGTCCGGAGCGGGCGGGGGTGAAGTTCCGGGACGTCGAACTGGTCGGGATTCCGCTGCGGGTCACGGTCGGTCGGCGGGGTCTGGCCGACGGGATCGTGGAACTGACCCGACGCGCCACCGGTGAGACGGAACGGGTTCCGCTCGATTCCGTTGTGGACCGTCTCACCTGACCCGCGGCCGGCTGAACGAGCCGAGGTACCCGAGCCACGTACTCGTGGCTGCTGCGGACTCTTGGCAAGGGAGGCCGCCAGTGAAGGCGACACGGGGATCTGAAGAGGGGGTGCGGCACCGGGCGGGCGGGGAGCGGGGGGAGGACCGCCCGCCCGGTGCGCATCATCGGCAGTGGCAGGGCCGATGGTCAGTGAAGAACTATGATCAGTGGAGGAGCGTGGTCAGGGGGCAGGTGAGGTTCGGTCAGTTGCTGGGGCGCTCGGTTGGAGCCCCGGTCGGGTGGTCGGTCGGAGCGGCTGTGGGGGTGTCCGGGGCGTCGGGCCTGCTGGGGCGCTCAGTTGGAGCCCCGGTCGGGTGGTCGGCTGGTGTCTGGTCGCGCTTCGGCTTCGCGGAGGCCAGCAGGTCCTCGCAGTACGACGTCACCTTGTCCTTGCCACCGGCGGCCGTGAGAAGCGCCTTGAAGGCAGGGCTGTCCAGTGCCTTGCCCTGCTCCTTGGCACCGACCTTGGCACCGTACGCCTTGCACAGCCCGATCAGCGAGGGCGACGGCGAACCCTTTCCGTGGCCGTCGTGTGCGTCGTCTGCCGCGGCTGAGGCCTGCGGAGCGGCCTGTTCGGCGAGCGGGTTGGGCAGGGTGCCGTTCGACGCCGCGAGGGCGACGCCTCCGGCGGCCACAGCTGTGACCGTCCCCATGGCGACCTTGAGGGTGAGCAGTTTCGCGATCACTGAACGTCTCCGGTTTCGGGAGCTTGCAGATTGCGCGGCCCGGAACGCCGCCATCGCGGCCGCCTCACCTGGCAGCGGCGGATTGCGCACTGCCGAGGCTGCTGGCACGCCACCACCCCCGGCGGCTGATGCGCCAGCAGCCGCAGCGGCCGTCGCGGCGATCCCCTCGACGGTGCCCATGGCGGTCACCCCGCCGGCCGGCCGATGGGCCGGTCCGGTGGTCGGTGCGGCGACCGCCGCGAGCAGCGCGGCGAGCCTGCGGTGCTGCTCGCCGCCGGTGCCGCCGACGAGCAGTCGCTCGGCGGTGGCTCGATTGATCCGGGCTCTGGGTGCGCTCATGTCATCTGCTTCAGCGTCGTAGTTCTCTGGGATGTCACTGCTGGCCTTCGGGCGGCTGCGACCGATCCCTTGCCGGAGCCGTCCAGATGGCTGGCGGCAACCACGTGGGCCGGTTGCCGCAGCGACGTGGCCGCGGGTGCTTCCTGGGCGGCGGCCTCTTCCTCGGCCAGGAGCTTGGCCAGCCGCCGTAGGCCACGGTAGGCGGCGGTGCGTACCGCGCCTGGACGCTTGCCGAGCACCCGTCCCGCCGTCTTGGCGTCGAGGCCGATCACCACGCGCAGCATGATCGCTTCCCCCTGGTCGCGGGGGAGTCGGGCGATCAGCCGGATCGCGGCACCGGTCGCGACGGAGTCCGCCGCCAGTGCCGCGGTGTCATCGCCGCCAGGCAGGCTGACCAGTTCGTCGGTCGGTACGGTGTCCGCCGGCCGGCGACGCAAGCGTCTCAGGTGGTCCAACGCCCGGTGCCGGGCAATGGTCGTGGCCCACGCCTTGAAGCCGTCGTAGTCGCCGCGGAAGGTATGGATGTCCCTGGCGATCTGAAGCCATGCCTCGGACGCCACGTCCTCCGCGTCCTCGCCGACCAGGCTTCGCAGGTAGCGAAGCAGCGGCGGCTGGGTGGCGCGGTAGAGCACACGAAAGGAATCTTCCGACCCCTTTTGGGCAGCCCTTACCGCGTCGCTCAAGCTCGTAACGCCCACAGAGATACAGCGCTCGGTGGGCCGTTTTCGTAACACTTGCCGGGCAGCCATCCCATATTTCCGCGGGATGGGGTCAGGTGGATCTCCGTCAGGCCACGATCATCTGGTGGAGCCGGACACCTGTTCCGGCGTGGCGACCGCCGCCTCCAGGTCGGCGCGGCGGGCGACACCGAGCAGCCGGCCCTCGGGCGTGGTGACGATGGCGTACCGGAGGTCCTTGTGCCGCATGTGCTCGGCGAGTTCCTCGGCCCGGATGTTGGGCCGCAGGGTCGCCGGGCCGGCCTCCATCACGCGATCCGCGCGCGCGTCCGGGTCGGCTGAGAGCACCTCCTGCCGCAGCCGGCCGAGCACCACGCCGTGCTCATCCACCACCAGGGCGAACCGGTACGGGGATACGGCGACCCGGTCACGAACCTTGCCCACGGTCTCGTCCGGGGTCGCGGTCACCACGTCGTCCCGGGCCAGCCGTCCCACGGTGAGGGCGGCCGACTCCTCGCCTTCCACGGGCAGGCCGTTGGCCAGCCAGTCCACTTTGCCAGCTTTGTACTGGTACACGTTGGTGAAGCCGAGCGACTCCAACCGGTGGGCGGCGCGAGGGCCAAGGTCGCAGAGCCAGTCCCAACAGTAGGCCACCACCGGCCGGCCTCGGTCCAGTTCCCTGGGCGCACGCTGGTCGAGTTCTTTGAGCGGGATGCCGACCGCCCCGGGCAGGTGGCCCTCCCGATACTCCCCGGCGGGCAGTACCTCCACCAGTTGCGCCCCGTCGGCGATCAGACCGCGAAGTTCGCGCAGGTCCACTCGCGTCACCATGTGTGCCCGGGTACCCGCGCCGTCCCAGCGGAAAACCGGTGGCTGCCGCCGCGCCCCCGGCGGCCGTGGTGTCGGGCCTGGTCACGGGGGTCCGACGCGGTGGGCACGTACCAAGGTCAACGACCTGTTGCTGCACTGGCGCAACCGGGAGTCGCTGCGCCGACTGGCCGACCTGGCGGTACGCCGGCAGCGGTCCCGCTGATAGCGCAGCCCGTACCGGCGCAGGTCCAGTCTCGCGATCACCGGGGAGGCCACAACGAGCGGGTAGAACGCGCTGCACAGGTCGGACAGGTAGCCGCGTGCGGCGGCGGAGCGCACCGCGCCTCCCGGGTGGACACCGGCTTCCAGCACGGTGACATCCCACCCCGCGTCGGTGAGCAGGTTGGCGGCGACCAGGCCGTTGTGCCCGGCACCGACCACCACGGCGTCGCCGGTCATGCTTGCGCTGTACCCGCGGGATCCTCCGGTGAAATCCGCTCAGGGGACGTCGAGCGAGGGCAGCCAGTCGGTGATCTGGTCGACGATTCCGGTCGCGGCCTGGTCCGCGCTGACCGTGAGGACCGGCTCGTCCGGTGCTGGTTCCTGCAGTGCCTGGAACTGACTGTCGAGCAGGGCGGCGGGGAAGAAGTGGCCGGCCCGGGTGGCGAGCCGGTCGCCGACAAGTGCCCGGTCGGCCTTCAGGTACACCATCCGCAACCACGGCCGGCCCTCGACCAGAAACCCGCGATACACCTGGCGCAGCGCCGAGCACGCCATCACGGTTCCGGGGGTCCTGTCGAGCAGTTCGGCGACCCTGGCCAGCCACGGCCAGCGGTCGGCGTCGGTGAGTGGCCGTCCAGCGTGCATCTTGGCGCGGTTGGCGGGCGGGTGCAGGTCGTCGGCGTCGACGTACCGCCACCTCAGCCGGTCCGCGAGCAATGGGCCGACCGTGCTCTTGCCGCTGCCGGCCACCCCGATCAGCACGACGGCGGTCACCGGTGCGAACGGCGTGCCGGCTCGGGGCGTACCGGGCTGGTAAGGGCTGGACTCGCGTTCCGGCGGACTCGTCACCCTGAGCCTCTCAGCGCCTGGCCAATTGATCGGCCAGCCGGTCCAGGAACGGCCGCTGGCCGGCCACGATCTTCCCGCGGGCCTGCTCCAGGGAAAGCCACGCGGCCCGGTCCACCTCCGGGAACTCCTGGACCCGGCCGGATCCTTTCGGCCACTCCATGGTGAACGTCCCGGGAACCACCAGGGTCAGATCAAGATCGGCCGCCACCGCCCACACCCGGACCAGTTTGCCGCCGGACTGTCGTACCGACCCGAGGTCCAGTGGGTCGCCGCCCGGGACCGGCACACCCAACTCCTCCTGGAACTCTCGCCGGGCCGCCGCGAGCGGGTCCTCGTCCGGCAGGTACTCACCTTTCGGTACGGACCACGCGCCCGCGTCCCGGCGGGCCCAGAACGGCCCGCCCATGTGCCCCAACAGCACCTCGAGGTCTGGGCCTTCGCCCCGGTGCAGCAGGAGTCCGGCACTGTGTTTCGTCACCCCGTCAGTCTGCCGTCGAGGTGCTCAGCGGGGTTCGCGGGCCAGGCGACTGGGCCACCACACGGCCGGCCCGATCTCCCGGACCAGGGCGGGCACCAGCAGCGACCGCACCACGAGCGTGTCGAGCAGTACGCCGAAGCCGACCAGGAGCGCGATCTGCCACAGGAACGACAGCGGGATCACAGCCAGCGCCGCGAACGTGGCCGCGAGCACCACCCCGGCCGACGTGATCACCCCTCCGGTGGCGGTCAACCCGGCGAGCATCCCCTGGCGGGTGCCGGCGCGTAGCGTCTCCTCACGCACCCGGGTCATCAGGAAGATGTTGTAGTCCACACCGAGCGCGACCAGGAACACGAACCCGTACAACGTCACCGCCGGGTTCACCGCCGTGAAGTCGAACAGGTAGCGGAACACCAGCCCGGCCACCCCCAGGGTGGCGAGGTAGTTCAGCGCCACGGTCGCCACCAGGAGCACCGGCGCGACCAGGGCGCGCAGCAGTCCGATCAGGATCAGCAGGATCACCGTGAGCACCACGGGCACGATCCGGTTCCGATCCCGGACGGTGGTGACCAGCGTGTCGTACTGCTCCGCGGTGTACCCACCGACCAGCGCGTCCGCATCGGGTACGTCGTGTACCGCCTCCCGCAGCCGGACCACCGTTTCCTGCGCCGCGAGGCTGTCCGCCGGGTCGGTCAGCGTGGCGTTGAGCCGCACCATTCCGGCTGCGGTGGAAATCGGGCGGACGTCCGTGACTCCGGGGGTGTCACGCGCGGTGGCGATCACCCGTGTGGCGGTGTCCGCGTTCGCGACGATCACGGCGGGGTTGCCCTGCCCGGCGGGGAAGTGCTCGATCAGTACCTGCTGCGCGGTCACCGATGGGGTCTTGTCGACGAACAGTTCGGACAGGGGAACCGCCCCGGTGGTGAGCGTTGGCAGGAACCCGGCGGCCACCGCCAGGCCGAGCAGGGTGCCGGCCCAGATCCGGCGGGGTGAGCGGTCGACGGCCCGCGCGACCCGCCGCCACAATCGGTGACCGCCCCCGGCTGCCGCGCCGTCGGACCCGGCCGGTTTCGGTCGCGCCGGCCAGTAGGCGGTACGTCCCAGCAGCACCAACGCGGCGGGTAGGAACGTGAGTACGGCCAGCATCGCGCAGCCGATGCCGATCGCGCCGGCCGGCCCGAGCGCGCGGGTGTTCCGAAGGTCCGACAGCAGTAGTGCCAGGAGCCCGAGCGCCACGGTCGCCGCGCTGGCCACGATCGCGCCGGTCGAGCTGCGCAGCGCCCGGCGAATCGCCAGCAGCCGGCTGTGCCTGGTGGCCAGTTCTTCCCGGAACCGGGCGGCCAGCAGCAGCGCGTAGTCGGTCGCGGCACCGATCACCAGGATGAACAGGATGCCCTGTACCTGGCCGTCCACCCGGATCACGTCGCGCTCGGCCAGCAGGTAGACCACCGCCGAGGCGAGGCCCAACGCCAGTACGGCGGTCAGGATCACCAGGAACGGCAGTACGGCGCTGCGATACACCAGCAGCAGGATCAGCAGCACCACGGTCAGCGCCACGGCGAGCAGGATGCTGTCGATCCCGGCGAACGCGTCGATCAGGTCCGCCTGGGTGGCAGCCGGGCCGGCGATCTGGACGGTGGTTCCCGGCACGCCGGCTGCGGCTGCCCGGATCTCCCCGACCACCTCCCCGGTGGCGTCACCGAGGTCCGCCCGTACCGTCACCACGCCCTGCAGGGCCTCACCATCGCGGGAGGGCAGTACCGGTGATGGGTTTCCCGTCACCCCGGGCACGTCGCGGACGCCGTCGAGCGCTCTTCCCGCCGCGGTGAGCTGTCCAGGCGTGATCTTCCCGCTGGACGCCTGCCACACGACGATCACGGGAAGGCCCTGCTGTTCGGCCATTGTCGCCTGCAGTTCGGCGACCTTGGTGGACTCCGCGCTACGGGGCAGGAACGCCGCCGGGTCGTTGGTCGCGACCTCAGCGAGTCGCCCGGCGTACGGGCCGGTGACCGCGCCCGCCACCAGCCAGGTCCCTACCAGTGCCAGCGGGACGAGCCAGCGCAGGCGGTCCCGGGCGGCGCTCATCCGACCCCTCGAACCCGCATTGGCGCCCCCTGGGATCGCCCCGTGGTACTGCCTCCCTCCGATCACCATATGGGTCACCCGCCGGATCCCGGGCCGGTTCACGGTGTCGCCCCACCGGACGCTCCCGCGCTACGGTGCTCGTGCGTTCGGCGCGGGCCCGGGACCGTGCCGCCGCGCGTGACGGGGGAGAGGTCCTATGCACGAGCAGCCAGTGTGGCGGAAGCTGGTCAGTCCGGGTGGCTTCTTCCTGGTGCTGCTCTGTTTCGCGCTGCCGTTCGTGACGGTGTCCTGTGAGTATCCGTCTGGAGTGGTGACCTTGGACTACACCGGTGGTGATGTGCTGTTGGGTGGCGAGCCCAACACCACCGGGATGCCTCCGGACCTCCCGCGCCTGGACGGGCCACCGGCCGATGCCCAGTTGTTCGCTTTTCTCGCTTTCTTCACCTGCTTCCTGGGCTTGTGTGCGGGTTTCGCCTGGGTGTGGCGCGGACGGGTCCTGGCGAGCCTGCTGTCGGCCGGGCTCGCCGCGATGTTTCTGGTGGTCAACCAGGTCACGGTGGTGCGGAGGATCAAGGACGAGATTGAGAGCAGCGGTCGCTTTCCGCGCGGTGCCGGGGATCAGATGGTGCAGACCCGTGCCGGGTTCTGGCTGGCGCTCGGGTTCCTGCTGCTGGTGATCGGCTATAACGTGGTCGAAGCCGTCCGGCAGCAGTCCCGAACCTCCGTCATCCGGGAACCGGGAAACGTGCCGTCACCGGGCACCTGGCGAATGCGACCTCGCTGAGAGACCCGCGCGTGTCCATCACACCAGCGACGACTGGTATAGGAGTTTTCCATGCCTGATCAGTTCTGGTACGCCGACGCGGGCACGTTACGGCGGCTTTTCGGCAGCGGTGCCGCCTCGCCGGTGGAATACGTTCGGTCCACCCTCGACCGTGTCGAGGAACTCAACCCCGAACTGGGCGCGTTCATCACAGTGGACCGCGAGGGCGCACTCGCCGCCGCGAGGGAGGCGGAGCAGCGGATCCGCTCGCAAGGCGACGCGGCCTTCCGGGACGCGCCGCTGCTGGGGATGGCGGTTTCGATCAAGGACCTCATCCCCACCAGGGGTCTGCGGACCACCCGGGGATCGCTGCTGTTCCAGGACTGGGTGCCCGACTTCGACGCGCCAGCCGTCGAACGGCTACGTCGTGCGGGCGCTGTGATCATCGGAAAGACGAACACTTCCGAGTTCGGCTGGAGCGGCGCGGCCCGCAACCGGCTGGTCCCACCGACCCGCAACCCGTGGGCGCGGGAGTTGACCTCCGGCGGTTCCAGCGGCGGTGCCGCGGCGTCCGTCGCGATGGGTGTCGGGGTTGGCGCCGTCGGCACCGACGGTGCCGGGTCGCTTCGGATCCCGGCGGCGTTCTGCGGCGTGGTCGGCTTCAAACCGTCGTTCGGGCGGGTCCCGTACGTGCCGGTGAGCGTCGAAGGCATGTCCCATCAGGGGCCGATCGCGCGCAGCGTGGACGACCTGGCGCTGCTGCTGGACGTGATGGCAGGCCCGGACGCGCGTGACCCGCTGTCGCTGCCGGGCCCGAACTGGGATCTGGGCGGCGTACCGGCCGGGCCACTGCGGATCGCGTGGATCCGCTCCCTCGCCGGGCCACCACACCCGGATCCGGCCATCGAGAAGCGGGCGGCCGAAACCGTCGCCGCTCTCGGTGTGGCCGGGCACACCGTGACAGACCTCGACCCGGGCCTGCCGGACCCGTACCTGATCGCGGAAACGATTCTGACCACACTGACCGCCGCGGCCACCGCCGACGCCGCCGCCGATCGGCTCGATCCGGGCTTACTCGCACTGGTCGAGGTGGGCAAGCGCACGTCGGGGGTTGAGTTGTCCCGGGCGGCCCTGCGACGCGCGGAATACACCGAGCGGATCCGGGTCCTGATGAATGAGTACGACCTGCTCGCCATGCCGACGGTGCCGGTCCCGCCGTTCCCGGCCGACCGTGACTTCCCGGATCTGGCGGTGGGCAAGGGCGCGCTGGAGTGGCTCACCTGGACCCCGTCGACGTTCCCTTTCAACCTGACCGGTCAGCCAGCGATCTCAGTGCCCGCCGGGTTCACGCCCGCCGGGTTGCCGGTGGGCCTGCAACTCGTAGCAGGCTGGCGCGCCGACGACACGGTGATCCGTGCCGCTCGGCAACTGGAAAGTCTGCGGCCGTGGCGTGACAGCTACGCCGCGCTCGGAGCGGAGCCCTGAAGTCGGGGGTCAGATCCGGTTCATCGCGAGCGTCACGGCCTGCTCGGGGCTGGCCACATGGTCGATCCCTGGTACGGGGCTACCGTCGCGGTCCAGGACCTGCCACCCGCCAAGCGAGATCACCGGTACGTCGCCGCGCCGCCTGGCCAGCGCCAACTCGCTGAGGGTGCCCCAGGAACCACCGACCACGATCACCGCGTCCGCGCTCCATACGATGACCGCGTTCCGCGCCTCGCCCAGGTTTGTGATCACGATGACAGACAGGTCCGGAGAAGCTCCGTCGCGGTTGTCGTTCGGCCGGATGCCGACCACGATCCCGTCCCGGGAGCGTGCTCCGGCCGCGACGGCGGCCATCACGCCGCCGCCTCCGCCGCAGATCACGACAGCGCCGCGCTCGGCGAGCAGTTCCCCGATCCGGCGGGCGTGGCTGGCCTCCCGGTCGGTGCAATCATCCGGTCCGCATACCGCCACCTGGTACGGCATCGCCTTCTCCAGCGGTGTGAGCGACGGCGTGTCC
>DASUSI010000091.1:0-39693 GCA_036375165.1 Micromonosporaceae bacterium | reverse complement strand
GTCGTGGTATGGGCCCACGAACACCACCGACCACTCCAGTGCCCAACGGCGCTGGGAGATCACGAACGTGTCCACCGGGCCGGGTGGGGGTTCCGCCCGCAGGGCGGCATCCTGATAGGCCCAGTCCAGGCAGTAGTACAGGTCCAGTAGTGCCGCCGCCTCTCCGGCGTCCCTGGGCACCGCCGCGTTCCGCACCCGCCAGTGCCGGTACGTCTCACCGCCGTGGATGTCGGGAAACGCCTTCGCCAACCCGTCCGGGCAGTGCAGGGAGGGATCCAGGTGCTCCGCCCAACCGAGCAACCAGGAGAAGCCGAACAACGCGTCCATGTGCATCGCGAACGAGTCCCGGTCGCCTTTCTCTCCGGCCAAAAACTGCCACTCCGGACGGGTCACGTGCTCCAGCAGTCGCGCCTCCAGCAGCCACTGCATGGCACGGTCTGCCGGCATCCCGAAGCAGCGCTCCATCACCACGCACAACACCGCGACCCGTGCCTCCAGCTCCGCCGCGGAACGCAGGCCAACTCCGTCGCCGGGCTCCCAGGCGAGGGGGTAGCCCTCCGGGGGCAACGGGACACCGAGCCGCTCCAGCTCCTCCAGCGACGACTCCCGGATCTCGACCGGGTCCGGGGCGAGGTACGGCGTTGTCACGCGCCCACTATGCCGTAGCCGGTCCGGTCCGGATCACGCCGAGACCCGGTCGATCACCAGAGAACGCGGCTCCGGAGCGGCATCGGTGATCTCGACCGCGCCGTCCAGGGCCCGCAGCGCCGCCGGGATCGTGGCCGGATCGTCGGTACGCAACTCCAGCACCGGGTCCCCGGCCCGCACCGGCTCGCCTTCCCGACGCAGCACGAGCACACCGGCACTCGCCGAGACCGGATCCTCCTTACGGGCCCGGCCCGCGCCCAACCGCCAGGCCGCCACCCCGACCGGGTACGCGTCCAGCCGCCCCACCACGCCGTCGCGCTCCGCGGGTACCAGTTCGGTCTCCGCGGCGGCCGGCAACGACGCGTCCGGGTCGCCGCCCTGGGCCCGTACCATCCGGCGCCAGACGTCCATGGCCCGTCCGTCACGCAACAGCTCGGCGGGATCCGGCCGGTCCATCCCGGCCAGGGCCAGCATCTCCCGGGCGAGGCGTACGGTCAGCTCGGCCACGTCCGGTGGGCCGCCGCCGGCGAGTACCTCGACCGACTCGGCAACCTCCAGGGAGTGGCCCACGGCCCGGCCCAGCGGCGTGTTCATGTCGGTGAGCAGCGCCGTCGCCCGTACCCCGTGCGCGGCGCCCAGGTCCACCATGGTCTGGGCCAACTCCCGTGCGGTGTCCAGTTCCCTCATGAACGCGCCGGTACCCACCTTCACGTCCAGTACCAGCGCGGGCGTGCCCTCGGCGATCTTCTTGCTCATGATCGAGCTGGCGATCAGCGGGATCGATTCCACGGTGCCGGTGACGTCGCGCAACGCGTACAGCTTGCGATCGGCGGGCGCCAAGGACTCACTCGCCGCGCACACCACCGCCCCCACGTCGCGCAACTGGCCGATGAACTCTTCGGGTGTCAGGGCGGTACGAAACCCCGGGATCGACTCCAGCTTGTCCAGCGTGCCCCCGGTGTGGCCGAGACCCCGGCCGGACAGTTGCGGCACCCCGATACCGCAGGCCGCCGCCAGCGGAGCCAGGGGCAGTGTGATCTTGTCTCCGACCCCGCCGGTGGAGTGCTTGTCCACCAGCGGCCGGCCGACGCCGGACAGGTCCAGCCGCTCCCCAGAGTCGATCATGGCGGCGGTCCAACGGGCGATCTCCCGGGCGGTCATGCCGCGCAGCAGGATCGCCATCGCGAGCGCCGACATCTGCTCGTCCGCGACCACGCCGCGGGTGTAGCCGTCGACCACCCAGTCAATCTGGGCGTCGGTCAACGCGCCGCCGTCCCGCTTGGTGCGGATCACGTCCACCGCCGAGAAGCCGTCGGTCACCGGGTGCCCTCCAAATCGTCCGCGGTGAAGGCGCCGGGCAGCAGCTCCGAGATCGGGCGGGGCCCCCCGGGAGCGTCCACCAGGCATCCCGGACCACCGTGTTCGATGATCAACTGACGGCACCTGCCACACGCGGCCAGTGGGGCACCGTCCCGGCCGACGCAGGCCACGGCCACCAGGCGACCGCCCCCGGTGGCGTGCAGCGCCGACACCACGCCGCACTCGGCGCACAGGGTCAGCCCGTACGAGGCGTTCTCCACGTTGCAGCCTGTGATGATCCGGCCATCGTCGACCAGGCCGGCGGCACCCACCGGAAAGCCTGAGTACGGGGCGTACCCCCGGCGCATCGCCCCGGTCGCGGCGGCCCGCAGGGCGGCCCAGTCCACGGCCGTGCCGGGGCCCGATGGTGCGGGGCTCGTGTCGGCGGCCACCGGTCAGCCCTTCACGTACGGCTTGCCGTCGGCTGCGGGCGGCCGGACCCTCCCGACCAGGCCGGCGACCGCGAAGATGGTCGCGATGTACGGGGCCATCGCGAGGAACTGCGACGGAATCTCACTGTCGATCCCGGTCAGGTAGATCTGCAACCGGTCCGCGAAGCCGAACAGCAGCGCGGCGGCGAGTGCCCCGGTCGGGCTGTACCGGCCGAAGATCATGGCGGCCAGCGCGATGAATCCCTTGCCGTTGCTCATGCCTTTGATGAATTGGCCGGTGTCGCCGATGGTCAGGAAGGCGCCCCCGATCCCGGCGATCAGACCGCCGTAGAGCACGCTCATGTATCGGACCCCCCGCACCTTGATGCCCACGGTGTCGGCCGCGGTGGGGTGCTCTCCGACCGCCCGTACCCGCAGTCCCCAACGGCTGTGGAACAGCGCCAGGTGCACCACGACCACCAGCGCGATCGCCAGGTAGACGAACGGACTCGCGTCGAACAGCACCGGGCCGACCAGCGGGATGTCCGATAGCCCCGGGATCGCGATGTCCGGGAAGACACCCGGGTTGTTCATAGTGGACTGGTACGGCTGCATCAGCCGCTCGTACAGGAATCCGGTGATCCCGGTGGCCAGCACCACCAGCACCACGCCGAGCACGATCTGGTCCACCAGGTACCGGATCGCGAACACCGCGAGCAGGGCCGCGATCAGCAGTCCGCCCAGCGCGGCGGCGAACATCCCGAGCCAGAGGCTCGCGGTCAGCGTGCCGATCATGGCGGCGGCGAACGCGCCCGCCAGGAACTGACCCTCGATCGCGATGTTGATCACGCCGGAACGCTCGCACAGCACACCGGACAGGGCACCGAAGATCAGTGGCAGCGCCAGCACCAGGCTGCCGCTGGCGATCGCGACCAGCGGCATGAACTGCCCAGCGACCTGCCAGCACAGGAACGACAGCAGCAGCGAGGTCAGCGCGATCCCGGTCGCCAGACCGAGCCGACCGGCACCGACCCGGGCCAGCAGCGCCGCGCCGACCACCAGGCAGATCACCCCGAACCCGATCGCGCCGGCCTGGGCCGGGATCTCGATCGCCGCGCCTTGCTGATTTTCCGACAGCGTGAACCGGGCGGTCTCGCCGGCCGGGGCCAGGGACCCGAACACCACCGCAGCGAAGCCACCGAGCACGGCGAACAGCGCGCCGGTCCGCCGGGACCGGGTCCAGAAACCGCGTACCGTGGTGGACTCGTGGATCTCTTTCAGGTCCAGGGTCGTCACGCCGGTCTCACCAGCCCTTCGCCAGCGCCTGCTGCAGCCCCGCAGCGCGCTGCTCGCGAAGCCGGAACACCGCCTTCACCAGTGCCGGAGCGGCGATGAAGATCACGATCAGGGCCTGCAGGATGCTCACCATGTCCACCGGGATGTCAGCCTCGCCCTGCATCCGTACCGCTCCGGCCCGCAGCGCCCCGAACAGCAACCCGGCGAGCACCGTACCGAGTGGCTTGCCACGGCCCAGCAACGCCACCGTGATGCCGTCGAAGCCGATACCCCCGATCACCGCGGGGGTCAGCGACTGCGCCGGACCGAGCAGCATCGCGGTGCCGCCGAGCCCGGCGAGTCCTCCGGAGAACATCATCGCCATCACGTACGTCTTGCTGACACTCATCCCGGCGGTCCGCGCCGCGTCCGGATTCAACCCCACGGCCCGCAACTCGAAGCCCAACGTGGAGCGCTGCAGCAGCCAGGCGACCGCGATCGCCGCCACCATGGCGAGCACGATGCCGAGGTTGACCCGCAGCACCTCCCCGGCGAGTTGGGGCAGCAACGCGGTGTTGTCCACCAGCTTGCTGATGGCGTCCTGCCGACCGGGTCGCTGCACGCCCTCCTGGATCACCAGCCACACCAACAGCTTCGCGGCGATGTAGTTGAGCATGATCGTGGTGATCACCTCGTGAGCACCGGTCCGGGCTTTCAGCCAGCCGGGGACGAAGCCGTACAACGCCCCGCCCGCGGCTCCTGCCACCACAGCCACCACCAGGTGCAGCACCACCGGTAGGTGCAGCCCGAAGCCGACCAGCCCCGCGGCGATCGCACCGAGCACCGCCTGGCCCTCGGCCCCGATGTTGAACATCCCGGCCCGGAACGCGAGGGTCACCGCCAGCCCGGTGAAGATCAGCGGGGCCGCGTTCGTCAGGGTCTCGGAGATCGGGTCGAACGCCCGGTGCCACGGGACCTCGCCGGCCAGTGCCTGACCGAAGGTCTCGACATCGACGATCGAACCTTTGAACAAGGCCCCGTACGCACCGCCCACGGCGTCCCAGATCGCGGAGAACGCGTCGCTGGGACGGGAGAAGAAGTACTGGAAGGTGGCCAGCACATTCTCGTCGGACACCACGATGATCGCCGCGCCCAGCAGCAACGCCAGCAGAATCGCCAGGACTGTCACGGTCCCCGCGTTGGCGGTGGTCAGAGCTTCGGCGAAGTCGCTGGCGAACCTCCGCCGGGGGTGCGGTGCCGATTCGGGCGGCTCCGTGGTCGCCGGCCCCGCCGGCTGCTCCACCACTGACCCGTCAGTCATGCCGCACCCCCGGGTGCCTCGGACTCTTCGGTGATCCCCGCCATCAACAGGCCCACCCGCTCCCGCGGGGTGTCGGGTGGAACGATGCCCAGGATCCGGCCGCGATACATCACGGCGATCCGGTCCGCCAACCCGAAGACCTCGTCCAGTTCGGTCGCCACCAGCAGAACCGCGGTGCCACGGTCCCGCTCGTCCACCACCCGGGCGTGGATGAACTCCATCGACCCCACGTCCAGACCGCGTGTCGGCTGGCTGGCGACCAGCAGTTTCACCGGTCGCGACAGCTCCCGTGCCACGATCACCTTCTGCTGGTTCCCACCGGACAGGGTGGCCACCAGCGCGTCCGCCGAAGAGGTCCGTACATCGAACTCGGCAATCCGCTGGGTCGCGGCCTTGCGGATCTCCGCCGGTCGCAACACCAGCCCCGACGCGTACGGGGGCTGGTCGAACACATCGAGCACCAGGTTCTCGGCGACCGAGAAGTCCCGCACGATGCCGTCGTGACTGCGGTCCTCGGGGACGTACGCGACGCCGCCGTGCAGCACCTGCCTGGTGCTGCGGCCCAGCAACTCCTGGCCATCGAGCCGGATCGACCCGGACAGCGCCGGACGCAGCCCCATGATGGCCTCCACCAGCTCGGACTGGCCGTTGCCCTGCACCCCCGCGATGCCCAGTACCTCGCCGGCACGCACCACCAGGTCCACTCCGTCGACCACCCGGTGCCCCCGGTCGTCCACCATCCGCAACCCGGAGATCTCCAGGACCGGGGCCCCCGGACTGGCCGGCTGCTTGTCGACCGTGAGCCGTACCGCGCGGCCCACCATCATGGAGGCCAGCTCGTCCTCGCCGACGTCCGGCGCGGTGGTGCCCACCACCTTGCCCCGGCGGATCACGGTGACCCGGTCGGCGATCGCCTGGACCTCCTTCAGCTTGTGGGTGATGAACACGATCGACTTGCCGGCCTCGGCCAGCGAGCGCATCACGCCGAGCAGCTCCTCGGTCTCGCCGGGGGTCAGCACCGCTGTCGGCTCGTCGAGGATCAGCAGGTCGGCGTCGCGGCGCAGGGCTTTGATGATCTCCACGCGCTGCTGCACTCCGACCGGGAGTTCCTCCACCACCGCTTCCGGATCGACCCGCAGCCCGTACCGCTCGGAGATCCGCTTCACGGCGGCGTTTGCCTTGCGGCGGTCCAGCCAGCCCAGCGCGCGGGAGCGCACCTGCTCCTCGCCCAGCATCACGTTCTCGGCGACGGTGAACACGTCGATCAACATGAAGTGCTGGTGCACCATGCCGATCCCGGCCGCGATCGCCGCGGCGGGAGTGTCGATCCGGCGCGGTTGCCCGTCGATGACGATCTCACCCTCGTCGGGTTGCAGCAGCCCGTACAGCACGTTCATCAACGTGCTCTTGCCCGCGCCGTTCTCCCCGAGTAGCGCGTGGATCTCCCCTGGCTCCACGGTGAGGTCGATGTGGTCGTTCGCGACCAGGTCACCGAACCGTTTCGTGATGCCACGCAGTTCGAGCTTCAGCGGAGGTCTCCTCTGCTTCCCAGCCCGGAACGACCCGCACGGCGGGCGACAGCCGTGGTGTCCCGGCTGACGTCTCCGTCCGGTCCGGTGTCCCGGTGGAGCCGGTGGGCCCCGGACGCGGCGTGCCGCTCCCAGGGCCCACCGGATCTGTCACTTCGGCTGTGCCGCGGACTGAAGCTCGATCTTGCCGGAGACGATGTCCTTCCCCAACTGCTCGATCTCCTGCTTCAGCTCAGCGCTGACCTTGCTGTCGAACTCGTGGTACGGCGCCAGGAAGGTGCCCTCGTTGTCCAGGGCACCGAGGAACGAGCCGCCCTTCTCACCGTTCTTCGAGCGGACCACCGCCTCCTTGACCGCGTCCGGGATGTTCTTCACGACGCTGGTCAGGAAGACGTCGCAGTAGTCGGTCGCGCTTTCACAACCGTCGAAGTCCACCCAGATCGTGCTCAGCTTGCCCTTCGAGGCCTGGGCGGTGGCTGCGGTGCCGAGTCCGGTGCCGCCGGCGACCGGGAACACGATGTCGGCGCCCTGCGAGACGAAGTCCTCGGTGATCGCCTTGCCCTTGTTCTGGTCGGTGAAGCTCTCGGCGAATGACCCGTTCTGGGTCTTCTCGTTCCAGCCGAGCACCTGCACCTTCTTGCTCTTGGTCGTGTTGTAGTGCTGTACGCCCTCGTGGAAGCCGTCCATGAAGATGGTGACCGGCGGAATCTTCAAGCCGCCGTACGTGGCGACCTTGCCGCTCTTCGACATTCCGGCGGCCAGGTAACCGGCCTGGAACGAGGACTGCGCGGTGTTGAACTGCATCGAGTAGACGTTGGGCGCGTCGATGCTGGCGTCCACGATCGCGAACTGCTTGTCCGGAGACTGCTGGGCCACCTTTTCCGTGGCGTCCCGCATCAGACCGCCCACCGCGACCACCAGATCGCAATTACCCTGCACCTGTTGCTTGAGGTTCGGCTCGTAGTCGGACTCCGCCTTTGAGGTCACGTAATCGACCTCGATGCCGTCGTCCTCCTTGGTCGCCGCCTGCATACCAGCCCATGCGGACGCGTTGAACGACCGGTCGTCGACACCCCCGATGTCGGTGACCATGCACGCCTTGAACTTCTTCTCCTCGCCGCCGCCCTTGTTCTCCGCGGGCGGCTCGCCGCAGCCGGCGAGGACCAACCCGGATATCGCGACGACCGCGGCGAGGCCCAGTCCAGGTACTCGGCGCAAGACGCTCTCCTTCCCGATCCCGCACCGCGGAATCGCGGTGACCTAAAGCACGGAGCCTAGCCGCTCCTACCAGTCGGTACAGAGATGCTCGGGCGCTGCGTCACCCACCCGTGACCTTGCGGCCACCGGACACCCGACCGGCCCCCCTCGGAGGAGCCGGTCGGTGAATCGGGCGGGGGCGGCGGCAATACCGCCACGCGGGTTTCCGGACTGCGGGCAGCAGCTTTCGGCGGTTACCTCCAGAACACAGCGACAGCGGCATTGAGCAGGGTCAGCGCACCGATCGCGAGGAAATGCCCCCGGCTCATGGTGTCCCGCCGCCGGGGCACATACACCATGATCGCGATCAACACCGCGAACAGCAGCTTGACACCGATCTTGGGATAGATCAGGTCCGCGTCGGCCGGGAACGGCGCTGACAGGATCACTCCGGTCACCAGTTGCACCAGTGCGCCCCAGAGCATGGCGCTGTTGATCCGTAGCGTGCCGGAGAGGTACTGCACCGCGAAGCCGCCGAACAGCAGCGCGAACCCGATCAGGTGCGCGTAGCGGAACAGCAACCGTAACAACTCCAGGGCGTCCATCAGGCTTTCTCCTTCGGTCCGGACTTGGCTGCCGGTCCCGCCGCACGCCAGCCCTTGCCCCCCAGCACCGCGAGCACGGTGCCGATCGCCAGCGAGACCGTGATCAGCAGTAGGTGCACCCACAGAAACGAGGTCGGCGACCCGTCGGTGAACGACCGCGGATCGTTCCAGATCGCGACCGCGAACCGGGGCCAGATCAACCAGCTCCAGACGCTGACCGCGATCAGGAATCCGGACCAGCCTCGGGAAAGGATCACGGGGCACAGTATGCCGCCCACCGTCGGGGCCAGCGCCGGGCCCCGGATCCGATGTGACGGCGGACTTCGCGGGCGTTGAAGTACCCACCTGCCTGTGAACGGTCGATTACCGTGACGACATGGGGGTCGGGGCACAGCTTCTGATGTCGCTGGCGCTGGTGGTACTGGCCATCGTCACGCTGCTGCCTGGTCGCCGGCCTCCCAGGGGTTCCCGGAGCATCAGAAGGCCGCGAAGTTCAGGAATCCCCCGAAATCATGACTAGACAATTCCACACCACTCGCCCCGTCGGTCGGACGCGGGAACAGTTCCGCGATTGACGTCCCGTACCAGTCGTCCTTTATAGTGGATGACCGTCCATCTTGGTGTTTACACAAATACCGAGAGTGATTGACATAGCGGTGTCATCGGTCATATCGACAGGTCTGGCCCGGGATGGCGACGCGAGGAGAGTCAGCAGCGATGTCACTGGACGCGATCGCGGCGGCCAGCTCCGACGGCGCTCGGAGCGCGGACCTGACCCCGCTGGCTCGTACCGCCGAAGAGCACTTCTACCTGGCGATGCTGCTGACCCGGGACGGAGACGTCACCGGGGCGGCCACCCTCGCCGAGCAGGCAAGCCGACTCGACCGCGACCGCGCCGTGTACGCCGAAACCGCCCGGTACCTCGCCCGACTGGAAACCGGTGAGCCCACAGACGTCTACGCCACCCCGGAGGCGTTCACCGCATTCGCCAGCGGCGGCGGCAACGTGGGCCTGTACCAGGCGACCCACCGGGCGCTGCGGGACCTGTACGCCGCACAACGCCCGCACCGGCTGCTCGACATCGGCACCGGGGAAGGCCACGGGCTGTTGCCCGCGCTCACCCCGGACGTGAGCCACGTCGACTTCGTGGAGCCCTCCGTGCCGCGCGGTGAGCTGGTAGCGACCAAGCTGGCCAGCCGGAACGTCTCGCACCGCGGGTATCCGATGACCGCGCAACAATTCACCGAACTCGCCGACGTGGGCCCCTGGGACCTGGTTCAGGAGACGTTCGCGCTGCTGGCCCTGGACCGGCGGGACCGGCTGCGGTTGTTCGGTTGGCTGCGGGCCCGCACGAAGCGGCTGACGCTGGTGGAGTTCGACACCCCCGACGCGGGGCTCGGCCTGACACCCAGCTGGTTCCGGTACGTCATCGAGCGGTACGAGCGCGGCGTCCGCGAGTACGACCAGGACCGCGACCTGGTGGCACAGGGCTTCCTGATCCCGGTCCTGCTGGGGGTACTCGGCGACGGGAGCCACCAGCGCCACCACGAGCAGCCGATCGCCCGCTGGATCAAGGACCTGGCCGTCACGGGGTTCCAGCCAGAGCCCCCAAGGCACCTGTACGACTACTGGTGGGGCCCGGCCTACCTGGTCAGTGCCGTATGACCCCGAGACCAGACCAGCGAGACGGCGCCAGGTGATCGGCGGAACCGCCGCGGCGGCGGCGGTCGCCTGGGGTGCCTCCGACTTCTGCGGTGGCAAGGCCAGCCAGCGGGCGGATGCCTGGGCGGTGGTGGTGGTCTCCCAGCTCGCGAGCGTGCCGCTACTGGCTGGCTGGTTGTGGTCCACGAGCCCCGACTGGCCGGCGCGGACCGACATGGCCTGGGCATTCGCCGCCGGACTGACCGGTGCGGTAGGACTGGTGCTGCTCTACCACGCACTCGCTGGGGGCGCCATGAGCGTGGTGGCACCGGTGACCGCGGTGACCTCGGCGGCGGTGCCGGTCGCGGTGGGGCTGGCGTTCGACCGGATCCCGGGCGCGACGGTGGTCGCCGGCATCGGCTTCGCGGTGCTGGCGATCGGCCTGATAGCGCTCGTGCCGAACTCCGGGCCGGTACGGGTGTCCGCAGGAACCGTCCTGGTGGCGCTCGCCGCGGGCTGCGGATTCGGGTTGTTCTACACCCTCCTGGCCAACATCGGTCCGGGAGCGGGGCTGTGGCCCCTCGCGGCGGTGCGCGCCGCCTCCCTGGTGGTCGGCGGGACACTGTGCTGGTACGTCGGCAGCACGCTGCGGCTCACCGGTGCCTCGCTGCGCTGGGCGCTGGGCGCGGGCGTCCTGGACATCGTCGCCAACGCGCTCTACCTCGCGGCCACGTACACCGGCCTGCTGAGCGTGGTGGCACCGACAGCGTCGCTGTACCCGGTGATCACGGTGCTACTGGCGCTGGTCGTCGACCGGGAACTGCTCAGACCGACCCAGTACGGCGCGATCGGGCTGGCCGCGTTGTCGCTGGTGCTGATCCATGCCGGCGGCTGAGTGCCCGACAGGAGGTCCCCGCCGCCACCGGTCGCGTCGGGTGGCCTGGGCGAGGTCGGTGGCTTCGCCGTGGCCGCTGGTGGCGGTGAGCGCGGCGGCGAACAGCACCACCTGGTTGAGCAGATAGAGGAAGAGCAGCAGGCCCGCCGCGCTGGCGACCGCCTGGTACGCCGGGTTCGCCGCGCTGCGTTCCAGGAACAGCCGTCCCACCGTCTTGAGCAGTTCCAACCCGACCGCCACCAGCAACGCCGGTCCCAGCAGGCGGCGTACCGGCATCCGGATCCTCGGCAGCACACTCAACAGCACCATGGCGAGCAGGGCGTTCACCACCAGCCCGAAGAGCAGGCCCAACGTCGGGAACAGCAGCAGGGCCGGCCAGCCGCCGGCTCCGGCGGCGTCCACCACCAGCCAGCGGACCACCGCGGAGACGACCACCGCAGTCCCCACCGACACCAGGAGTAACAGGCAGAACCCGACAAGCACGGCCAGCTCGAACGCCAGGCGCACCGGGAACCGGCCGGGCGCGGCCTCCAGCCGCCAGACGGTGCGGACCGCCGAGCGCAGCCCACGGATCCATGCCAGGCCAGCGACCACCAAGGCCACCAAGGCGATCACGCCGAGTCGGGCGCTGGCCTCCACCAGGGCCGGCACGTCGATCCACGGCAGGTTGTGGTCCACCCAACGCTGCGCCTCCAGGCTGGCCGGCGAGTTGGTGCGCAACATCCAACCGAGAACCGCGAAGCCGAGGCCGGACAGTGCGAACGCGGCGAAAAAGGCGTAGTACGCCAATGCTGCGGCCAGCCGCTCGGCATGCTGGTCGACGAGCCGGTCGACGGCCCGGCCCGCGTGATCCACCCAGCCGTACCGGCGGCGTACCCGCCGCCACAGTCGTCCGGCCCCCCGCAACCCCTCCACCATGGCCACCCAACGATCATTCCCACCGGAGCGGGGCGGCAACCGCCACCGGACCAACCGTCGCCACGACAGGGGCCATACCCTCGCCACAGGTCACCACCCGGCGAGCTGGAAGTCCCGCTGTGGCCGCCAGCGACCGTCCGGGCAGTGCTCGAACAGCGTGAACGTGCTGACCTGGAAACGGGCCTCGAAGCGGGCCAGTTCGTCGAACACCGCGTCCAGGCGGTCCTGGCCAATCCGCCCGTCGACGTCGTGCGCCACCGTCACATGCGGGTGGTACGGGAATTTCAGGTCGCGCCGCAGCGGACCGGTACGGATCTCCCGCTCCAGTAGCTCGCACTCGCTGATCCCGGCCACCACGGCGATGAACACCACGTCGCTCACCGGCCGGAAGGTACCGGTGCCGCGCAGGTACAGGGTGAACGGCCGGTGCCCCGCGGCCACCCGGGACAGGTGCTTGTCCACTTCGGACAACCGCTCCTCGGCCAGGTCTGTGGGGCCCAGCAGGGTCAGGTGGCAGGGAATCAAACCGGCCTGCGGGTCACCGGTGGCGGCACGCCGCTGGTCGAGCCGGCTCGCCCACGGCTCCGGAATCGGAACCGCCACCCCGATAGTGCGCACCCCACCGTCGATACTGCGCCCGAACGGGTCCATCCCGGACCCCGTCAGTCCCGTGCCGCCGGCAGGAAGCCCACCCGGTCATGCACGATACCCAGCGTGGCTGCGGCCACGGCCCGGGCCTTGTCGGCACCCACCCGAAGGATCTTGTCCAGCGCGTCCGGGTTGTCCAGGTACTCCTTGGTGCGCTGCTGGATCGGCGCCGCGAACTCGGCCAGCACCTCGGCGAGGTCCTTCTTGAGATCGCCGTACCCCTTGCCCTGGTACGCCTGCTCCAGCTCCGGTATCGAGCGCCCGTCCAGCCCGGAGTAGATGGTCAGCAGGTTGCTGATCCCGGGCTTGCCCTCCGGGTCGTACACGATGTCCCGCCCGGTGTCGGTGACCGCCGAACGGATCTTCTTGGCGCTGCGCTTCGGGTCGTCCAGCAGGTCCACCACCCCGTTCGGGCTGGACGTGGACTTGCTCATCTTCGCGGTCGGGTCCTGCAGGTCGGTGATCTTCGCGGTGCCCTTCACGATGTGCGGCTCGGGCACGGTGAAAGTCTTCCCGAACGTGGTGTTGAACCGCTGCGCCAGGTCCCTGGTCAGTTCCAGGTGCTGCCGCTGGTCCTCCCCCACCGGGACCACGTCGGCCTGGTAGAGCAGAATGTCGGCGGCCTGCAGGACCGGGTACGTGAACAAGCCGACCGAGGCCCGGTCCGCACCCTGTCTCGCCGACTTGTCCTTGAACTGGGTCATCCGGCTGGCCTCGCCGAAACCGGTGATGCAGCTCAACACCCAGGAAAGCTGCGGGTGCTCGGGCACGTGACTCTGCACGAACAGGGTGCCGGCGTCGGGGTCGATGCCCAGCGCGAGCAACTGGGCGGCGGCAACCCTGGTCCGCTGGCGCAACGATGCCGGGTCGTGGCCCGCGGTGATCGCGTGCAGGTCGACCACACAGCAGAACACGTCGTGGCTCTGCTGCAGCGCGACCCAGTGCCGCAACGCACCCAGGTAGTTGCCGAGGTGGAACGAGTCAGCGGTGGGCTGGATGCCGGAGAACCCGCGGGGACGACTGTGCGTCATGCCAGGCCCCCGCGAAAACGTGGTACGTGGTGGAGCGTTTTCGTGGGGTGTGTCATGCCCGCATTGTGTCAGGCCGGTCCTCGGACGGCCGCACGAGATTCCGGCCAACGTGGCGCTGACCCACCGGCTGGCGGGATGAAGCCCTACCTCCCGAGCTCCCGGGCGTCGTACCGTTTAAGGAGCGATCCTCGGGAGGATTGTCACCATGCCCGAGTTCGAACCCGCCGAACCGTCCGTGGAGCCCGGTCTCGACCGGTCCGCGGAGCTGATCGATTCCGGGAGTGACCGGCGGTGGCCGCCGCCCGGGGTGACAGCCGTGTTGGCGATCGTGATCGCGGTCGGTGCGACGCTGGCGGCGGACGCGTCGGCGCACCGGTTCGAACGTCCGGTGACGGAGACGGACCGGTGGCAGGCGGCGCCGGACGCGCCGGCACTGAGTCCGGTTCCCGGCCGGCCCTCGGTCGGCTTTCCACCCCCGGCACTGGATCTGCCAGGCGAGGTGGTCCACTTCGACCTCGGAACCACCGGGTACGCGGCGGTGACCGCCGAAGACTGCGGCGGCGGTGCCGACTGTCGGGTGAGCCTGGCCACCAGCGACGGGCTCGGGCGTTGGTGGCCCGGCACCATACCCCGGGACACCACACGCGGCGGAGGCTCTCCCCGGCCGCTGGTTCTGGACAACGGGGTGCTGGTGCTGGAGGACTACGGGGAACAGACACCCGGCGGCTGGTACTCGGAAAACGGCGGGAGGACCTGGCGTCCGGTGCCCACCGTGCGGCGTCTCGCGCTGCGGCACGCCGGAGGCGGCAGGCTGGACCTGAAGCGGACCGGCCTGTCGACGCCGGAACCCTGCGGCGGCCGGCAGGTCGCCGGCTATCTGAGGACCAGTGGGCAACTGGTGCCGCTGCGCGACCAGCCACGGCTGCGGCCGTGCAGCGTGGTCCCGTTCCCCGATCCGGCCGGACGCCGCTGGGTCGCCGGAACCACCCCGGGCGGCGCGGCTGTCGCGGTGTCCGGCGACGACGGGAGAACCTGGAGCAGTTCCCTGCTCCCGGGCACTGAGCATGCCCGGTACGTGGCGGTCGAACTGACCGGCCGGTTCCCGTACGCCGTGGTGTTCGGCCAGGTCGCCGAACTCGCCGAACCCACGTTGACGGGCGTGTTCCGGTACGCCAGCCGTGGCTGGTCACCGATCTGGCGTCCCGACGGAGCGCGGGCGACCGGGATCGGCAAGGTCACCGTGTGCCCGGGGGGACTGCTGCTGTCCCCGCTGCCGGTCGCCGCGTGGTCGGAGGCCGGCCGGTACCCGATGCGGCCCGGTCAGGTCACGGAGACCAGCGGCCTGCCCGCGGTCGCGGCCACCGCCGTGCCCGGCCACGGCTGGTTCGGTTGGTACTTCGAGACGGGTTCCGCGCGGCCGGTGCACTCCCGTGACTGCCGGGGGTGGCGCGGCCTGACCGTGGCATGAACCGGCCCCGGGTCCTTACCGACCGAGCGCCGGCCGCCGCGGCGGGCGGAGCCCGGCCGCCCAGCGGGGCGGCGCGTCCGGGGCACCCCGCAGGAGACCACCGGCTGGATCCGCACCGTCGGGAGAGCGGCCCGGGTCGCGCTCCGGGTGCAGGATGTCCCGCACCACCATGACCGCCAGGTACGTCGTGGCCAGGATCCGCGCGATGGTGGCCCCGTGGTACAGCCAGCCGTACGGGCCGAGGTAGCCGCCGATGTGCATCCAGATCGCGACCCAGTAGGCCACCTCGGCGACCTGCCAGATCCCCCAGTCCCGCCAGTTCGGCCGGGCCAGCGCCACGAACGGCAGCAACCAGAGCACGTACTGCGGTGAGTAGACCTTGTTGACCACCAAAAACCCGGCGAGCACCAGGAACCCGAGCTGTGCCAGACGGGGCCGGTGCGGTGCCCGCAGTGCCAGCACCGCGATCCCCAGGCAGACCAGCCCGAACAGCGCCGTCGAGATCCGGTTCAGCTCGACCACGGGGTGGCCGTTGAGCCTGAACAGGTACCAGATGGAGCCGAACTCGCCGGGCCGGGCGTGGTTGAACCGCCAGAACCAGGCCCACCCCTGCGGACTCGCCAGGGCCACCGGCAGGTTCGCCACCACCCAGGTCAGCGCCGCCGCGGCGAGGGTGTGGCCGTACTCCCGGAGCCGGCCGGCCCGCAGGCACAGCAGGAACAGCGGCCCGAGCAACAGCACCGGGTACAGCTTGACGGCGAATCCCATCCCGATGAAGACACCCGCCCACAGCGGCTGGGACCGGGCCCAGAACCAGACCGCGAACGCGGTGACCGCGACCGCCAGCAGGTCCCAGTTGATCAGGCTGGTGAGTGCCAGGGACGGTGCGACCGCGAGCATCAACGCATGCGTGGGACGGGCGGCCACCCGTACCGTGGCCCACACCGCGAGCACCCCGCAGACCATCAGGAACACCGCGTTGACCTCGTAGAACGTCACCGACACCGAATCCGGCGCGGCCGGGTCGGCGCCGTGCCACCAGCGCGCGGTCCGGGCGGTGAGGTCGGCGAACAGCCCGGTGAGCACCGGGTACTCCAGGGTCTCGTAGTCGGGGCTGATCGAGTACGGGAAGTCTCCGGTGTGGAACACCCGGGCCCGGTAGAGCAGCGGGATGTCGCTGTAGCAGAGCCTGCCCATCAGGACCGAGTAGTCGCCGGGCCAGCCCGCGGTGTGACACGGCCAGCGCTGCCAGGCTCCCAGCAGCAGCGTCACCACGGCCGCGGCCAGGACCACAGGCGTCCCGACCGCACGCCGCGCGGCTCCCTCGATCATCCGCGTCATCCTGCCGTACCAGTGACCGGCACCGCCTCCGGCATGGTTCTCAGCCGGAACCGCCGGACGTGGCGGCGGCCGGGCGGCTCTCCGCTGCCCAGGCGGCCACCGGTTCAGCCGGCTCGACGGGCTCCCGCGACTCGACGGGGTTCTGGGCCGGTGGCGCGACGGTCACCGCGGCGACCCGGCGGTTGTCCATCTCCGCCACGGTGAGTCGCCAGCCGTCGACACTCACGTGGTCACCCACGGCCGGGATCCTCCCGAGAGCCGCCATCAGGTAGCCGCCGACCGTCTCATAGGGACCGTCGCTCAGCGACAGGCCGGTCCGCTCCGCGAGGCTCGCCAGGTTGGTGCGACCGTCCACGGCGGAGGAGACCGGGCCCCTGGCGGCACCCGGCCGGAGCTCGCCGACCAGACCCTCCACGAGGTCCTCCAGGGTGACGATGCCGGCGGTGCCGCCGTACTCGTCGACCACCAGGGCGATCCGCCGGCCATCCCGCCGCATCTCGGCGAGCGCCGCGATCAGTGGCTTGCTGCTCGGGATCCGCTCGATCTCGGTGGCCAGGTCGGCCACCGTCACGGTGTGGTCCCGGACCGGCGGAGCCACCAGGTCCCGCATCCGCACCACCCCGGTCACCTCGTCCGAGGACCCGTCGATCACCGGGTACCGGGAGTGCATCTGGCCGCTCACCTGCCGCAGTGCCCGGCTCACCGTGGTCCCGGCGTCCAGGAACACCACCTCGGTACGGGGCACGATCACTTCCCTGACCTGGCGCTGCGCGGCGGCCAGGACGTCGCCGATAAGGGCCCGCTCCTCGTACCTGAGTACGGTGTTCGCCGCGACCAGGTCCCGCAGCTCGTCCTCGGTGATGGCCTCGCGACCGGCCGCGGGACTGGCCCCGAGCAGCCTGATGATCCCGTCCGCCGCCCGCGCCACCAGACGGGCGAGACGACGACGAACCCCGGCCCGATCCGGGCCGGGGACCAGAGTGCGGGGATGCGGAACCGGGACCTCCGATCGAGGCTCACCTGCGGCCTCGTTCATTCCGCCGATTGTATGCGCGACACCGGCGGGCGGGCCGGTGGTCGTCACCGCGGCATCCGGTCCGGCTCACAGCGGGAACGGGCTCGGTGCCGGCACCGTGGACAGCAGCCGGCGGGTGGTCGACAGACCCCATTCGTCCAGGTCGGCGATCCGGTCCGAGGAGGCCCGCAGGCCCCCGTACCACTCCACGACCTCGGCCCGTTCCTGGCGGTGCGGTATTCCGGGTCTGGCGATCAGGCAGTCCGGGTCGTTCACCCACCACACGCCGTGCTGCCAGGCGCGGGCCACCGTGGTGAGCGCCGCGCCCTGCTGCGACGGCGTGGACAGGTCCCCGTTCTCCGGCTGGTACGTCGCGGCCACGTCGGGCGAGACCCGCATCGCGTCGACCAGCCCGACGCTGGGCAGCATCGGGGCACCGCAGCCGAGCAGGTAGGCGTCCGGGCCGATCGCCTCCCGGATCACCCGCATCCCGTCCCGGTACGCCTCCAGTGGGCCGGAGCCGTTGCGCCGTGGCCCGTCCAGCGCTCCCGCGTACAGGAAATCAATCTTGTAATAGTCGAAGCCGATCTCCCGCAGCCTTCCGAAGACCTCCCGCAGGTAGCCGACGACGCCGGGGTGGGTCAGGTCCAGCCCCGCCAAGGCCTGGTCCCAGTTCTCCCCAGCTCCCGGGATCAACCAGTCCGGGTGCCTGGCGGCCACCTCACTGCGCTCTCCGACCAGGAACGGCGCCACCCAGATTCCGGCCCACCGGCCGGTGTCGCGGATCCGGGACACCAGTTCGGGCAGGGACGAGAACCCGGCCGAAAAACCGAGCCAGTCGCCGATTCCGGCCTGCCAGCCATCGTCGATCTGGACCACGTCCACCGGGAGCTGGCGGGCCCCGATGGCGATCAGATTCTCCAGGATGTCGATCTGGGTGACCTTGGTGAAGTAGTGGTACCAGGAGCACCACACGGTCGGCGCGGGACGGATCTCGGCCACCCCGACGCGGTGCGCGAACCGCTCGCCCCAGGAGCCGAGTGCGGCGGCGAGCGGCGCGTCCATGGTCAGCGCCTCCACCGGACCGTCGGCGCTGACCACCACCCGTCCGGGCCGGTACGCCGCCCGCACCGACGGCACCTGGTGCGGGCCGTCCGCGGCGGCGTACACCCGTACCGGCCCGCCGTCACCGGGGTCGACCGCGAGCAGGCCCTCGCCCTGGAAACCGGTCTCGGGGGCTGGCTTTCCCGGGCGGTACCCCATCACCTGGTGCCGCTCGCGTGCCGGGCGGTGCCCGGTACCGGTGACCGGATGGTCGGTGGTCGGGCTCCAGCTCTGCCAGCCGTGCTCGTACACCCGCCCGGACTCCGGCGATACCGCGGCCTCGTCGATGACCTCGAACCGCAAGCGTCCACTCTCCTCTGTTCGGGGCGCTCACCCCTTGGTGGTGCCCAGCGTGAGCCCGGCGACGAACGGTCCGCCGGGAGACCGGTGACGGGGTGTCGGATATCGGGTCGTCCTCACAGCGGCTGCGACACGATTCAACGGAACCCTGCAGAACCCATCACATTCGAGCGTGTCCCGATTAAACCTGTCAAGGATGGATTGTGCCTTGTTTGTGGCCGCAGTCCAGATAAACCGCTTCGCCTCGCGCGAAGTAGCGGCACGTCGGAGACCCAGTCGGCGTGTGAACGTGTTGACTTGTGATCGATTCGAAGTGAGTGGAATCATGTCGTCGGTTGCTCACGAGGTTCGGGGCTCCGGTGACGACCCCCAGCCGCAGCCCCGCCGGGCGCGGCATCGGGTTCCGGTGGCCGGTGATGCTGGCACGGCAGCGACAGGCCACGATCCTGGACCTGGTGCGGCAGCGCGGCGGGGTGCGGGGCAGCGACCTGGTACGTGAATTCGGAGTGTCCGACATGACCGTGCGCCGGGACCTGGAGGCGCTCGCGGAACGCGGCCTGATCGCCAAGGTGCACGGCGGTGCCACGGCGGCTGAGCCGCACGCCACGGACGAGCCCGGATTCGCCGCGAAGTCCGCCCGGCAACTGGCGGAAAGGGACTCGACGGACGCCCGCGAGGGCGAGCCGGCCGGGCCGGCCGACGCCCCCGCCGAGCGCACGGCGGTGCCGTGAACCGCACCGCGACCACGCTCGCCGACGGCAGGGAGCTGATCTACTACGACGAACGGCCCGGCGCGGACCGGTCGGCCAAGGACGAGCGCCCGCTGCCGCCGCCACCCCCGGCGTCCGAAATCCGCTACGACCCGGTGCTGGACGAGTGGGTCGCGATCGCCGCGCACCGCCAGGGCCGGACCTTCCTGCCGCCCACCGACCAGTGTCCACTGTGCCCGTCCCGCCCTGGTCGCGCCACGGAGGTCCCGGCCACCGACTACGACGTGGCGGTGTTCGAGAACCGCTTCCCGGCGTTCAGCGACCGGTTCCCGGACACGCCGCAAGCCGCCGCCGGTGACCTGGTCCCGGTACGGCCGGGAGCCGGCCGCTGCGAGGTGGTCTGCTTCACCTCCGAGCACGACTCCTGGTTCGGAGCCCTCACCGAACGGCGGGTGCGCACCGTGCTGGACGCGCTCGCGGACCGTACCGTCGCGTTGTCCGGGCTTCCCGGCGTGGAACAGGTGTTCTGCTTCGAGAACCGGGGTCAGGAGATCGGGGTGACCCTGCACCACCCGCACGGACAGATCTACGGGTACCCGTTCGTCACCCCCACCACCCGGCGGATGCTGGGCTCGGCGGCGCGGCACCGGGACCGTACCGGGCGCAACCTGTTCGCCGACCTGCTGGCCGCCGAACGGGCCGCGGGCGTGCGGGTGGTGGTGAACAACGACCACTGGACCGGGTACGTGCCCGCCGCCGCCCGCTGGCCGTACGAGATCCACGTCTTTCCGCACCGCCGGGTTCCGGACCTGCCGTCGCTCACCGACCCGGAGCGGGACGCGTTCGGCCCGCTGTACCTGGACCTGTTACGCCGCCTGGACGGCCTGTTCGGGGTCCCGATGCCGTACGTCGCGGCGTGGCACCAGGCACCGGTCCGCGACGGCCGGGACCTGGCGTACCTGCACCTGCGGCTGTTCAGCATCCGCAGAGCGCCGGGGAAATTGAAGTACCTGGCAGGATCGGAGTCCGCGATGGGGGTGTTCATCAACGACGTCCGGCCCGAGGCGGCCGCCCGGATGCTCCGCGGGTCGCGACGGACCGAGGGTGGGGGGAAGCGCACGTGAAACTGCTGGTCACCGGAGGTGCCGGCTACATCGGCAGCGTGGTCGCCGCGAGGTTGCTGGAGACCGGACACGAGGTCGTGGTGCTCGACGACCTGTCCACCGGCTATCCGGACGCGGTGCCTTCGGGAGCACGCCTGGTGACCGGGCGGGTACACGAAGCCGACATCCTGGATTCCAGCTTTGACGCGGTGCTGCACTTCGCCGCGTTCATCGCGGCGGGCGAGTCCGTACAGCGACCCGAGAAGTACTGGGAGAACAACGCGGTGGGCAGCCTGCGGCTGCTGGACGCGATGCGCACCGCCGGGGTACGCCGGATCGTGTTCTCCTCCACCGCGAACGTCTACGGCGACCCGGACGTGCTGCCGATCCCGGAGACGGCACAGACCACGCCACCCAACCCGTACGCGGCCAGCAAGCTCGCCGCCGAGCACGCCATTGCCGGGGAGGCGAGGGCATACGGCCTTGCCGGGGTGAGCCTGCGCTACTTCAACGCCTGCGGCGCTCACGGCCGCTACGGGGAACGCCACGACCCCGAAACCCACCTGATCCCGATAGCGCTCCAGGTGGCCAGCGGGAGTCGGGCGAGCCTGCCGCTGTACGGCGAGGACTACCCCACCGCGGACGGCACCTGCGTCCGGGACTACATCCACGTGTCCGACCTCGCCACCGCCCACCTGCTCGCGTTGGAGGCGATGAAGCCCGGTGAGAACCGGGTCTACAACCTCGGCAACGGAAGCGGGTTCAGCAACCGGGAGGTGATCGAGGTGGTGCGGGAGGTCACCGGGCATCCGATCCCGGTGGATCCGGCCCCCCGTCGCCCCGGTGACCCGGTTGAACTGGTGGCTTCCTCCGAGAAGGCCCGGATGGAACTGGGCTGGACGCCTCACAAGCCGGGGCTGCACCAGATCGTCGCGGACGCCTGGGAGTTCCACCGGCGACACGCCTCGTGAACGCCCAGGTCAGCACGGCGGGCGCGGACCCGGTGGGCCGGGCCCGCCAGGCACTCACCGAACGGTTCGGGGTCCGGGCGGACCAGGTCTGGAGTGCCCCCGGCAGGGTGAACCTGATCGGCGAGCACACCGACTACAACGAGGGATACGTGCTCCCGTTCGCACTGCCGCACCGGACCGCGGTCGCCGCCGCCACCTCGCCCCCCACTGGAGCGGGGTGGGCGGTGTGGTCGGAAGGCACCCGGGAACTCGTCAGGTTCGATGAGGACGACCTGACACCCGGGCGGGTCGCCGGTTGGGCCGGGTACCTGGCCGGTGTGGCGTGGGCGCTGCGCGACGCGGGTCATCCGGTGAAGCCAGCGACCCTGGCGGTGGCCAGCGACGTGCCGATCGGCGCCGGGCTGTCCTCCTCGGCGGCGCTGGAGTGCGCCACGCTCGGGGCACTCGCCGGTTCCCGGGTGCCGCTGCCCGAATGGCCCCGGATCGCGCAGCATGCCGAGAACACCTACGTCGGAATGCCCTGCGGGATCATGGACCAGTCGGCCGCCACGTACTGCCGGGACGGGCACGCGCTGTTTCTGGACTGTCGCGACCTGACGCGCCGGCAGGTGCCCTTCGACCCGGCAGGGGCCGGACTGGCGGTGCTGCTGATTGACACTCGTGCACCGCACCGCCTGGTCACCGGGGAGTACGCCACCCGCCGGGCCTCCTGCGAGGCCGCGGCTCAGGCGCTCGGCGTACCGGCGTTGCGCGACGTTGGCCCGGCGGACCTGGACGCGGCGCTCTGCCGGCTGGACACCGAACCGGTACGCCGCCGGGTGCGGCACGTGGTCACCGAGAACCAGCGGGTGCTCGACACGGTCACGCTGCTGGAGGCAGGAAGGGTCGCCGAGATCGGGCCGCTGCTCACCGCGTCCCACACCTCGCTGCGCGACGACTTCGAGGTCACCGTGCCGCAACTGGACACCGCGGTCGAGGCCGCGCTCTCGGCGGGAGTGTACGGGGCCCGGATGACCGGCGGCGGGTTCGGCGGCTGTGTGTTGGCGCTGGTCGACGCCGCCGCGACCGGGGCCGTCTCGCGGGCGGTCCGGGACGCCTTCGACCGGGAGAGTCACACCCCGCCGGTCATGTTCCAGGTGACCCCGTCCGGCGGTGCTTCCGGCCATCCTCCCGGGTAGGTGCGGCGGAAATCCGGTACCCAGCGCCGATTGACCGCGGTTAACCTGCGGCGGTGACCCTGCGCATAACTACGCCGGGTACGTGGAGCCGAACGTCTGGGTCCGCCACCGCCTCTGACCCGGGGAGCGGCTCAACCATCTCCAGGCCGCGTGGCCCGTGCTGTGTCGGGTTCTCGGGGCTCCAACCGAAGCCCCGAAAACTCAACAGAACGCGAGATCGGTTACCCGAGCTTGGCGGCGAGGTTGTCGGCGACCGCGGTCATGAACTCGTCGGTGGTCAGCCAGGTCGCGTCACCGCCGATCAGAAGTGCCAGGTCCTTGGTCATCTGGCCGGCTTCGACGGTGTCCACGCACGCCTGCTCCAGCGCGGCGGCGAAGTCGCTGACCGATGACGTGTTGTCGACCTTGCCGCGATGTGCCAGCCCCTGGGTCCACGCGAAGATCGAGGCGATCGGGTTGGTGGAGGTCTTCTCGCCCTTCTGCCACTGCCGGTAGTGCCGGGTGACGGTACCGTGAGCGGCCTCGGCCTCGACGGTCTCGCCGTCAGGGGTCATCAGTACGGACGTCATCAGGCCGAGCGAGCCGAAGCCCTGGGCGACCACATCGGACTGCACGTCGCCGTCGTAGTTCTTGCAGGCCCAGAGGTACCCGCCAGCGCCCTTGATCGCTTGGGCGACCATGTCGTCGATCAGCCGGTGCTCGTACCACAGGCCGGCCTTGTCGAAGTCCGCCGTGAACTCGGCGTCGAAGACCTCCTGGAAGAGGTCCTTGAATCGGCCGTCATACGCCTTGAGGATCGTGTTCTTGGTCGACATGTAGACCGGGTAGTTGCGTTCCAGGCCGTACCGGAAGGAGGCCCGCGCGAAATCCCGGATCGAGTCGTCGAAGTTGTACATGCCGAGCGCGACACCGCCGCCCGGGAAGTCGGCGACCTCGTACTCGATCGGCTCGCCCCCACCCGCCGGCAGGTAACTGATCGTCACCTTGCCGGGGCCCGGGACCACGAAGTCGGTCGCCTTGTACTGGTCGCCATGGGCGTGACGGCCGATCACGATCGGCTTGGTCCAGCCGGGCACGTACCGCGGCACATTCGACATGATGATCGGCTCGCGGAACACCACTCCGCCGAGGATGTTGCGGATCGTGCCGTTCGGGGAACGCCACATCTTCTTCAGGCCGAACTCCTCGACCCGCGCCTCGTCCGGGGTGATCGTGGCGCACTTGACGCCGACGCCGTGCTGCTTGATCGCATTGGCCGCGTCCACGGTGACCTGGTCGTCGGTCTCGTCGCGGTGCTGGATCGACAGGTCGTAGTACTTCAGGTCGATGTCGAGGTACGGCAGGATCAGCTGATCCTTGATCTGCTTCCAGATGATCCGGGTCATCTCGTCGCCGTCGAGCTCGACGACCGGGTTGGCTACTTTGATCTTGGCCATCGGCCGGGCTCCTCGTGTCTGATGGGATATAGCAGTACGAGCGTACTGGATGCCTCACGGTACAGCCATCCGTCTCCTACCCACCTGCCGGCCCGACGACCTGATTCGACGACCGGATGTGCGGGCACCCGGCAGGATCGTGGCGTGACCGAATGAAAATAACCGTCGTGCAAATGCTATATTCCATAAACTTTCTTGCAATGTCCGTATTCTCGCTGCGACACTAACCACCATGATCGCGAAAGCCGCGAAACGGTTGGGCCACGTGACCGCCCTGACGGCAACCGCAGTGGCATGTGTACTCCTGGGGACAGCCGGACCGGCGAACGCCGCGACCGGCACCGTCAACACGGCCGGATCTCCACTCACGGTCCGCGCCGCCCCCGGCACCGGCTACGACTCCTGGAGCAGCGTCGCCGACGGAGCGAGCGTCAACATCCTCTGCCAGACGGAAGGCTCCTCCGTCACCGGCACGTACGGCACCAGCACGATCTGGGACATGCTGTCCAACGGCGGCTTCGTGTCGGACGCGTACGTCTACACCGGCGGGGACGGCTACGTCGAGAAGCGCTGCACGTACTCGGCGAACCCGCCACGGGCCAACCCGCGGGGCATCAACCCCGCGATCTCCTGGCAGTTCGCACAGCTCGGCTCCACCGCGCACGAGGGCTGGTGCCTGCGATTCCAGGCCCAGGCGTACGGCTGGTCGTACTCCGGCTTCAACACCGCCGAGCTGGCCGGGGACTGGATGGTCTCCAACGGCTTCATGCACACCAGCGGCATCCCGCCGCGCGGCGCGCTGGTCTGGTACCACAACTCGGCAGGCACCGGGCACATCGTGGCCAGCCTCGGCGAAGGCATGGTCATCGGCACCTCAGTCGGCGGCAAGGTCGGCGTGGCGAGCTACCTCTACCGCACCGAATACCGCGGCTGGACCGTGCCGCACTTCCCCCGGGCCGGTTGACGCCGCTTCCCGGATGACGTGGGGTCCGCGATGTCGCGGACCCCACGATCAGAGGTCGGCGACGTCGGCCTGCTTGGCGCGTACCGCCTCAGCGGCCTCCCTGAGCGCGGCCAACTCGGAGTCGGTCAGATCCACCTCGACCACCCGGCGCACGCCTTCGGCACCCAGTTCGGCCATCACACCCAGGTAGACGCCGCTGATCCCGTACTGGCCGTCCACCCAGGCACACACCGGGAACTGAGCCCCGGAGTCCTCGGCGACCGCCTTCGCCATCCGGGCGGCGGCGGCAGACGGGGCGTAGTACGCCGAGCCGGTCTTCAGCAGGGCGACGATCTCGGCACCGCCGTTGCGGGTACGTCGCACCAGTTCGTCGACCTTGTCGGCGGGCAGCAGGTCGGCCAGCGGCTTGCCCTCGACGGTGCAGTGTGACGGCACCGGCACCATGGTGTCGCCGTGCGAACCGAGCGTCAGCGTCCTCACCGAGGCCACCTTGACGCCCAACTCTTCCGCGACGAAATGGCTGAACCGGGCGGTGTCCAGGATGCCGGCCTGACCGAGCACGCGCTGCTTCGGGAACCGCGTGGCGAGTTGCGCCAGCGCGGTCATCTCGTCCAGCGGATTGGACACCACGATCACGACGGCGTTCGGCGCGTACCTGGCGACGTTCTCCGACACCTGGCGGACGATCCTGGCATTGACGTCGAGCAGGTCCATCCGGCTCATGCCGGGCTTACGGGGCAGACCGGCGGTGATCACCACCACGTCGCTGCCCGCTATGGCCTCGTAGCCCTCCCCCTTCGGGCCGGTGGTCTGGCCCACCACCCTGGTTTCGAAGCCTTCGATCGGCCGGGACTGGCTCATGTCCAGCGCCAGGCCCTCCGGCTTGCCCTCCACGATGTCGGTGAGCACGACCGTGTCGAAGACGTCGTACTCGGCCAGCCGCTGCGCGGTCGTCGAGCCGTAGAAGCCGGCCCCGACGACGGTTACCTTCTTGCCCATAGGAATCTCGCTCCCGGTACGGGTCGGCGGAGGATCGCAGGCGACGATATCAGTACGCCCGTACTGGTGAGGTCGGAACCCTCGGCGACCGTGCGCTCAGCACCAACCGTTGACCGGACCGCTGACTCCGTTCTCCAGATAGGCGTCGCTGATCCAGGTGCCGTCGGTGAGCTTGTCCCACAGCGACGTGGTACCGAACCGTCCGGTGTGGGACGTGCCGTTGCGGGAACACGAAACGCTGACCGTGGCGCCGTCCGCCGCAGTGCCCACGATCCGGTAGCCGGTGCCGGGACCGCTGCGTTTGTTGACGTAGCTGCCGCCGTGACTGTCGACGATGCCCTGGGTGAACCCGAGCGGACCGTAGTTGTAGAGCGTGCCGCCGACGTTCTGCCGGCGGCTGCCGTGCAGGGCGTAGCCAGCGTACTGGGCGCTGCCGTTGTACGGGGTCCACTTGCCGATGATGTGCCGGGCGATCGGGACCGGCTCGCCGTACTGGCGCAGCCCGAAGTGGACGTGCCGCCCGGTCGCGGAGCCACCGCAGGTGACGTCGGTGCCGGTGTCGCCGAGGCGGGCGCCCGCGGCGACGGATGCGCCGTTCACGTTGATGTTGTTCCACAGGTGGTAGTAGTCGGTGGCGTAACCCCGGTCGTGCACCACCCGCACCCAGCCCCTGCACATCGTGTACGCCCTGCCGCCCCGGGCGGCCCGCACCACCCGGTCGCCGCCGGCCAGGTCGACCGCGTTCCTGACCGGGGAACCGTGTGGACCGCCGGTCAGGTACCACGAGGCCCCGAGCCCGTACGGCAGCCGCATCCCGGTCCGGTAGTCCCGGTTCGCGTACATCAGCGACACCTCACCGGTCGCGGCGAGGGCGTCCGCCTCGGCGTTGTCCAGGATCGGAGCCCGCCGCGCGAACCCGGCGAACTCCGGCTCCCCCTCGAAGCTGACCTGCCAGGTGCCGCCTGTGCGCTCGGCGAGGAACAACCAACCCTCGGGGTACGCCTGAGCGGTGGCCGGGGCCCGGAGCACCCCGGTGCCGAAGGCCCACCGGGTGCCGGCGCGCCTGGTGATCGACACCGTGGCGGCACCCGGCACCTGACCCGCGGTGCCCGGCAACCGTTTCGCCCGGTCCATGAGTTCCCCGGTGACCGCCTCGGTGACCGCCTTCTCGACCAGGTCGTCGGTGTCGGCGCCGGCGGGTGCCGGCGAGGCTGGTAGCGCCGCGGCGAGCAGGCCGGCGGAACCGGCCGCCGCGCACCGCAGGATGGATGACGATCTCATGACGGTGCCCCCCTCCCCCGGAGATGAAAGATTGTTAACTCCGAGGCGTCTCCCCACCGTCACAATTTGTAACGAACCGGTCTATGGGACTTTTGGCTCAAAACGCCGGCCGAACGGCGGGGTCGGGTCGGGTGACCAGAGGTCCACGCGGCTTCGCGCCGCGGGCGGCCACCCGCGGCGCGAAGCCGTCACCAGCCAGCGACAAGCGACCTCACCGAGATCAGCAGTAGCCGCTGACCGGGCCGTTCGATCCGGTGGCGAGATAGGCGTCGCTCACCCAGGAACCATCGGAAAGCTTGTTCCACAGGGACGTGGAGCCGAACCGTCCGGTGTGGGTGGTGCCGTTCTTCGAGCAGACGATGGTGACCGTGGCGCCGTCAGCGACCGAGCCGACGATCGAATAGCTCGTGCCGGGCCCGCTGCGCTTGTTCAGCGAGGTGCCGCCGTTGGTGTCCACAATGCCCTGATCGAAGCCCAACGCCCCGTAGTTGTAGAGCGCACCGCCGACGTTGACCCGAGTGCTGCCGTGCATCGCGTACCCGCCGTACGCGGACGAGCCGGCATAGATGATCCACTTACCGATGATGTGGTATTGGATCGGCACGAACGCATTGTTCTGCCGCAGCGCGAAGTGCACGTGGCGACCGGTGGCCGAACCGCCACAGGTGACGTCGGTGCCGGTGTCACCGAGCCGGGCACCCGCGGCCACCGCCGCGCCGTTCACGCTGATGTTGTTCCACAGGTGATAGTAGTCCGTGGCGTAACCCCGGTCGTGGATCACCCGCAGCCAGCCCTTGCACATGGTGTACGCCGTGCCGCCCCGGGCCGCCCGTACCACCTGGTCACCGCCGGCCATGTCGATCGAACTCCACACCGGCGAACTGTGCGGGCCACCGGTCAGGGTCCAGGACACGCCCGTCGCGAATGGCAGCCGCATCCCGGTCCGGTAGTCACCGTTGGCATAACTCGGCGACACCTCGCTGGAAGCGGATGTCAGGTTGGCCCGCTCCTGACGGCCGAGCAGCGGCGCGGCGGCGGCAAGGGTGGCGAACGCGGCGTCGTCCTCGAACGCGACCTGCCAGCCTTTGATGGATCGTTTGGCGAGGAACAGCCAGCCTTCCGGGTATACGCCCTCCTCGTGCGGCGCCAACAGGATCGCGGTACCGAAGGCCCAGGTCCTGCCGGAGCGCTTGGTGACCGTCACCCGGGTCTGGTCGGCGGTGTGGTCGTGGTAGCCGGCGATTCCCCGCGCCCGCTCCAGCAACTCACTGGTGACCGTTGCCTCGACGGAAGCGCTGGTGGTGCCGGCCGCGGGAGCAGCCGCCTGGCCCGCGGTGGGGCTCAGGAGCACCAGCAGGCCCGCCGACACTGTCGCCAAAGATCGCAAAACAGATGATCTATACATCACAATCCTCCCCAGATTTGTGACAGCGGACGTCGGCACCAGACCGTTCACCGGACTGTTCCGCCCGGTGACGAAATGGGCGTCACCGACCCCGCTGCTGTCGGACAACCGGTTCCCGGGCAGCGCTCCTCTCCTCGGAGACGTCGGTCCGGGCTGACGGATCGACGAGCGGCGGCTCCGAGCGGGCCGGAGCCGCCGCATGCGCCACCGGTCGGTCGTCGTTGGGTCAGCAGTAGCCGTTGACCGGACCGTTGATGCCGGTGGCCATGAAGGCGTCGGTGACCCAGGTGCCGTCGGTCAGCTTGTTCCACAGCGACGTGGTGCCCCACCGTCCGGAGTGCGTGGTGCCGTTGGCGGAGCAGGCGACGCTCACGGTGGTGCCGTCAGCGACCGAGCCGACGATCGCGTAACCGGTACCCGGCCCGCTGCGCTTGTTCACCGTGCCGCCGCCGTTGGTGTCGATGATCCCCTGGGTGAACCCGAGCACACCGTAGTTGTAGAGCGCGCCACCGACGTTGACCCGGGTGCTGCCGTGCAACTGGTACCCGCCGTACGCGGAGGCACCGTTGAACGGGATCCACTTGCCGATGATGTGGTACGCGATACCCACGTACACGTTGTTCTGCCGCAGTGCGAAGTGGACGTGCCGGCCGGAGGCGGAGCCGCCGCAGGTGACGTCGGTGCCGGTGTCGCCGAGTCGGGTGCCTTCTGCGACCGCCGCGCCGTTCACACTGATGTTGTTCCACAGGTGGTAGTAGTCCGTGGCATAGCCTCGGTCGTGGATCACCCGCAGCCAGCCCCGGCACATGGTGTACGCCGTACCGCCCCGGGTCGCCCGCACGATCTGGTCGCCGCCGGACAGGTCAACGGAGCTGTACGGGGTGTTGGTGCCGGACCAACCGTGCGGCCCGCCGCCCATGGACCAGGACACCCCGGTCGCGTACGGCAGTCGCATCCCGGTCCGGTAGTCGCCGTTGGCGGCAGCCGACGGGTCGCCGGTGGAGGTCAGGTTGGCCCGCTCCTGGCGGCCGAGCAGGGGCGCGCTGGCGGCGAGGGTGTCGAAGGCGGAGTCGTCCTCGAACGCGACCTGCCAGCCTTTGATGGACCGCCTGGCGAGGAACAGCCAGCCTTCCGGGAACGCGCCTTCCTCGTGCTGGGCCAGCAGGATCGCGGTGCCGAAGGCCCACGCCTTGCCGGACCGCTTGGTGACCGTTACCCGGGTGTCAGCGAAGTGGTCGTCGTAGCCGGCGATTCCCCGCGCCCGCTCCAGCAGTTCGCTGGTGACGACGGTTTCGAGGGACTGTCCAGCGGCCGGACCAGCCGCCTGCCCGGCGGTCACCGGGGCCAACAGCACCAGTAGACCGGCCGACGCGAGGGCCAGGCAGCGTCGAGCGAGTGAGGTGTGCATGGTCGCTCCCTTTCCGGTGGTGAATCGGTGGTGAATCCGGGGGTGATTCGGGGGTGGAATGCGGCGGGGTTTCCGGTGAACTGGAAACACGAACGCCGCAGGCTCCGGAGCGTTCAAATATCGTGGCATGATGTGTCAGAAAATGTCTACATTCAATCTTGAATGGACATCAGACACGATGAATCGTCTGATTACCTGACCGCTCCGGGGATGGTCCGGAGCGGCCGGTCACCCCGGCACGCTCCAGCGCACCAACGGCTGCCCGGCCCGGCCGGTGTCCATCCCGGGCCGGGCAGCCTTCTGGTATCGACCGCTGTCAGCAGGCGCCGCTGACCGGGGCGTTGACTCCGGTGTAGACGTACGCGCCGGTCACCCAGGTGCCGTCGGACAGCTTCTCCCACCGCGACGTGGTCCACCACCGCCCGGTGTGTGAGGTGCCGTTCGACGAGCAGGAAATCGTCACCGTGGCACCATCGGCCACCGTGCCGACAATCGAGTACCCGGTGCCGGGGCCGCTGCGCTTGTTCAGGGTTCCGCCACCGTTGACGTCCACAATTCCCTGGGTGAACCCGAGCGCACCATAGTTGTAGAGCGCACCGCCGACGTTGACCCGGGTGCTGCCGTGCAACGCGTAGCCGCCGTACTGGGAACTGCCATTCATCGGCACCCACTTGCCGATGATGTGCGGCGAGACCGCGACGTACGCGCCATTCTGCAGCAGCGAGAAGTGCACGTGCCGGGAACTCGCCGACCCGCCGCATCCGACCTCGGTCCCGGTGTCGCCGAGCCGGGCGCCCTCGGCCACGGCCGTGCCGTCGAACTGGCCGTAGTTCCACAGGTGGTAGTAGCGGGTGGTGTAGCCACGGTCGTGGTAGACCAGGATCCGGCCGGTGCACGTGGTGTACGCCGTGCCGGCCCGCGCCGCCCGTACGACCTGGTCTCCGCCGACCAGGTCCAACGAACTCCACGGGCCGCTGCCGGCGTCCCAGGCGTGCGGGCCGCCCCGCAGGGTCCAGGACTGGCCGACCGCCCACGGCAGCCGCATCCCGGTACGGAAGTCACCGTTCGCCTGCGCACTGACCCGACCGTCGTGGGAGGCGAAGATCGCCTTCTCCTTGGCCGAGATCAGCGGTGCCTTCGCCGAGAACTCGGCGAACGCGGGCTCGCCGTCGAAGGCCAGCCGCCAACCGGTGGCCCGGCGCTCGGCCAGGAACAGCCAGTCCCGTGGCTCCATGCCCTCGACCCGTGGGGCGACCAGCACCGCGGTGCCAAAGGCCCACCGGCCCTGGGACCGATTCACGCTCACCCGGGTGTCCCGCGCGACGGCTCCGGAGAACCCGGGCAATCCATCGGCCCTGCGCAACAGTTCGCCGGTGACCGAGTCGGTCAGGGTGTCGGGCCGCGTGTCCGCGCTCTGGACCGGTTGGGCCGCGACGAGTGCCGCCAGGACCACACCGCAGGTCGCGCCGACCAGCAAGCGGCGCATGGTTGTCGGTACGGACATCGTCCGCCCTCCTTCGTGTGAGGCTTCGTGGGGCTCCCGGGCACCAGTCACCGGCAGCCCCACGAAGTGTCGAACCGGAGTCAGCAGTAGCCGTTGACCGTGCCGTCGGTGCCGGTGTAGAGGAAAGCGTCGCTGACCCAGGTGCCGTCGGTCAGCTTGTTCCACAGCGAGGTGGCACCCCATCGTCCTTCGTGGGTGGTGCCGTTCGCCGAGCACGAGATGCTCACCGTGGCGGCGTCGCCGACCGAGCCGACCACCGGGTAGCCCGTTCCCGGTCCGCTGCGCTTGTTCAGCGAGGTGCCGTCGACGGTGTCGACGATCCCCTGGGTGAAGCCGAGCGGGCCGTAGTTGTACAGCCCGCCGCCAACGCCGACTCGGCGGCTGCCGTGCAGCGCAGACCCGCCGTACTGGGCGCTGCCGTTCTGCGGTACCCACTTGCCGATGATGTGGTAGGCGACGCCGACGTAGGCACTGTTCTGCCGCAACGCGAAGTGGACGTGACGGCCGCTGGCGGCACCGCCGCAGGTGATGTCGGTGCCGGTGTAGCCGAGGAAGGCACCTTCGCCGACCCCGGCGCCGTTCACGTTGATGTTGCTCCACAGGTGGTAGTAGTCCGTGGCGTAACCCCGGTCGTGGATCACCCGCAGCCAGCCCTTACACATGGTGTACGCGGTGCCGCCCCGGGCCGCGCGTACCGCCTCGTCGCCGCCGTTGAGGTCCAGCGAACTCCACGGTCCGCTCCCGGCGTCCCAGGCGTGCGGTCCACCCCGCAGGTTCCAGGTCTGACCGAGCGCGAACGGCAGCCGCATTCCGGTCCGGTAGTCGCCGTTGGCCTGTGGTGTCACGGCGTCGCCGCCGTGGGAGGCGAACAGCCGGCGCTCCCGTTCGCTGATCACGGGGGCACCCCGGGACAGTTCGGCGAACCCGGGCTCGCCGTCGAACGCGACCTGCCAGCCGGTGCCGTCCCGCTTCGCCAGGAACAGCCATCCGTACGGGAAGTAGTCCTCGATCTTCGGGGCCACCAGGACCGCCGTGCCAAAGGCCCACCTGCCTTGTGTCTTGATCAACTGCACTCTGGTGTCGGCCTCGCCCGCCGCTGCGAGCTTCGGGATCTGGGTCGCGCGGGTTACCAGTTTGGCGGTCACAGCCTGGTCCACCGGCTGTGCCTGGGCCGGCGAAGCGGTCCCGGTGGAGTTCACCGGAAGTGCGGCCAGAAGCCCGCAGGCCAACGCCGCCCCGAGCCTGGTTCTGAAACGGGATGCGTGCATGGTCCGCTCCTTGCGGGGAGTCGCCGCAGACCACGCGGGCTTGGCCAGACACCACGGGAGGCGCTGCGGCTTACGAAGCTTTCTTACAGTCGTCGGTCCGACACTTCATACAATCTACGGTGAGTTCGTAATATTCAATGGCAGAGCACCCTACGATTCGCACCGGACTCACCTCGTTCAGTCACCGAGGCGGACACCCCGTCACCAGTCCCTCCGCCACCGACGGCCTGGACCACTCCATGGCTGACAGTGCGGACCAGAGCGCCGGTGCATGCGTAAACCAGAAAGTCATTCAGGTAAGCCGGAGTGCGCATGACGCACCGTGCCTGCCGGCGGGGCTACTGGCCGGTGCGATGCCGCTTCCCTGACCAGCGACGGACGCCACCGGGGAGATCGCCGAAGTCGGGCAGCTTCACGGCACGGCGCTGCGGCACCGGGCGGGGATCACCGCTCGGCCAACGGCTTCACGGTGCGCGGCGGCTGCCCGATGTACTCGCTGTCCGGCCGGATCAGGCGGTTGTCCGCGTGCTGCTCGATCACGTGAGCGGTCCAACCGCTCATCCGGGAGATCGAGAACACCGGTGTGAACAGGTCCGTCGGGATCCCGAGGTAGTGGTAGACGCTCGCGGCGTAGAAGTCGACATTGGGTCGCAGCGACTTCACCTCGAAGACCGTCCGCTCCATGTGCGAACTCATCTCGTACCACTTCGGCTCGCCGGTCAGCTCGGCGAGCTGGCGGCTCATCCGCCTCAGGTGGGTGGCCCGGGGATCCTCGGTACGGTAGACCCGGTGCCCGAAGCCCATGATCTTCTCGCCGGCCTCGAGCTTGGCCCGGACGTACCCGTCAACCGTCCGCTGCCGCGCCGACTCGTCGTCAACCCGATCGTCGATCTCGGTCAGCATCTTCATCACCTGCTCGTTGGCACCACCATGCAGCGGACCCTTCAGAGTGCCCATCGCGGCGGTCACCGCCGAGTGCATGTCCGAGAGCGTGGCGGCGCACACCCGGGCGGCGAACGTCGACGCGTTCATCGTGTGGTCGGCGTGCAACACCAGGCACTCGTCGAACGCGGCCACCGCTGTCGGATCCGGGTGGTGGCCTGTGATCTGGAGCAGAAAGTTGCCCGCGATACCGAGCTCAGGATCAGGTTCGGCAACCACGGACCCGATACGGCGGCTGTGGTACGTGGCGACCAGCACCGGCATCTGGGCCACCAGGCGGGCGGCCTTGCGGGCGTTGGCGTCCGGGGCGTTCGACCCGGTGTCCGGGTCGTCCGCGGAGAGCGCACTGACCAGGGTGCGCAGCGCCTCCATCGGGGGGCGGCTCGCGACACCGGTGGCGAGCACCGATTCGGTGGTGGGCCCCAGCCGACGCCCATCGGCGAGTTCGGCCCGGTAGTCGGCGAGCTGCCGCCGGTCCGGCAGGTCGCCCCGGTGCAACAGATGGGCGCACTCCTCGAACCCGACCGTGCCGCCGAGGTCATGAATGTCGTAACCGCGATAGAAGAGCAACCCCGCGTGGCCGTCGATGTCACTGATCGCGGTACTCGCCGCGACCACGTCCGCCAGGCCCTTGTGCCTGTCCGGGTGTCCGCCGTCCGCGGCCATCGGGGCGCTGTGCTGCGACATCTCGGCTCCTCCCTCGTCCTGCCACCATAATCGGCGGGGACGCCCGCGGTCGCGGCATCACACTCCAGCACCCGGACAGTCCGTGACATGGCGACCCCGTGCAGCGCGCTGAAAGCAGATGGTGTTCACTGAAGACTATTCATCCCGTCTGATGATCAGCCTGCGGCGATGACCCCATTTTCCGTCCCGCGCCCCCTGTCGGATGGCACCAGTGCAGTTCGGAGTCCTTGGTCCCGTCGAAGTGTGGCTGGCCGACTGGCCGGCTCTGCCGGGTTCCCCGCAGCGGTCCATGCTGGCAGCGCTGCTGCTGGGGGCGAACCGGGTACAGGACACCGAATGGCTGATCGAGGTCGTGTGGGGTGACGCCCGACCTCCGGCAGCCGGCGACCGACTCGCGGCACACGCGGCCGGGCTTCGGCGGCTGCTCGGCCGCCGGCTGGTGGCCAGATCGGACGGATACCTCCTCGTGGTGGAGCCGGCGCAGCTCGACCTGTCGTTGTTCGAAGAGGCGGTGAAGCGCGCCCGGGTGGACCATGCGGCACGGGATTACGCCGCGGCGGCGGCCGGGCTGCGCGCGGCGCTGTCGCTGTGGCGCGGCCACGCTCTGGCCAACGTGGACTCCCAGCTGCTGCGCGACGTCGAGGCTCCCCGGCTGGAGGAGCGACGACTGTCCGCACTGGAGGACCGGATCGAGGCGGACCTGCGCCTTGGACGTCACGCCGGGGTGGTCGCTGAGCTGCGTGACCTGGTCACCGCGCACCCGTTGCGGGAGCGGTTCTGGCGGCACCTGATCATCTCGCTGTACCGATCCGCGCAGCGGGAGGCGGCGCTCGCGGCGTACGACCGTGCCGAGCGAGCGATGCGGGCGCTCGGGGTCAGCGTGAGCGGCAGCCTGCGGCAGTTGGCGCTCGCCGTCCGTACCGACCACCCGTCGCTGGGCCCGCCCGACCCCTGCCGCTGAACGGCGCTCAGCCGACGCCGGAACCGGCGAGTTCCACCACGTTGCTGAGCAGCATCGCGCGGGTCATCGGCCCGACCCCGCCGGGGTTCGGCGCCACGAACCCGGCCACCTCGGCCACATCGAGGGCCACGTCACCGGCGATCTTGCCATCCACCCGGCTCACCCCGACATCCAGCACCGCCGCGCCCGGCTTGACCATGTCGGCGGTCACCAGGCCGGGCATCCCCGCCCCGGCCACCACGATGTCGGCCTGCCGGACGTGACCGGCCAGGTCCCGGGTGCCGGTGTGGCACTGGGTCACCGTCGCGTTCTCAGACCGCCGGGTCAGCATCAGAGCCAGCGGGCGACCCACCGTGATACCCCGACCGATCACCACCGCGTGGGCCCCGGCGATCGGCACGTCGTACCGGCGCAGCAGCTCGATGATGCCGTGCGGGGTGCAGGCCAGCGGGCCCGGCTGGCCCAGCACGAGCCGGCCCAGGTTCACCGGGTGCAGACCGTCCACGTCCTTGTCCGGGCGCACCCGCTCCAGGACGGCGTACTCGTCGCGGCCTTTCGGCAACGGCAACTGGACCAGAAACGCGGTGCAGGCCGGGTCGGTGTTCAACTCGTCCACGACCGCCTCGATCTCCGCCTGGCTCGCGGTGGCCGGCAGTTCCCGGCGGATGCTGGCGATCCCGATCTCCGCGCAGTCCTTGTGTTTGGCATTGACGTACCACCGGCTGCCCGGGTCGTCACCGACCAGGACGGTGCCGAGGCCCGGGGTGACACCCCGTTCGCGGAGCTTGCCGACCCGCTCGGCCAGCTCCGACTTGATCGTCGCCAGGGTCGCCCGGCCGTTCAGAATCGTCGCGGTCACATTCCGAATCCTGCCATGCCCGCCACGACCAGCGGCGGAGCCAGCGGACCGCGCGTCGCGGAGCTGGTCAGCCAATCTGCTGGTGCACAAAGCACCACCGCCAGGTCTCCCCCGGCTCGTACGAGCGCACCACCGGATGCCTGCTGGCATCGAAGTGCGAGGTGGCGTGCTTGAGCGGCGAGGAGTCACAGCAGCCGACATGCCCGCAGGACAGGCACAGCCGCAGGTGCACCCAGTCGTCCCGGCCGAGTGCCAGGCAGTCGGCACAGCCTTCGCCGGTTGCCGGGACGTCCATGGGCGCCTCGGCCAGATCTTCGCACAGCGTCAGATATCTCATCTGGTCACTCTCTCGTGATGATTGATTCCTCCAGGTCCATGTCCCGCTGCGCCTGCCGCATCACTTCCTCCGGTATCTGCCCGCTGTCCCGGGCTCGTCGGAACACCCCGCGCTCGGCCTCCAGCATCACCAGCCGCAGCCGGCGGTACGCGCTCACCGGAGTCTCCCGCTGCTGGGAACCCAGCCGTTCCCAGGCGTGGTCGGCCCGGCGGCGCACCTGTTCTCTGAGCCTCTGCACCACCTCGGGCGACGCGGCACCGGCCTGGGCGTCCAGGTGCTCCAGTGCGGTCCGGCTCGCCTCGTACTGCACCGCGGCCTCGGCCAGCAGATCCTGCGCCGGGTCATCCCGGGGTACTTTCAGCAGGCGCGCCACCGCGGGCAGGGTGGCTCCCTGCAACAGCAACGTCGCGATGATCACCGCGAAGGCGAGCCACACCATCAGGTCCCGGCCGGGGAACGGCTCACCGGCGGGGGTACGCAGCGGCAACGAAAACGCCGCCGCCAGGGTCACCACGCCGCGCATTCCGGCCCAGCCGATCACCGCGGGGATCCGAGGTGACGGGCTTGGGTCCCGGTCGCGTAACCGGGGCACCAGTCGTGCCAGGTACGTCGCCGGGTAGACCCAGGCGAACCGGCTCAACACCGCGGCTGCCACCACGGCGACGGTCGCCACCACCACGGTCTGCGGCGACACCCGCAGGCTGTCGACGACCTCCCGCAGTTGCAGCCCGACCAGCAGGAAGACCGAACCTTCCAGCAGGAACCGCACCATGCCCCAGAACGCCGACATCTGTAACCGGGACGCCGCCGACATCAGCACCGGCCACCGATGGCCCAGGTACAGCCCGGTCACCACCACGGCCACCACACCCGAGGCGTGGATCGCCTCAGCCGCCGCGTACGCGACGAACGGGGTCAACAGCGACAGGGAGTTGTCCAGCAGCGGATCGACGGCGCGCCGGTGCAGCAGGGCCAGCAGCCAGGCCACCGCTCCACCCACCAGGAGCCCGCCGACCGCGGCGAGCGCGAGACCCCCGGCGAAGTCGGCGAACGTGACCGCCTGCCCCACCGCCGCGGCCACCGCGATCCGCAATGTGACCAACGCCGTGGCATCGTTGATCAGGCTTTCGCCCTCCAGGATCGTCACGATCCGCCGGGGCAACCCGATCCGGCGTCCCACCGCCGTGGCGGCGACCGCGTCCGGCGGGGCCACGACGGCACCCAGCGCGAAAGCGGCAGCCAGCGGAATCTGTGGCACCACAGCGTGCAGTACCAGGCCCACCACGACCGTGGTGAACAACACCAGTCCGACGGCGAGCAGCAGGATCGGGCGCAGGTTGTACCGGAACGCCGGAACCGAGGTCTCGATGGCTGCGACGTAGAGTAACGGAGGCAGCACTCCGACGAGGACCAGTTCGGGGTCGAGTTGGACCGCCGGGATGCCCGGCACGAACGACACCGCGATCCCCACCGCGACCAACAGGATCGGTGCCAGCACGCCGAGCCGTTTCGCCACGGCGGACACCGCCACCACGAGCGCGACCAGCGCGGTCGCCATCAGCAGGACCGACACGAGCCGAGCCTATGCGGACCCGGCACCACCTACCGTGATGTCGCGGATCCGCCACGTACCACAACTGTCGGCTCCGGTGTTGAATCGTTGTCCGAGAGTTGCACCACGTCGATCCCGCGGCGAGATGCTGTGCGGAAGGGAGGCCGCATGGATCCGTACACCGGCAGTAACGAGCCACACCGGCTGTACGAGTGGACCGGCCCGTTACTGGAGGTGACGGACCTGCACCTGGAGTTCCGTACCAGGATTGGCGTGGTGCGGGCACTCAACGGGGTCTCGTACCAGGTGGCGGCGGGTGAGACGCTGGCCATCCTGGGCGAGTCGGGCTCCGGGAAGACCGTCAGCGCGCAGGCCATCATGGGCCTTCTGGAGTCACCTCCCGCGCATGTCACCGGGGGCCGGATCCGCTACCGGGGCGAGGACCTGCTCCGACTCTCCCCGGAGCGGCGACGCCAGGTGCGCGGCAAGGAGATCGCGATGATCTTCCAGGACTCGCTCTCCGCACTCAACCCGGTCTTTGCAGTGGGCTGGCAGATCGCCGAGACCCTGCGGGTACGCCGTGGGCTGGGCAAGGCGGACGCGCTGCGGCGCGCGGCCGAGTTGATGGACCTGGTCCGTATCCCGGCCGCCCGGCAGCGGCTGCGTGACTACCCGCACCAGTTCTCCGGGGGGATGCGGCAGCGGGTGATGATCGCGATGGCGCTGGCCCTGGACCCCCCGGTGCTGATCGCCGACGAACCCACCACAGCGCTCGACGTGACGGTTCAGGCGCAGATCATGGAGCTGCTCGCCGAGCTACGCCGGGAACGCAACATGGCACTGATTCTGATCACCCATGACCTCGGGGTGATCGCGGACATCGCGGACCGGATCGCGGTGATGTACGCCGGACGGGTGATCGAACAGGCTGACGTGCACTCCATCTACGCGGCGCCAGCCCACCCGTACACCAGAGGGTTGCTGGAGTCCGTGCCCCGCCTCGACCAGAAGGGGCACCAACTCATCTCCATACCCGGCCTGCCGCCGAGCCTGCTCGCGCTCCCGTCCGGCTGCCCGTTCCATCCCCGCTGCCGGCACGCGCAGCCGCTGTGCGTCGAGGAGGTCCCGGCCGACCACCTGCTGCTCAGCGCCCGGTCCGAGGGCCATACCAGTGCCTGCCACTTCGCCGAGGAGATCATCGGTCTCCCGGTCCCCCGCTGACCTGTTTCCCCACGCCCCGAGAGCCGCGGTGCGCGGCGACTTCAGCGGCTGCCAGCGGTACGGATCCGCCGCGACAATGGTGGTGCCTTCGCCAACGTCAGCGTGGGGCGGCGGGCTCTTCGGCGTGGAGTTGCCGTACCCATCCCCGGGCGCGTTCCGGGTCGTGGAAGATCGCGGGCTTGCCGGGCTGGTGGATGGACTCGGCGCGCCAGTGGTCGTCCCGGCCGATGTACTCGACGGT
>DASUSI010000090.1:0-14901 GCA_036375165.1 Micromonosporaceae bacterium | reverse complement strand
TCGGCCAGATGACGTACGGATTCAAGGCCCTGCTCGTACGTTTCCTGAATTATCGGAAGTTGGTCGGCACCTCGACCGGCGCGCCTGACCCCTTCCAGGTCCCGTACCTCGAACTTGACGATGCCGAAGTCGGTCGGCACACCCACCACGTCTACCACGCCACATACCGTATCTTTCACCATCACACTCGGTCCACATAGGAAGGCGACCCGTGCCTGGTGGGCCGGTGTCGGCTCGCGAGACGGCACGGGACGTCATCCGGCGGATTAGGTTGCTACCGGTACGGAGCGCGGTGTCGGACAGGAGGCGGTATGCGGTTCACAACTCGTCCGACGCTGCGCGGCACGTTCGGGATGGTCTCGTCCACCCACTGGCTGGCCAGTCAGGCCGGGATGGCCGAACTGGAGGCCGGCGGCAACGCGTTCGACGCGGTCGTCGCGGCAGCGTTCGTGCTGCACGTGGTCGAACCGCAGATGAACGGGCCCGGCGGCGAGGTACCCGCGATCTTCGCCCGGGCCGACGACCCGACCCCGGTGGTGCTGTGCGGTCAGGGGGTGGCCCCGGCCGCCGCCACCATCGAGCACTACCGCGGACTCGGGCTGGACCTGGTGCCGGGTGCCGGGCCGCTCGCGGCGACCGTCCCCGGCGCGGTGGACGCGTGGCTGCTGTTGCTGCGCGACCACGGCAGCCGGTCACTGTCCGATGTGCTCAGCTACGCGATCGGGTACGCCCGCGACGGTCATCCCATGGCCCCGGGCGTGGTCGAGGTGATCGACCGGGTCTCCGGACTGTTCACCGGGCACTGGCCCGGTTCCGCGGCGTTGTGGCTGCCGGGCGGCACGGTGCCCCGGCCGTACGCCCTGTTCCGCAACCCGGCGTACGCCGGCACCCTGGAACGGCTGGTGGCGGCCGCCGAGGCGGCCGCCGGAACCCGGGAGACGCGGATCGACGCCGCCCGGCAGGCGTGGCGGACCGGCTTCGTGGCCCGAGCCATCACGGAATTCCAGCGGATCCCGCACCGGGACTCGTCCGGGCGTGACCACCCGGGCCTGGTGACGCCCGACGACATGGCCGGCTGGCAAGCCGGCTACGAACAGCCGGCACTGGGATCCTTCCGCGGCTACACGGTCGCGAAAACTGGTCCGTGGGGTCAGGGTCCGGTGCTACTCCAGGCCCTCGCGATCCTCGATGGGTACGACGACGCGGCGCTCGACCCGGACACCGCCGAGGGGGTCCACCTGGTGGTCGAAGCCCTCAAACTGGCCTTCGCCGACCGGGAAGCCTGGTACGGCGACAGCGCTGGCGTACCGCTGCCGGCCCTGCTGTCCCGAGAGTACGCCGCGCGGCGGCGAGAGCTGATCGGCGAGCGGGCGTCGGCGTCGCTGCGGCCGGGCTCCCCGGACGGGCGAACGCCGAAACTACCGGAGTACCTGACTGGCACCGGCACAGTGCTGCCAACCGATGCCGCCGCCGCGCTGGGCGAGCCGACGCTGGCCCGACACCGGCCGCCGCACGGGGACACCTGTCACGTCGACGTGGTGGACCGCTGGGGCAACATCATCTCCGCGACTCCGAGCGGCGGGTGGTTGCAGAGTTCCCCGACAATCCCCGAGTTGGGGTTCTGCCTCGGTAGCCGGGCACAGATGTTCTGGCTGGAACCGGGCCTGCCGGCCTCGCTGCGGCCGGGGGCGCGGCCACGTACCACCCTGACGCCGACCCTGGTGCTGCGCGACGGGGTTCCGGTGCTCGCCTGCGGTTCACCAGGCGGTGACCAGCAGGACCAGTGGCAGTTGCTGTTCCTGCTGCGACACCTGGCCGGTGGCCTGGACCCGCAGGCCGCGATCGACGCCCCGAACGTCCACACCACCTCGCTGCCCAGTTCCTTCTATCCCCGGCAGATGGAGCCCGGCGGCCTGGTGGTGGAGGACCGGATCGGCCCCGAGGTGATCGCGCGACTGTCCCGGCTGGGTCACCGGGTCCAGGTCAGCGAACCGTGGAGCCTGGGCCGGATGTGCGTGGTCGCCCGGGATCCGGAAACCGGTGTGCTGTCAGCGGCGGCGAACCCGCGTGGCATGCAGGGATACGCCAGCGGTCGCTGACCCCGGAGCCAGAGAATCCCGAGCCACCACCGGGGCCGTACGGTGCTCACTTGGCCTCGAGCCACTGTCGTCCGACGCCAAGCGGCCATGCTGTCCGGGTCAGGTGAGTGCGTGTTCGCGTTGCCTGAGGTCCTCTTCCTCGGTCTGCTCCACACGCGCCATCGCGACCCGCAGGATCGGCGGGGCCATCAGCGAGGTGACCACCGCGACCAGGACGATGATGGTGTACGTGGCGGTGTTGAGCACCCCGAGTCGCAGGCCGACCATGGCGACGATGACCTCGACCACGCCACGGGCGTTCATTCCGGCTCCCAGCGCCAGCGCCTCCCAGTTGCTGAGCCGACTGGTCCGGGCGCCGATGTAGGCACCGACGAACTTTCCCACGATGGCGATGGCGAGGATCAGCGCGGCAGCACCGAGCACGTCGATTCTGGTGAGCGCGGTCAGATCCATCCGCAGGCCCGCCGTGGCGAAGAAGATCGGTGCGAACACCGACAGGACAACGGTCCGCAGGGGCGCGAGTCGCGCCGGGTCTGGCTTGCCGTACTCGCTGATCAGAATCCCACAGACGAAGGCCCCGAATATCGCCTCCAGACCGAGAGCATGGGTACCCGCGGCGGAGAGAATGATCAGGGCCGTGGCGGTCATGATGGTGGGCATCGCCTCCTGCGACCTGCCGGCCAACTGGAACACCTTGGCGACCAAGGGCCGACCGACCACGACGGCGAACAGGATCACGGCGACGAGATAGGCCAGCGACAGCACGACGCTTCCGGCACGTACCCCGCTGGTGGCCATGGCGGAGACCACCGACAGCATGAACCAGCCGAAGGCGTCGTCAACCATTCCGGCGGTGAGGGTGAGCTGGCCGATATTGCGATGCAGCAACCCCATGTCCATGAGGGTTTTCGCGATGACCGGGATTGCGCTGACACACATCGCGACCCCCAGGAACAGCGAGAACACCACCGGGTCGGTCCCGCTGCCGAGCAGCGATCCGGGCAGCAACAGGCCGGTGGCGATACCGAATCCGAGGGGGATGACCAGCCCGAATCCGCTGATCTTCGCTGCGGCGACGCCTCGCCTGCGTACCAATGCCAGGTCCAGGTGGGCCCCGGTGATACCGACCAGGAGCAACACCCCGACCTGACCAATGGCGTCAAGCATGTGAAACTGCTCGGCATCCGGAGGAAACAGCCACTGGGCCAGCTGCGGCGCGGACTGCTGAAGGATGGAAGGGCCGAGTATCACGCCGGCACACAGCTCCCCCACGATCGCCGGCATTTTCAGCCGTACGGCGAGCCGCCCGAGCAGCAGCGCGAGTATCAACAGGAGTCCTACCTGGAGTAAGAAGATCAGCAGATCATGTGCCTCGATCGGCGGTGTGGGTGCTTGCGCGGGCACGGTGACAACCTCCAGAAGCCGGTATTGGGCAGCTCGCGGTCGGGGAAGAGACGGACGCGGCCTGTACTGGCTGGCCCGTATCAGGCTGCGCCAGGAACTCGGCTGGGGACATCACGTGATCACGTGTCTTATCCCGTCCACCTCCACGGTGATCTCAACCGCTGGGTGGACGTCCGGTCAGCGACCATTGTCCATCTTGAACAGTCGGGAATTCGCCGTCCGACAGACAGGTTCGGACACCAGGTCAGGACGGGTTCGGCAGCTCCTTCCTCGCGGGGACACCCTTGACCGGCCATACCACCGTGGTCAGGCCAGTGCGTGCTCGCGTTGCCGGACCTGCTCTTCCTCGGTCGGTTCCACCCGAGCCATGGCGACCCGCAGGATCGGCGGGGCCATCAGCGAGGTGACCACCGCGACCAGGACGATGATGGTGTACGTGGCGGTGTTGAATACTCCGAGTCGCAGGCCGACCATGGCGATGATGATTTCGACGGCACCCCGGACGTTCAGGCCGGCTCCCAGCGCCAGCGCCTCCCAGTTGCTGAGCCGACTGGTCCGGGCGCCGATGTAGGCACCGACGAACTTTCCCACGATGGCGATGGCGAGAATCAGTAGCGCGGCACCGAGCACGTCGATTCTGGTCAGCGCGGTCAGATCCATCCGCAGGCCCGCCGTGGCGAGGAAGATCGGCGCGAGCACCGACACGACGACGGTCCGCAGGGGTGCGAGTCGCGCCGGGTCTGGCTTGCCGTACTCACTGATCAGAATCCCAGCGATGAACGCTCCGACGACCGCCTCCAGCCCCAGGGCGTGGGTGCCGGCCGCGCACCCGATGATCAGGATCGTGGCGGTCATCAGGGTGGGAGTCGGTTCCTCGGACCGGCCGGCCAGTTGAAACACCTTCGCGACCAAGGGCCGTCCAACCACCGCCGCGAGCAGGACCACAGCGGCGAGATAGGCGAGCGAGAGTAGGAGATTTCCAACCCGTACCCCCCTGGTGGCCATATCGGAAGCCACCGAGAGCAGAAGCCAGCAGAAGGCCCCGTCGAGCATGGCCGCGGTGAGGGTGATCTGGCTGATGTCGCGGTGCAGCAGGTTCATGTCCATGAAGGTCTTCGCGATGACCGGGATCGCGCTGACGCCCATCGCGATCCCGAGGAACATCGCGAACACCACCGGATCGACGTCGGTCCCGAAGATCGACCTTGGCAGCAGCAACCCCGTGGCGACACCGAACCCGAGCGGAATAATCAGCCCGAACCCGCCGATCTTCATGGCGGCGCCACGTCGCCTGCGTACCAGCCTCAGATCCAGGTGTGCTCCGGCGACACCGACCAGGAGCAGAACTCCGAACTGGCCGATGGCGTCCAGCATGTGAAACTGCTCGGGATCCGGCGGGAACAGCCACCCGGCCACCTGGGGTGCGACATTCTGGAAGACAGAAGGTCCGAGGATCACACCGGCGAACAGCTCTCCCACGATCGCCGGCATCCGAAACCGTACGGCGAGCCGCCCGAGAAGCAGCGCCATCAGCAGTAACACTGCCACTTGAAGCAGGAAGACCAGCATGCTGCGGGTTTCGATCGGGGGCGTGGGAGCGGCTAGCGCGAGCACGTGACAACCTCCGGAGCCAGTGGCGGGCGACTCACAGTTGGCGGAGAAAAGTGAAGTGGCGGCCGTTTGGAGAGTGCCGGGGCCGCCGCCGGGAACATCACTCGATCGTGTGGTCTGTCCCGTCCACCTCCACGGTGATCCGGCCGCGGTGCGTATGTCCGGTCGGGACACTACCGTCCATCTTGGCCGGTGGTTGGTCACGGGCTGCCCCGGTGTGATTACTCATTCGTATCGACCGCCGGAATTCCGGTAACGTCGGCCACGAGTCGGGAAATTGGCGGAAGGACCCTGATGCTGCCGTGGTCCGGGGAACTGTCGGGTCGGCTGGATGAGCGCGTGTTCCCCAGCGAACTACTTCACGGGAATCCGCTCGGCGATCCTCACCAGCGGCCCCTGTGGATCTACCTCCCGCCCGGTTACGACGCCGAGCCCGATCACCGGTACCCGACCGTGTACCTGATCCAGGGGTACACCGGGCATGTCGCGATGTGGCGGAACCGAATGCCCTACCGGCAGCCGTTTCCCGAGACGGCAGATCAGGTGTTCGCCACCGGCCAGGCGCCACCCGCGATCGTGGTGTACGTGGACGCCTGGACCCGCTACGGCGGCAGCCAGTTCGTCGACTCCCCCGGCACCGGGCGCTACCACTCGTACCTCTGCGACGAGATCGTGCCGTGGGTGGACCGGCACTACCGGACGCTTCCGCAACCCGAACACCGGGCGATCGCCGGCAAGTCCAGCGGCGGGTTCGGCGCGATGATCACGCCGATGCTTCGACCGGACCTGTTCGGTGCGCTGGCCACGCACGCCGGAGACACGCTGTACGAGTACTGCTACCTGCCCGAGTTCTCGAAGGCGGCACGGTACCTGCGGAAGTACGACGGGGACATCTTCCGCTGGTGGCAGGACTTCCAGTCCCGCACGGCCTTCACCAAGGAAGAGGACACGTCCCTGCTCGTCGTACTCGGTGTGGCGGCCTGCTTCTCCGCTGGTGAGGACGGCACCCCGCAACTGCCGTTCGACTCCCGTTCCGGCGTGCTGCTTCCAGACCTGTGGCAACGCTGGCTGGACCTGGACCCGGTACGGATGGTCCCCCGGTACGCCGACGCCCTGCGGTCACTTCGCGCGGTGTGGATCGACGCCGGTACCCGCGACGACTACTACCTCGACCTCGGAGCCGAAGCGTTCCGCGACGCCCTCGCCGAGGTGGGCGTGTCCGATGAGATCGTCCACTTCGAACTGTTCGACGCCACCCACGCGGCCATCGACTACCGCTACCCGCTGTCGCTGGCCTGGCTGTGCCAGCGGATCGCCCCGTAGGCGCGGGTTGGTCAGCTGGCGGCAGCGGAGTGGTCGCTGACCAGGCCCAGCTCCCGGGCTTTGCGCACCGCGGCGTTTCGCCGGCTCACTCCGAGCTTGCGCAGGATGCTGCGGACGTGGGTGCGGACGGTGTTGACCGACACGAACATCCGCAGCGCGATCTCCTCGGTCGTGAGCAGTTCCTGGAGGTGGCGCAGGACCTCCAACTCCTTGGCGGTGAGCGGCTCGACCACCTGCTGGCCGGATGGCTTCTCGGGGCACATGTCGGCGGGAGACGGGACGACCTTCCCCGGATGGCTCAGCCACCGGTTCTCGCTGAGCAGCCGTGGGTCGGCGGACAGGAGTCGCTGCACCGACGGACCCGCCTCCCGGAACGGGCGGCGCAGCCCCTCTGACGCCGCGAGCCGCAGTGAACGATCCAACACGACCCGGGTCCGGCCCGACGATCGTCGCCGGGACTCCCACACCATCTCCACCAGCAAACCTGTGACCCGGGCTGACAGCGGGGGTTCCCCGTTGCGGACTTGGGCCAGGGAGTCCGCCGCCGCCGCGTCGTGACCCTGCTCCGCGTACACGGCTGCCGCGACCGCCGCCACCTCCGGGTCGTCGCTCTGTTCGATCGGTTCCAGGGCGGAACGGGCGAGTTCTGCCCGTCCGCTGGCCATGCTGAGCTTGGCGGCTTCGACACGCAGGGATCTGGCGAGCCAGGGGTCCGTGGCCTCGGCCCCGGCGGCTGCGACCTCCAGCCTCGCCAGCGCCGGCCGCAGCTGACCACCGGCTCGTTCCAGGGAGGCGACGACTCCCTCGGTGATGGTGCGACAGACCGGATCGGTTTTCAGGACGGGACAAAGCAGCGCCACGGCTACGTGTTCCCGGGCCGACTTCAGGTCGTACTGTTCAAGCGCGATCCGGGCCAGCGCCACCCGTGCGGCCGGCGACCGGTCCGCAACACCCCTGGTATCCGCCAACTCCAGGGACTCGGCCGCGGTTCGACCGGCCCGCGCCAGGCGACCCTCCAGTGCCTCAGTGATGGCGAGATAACCCAAGCAGGCCGCCCGGAACGCTGGGTATGAGCGCACCGCGTCGACTCCGGCGGCGGCACTGAGTGCCCTTCTCGCACGCTCGAGGTCGCCACGGCGGAGCATCACGACGCCCTTGCTGAACCGCACGAGCGCGGACAGCTCGGATTCGGATCTGTTGGGCAACTCCGGTCGCGGTCCGTTCAGTGCCCGTTCCGCCTCCTCAGCGAGGCGTGTCGCCACGGCCACATCGTCGGCCGTGCTGGCGCGCACCGCGTCGAGGACAGACATCGACAGGGCGACCGGGTTCTCCCGGGTGGCACCGGCTCGGACGCGTAGCCTGGCTCCGGCCAGCGCCTCGGCACAGGCCGTCCGGTCGCCGTTGGTGAGCGCGAGCGCTGCGCGCACCACCTGACCGGCGGCCTGTTCGAGATCATCGGGTAGCCGGAGCGTCACCCGGCTGAGTGGCCCACCACTGCCCTCCAGGAGTAGCCGCCCGACCATCAGACCATTCACGATGTGCCCGGCCACCTCGTCCCACGCCCCGACCGCAGCCAGGTGACCGATCGCCTGGTCAGGGAGGGCCGCCCGCTGGAACCATCGCGCGGCCCTGCGATGCAGGTCGACTATGGCCCACGGCGACTCGTAGGCCAGTTGCGCCCGGAGCAGATCCCTGAAGAAGGGGTAGTAGCGGTACGCCCCCGGCTGGTCCGGCACCGGCTCCAGGAATGCGTTCGATCTGGACAGCAGACCGAGTGTGTGCCCGGCACCGGGACCGGCCAACTCCTCGACCAACCCGGGGAGTAGCACATCGGGCAGGCAGGTGTCGAGCAGGAACCGCCGCGCCTCCGGCGGCTGGGCGTCCAGCACCTCTCCGATCAGGTATTCGTTGATGTCGTTGGCCTGGCTGACCACCGTGGCCGCCGCCTGCTCAGGGTCCGCCTGTCCGACCAGTGCCAGGGCAGCGAAGCGCAGCCCTGCGGCCCAGCCGCGGGTACGCCGGTTCAGGTCACGCACAGACTCCGCGCTGAGCTTCACACCGGAACGCCGCAGTAGCCAGGATGCCTCCTCGTCGGTGAAGGCGATGTCAGCCGCTCGGATCTCCAGCAGAGTGTCGGTCAGCCGGTAGCGGTAGAGCGGCAGCACCGGATCGACCCGGCCGACCAGAACCAGGCGCAGCCTGCCCAACGTATGCCGTAGCACGAAGTCGATCTCGCGGGCCAGCTCCAGAGAAGCCAACTCGGGACCGTCCAGGACCAGCGTCAGCCGCTGTGGGACACGGGCGATCGCGTCGGCCAGGGATGTCAGGCGCTGCCGGCCCAGGCAGCCGGTCGCCTCCCGGGCCGGTGTCGGAACTTCCAGACCCATCCGGCTGAGCCCATCGAGCACCAGGCTCCAGACCGCGGTGTCGCCATCCTCGAAGGTGATCCAACCGGTGTTGCCCCGGCACCTGGCCCATTCAGCAACCAGTGATGTCTTGCCGGTGCCTGCCGGAGCACTCACCAGCACCAGCGGCAGGTGTTCGCCCCGGGCCATGCCCCGCGTCAGACGGGGGCGGGGTACGTGGAACCCTGCCAGCTCAGGGATCCGGAACCGGGCCGCGGCGAGCACCTCCTCGACCGCGGCGGCATCGGTGCGGTCCGGCTCCCGTTGCCTGGCTGCCACCCGGTAATGCCCCCTCACCCCCGTGTGTCACCGAACCCTCAGGTTCGCGCACCCCGGTAAGCACCACGTGACGCAGTGCCACCTCCACGGCTCACGCTAGGTCGGACAGCGTTCCGGCGCAGTAGGAATTCCGGTTCGACGTACAGGACCAAAGGCCTGGAAGGGGCTAGTCACTTGACCACCAAATCGGACATCCTGGCCCAGTTCCCCCGTGACCACACCAGCATTCGCGGGGTCAGACCAGCGCCTTCTCCTTGAGCCGGTCGTACTCCGCCTGCGAGATCACACCCGCGTCGAGCATCTGCCGCGCCCGGGCGATCTGGTCGGCAGGGCTCGCCTTGCCCGTCACCTCCCGGATGTAGGCGTCCTGCTGCTGCTTCGCCTCCACTGCGGCGTGCGCCGAGCGCTCCGCCATGCCCCGACCCCGGACCCCCAGGTAGACAAGCGAGGTCAACAGCGGCAGGAAGATCAGGACGACAATCCAGACCGCCTTAGCCCACCCGGAGGTCTCCCGGTCCCGGAACAGGTCGGTCAGGATCCAGAACATCACCATCAGATACGCCACGAACGCGAAGCTGATCAGAATGAACCACACAACGTCCCAGAACGACATCGAAGGCTCCTTCCTACCGAAGGACTCCCTGCCTGAAGGGCTCCCGCTGAACGAGGGGAGTTGCCTAGCCGAAGTCTGAATGTCGTGACCGGGTCGCGCCTCGTCTCCAGCGGACGATCCATTGACCCCCGGTCGACAGCACCGGCACCCCTGGTCACTGTGTTCGTCCGCCCGTTCATCCACACCGGGTGATGTGTTGGTCCAGGCGTAGGACGTGCTATGGGGAACGACCGATTCCGTCCCCGGGAGGAGGTCGGAATGCCCCCACAGATCACCCACCGAGCCACCGCACAGGAGCAGCATGTCCGGCCGTGTCTATGAAGTGCGCGTGGCAGGGGAGGCTCCGACCCAGGACCTGCTGCGGGAGCTTGGCGACGCCGAGATAGTCGAGCGGGAGGTGCGGACCGTGGTGTCCGGGCGGTTCGCGGACCAGGCCGCGCTGCACGGCTTCCTGAACCGGCTCCGCGCGTACGGCCTGGAAGTGGTCGAGGTTCGACGGGTGGCCGGCGTCGAGGAACCTCCCACCGCCGGTATCGACCACGACACCGGTCAGGCCCGGCCGGAGGCGGGCGAGCCGTGACCGGGACCCCGCAGCACGAGCGCCCGGCCATGTACGAGCTGACCGTGTCGGGGCCGATCGGCCCGGTGATCCGCTCGGCCCTGAGGCCGCACTCGGCCGCACCGTCCCGGGCGTACACCATTCTGCGCATCGCGGCGATCCGGCCCGACGCCGTTCCGGACCTGATGTTGCTGCTCGACCGGCGCGGGCTGGATGTGGAAGGCGTGTTCGACACCGGCTCCCTCAACCATCAGGACGGCGGGCGCGCGAGGTCATCCAGGCAGGGTGATGCCCCGACAAGCGGCACGTCGGAAGTGTGGACCCGATACCGACAATCTCGGTCCAGGAGGTGCCCGACGTGAACCAGCCGAACGAGGTGGAACGTCTGCGGGCCCGGGTGGCCGAACTCGAGGCCGAGTTGGCAGTGGAGTCCCGGCCGCCGTCACGCGGCAGAGCCGGTGGCCGGTCATGGTGGCGATCACTTTCGTCAGGCATTCTGATCACGCTGGCATGTGTCCTCGCCGCGCTGTCGGTGGTGTCGGTCTGGGCCAGCACACAGGTCTCCGACACCGAGCGGTACGTCGAAACGGTTGCCCCGCTCGCCGACGACCCGGCCGTACAGCGCGCGATCGCCGACGACGTGACTCGTGCGATCTTCGAGAACCTCGACATCGAGACGCTGACCACCGAGGCGCTCCAGGCCCTGGCGCAGCGGGAGAACGTGCCACCCCGGGTGGGCGAGGCGTTGCCGGCGCTGGCCGCGCCGATCAGCGACGGCGTCGAGAACTTCACCCGGAGCCAGGTCAACCGGATCGTCGCCAGCCCGCAGTTCGCCGCCGCCTGGGAAGAGGTCAACCGGATCGCTCACGAGCAAATCGTCAACCTGCTCCAAGGCACCCAGGGCGGCGTGGTCAGCGCGCAGGGTGACACCATCACGCTGAACCTCGGGCCGATCATCGAACTGGTCAAGGAACGGCTGGTCGCCCAGGGCTTCGACCTGGCCAACCGGATCCCGACGATCGAGCGGTCGTTCGTGCTGGTCCAGTCCGAAGCGATTACGGACGCGCAGGCCCTCTACCGGCTGCTCGACACCCTCGGCACCTGGCTGCCGTTCGTCGCCCTCGGCATTTTCGCTGTCGGGGTCTACCTCGCCCGCGACCGCAGGCGGGCGCTGCTGCAGGGTGCCCTGGGCGTGGCCGGCGCGATGGTCGCGCTGGGGGTGGGCCTCGCGGTCCTGCGAGTGCTGTACCTCGACGCCGTACCGGCAGACGTGCTGCCCGAAGCGGCGGCCGGGAACGTCTTCGACACCATGGTGCGGTTCCTGCGGACCGGGCTGCGAACAACCGCCGTACTCGGGCTGGTCGTGGCACTTGCCGCGTTCATGACTGGACCGTCGGCGGCTGCGCTGCGTACCCGAGCCACCCTGACACACGGCATCGGCTGGGTGCGCGGTGGAGCCGAGACGGCCGGTTGGCGTACCGGACCCTTCGGCTCCTGGGTCTACGCCCACAAGCGGGCGCTTCGGATCGCGACCGTGATCGCCTGGGGTCTGGTCCTGATGTTCTGGGAGCGGCCCACCGGGTGGGTTGTCGTGGGCAGCGCGCTGGCCGTTGTGCTCGTACTCGGTCTGATCGAATTCCTGGCCCGCCCACCGGCACCTCCCGAAGGGCCGGCGCGCACCCCGACGTCCGAGGCGATGCGCACGGACGCCCACCAACCCACCGCGGGATCACCCGGTACGGGTGAAGTGCCCCGGTAGTCCGCGGCGTAGGTCTGGGGAAGGCAAGCTGCGCCCCCCGTTTGGGCGCACTGAGGAGGGAGGCCAGTAATGACAACCACCACTGCCGGTCGGGCCACCAGCCGCAGGGAATACAGCGGCGGCGCGGTCGGCGTCATCGTCTTCGCCGGGATCCTGATGATCCTCACCGGGTTCTTCCACGCGTTCCAAGGGCTCGTGGCATTGATCAACGATGACTTCTACGTCGTGAGCCGCGACTACATCTACAGGTTCGACCTCACCAGTTGGGGCTGGATCCACCTGATCGCCGGGGTCGTGGTGTTGCTCGCCGGGGTCTTCCTGTTCACCGGTTCGGTGTGGGCGCGGACCGTCGCGGTGATCGTCGCGTGCCTCAGCACCATCGCCAGCTTCCTGTGGATGCCGTACTACCCGGTCTGGAGTATCGCCATCATCGCGTTCAACGTCTTCGTGATCTGGGCGGTCACGGTCCACGGCCGCGATGTACAGGAAGCCATGGAGTGAAACCCGGACCCGAACGCCGAGGAGGGGCAGTGTCCGCGACAGCGACCACCGATGTTCACGGACCCGTGGACTTCGTACTACTCGAGTTTCCGGGCGACCGGCTCACCGGCGAAGCCAGCAGGGCACTGCTGGACCTCGTCGAGCGCGGTGTGATCCGGCTCTACGACCTGATGGTGATCAGCAAGAACCAGGACGGCTCGGTCGAAGCTCTGGAACTGGCCGACCCGACCGGGGTCAACGGTTTCACATACTTCGCCGGGGCCCGCTCGGGCCTGCTGGGAGACGAGGACCTACGCGACGCCGCAAAGGCGATGCGGCCCGGCACGGTGGCCGCGCTGATCGTGTACGAGAACACCTGGGCCATCCCCTTCGTCGCCGCGGCCCGCAACAGTGGCGGCGAGCTGATCGCGAGTGCCCGGATCCCGGCGACGGACATCATGGCCGCCCTGGAATCCCTCGAACCAACCACCTGAGGAGTACGACGATGCCCGGACTACTGCGAGGAGTCGCCCGGACCGCCGTCGTGGCAGGTACCGCCACGGCGGTCAGCGGCCGGGTGCAGCGCCGCCAGGCCGAACGTTTCACCGAACGGGACGCGCAGATCGCGGCCCAGCGCCAGCAGGCGTACCAGCAGCAGTACGGCGCTCCACCGCCGCAGCAGGCACCCACTGCCGACCCGATCCAGCAGCTCAAGGCGCTGGCCGAACTGAAAGCTCAGGGGCTGCTCACAGACGAGGAGTTCGCCGCGCAGAAAGCCAGAATCCTGGCCGGCTGAGGACGACCGGGGTCGGTTGCGGGCGACCTGAGCAGCACCTGGCAGCCGGGGCACGCCACGGCGGCATGGGTGTGTCAACGGATCCGCGGAGGGCCGATGGATCAACACGGCGTACCGATCCCCAAGCCCCGCGCTCTGGTCCTGCCCCGCGCGCTGGCCCAGTTCCTCGCCAGTTACGCGGCGACGAACATGAACGTGGCGATCAGCATGATCGCCGAGGATCTTGACACTACGGTGATCGGACTACAGACGGCGATCACCCCGTTCACGCTCACCATGGCGTCGTTGATGCTCCCCGGCAGCAAGCTCACCGAAATCTGGGGACGAAAACGCTGTTTCCTGGTCGGCCTGGTCGTGTACGGAAGCGGCGCGCTGCTGGCCGCATTGTCACAGGGCATGGGCCTCATGATCGTGGGGTACTCGCTGCTGGGGGAATCGGCTCGGCGCTTCTGATACCGCCTATCTACATCCTGATCACGGTGGCTTCCCCGGCGTCAGGACGCGAGCCCGGTACTTCGGCGTGGTCAGCGGGGCCGCCGGACTGGGGGCCGCAGCCGGCCCTCTGGTCGGCGGTGTCATCACGACGTCGACCAGTTGGCGGGCCTCGTTCGTGGTCCAGGTCCTGGTGGTGGTCTGGATCATCTACCTGGCCCGCGGCATCACCGAAGCACCCGGCCCGACGGCCGGGCCACATTTCGACCTGGTAGGCGCGGCGTTGTCCGCGATCGGGTTGGCGTTGGTCGTGCTCGGGATCCTCACCACCGGCAGTTACGGCTGGACGAGCGCCCGCAAGGACCTCAAGATCGGCAGCACGGTGGTGATACCCGAGGGCGGCATTGCGCCGGTGTGGCCGCTGCTGGTACTCGGCGGACTGGTGCTGCTGTGGTTCTTCCGACATCTACAGTCGACAGAGCGCTCGGGCGGGGAACCACTTCTCCACCTCCGCCTGTTCCGGAACCGAACCGCCAACCTCGGGCTTGGCACCCAGCACATTCAGTGGCTCACGATGCAGGGCTCATTTTTCGTGATCTCCGTGTTTCTGCAGGAGGTACGGGGCTACAACGCGATCCAGACCGGTCTCGCCCTGACCCCCGCCACGGTGGGGATCTTGCTCGCCTCCGGAGGTGCGGAACGGTTCGCCAGGCGGCGTACGCAGCGGTGGCTGATCCTGACCGGGTTCGTGGCGACCGTGGCCGGGATCGGCCTGCTGCTCGCCCTGGTCAGGGACGACACCAGCGTCCTCCGCTTGGTGCCGGGCCTGTTCATGGTCGGTGCCGGCGTCGGTGTCATGCTGACCTCGTCAGTGAACGTGGTCCAGTCCAGCTTCCCGGGAGCTGACCAGGGAGACATCTCCGGCCTCTCGCGGAGCGTGTCAAACCTCGGCTCGTCGTTGGGCACGGCGCTGGCCGGGTCCGTGCTGGTAGCCGCGTACTTGATCCCCCGCGAACCGACCAGGGCAGCGGCACCGGCCAGCTGATACTGGATCTTGGTTGGAGTCAACCGCAGCCGGTCAGAGCCCGCCGGACCCCGGCTTCTCACCCTCCCGGGATGATGCCCCCGTCAGCGGGAAGTC
>DASUSI010000089.1:0-47690 GCA_036375165.1 Micromonosporaceae bacterium | reverse complement strand
ATGTGATGGCGGCCCACCAACCCGAGTCCGACAGTGACAGCTGCCAGGGCTGCGGCCGGATCTGGGACTGCTGCCCCGTGGTGGTCGCGGCCCGGCAGCGCGGGTTGATTGAGGATCTGAACGCGGCCAGGACGCGGAGCCCGGGCGCCGCCGCACGCCGGTAAGGCCGCGTCACACATGCGCCCCGGCGCGTCGTGACACGAGCCTCCGCCGTGCCGGGAGACCGGCGGGCCGGGACCGGACACATGTCACCGTCCCGGTCCCGGCCCGACCGGGAGCCACCCGCCACGGGGTTTCCGACCACCCAGTACTGAAGCTGGCTCGAAACGTGCCGGTTCAGCGGCAGCCCGTGGACAGGTAGTGGGCCTTTCCCGCCGAACCGCCCTGGCGCTGGGTGTGCCCCGCCGACACACCCCTCGCCGCCAGGCCAGACGGCATTCCGAACTTTCACACCCCTGACAGGGAGTCCTTTCCGATGAACCTCGCAGTTTTGGAGCGGCGCGGGCCGATGCGGCAACGACGAATCGTCCCCGACCCCAACGACCCGCAGATGCGCCTGCCACTGCGCGCGGAACTGTTCTTGATCGCCCACTCCGACGAAACCGGGAAGAAACACCTCAGCCGCAGGGCCCTCAACCTCGGCTTGGCCGGGGTGAACCTGCTGGAACTGTCGCTGACCGGACGCATCCAGATCGGCAAGCAATACCAGATCCGCAACGGACGCTACGTCCACGACACCGGACGCATCACCATTGTGGACCCCGAACTCTACGGCGACCCACTCACCGACCAAGCCATGACACTGCTGCGCCACACCGGAGGACAACTACAAGCCACCGACTTCATCCGACAGTTCGCCACCCCCGACCTCTACGACCGCGTCCAAGGCGACATGCTCGCCACCGGAGTCCTCAAACGAGAAGTGCACCGCAGGTTCGGGATCTTCCGCCGAGAGGTCTACCGGCCCACCGACAAGCGATACCCCATCCAGGTCAGGAGCAAAATCCGCGACCTCGCCGTGCCGCCACGCCCGGACGACCCCCACCTGCAACTCCCCGACATGCAGACCGTTGCCCTGTCCGGGCTCGTCGCCGCACTCGGACTCGCCCGGCACATGTACCACCCCGAACCCGCCCAACTCCACGGCACGTTGATGGACCTGATCCACCGGCCGTACGACAACACCATCCGGGACGTCGTAGCCGCCATCAACCCCACCCGAACCCGATAACCCACCGACCCCCAACGAGATCTTGGAAACCTACCCCGCGAAAAACGCCGGTAGATTTCCAAGATCTCGGAAAGGGGACGCGGACGCGGAGGGTCAGTCCTGCGGGGTGAGCAGGACGATCGGGATCACGCGGTCGGTCTTCTGCACGTACTCCTCGTACTGCGGGTAGATGCCCACCATCTGGGCCCAGAGGCCCTCGCGCTCTTCCGGGGACGCGACCCGGGCGCGGGCGGTGAACCGGCGGGCGCCGACCTGTACCCCGACAGTCGGCTCCGCCTGGAGGTTCTTGAACCACGCCGGATTCTCGTCGGCGCCGGCCTTGGACGCGACGATGACAAAGTCGTCACCCGAGGCGCCGTAGATCACAGGGGTGCGACGTGGCTGGCCGGTCTTGCGTCCGGTCGTGGCGAGCACGAGTGTGTACACCCTGTTTCCACTCGTGTCCCTCAGCGCCGCCCGTGGCCAGATACTTACGGGTTTGCTCAGCGACCCAGTCCCACTTCGAGTCGATGGCGCGGTCGAGGTCATCGGCGACAGCCATGGCGGCGGTCCTTTCTGGTGCGGACGGTCCTGGATGGGCATGAGGACTGCCGGGGATGTTGTCGGATTTCGAGAATGTGGCGCTGTTCAGGAGGCAGCTACCGCTGCCGGGGCGGGCAGCGGTGCACGGAGTTGGTGAGTTCAGGTCTACTACAAAGGCAATGTGGACACACGGGTGGGTAGCGGGATCCTGCTCCCCCTCGCATCGCGTCCAGCCGCTGAGAGTACGTACCGTTGCGTGAATCTCAGTGGTTGTCTCGCTGAGATTCTTCCTGTTTCATCGACCGTGGCCCTACTCCGGGGAGTGGGGTCTTACATGGTCTCCACGAGGCGTTTCACTTCTCCGGGGAACTTCCCGGCGAAGGTTCTGCTGTCAAACGTTCTGGTCGGCGAGCATGGCGGCGAGTAGGTTGTCTGCGGCGTTTTCGTCTCGGTCGTGGGGTGCGCCGCAGCCGGGGCAGTTCCAGGTGCGGTCTGCGAGGGTCAGGCCCCGGTTGATCCGGCCGCAGTCGCGGCAGGTCTTCGAGCTGGGGAACCAGCGGTCGGCTTTCCAAACGCGGGTGCCGTACCAGTCGGCTTTGTAGTCGAGTTGGCGGACGAACTCGCCGAAGGCGGCGTCGGAGACGGCGCGGGCGAGCCTGCGGTTGTTGACCATGCCCTTGACGTGCAGGGTTTCCACCGCGATGGCTGATTTGGTTCTCGTCAGTCTGGTGGTGGTCTGGTGCAGGAAGTCCCGGCGTCGATCCGCCACCCGTAGATGGAGGAGACCGACACGGCGGCGTGCTTTGGCCCGGTTGTTGGAGCCGTCTATGGAGCGAGCGAGTTTCCTGTTCGCCCTCGCCAGGGCGCGTTGTGCAGCTTTGAGCGGGCGGGGTGCGTGGATCTCCTCCTTGGAGCCGTCGGTGTTCTTGACGACAGCGAACGTTTTCAGGCCCAGGTCGATGCCGCACGCGAGGGCTTGCTCGCTGACCTGACGGCGTTTGTTGAGGTCGTCCCGGTCCACGTCGATCTGAAAGGAGATCCACCACCGCCCGGCCTGCTCTCGGATGGTGGCGCCGAGGATGCGGGCTTTCCCGGTGGCGATGCGGTCGGTGAGCCAGGACATGTCCTCACGCACCCGCACGTCACCGATCGCGGGAAGACGCACCGTACGGGCGTCCCGTGGCTTGGCGCGGTCAGCGTCGTACCGGAAGCGGGACCCGTGCTTGCGCTTGCGCCAGGTCGGGAAACCCATGCGGGCCCCCCTGCGCTCGCCCTTCCTCGACTTGAGGTAGTTGGAGAACCCGGCCGCGCGGACCCGGCACGCCTCCTTGGGGACACGGGAGGACATCGTGTTCTCGGCGAACCACGGGAACCGTTCGGGGTGGGCGGCGCGCCATTCCTTCTCCAGGGCCGGGGCAGACCACGGCACATCGGTGAGCTGTCCTTTCGGGATGCCGTAGGTTTCCTCGGCCTTGCGCTGAGCCCACTTCTTCCGGACGGTCTCCAAGCAGAAGTTCTCCACCACCCTCGACAGACCACAGTGACGCCCCAGCAGGACCGCCTGCTCATCGGCAGGGGCGAGCTCGAACCGAACACCCTGCTTGTGGCTCACGCATCCTCCCTCGCTGCGGCCAGTGCCCTTTCTGCCCGGTTGCGGGCGGCGCGCTTGCCGTACAGGCGGGCGCAGAACGAGGTGAGCACGTCGGTCATATCCCGTACCAGGTCGTCCTCGACTTCGCCGGTATCGACGACGCGAACGGTGCGGCCCTGCGCAGACAATGCGGCTTCGATGTACTCGACGCCGAACCGGGCCAGCCGGTCACGGTGCTCGACCACGATCACCGAGGCGTCCGGGTCGGCGAGAAGCCGCTTGAGTTTCGGTCGGGCCCCATTCAGCGCCGAGCCGACCTCGCTCACCACGCGGGCGACAGTCAGCTTGTTGCCGGTGGCCCACCCGGTGAGCCGGGCGACCTGCCGGTCAAGGTCCGGCTTCTGGTCTGCCGATGACACCCGTACGTACAGCACCACGCCTGCGCTGACGGCGGGGGTGTCGGTGAGGACGAGGTACCGGCCGGTGGGTGTCTTCACCACCGGAACCGGCATCTTGCCCTCACGCGCCCACTTCCACGCGGTCTGATAGTGAACACCCTGAACACGCGCCCAATCACTGAGTCGCATACGAAGATAATACTAGAGAAAAACTGAGAAACACTGAAGAGTACACCGACAGCCCGGAGCCACCGGGTCCTTCGGGCAGGTGAGGACCCGGAGTCTTCCACTTGGGCTCGATCCTCATCGGGGATGCCAGGATGTGTCTGACTTTGCCCGGTGTCAACGCGATAGTGTGCGTCATCTCGTGTCTGGCTCGCCTGTGAGTCCGTACGATGAGGTTCGAGAGGGGAGTCCGCGCCATGATCGGCGACGTTGCATACCTGGAACGTCCGCTGTACCTCATGCGGGACGTGGACTCGATGCTGCGGTTGGGCAAGGGCACCGCCAAGCGTTGGATCGACGGGTACTGGCGGCTCGGCAAGCACTATCGACCCATCGTGCGCGAGCGGCGGACCGGTGATGACGCTGTCAGCTGGGGCGAGTTCATTGAGACGGCGTTGCTGTCCGCGTACCGGGACGCGGGGTTGCGGATCTACCACCTTCGCGGGGTGGTGGAAAGACTCCGCGAGTCACTGAATGTGCGGTACCCGCTCGCGCACGTCCGTCCGCTGGTGGACGTGCCCACCATGAAGCTGGTCCTTGAAGCCCAACGCGCAACTGGACTCGACAACGACTTATGGTTGGTGCGCGAAATCGGCACGGACCAGGTCAAGCTTGCGGAAGGTGCGCACCTTTTCAAGGTCAAGACGGACTTCGACACGCCAACAGGGGCAACCGAGGCGGTGGCCATGCGCTACCACCCGCTCGGGCCAGGCACGGCAGTGACGATTGACCCGGAACGGCGCTTCGGGCAGCCAGTGGTGAGGGCCGTACCCACCGACGTCCTTGCCGAACAGGTCCGGGCAGGCGACCCCATCGAATCCGTCGCCACGGCATACCAGCTCTCACCTGACGAAGTTCGACAAGCGCTCAGATACGAAGAAGGCGAGCGGGCCGCCTGACAGGAAACCCCACGTGGCAACCGCTCCGCTCACCCCCCGCTTCTTCGTCGATGAAACGCTCTTGTCCGTAGCCGCCGCTCTGGCGCTACTACGCAACGACGTCATCCACACCGGACACCCAGCCATCCCCAAGGTTCCGATCGGCACCAAAGACGAAGACTGGATTCCCGTGGTGGCCGCAGCCGGACTGATCACCATCCAGCGCGACCGGCGAATCCTCACCCGGCCAGGAGAAAAGCATCTCGTCGTCAAACACGGCCTACGGATCATCAGGCTCGCCCCAAAACGAGACCTCAACCGATGGGAATACATGCGCCTGCTCGCTCGCGACTGGGACCGCATCGAGGATCTGATCAAGGAGCTCGGGGACGGCCCATGGGTGATCAAGCTTCTTGAATCGAAAAGGCCAACCCACTACCGACCTGAACGTCGTTGACAGTGTCAGCGGTGCCCGCACTCCGGATCTTGTTCGATTTGCATTGCTCCAGCAATGCACATCGACCAAGATCTAGACAAGGGGGCGGGCTACGACGTGGCCTTCCGCACTGCGGTGCCCATCCGGCGTACCGCCTCGGTGAGGTGACGGGCGGCGGTCGCCAGATTCAGCCGTACAAAGCCTTCCCCACCCTCACCGAAAGTGGGACCGGAGTTGACCGCCACCCTGCCGTGTTCCAGGAACACCTCCGCCGGGCCACCGGGCAGTTCCCGCCCGGGAAAGCTACCAGTGGACCTGAATCAACGAGCGCAGCGGTCATCGTCCGAACCTCCATTGACGTGCCGGGGGCCAGGACGGTCTCGCGCGGTCCAGGATGGTCGCGGTGTCCGTACCGCTGGGCAGGGTGCCGAAGGCGTACCCACCGTCGCCACCCAGCCGGGAGGCGCAGAACGCCTCCGCCACGACGGCCGGAGCCCGGCGGTGCAACAGTGAGCCCTGGAGTACCAACGCCATCGACTCCACAATCCGCCGCGCCCGGTACTGCGCGTCGTCCAGGTCCGTGAGGTCCTTGCGCAGCCGCGCCACCGCGTCGTCGAGCCGGGGGTCAGCCCCGGAGGCCAACGCGACCTCAGCGAAAAAGGCTTCCACCGACTCAGCCTGGCGACCCATCGCGCGCAGCGTGTCCAACGCGGCCACGTTGCCGGAGCCCTCCCAGATGGAGTTCAGCGGGGCCTCCCGGTAGAGCCTCGGCATTCCGGACTCCTCCACGTACCCGTTGCCGCCCAGGCATTCCAGGGCCTCGGCGGCGAGTCCGGGTGCCCGCTTGCACACCCAGTACTTGGTCACCGGCAGCGCGAGCCGGCGGAACAGGTCCTCGGTGCGGTCCCCGGCCGCCGCCCGGTCCACCGCGCCGGCCAGCCGCATCCCGGCCACGGTCGCGGCTTCGGCTTCGACGGCGAGATCCGCGAGTACGTTGCGCATCAGCGGCTGGTCGACCAGCCGGGCCCCGAACGCGGACCGGTGCGTGGTGTGGTGCATCGCCTGCGTCACCGCGTGCCGCATCAGGGCGGCCGAGGTGACCGCGCAGTCCAGTCGGGTCAGGTTGACCATCTGGATGATCGTGGCGACGCCCCGGCCCTCCTCGCCGACCAGCCAGCCGGTGGCGGCGTCGTACTCGATCTCGGCGGAGGCGTTCGACCGGTTGCCGAGCTTGTCCTTGAGCCGTTGCAGGTGGATCCGGTTGCGGCTGCCGTCCGGCAGCACCCGGGACAGCAGGAAGCAGGACAGACCGCCGGGTGCCTGCGCCAGGGTGAGGAACAGGTCTGACATCGGCGCGGAAGTGAACCACTTGTGCCCGGTGATCCGGTAGCCTCCGTCGCCGTCCGGGGTGGCCCGCGTGGTGTTCGCCCGGACGTCGGAGCCGCCCTGCTTCTCGGTCATCGACATCCCGGCGATCAGGCCCTGCTTGGTGCCGGGTTCCCGCAGCCCGTAGTCGTATACCGGGGAGGCCAGCAGCGGCTCGTACCGGTCCGCCAGGGACGCCGCCACCCGCAACGGCGGAATGGCCGCGTACGTCATCGAGATCGGGCACAGGTGGCCCGGGTCGGTATCGGACCAGACGTACATCTTGGCGGCCCGTGCCACGTGCGCGCCGACCCGTTCCTGTCGCCATGGCGCGGCGTGCAGGCCGTGTTCCACGGCGACCCGCATCAGGTCGTGCCAGTGCGGGTGGAAATCCACCTCGTCGATCCGGTGCCCGTACCGGTCGTGGGTACGCAGCACCGGCGGGTGCTGCTCCACCAGCCGTCCCCACTCCTGGGCCTGCTCGCCGCCGGCCAGCGCGCCCAGCTCGCGGATCTCATCCTCGGCCCAACCCGCGCGCTCGGCGCGCAGCCCTTCCAACAACGCCGGGTAGCCGGCCGCGTTGTCGTCGAGCAGCGGCGGCGGCTGGTTGGTGACCTCATGAGTCGGCATCGCTACCTCCGGGAGATACGGGCACGCCCAGGGCGCGCACGGTGAAGCTGACCAGTTCGGACACGGTGTCGGGAGCTGCGGTCCCCTCGGCGAGTGGCCCCACCAGGGCCTCGGCCACGGCACCGACCAGCGCGGCGGCGGTGAGCTGCGGATCCTGACGAGGCAGGACGCCGAGCCTGACCCCGTCGGCGATCGGCGCGGCGAACAGGTCCCGGAAGGTCCGCCGGAACACCAGTCGCTCCACATCGACGGCGGGGTCGACGGGTTCGGCGAGCAGGGCGTACGCGAGCCTCGGTGACTTCAGGGCACGGATGGCGAATGTCTCGGTCACCGCGACGACCCGCTCCACGAGCCCACCGTGACCCCGCGACGCCTCGGCGACCGCCGCCACCTCGCGTCCCACCACGGTCCGGAACAGTTCCACGACCAGGTCGGTCTTGCTCGGGAAGTGCCGGTACACGGTCCCCGTGGCGATCCGTGCCTGGGCGGCGACCGCCGCCATCGAGCAGCCGGCGTACCCGCGCTCCCGTAGCAGGTCGGTGGCGGCGTGCAGCACCGCCGCGCGTTGCGCGTCGAACCGGGCCTGGATCGCGGGAGTACGCCGGTACGGCACACAAGAAGTGAAGCAGTGATTCACCTCTTCATGCAAGCCTCCGCTGCTGTCTGACATCCGATGGACCGCCGCGTGAGCACAGAGGACTGGCCTCGTACTTCCGCCCGAAATCCCGGAAACCGGCCACCGACCCGGTGGGCACCACGTAACCTGCGCTTGCATTCGCCCTGGTCCGATGCTGTTTCGGATCATGTTCGCTCAGCAGCGGTGCGGCCATCGAGGACTGTCCGTGGCTCTCGGTCGCCGGTGCCGTCCGGGAGGTGATGCCACCGAGCACCGCGCCATTGCGAGATGCCTCAGGAGGCCGGGCAGGTCTCCACCGGCACTCACATTCCCATCTCTCCGCGAGGAGGCAGTAATGCGGCATCGTAAGACCTTGCTCGCCCTCGCCATCATGGTGACCGGCGTCCTCACCGCGCCGGTCGCGGCGGTGGCCGACCACGGATCCCGGCCACAGACCGACAACATCCACGCCAAGGGCCACAGCGCCCATCCCGCCACATTCCTCGGCCAGCCGGACGGGGTCCGCCACGTCAACTCCGACCTGGCCTTCTGGGGCAAGCTCGCGTTCCACGGCAACTACAACGGCTTCCGGGTGGTCGATATCTCCGACCCGGACAGCCCCCAGGAACTCATCCATCAGGGCTGCAACGGCGACCAGGGAGACATCTTCGTCTGGGACAACATCCTGGTCCGCTCGTGGAACTCCCCGAAGTCAACGGCCCGGGACTGTGACGGACACACCGTGCCGGCCGGCTGGGAAGGCGTCCACGTCTTCGACATCAGCGACCTCGGCAACCCTGAGCTGGTCGCCTCGGTCGAGCTGCCCTGCGGCTCACACACCGTGACCGGGGCCCGGGACGGCGAACGGCTGATCGTCTACAGCAACAACTCCAGCAGCAGCGGCTGCGTCGACGGCACCCGGGCGGCAGACGACCCGGAAGGCGACTACATCGACGTGATCGAGGTGCCGCTCGCCAGTCCGTCCGGCGCGAACCTGCTACGCCGGGAACCGCTCGCCGGGCCGCTCACCGACATCCGTACCGGATGTCACGACATGGGTCTGATCCTCGGTGACGTGAACCTGGCCGCCTGCGCCAGCGCCGACGCGATCAATGTGTTCGACATCGGGGCCAACGCCCACCCCGGCGGCAGCCTCGCCGACCCGGAATTCAGGTACACGATCAGTGAGCCCGGCGTGGGTCAGCTGGGCACCAACGGCCGGTGGCACTCCGCCTCGTTCACCTGGGACGGCAAGGTGCTGGTCGCCGGCTGGGAGCCCGGGGGCGGTGCCGAGCCGGAGTGTCAGAGCACCGACCCGGACGTGGACAAGAGCGCGTTCTTCTACGACGCGCACACCGGGGCCAAGCTCGGCCAGTGGACCCTGCCGCGCGGCCAGGACGGTGTCGCGGAGAACTGCACGATCCACAACTACAACATCGTGCCGCTGCGCACTGGCCGGTACGTCATGGTCAGCGGCAACTACCAGGCCGGCACCTGGGTAACCGAGTTCACCGACCCGGCCAGTCCGGTGACGCTGGGCTGGTCCGACCCGCCCGCGATCAGCCCGCCGGACCTGGGCGGTGCCTGGTCGTCGTACTGGTACAACAACTTCATCTACGAGTCCAGCATCACCGAGGGCCTGAACGTGTTCCGGTTCAGCGGTGACGCGACCGCCGGGGCGATCCGGCTGGGCCACCTGAACCCGCAGACCCAGGACTTCAGCCTCTGACTTCCGGGGTACGCCGTCGGCCGGCACCGTCCACCCCGGACGGTGCCGGCCCGGGTGGACGGCGGTCCGTTCACCACCACGGAACCGTTCCCGGTAAGCCTGGATCTGGACCAGTTCTGCCGTCAGTTCCTCGGGAGGCCACGCTCCACGTACGGCTGCCAGAACTCCCGGCCGTCGGCATACGCCCCGGTGTGTTCCGGAAAGTCGGTACGACCCAGCTCCGGATCCCACGCCGAGAACAACAGCCCGCCTTCGTCAGCGTGCACCGCCGGCCACCGGAGATGTTCGACGATCTCCGAGAACATCGTCTGAGCCTCGTGGTGCTGCGTGCTTTCGTGCTGGTACGTCGCCCAGATGTCGAAGATGATGTCGTACGCGTCGTAGATGCTCTCCTCGCCGCGGTGGAACGGGTCCAGCCGTAGCCGGTTCCGCATCACCGAACCCCCGACTGTGCCGTCCCGGTCTCGCAGGTGCCGAAATACCACCCACGCATCAGACTCCTGCCGCAGGGTCGCGTGAAGCACCTCCGCCAAACGTCGCGCAACCCTGTCGGGTGGGAGTTCGGTGCGTAGCAGAATCTCGTCGTGGTTTGCCATGTCACCGTTCCTTCAAGGTGAGAATCCGGCCGTCGGCCAGGATCAGTCGCACCTGCCCGGGCAGCTCCTGGCCTTGATGACGTGCCTGCCGAAGCGCGAGTGTGTGACCTTCCCGCGCTGCGTTCTCGGTGAGTTTCACGTCGCGTCCGTCGATGACCACATCCCCTCCGCCGTAATGTGTCAGCTGTTCGCCAATCTTCAAGATCCTGTCCCGCACCGCACTGGCCCCGGGTTGGCGCAGGGTCCGCAGTTCGGTCGGCCGTCCCGGATCGGAGGACTGGTGTCTCACCAGCGCGTTCGGGTTGCTGACAGCGCTACGCGAATGGTCGGCGGCACGGTGGTACACGCCGGCCTTCTCCACCGCCACCACATGGTCTGCGATGCGCCTTTCCTCCGTACTGAACTGGCCTCGCGGGTCGTACACGCCCGGCTGGAACGCATCACCCGGCGGCTCGCGGTGTTGGCTGAGATCTGGGCTCCCGGGCGACGGCGCGACCGCCCCGCCGCCGCCCGGGGTCAGTTTCCCCAGTTCTCGGATTCCTGCCGTTCCGTGTCCGCCTTCTCCCTGGCGTCCTCGGCACTGTGCCGGGCGGCGTCCAAGCCCTCCGACACGGAGTGCAGCATGCCGAGCAACTCTCTGGGCTCCCCGGCACGGTGGCACGCCTGCCGCGCGTCGTCCACGCTGCCTGCCGCCGCATCGAGCGCGCCGCGTACCCGATCCAGTTCCTGTAAGACTCCGGCGAACCGCTCCGTGACATCGGACCGGCTGGAACGGTTCGTGACCTCGCTGAGGGCACGGGCGACCGCGTCGGTTGCCTCGTCGGCGTCTTCCAGGCTGGCGACCACCACCTCCAGGGCGTCATGCGCCTGGCGCATCGACGCCGCCACCCCGTCCCAGCCGTGGCCGGCGGCTTCCTCCATCAGCTCGTACGCTCGACTCAACGCCTCCGTGGCGTGCGCCTTGGCGTCCCCGACGCGACTGCGGGCGACATCGGCGCTGGTCATCACTTCACGCGTGGTGGTCACGATTCCCCTTCCGGTGTGACTTCGCCACCTGACACGTTGCCACCTGACACGTTTATACGCGGTGGCGGTCCGGCGTGTGCCGAGCGACCAACGCCGCGGCACGGCTCGACCACATCTCTACCGCAAAACCGCTGGCAGACCGACGATCGTGGCACGTTCGCGGACCCACTGTGGGTACGCCGCAGGTACGTCGCCGCCCGAGACAAGATCATCCGGGGTCTCACGGCGATCGACAGGTCCGGCACCTTCACACTCAGGTGACCAGCGGCTGTTCCTGACCGGGCATCGCCACCCGATCATTGCCTTCTCACTGGCCGGGGACACGGTGACCTCAGTGCTGGTCACCGCGGTTCAGCTGGAGCACCATTCGACGGCCTGACGTTCCGTAAGCTGGGCACCCGCCCACGATTCCAATGCCGCCCGGCCACGGCCCGCGGTGAAAACCTCGGCCGGGAGAGGAGTGGTGTGACGGATAACCCTCGCTGCCGACGCGGGCCGCAAACCAGATAGACGTACGTCTATCCGAATCCGACACGGTTGGGGGACTGTCCACAACTTGTCCCAGCACTATCCTGACGTCACGGACGGCGTCGTCAGGAGTCATGTGTTGGGGAACCAAATGGAGGTCCGGGTAAGATCGGACACGGTCGGTGGCCGGCGGCCCTACGTCGATCTCATTCTCATGACCAGCAACGACTACGGCGCCTTTGTGGTAGACGCCACCGTCACTCCATTTCGCTGTCCCCGCGTGTCACTTTCACCCGACCCGACGTCGGCCAGCAGTCTCGGCGAAATGATACAGCAAGGCGCACGGAGTGAATTGGGACTTGACATAAAGTACATCGGTGTCGCCTCGGTCAAGATAACCACAGTCGCGTATGAGATGGTCGCCATAGCAGAGCTGTCCCATCCGTTGGAGAATCAGCCACAACGGCGACCTGGTTTGCGGCCCGTGACGCTCGCCCGACTTCGAGAAGACAATCGGCGAATAGAGCACTTCGACCATTTCGAACTCGCGCAGGACAGAGCCATCGCTGAGCATAGTTCAATAACGGTCGGACCATTGATCCAGCGGGCGTATACCCGGTCACTAGACTACCTCGACAGCAGGAAATCTGGTGAGAACCACCAGGTCGGGTGGTCGCAGTACCTTGATCAGCGCACGATTGGCCTGGTCTCAACCGCGCAAGGAATTTTGTCGCACCTATACGCCGGTAAACATTCCCCGCCACTCGACGAGGCGATTAAGACTCTGGTGTCGATGCAGAACCCAGATGGTGGCTGGCAGGTTCGCAGAGCACTCATAGGAGGGTCGAGCGATGTCTCCATAACGGAGAGTACGTGTTGCGTCCTGATGGCTCTCCTGCAGACCGGAAGAGTTCTGGCCGACGAGTCGGTCGCCAAAGGAATCCGTTGGCTCGAAGCAACCCAGCAGACAAACGGTGGCTGGCCGTCTTCCACACATGCGAGTGATCCACAAATCTGCGCCACCGGACTCGCCGTACGTGTACTGATCCTGGCCGGTAGGACAAGTGCGGCACACCGTGGGGCGGACTGGCTTCGCCGCCAGCAGCACGACAATGGTGGATGGAGCCAGGGTACCAAGCATCCAGGAGCACAGGTATCACCTGCATATACGGCACATGCCATCATGGCGCTGGTTGCGGTCGGCGTTTCGACGACCATCGACGCTGATACAGGGATTCAGTCAGGGTGTCGCTATTTGGAGCAGGTGTACGACGACAAAGATTTGGAGCCGTGGAAGCCAACCGCGGTAAATACGATAATTGACTCCGTCAATTCCGTGAGACTCGAGTTCCGATTCTTTTCCACCACCCTGGCCCTGACGGCACTTGCCATGGCCGGACACGACCTGAGCAATCGCATAGTGCTCATGGGAACTCGGCGTCTCCTCCGCTTGCAGGACTCCAACGGTGGCTGGCGATGCGCACTCAACGCCCAGGGAACCCACACGATATGGGCCACACATGACGCCCTGTTGGCGCTCAAGAGCGTCACCGGCGCTACCGCCCAGAAGATCACGGTGGTGGCGAAAAGTACCCACGAAGCCCGGGAACGGGAAATACTTCATGCGGCGATAGTGCAATCAATCGTCGCGGACAACGCACGTGCCCGCCATAGACGGGTCCGCGGATGGCTGCAAACGTCATGGTTCTCAGCCTTGTTGATAATCGTTCTCATTTTAGTCGCGTCCCAATTTGGTCTATTCGAAGTACTGACATCCGGTCCACCACTCGCCAAATACTCCAGTGTTGCCCTTGCTGCATTTCTTGCACTCCTCGGCGCACTGGTCCCAGCAATTCTGGCAGAAGAGTATAAGATCCGACGGGAGCGAGAAAGAGCGAGGGATGCTGGGAGATGAATCATGACAACGACACCACTGGTTAACACGATGAAGGCACAGTGGAGTAAGGAACTCCGCATAGCCAGGCAGGCATCACGCGCAGCGGGATTGGCGATCAGGGACGACTTCGGTCTCCGTCACATCACCTCAAGGAAAGGGCCCTTCGACGTTCAACTCAGAGCGGACAACACCTCTCAGAGAGTGATCATAGAAGAGCTGAGCAAGGAGAGTCCGCTTTATCCCATTGTTGCGGAAGAAGGTTTGGAGAACCTCTGGGAGTCGGATGGTCGAATCTGGGTCGTCGACCCACTCGACGGGACCAACAACTTCGGCTACGGCGTAGCTCACTGTGCCATAGCGATCTCGTTGTTCGACGGCGAGGACGTCACAGTCGCTGTCGTTCGAGATCCACTGTTGGGTCGCGAGTTCGCCGGCGTGGCCGGGGAGGTTCATCCTGTGGCCCCGACCGAGGTGGTCACATTGCCTGACGCAACCGTGTCACTCATAAGTAACTACACCGTGACGGCACGATCAAACATCGGATCGATAGAGCAACGTCTCGGGCAGCGGTGTAAACGAGTATTCCGACTGTGGGCACCAGCTCTCGACCTGGCGCTGGTAGCGAACGACGTCATTGACGCAGTTGTCTGTCTGAACGCGAAATTGCTTGATGTCTGCGCCGGAGCATTTCTCGTCAAGGCGTCGGGAGGTCACATACTCGGCATGGATGGCCGACCTTTGAATATCGCTCGGTCAATGTGGCACCAGCCGGTGTCCTTCATCGCCAGTCGACAACTGGGCCTCGCAAGGGATCTTGTTGGGGTTTTGGGGCAGCCGGATTCGTAGATCAATCTGGACACGTCGAGGATTGGCCCAATCATGCGCTCACGGAGCGAACCACCGGTCGAGACGGTCAACTTTCACTTATGGCAGCCGTGCAACATGCGCTGCGCATTCTGTTTCGGTGTCTTCAAAGATGTTCGGCGAGAGGTGCTGCCTGCGGGGCACTTATCACAGACGGGGGCTACTGAGGTCGTGCTTCTGCTGGCACGGGCGGGCTTTGAGAAGATCACCTTTGCCGGCGGTGAACCCTTACTGTGCCCCTGGCTCCCAGATCTTGTTCGCATCGCAAAACAGGCTGGCATGGTGACCAACGTTGTCACCAACGGCGCTCTTCTCGATACGGAGTTCCTCGACGATACCGCAGGGTCCCTCGACTGGATAACACTGAGCGTGGACAGCGTCAACCAGACGGTACTGCGAAACATTGGGAGAACCCTTGCGGGAAATCCGATGCACGAACGGCAGTATCGTTCGCTGTCTCGCATGGTGAAGACAGCAGGCGTCCACCTGAAGATCAATACCGTTGTCAATAGGGCCAACCTCCAAGAGGACCTCTCCTCCTTCATCCTTGACGTTCAGCCCCAACGGTGGAAGATACTTCAAGCATTGCCCATTCGTGGACAGAACGACAGAAGAATTGGCACCATGGCGATCACGGCAGAGGAATTCCATCGGTACGTGCAAAGGCACCATCACGTCACACGTGTTGGAATAGCTATGGTCTCGGAGGACAACGAGGCGATGAGCGGCACGTATGCGATGCTCGATCCAGCAGGCCGTTTCGTTGATAATGTGGATGGGACCTATAGATACACCGATTCGGTCCTCGATTGTGGTGTAGAGAAGGCGATCGGCCAGGTCCGAGTCAGTCGCCAACGGTTTTTGGCCCGCGGCGGCAGATATGACTGGTAATCTTCTCCCGTAATTCACAGATGTCTGTGCTCCAGGGCGGCGGTATCAGGTGGCGGAATCACGATCTGCTGGGGTCGGTCAAGGTCGAGAGACCGAGCGGCGGATCGACTGACGGACAGCGACGGCTTCCCGGTCGGTGGCGACCGCAGCCGCCCTGCGGTCGGCTTCCCGTTCCACGCGGTAACGCTCCACTTCCTCCTTGCGGCGTACGTCGTCCCAGCCCAGCACATCCCCCACCACACCGGCCGCAGAGGACGCCGCCGCCACTCCGTGATCCGGAGTCTCCATGAAGATCCGGCTACGCCGTACCAGCACGTCGTCCAGGTTCATCGCGGCTTCGTGACTGGCCGCGTAGTGCAACTCGGCGGCGAGATACCCAGGAGCCCCGGGTACCGGCCTGCCCAGTTCCGGCCGGTCGGCGATCAGGTCCAGCAGGTCCGTGATCAGCGACCCGTACCGTCCCAGCAGGTGCGTGATCCAGCGTTCGTCCAACCCGGACTCGGCGGCCAGTCTCCGGCACTGGTTGCGGAGCGCCTCGTAACCGGCCGCCCCGAGGATCGGCAACCGGTCGGTCGCCGACGCGGGCACATCACCGGCCCCGGAATCCAGCCACCGCAGGCATGCGTCCACCGCATCCCGGGCCATCAGCCGGTACGTGGTGTACTTGCCACCCACCACCGTCACCATCCCGGGCGGCCCGGTCACCACCACGTGGTCCCGGGACAGCGCGGCAGTGCCCGCTGCCCGGCCACTCACCAGGGGCCGGAGTCCGGCGTAGACCCCGACGACATCGTCAGGTCGCAACGGGTGGCGCAGCCAGCGGTTCGCCTGCCCCAGCAGATAGTCCACATCGGCCTGGGTGGCGGCCGGGTCGTCCGGGCCGTGGTCCCAACGGGTGTCCGTGGTACCGACCAGCCAGTGGTCGAACCAGCGCCGGATGATGAACACGCTGTCGTACGTCTTCGCGATCAGCCCGGCGCGCGAGTCGATCCGGTCGCCCGGCACCACCAGGTGGGTCCCCTTCGCGACGGTCACCGAAATGTCCGGCGTACCCGCCAGCGCTTGCACCCGCTCCGCCCACACCCCGGCGGCGTTCACCACGGCACGGCCCCGGATGGAAAACTCCCCGCCGGTCTCGGCGTCGCGGGCGCGTACCCCGACTATCCGCCCGGCGTCCCACACCAGGCCGACCACCGGGGCCCGGGTGAGGACCAACGCGCCCAACCCGGCGGCGGTGCGTGCCACGGTCACGGTATGCCGGGCGTCGTCCACCCGCACGTCGTGGTACAGCACGCCACCGGTGACCCGGTCCGGGCGCAACGCCGGCATCTCGCGCAGCACCCCCCGCCGGGTCAGGTGCCGGTGCCCCGCCACGCTGCGCACGCCGCCCAGCCGTAACAGGTCGTACAACAGCACCCCGGCACCCACGTACGGCCGCTCCCACCGACGGGTGAACGGGAACAGGAACGGCTCCGGCGACACCAGGTGCGGGCAGAGCCGGTCCACCATCAGGTCACGTTCGGTCAGCGCTTGGCGCACCAGGGAGAAATTCAACTGCTCCAGGTAGCGCAGTCCACCGTGGAACACCTTGCCGGACCGCGACGACGTGCCGCCGGCCAGGTCACCGGCTTCCAGCAACACCACCGACAGCCCTCGGGACACCGCGTCCAGGGCGGTGCCGGCCCCGGTGATGCCACCGCCGATCACCACCACGTCGAAGGTCCGCTCCGCGGCCCGGCGCAGCGCCCCGGCCCGCACCGCGGGATCCAGCCGGGAACTCACCGGGCCCCCTGCGGAGGCTCCTGCCCGTACGTGATGAGCTTGCGGACCACCCGCTCGATCTCGCCGCGCGGCAGCACCCGGGGCGTGCCGGCCGACCGCGCCCGCAGCCACACCTCGCACAACCATTCCAGGTACCGGCTCAGGCGGTACGCGGACTCCAGGTCATCACCCACCGTCACGGTCCCGTGGTTGGCGAGCATGCAGCCGGTACGCCCGGACAACGCCTTCAACATCCGGTCGGCGAGCCTGCGAGTGCCATAGGTGGCGTACGGGGCGACCCGCACCGGCCCACCGAACAGCGCCACCAGGTAGTGCACCGACGGCAGTTCGTCCACCAGTGTGGAGACCGCCGTGGCGGCGGTGGAGTGGGTGTGCACCACCGCGCGGTGCACGGTGTGCCGGTACACCGCGAGGTGCATCGGCAGCTCGCTGGTCGGCTCCAACGGCCCCTCCACCAGGGCACCGGAAAGGTCGCAGACACCCACCATCCCGGGTGTCATCTCGTCGTAGTCCACGCCACTGGGAGTCACCGCCAGCAGGTCCCCGGCGCGCACGCTGAGATTGCCGGACGTGCCGACCACCAGCCCGTCGGCCACCATCCGGCGGGCGTACCGGACCACCGCCGCCCGCTCCTCAGCCAGCAGCACGCAGACCTCCCCACTCGGCACGGGCGGCGGCCACCCGCGCCCGGTACCCGGCGTAGCCCTCGGCGTGGAACTCGGTGCGGTCCGGATCCGGTTCGATCACCCGTACCGGTGCCGTCCACGCCGCGATGTCCACGTCCCGGCCGAACGCCCGCAACGCGGCCAGCACCGCACCCCGCGCCCCGGTCTCCGGCTGCGGTGCCAGCCGTACCGGGCGGCCCAGCACGTCGGCGACGATCCGCAGCCACTCCGCACTTCCGGTGCCACCACCGCAGGCGGCCACCTCTCCGGCCAGCCCAGCCGCCTCGAAGCAGTGCCGGGCCGCGTACGCCACCGCCTCGCACGCGGCGCGTACCAGGTCTTCCTTGGTTGTCTGCACGGTGAGCCCGGTGAAGCCCGCGCGGGCCCGGGGTTCCAGAAACGGCGCCCGCTCACCGGCCGGGGAGAAGTACGGCAGGCAGGCCACCCCGCGTGCCCCCGGCGGGCTCCCGGACAACAGGCCGTCCAGGTCGTCATGCGCCTCCCCGAGCATCTCCATCACCCAGTCGATCGCGGCGCAGCCGGTCATCGCCGGCATCGCCCGCAGCCACCTCCCGGGCACGCCGCTGGCCAGCGTCATCCCGGCCGGCTCACCGATGGTGTCCACACCGTCCACCAGCACCTGGCAGACCAGGGTGGTGCCGAGGATCAGGTGCCCGTCGCCGGAGGTGTCGACCCCGGACCCCAGGGCCCCGGCCGGCAGGTCGAACGGGCCGGCGGCGACCGGGGTACCGGGCGGCAGTCCGAGCAGATCCGCCGCGGCACCGGTCAGCTCACCGATCGGCAGCGAGCCGGCCACCGGGGGCAGCAGGTGGCAGCGGTCCGCCAGGCCGCACCAGGCCAGCACCTCCGGGTGGTAACAGCGGGTGTACGGGTCCAGGAACGGCAGCGAAGCGTCGGAGGCGTCGGTGGCGCGTACCCCGGAAAGGTGTTGCATCACCACGTCCTTGCAGTAGCCGGCGGTGGCGGCCCGGTCCAGGGAATCCGGCTCGTACTCGGCGAGCCAGGCCAGCACAGGTGCCGCGGCACCCGGGAACATGGTGTTACCGGTGAGCCGGAACGCCTTCTCGACCACGCCCCGGGCGACCCAGTCACTCAGGATGCCGGCAGCCCGGGAATCCATCCAGGAGATCGCCGGGCGGACCGGGCGTCCGTGCCAGTCGACCAGCCATACCCCGTCGCCTTGTCCGGTCAGCCCGATCAGTTCCGGCGGCCCACCGGCCGCCGCGACGACCGCGCGGACCACCTCCGCCACCGAAGCCAGCACCTCGTCCGGGTCCTGCTCGAACCAACCGGCCACGGGACTGTCCACCCGGGTACGCCGGGACCGCACCGCGAGCAGCACACCGTCCGGGTCGAACACCGCCGCCTTGGTGACCGACGTGCCGACGTCGATTCCCAGATACACCTCAACCCACCTCCGGTGTGTCGGTCCCCTCCGGTACCGCCGGGTTGGCACGGTTGGTGAGTGGTTCGCCGCGTACCCACCGACCCACCTCGGCGGCGCAGCGCCTTCCCGCCCGCCGGGCCGCGTCCCGGCTGCACCCGGCGATGTGCGGGGTGAGCACCAGATTCCGGGTACGCAGCAGCCGGTGGCCCGCCGGCAACGGCTCCACCGGGTACACGTCCAGGCCGGCCCCGGCCAGGTGACCGGAATCCAGCGCGTCACACAGCGCGTCGTAGTCCAGCACCGCACCCCGGGCGGTGTTGACCAGCACCGAGCCCGCTGGCATCAGCGCGATCCCGGCGGCTCCGATCTGGCCCCGGGTCTCGGGAGTCACCCGCTGGTGCAGGCTGACCACCTGGGCCGCCGCCAGGAGTTCGGCCAGTTCACCGACCCGGGTGACGCCCGGCTCCAGGTCCGCCACGTGCGGGTCGTACGCCAGCACCCGGGCCCCGTACGCGGCGAACAGCCGGCCCACCCGACGGCCGACCGCCCCGTACCCGACCAGGCCCACGGTGGCGCCGCGCAGTTCGATCCCGGCGTGCGCGTACTGGAAGAAGTGGCCCGGCCAACGCCCACCACCGGCCAGGCCGGCGTGCCCGGCCCCCAGGTTGCGGCAGGTCGCGACGGTCAGCCCCAACGTGAACTCCGCCACCGCGTCGGCGTTCCGGCCGGGGGTGTGACAGACCGCCACGCCGTGCTCCGTGGCGGCCTCCAGGTTGATGTTCACCGGGCCGCCCCGGGACACCACCACCAACCGCAGGTCCGGGGCGTTGCCGAACACCTTCCGGGTGAACGGCGCGAGGTGCGTCACCGCGACATCCATCCCGGCCAGGGCCCCGATCAGCCGGTCCTCGTCGCCGGACGCCTCGGCCACCTCGGACACCGGGCCGAACGGCTCCGCCGGCCATGGCAGGGTCAACTCCCGAACCCGGCATCGGTCACCCAACTCCTCGCGCACCGCGTCGCGCAGCAGCCTGGTCAGCACGAAATGGTCCCCGGCGGCGAGGACCCGGGGCACGGTCACCGGATCCGCTCCCCGGTAGCCGCGTCGAACACAAAGCTGCGGTCCCGGTGCAACGCCAGCGACGCCGGGTCCCCTGGCCGCAGCCGCAACCCGGGCGCGGTCTGCGCCACCACGCGGCTGTCCACACCAGACACCTCGACGGTGGCCAGCCCGAACTCCAGCAGGTCCTCGTACACCACCAGCACCCCGGGCAGGTCGGCCCGGTCCGGTTCGGTGATCGAGACGTCCTCCGGGCGCACCCCGAGCACGACCCGGCCCCGGCTGTGGGTGAGTGTGACCGGGACGGCCAGCCCGGGAGCGAGCCGTACCGCACCGGGTTCCAGGTTCCCGTCCAGCAGGTTCATCGCCGGCTCCCCCACGAACCGGGCGACGAACAGGTCGGTCGGGTCGTCGTACACCTGGTCCGGCGTGCCGACCTGGCGCACCACTCCGTCGTCCATCACCGCCACCCGGTCGGCGAGGCTGAGCGCCTCCTCCTGGTCGTGGGTCACCAGGATCGTGGTGTATCCCGACTCCTGCTGCAGGTGCCGCAACTCCCGGCGGGTGGTGTCCCGCTGCGCCGCGTCCAAGTGGGACAGCGGCTCGTCGAGCAGCAACAGGTCCGGTTCCCGTACCACCGCGCGGGCCAGCGCCACCCGCTGCTTCTGGCCCGACGACAGGCTGGCCGGCATCGCGTCCAGGATGTCGGCCAGTCCGATCCGCTCGGCGACCTCCCGGACCCGGGCCTCCCGGTTTCCCCTGCGGTCCCGCAGCCGGCTGGACCGGGCCCGCAGCCCGAATTCGATGTTCTCAGCGACCGTCAGCGGCGGGTACAGCGCGTAGTTCTCGAAGGCGACACCGATGTTCCGCCGCTGCGGCGGCAGGTCCACGATGGACCGGCCGTCGAGCCGGATGTCCCCGGCCGTGAGCTGCTCCAGGCCGGCGATCATCCGCAGCGTGGTGGATTTGCCGCAGCCGGACGGCCCCAGCAGGCCGACGAGTTCACCACCGTGTACCTCAAGGCTGACGTCACGGACCGCAAACACGTCAGGACGCCCCTTGGCGCGGAACACCTTGCGCACGGCACGCAGTGCCAGGTAGCTCACTGCCGGACCCGGCCGCGGCGTTCGTACGCGGTGATCGCGCCGACCTTGGAGTTCGACGGCGAGGCCGGATCGAACACGTACCCGAGCCACTCGCGCACCAGACGGCGCGCCAACTCCAGCCCCACCACCCGTTGTCCCAGCGTGATGATCTGGCAGTCGTTGGACAGCACCGAACGTTCGCAGGAGTAGCTGTCGTGCATTGTGGCGGCCCGGACCCCGGAGACCTTGTTCGCGCTCACCGCCATCCCGATGCCGGTGCCGCAGATCAGCACGCCCCGGTCCACCACACCCCCCGCCACCGCCTCGGCCACCGCGAGACCCACGTGCGGGTACGGGACGCTCTCCCCTTCCGTCACCCCGAAGTCCTCGACCCGCTCCACCCGCGGGTCGGCCTCCAGGTCCCGCAGGATCGCCTGCTTGTACTCGTAACCCGCCTCGTCCGATCCCACGGCGACCCGCCACCTGATCATCACGTCCGATCACCTCCGCCCGGTCGTGTGGCTGCCCCGCACTCCACTGCCAGCACCTCTCCCACCGCCCGTACGCACAGCGCCAGCGACACCGCACCCGGGTCCGGAGTGCCGAGGCTGCGCTCACCCAGCGGACGGGCCCGCCCCACCTTCGGCACCAGTTCCCGGGTGCGTTCCGCGGCCTGGTGCGCCTCCCTGGCGGCCTGTTGCCACACCGGGCCCAACGGGGTGTTCGTGGCGGCACCCCCCTCGAGTACCGCCACGAACGGCAGTAGCGCGTCGAGCAACGTCTTGTCGCCCACGCGTGCTCCTCCCAACCCGGCCACCGCGTCGGCGCCCGCTCGCAGCGCCGCGGCGACCGTGCCCGGGTCCGGATCCGCCTGGTCGCCGAGCACCCGACCGGCGGCATCCAGCAAGGCACCCCACAGCACCCCGGACGACCCACCCCCGTCGTCCGCCCAGGCCATCCCGGCGGTACGCAACGTCCCGCCGACTCCGAGGTGCTGTTCGGCCACGGCCTGGTACGCGGCCCGCAGCCCGCGCACCATCCCCCGGCCGTGGTCACCGTCGCCCGCCACCGCGTCGATGTCGCCGAGCATCCGCTCGTGCTGCTCGACTGTGGCGAGCATCGCCTGAAGACAACGCCGGATCGTCGCGGCGGCCAGCCGGGACGCTTCCGACGCATCCGGTGTCTCCACAGTCCCGTCCGATCCCACTGCCGGGCGGGCCCAGCCCGCCCGGACCTGCTCTCTAACGGGATACGCGGTGCCGTCGCCGGTCAGTCGGGACAGATCACCGCGCCGGAACGCGGGTGTGTCGGCCGGGGCGTCCCACAACTCAGCCAGTTCGTCGTCCAGCCAGCACAGGGTGAGCGAACACCCCGCCATGTCCAGGCTGGTCACCAGTTCGCCCACCTCGGGTGAGACCACCTGGACCCCGGCGGCGGCCAATCTGGGGAACACGTCCCGGGCCACCACGAAAAGCTCCTCGTACGTGGTGGCGCCGAGGCCGTTCAGGATCACCGCCGCCCGGCCGTCCGCGCCCTTCGGGCGTTCCTCCAGCAGGGCGTCGACCAGCACCCGGGCCAGCTCAGCGGCGCTCAGCCGCTCGGTAATAAGTACTCCCGGCTCACCGTGGATCCCGAGACCCAGCTCCATGCTGGACGGATCCACAGTGAACAGCGGCTCGGCCCTGCCCGGAAGTGTGCAGCCGGCGAATGCGACGCCGAGCGTGCTGGTGACGCCGTTGGCGCGGCGTGCCACCCGCTCCACCTGGTCGATCGAATCCCCTCGTTCGGCCGCCGCGCCCATGATCTTGAAGACGCAGAAGTCCCCGGCGATGCCACGACGCTGCTCGACGGTGTCCGGCGGCGCGGAAGCGATGTCGTCGGTGACCAACACGGTCCGGCAGTCGATCCCCAGGCCGCGAAGCCGACGCTCGGCCAGGCCGAAGTTCATCACGTCACCGCTGTAGTTGCCGTAGCTGAACAGCAGCCCCGCGCCGCCGGCCACCGCCTGCCCCACCAGGAATGCCTGTTCTCCCGACGGCGAGGTGAAGATGTCCCCGATCACCGCGGCATCGGCCATTCCCGGGCCCACCAGACCGCAGAACGCCGGGTAGTGCCCGGAGCCGCCGCCCACCACGACCCTCACCTTGCCGGGACGGGGCCGCTGGGCACGCATCACACCGGACGCGCCCGGCACCGGCCGCACGTACCGGCCGTACGCGGCGACGAACCCGGCCACCATGTCCCCCGCGAAGCTGTCCGGCGCGTTGTAGAGGCGGGTCATCGACGTCCTCCCACCCGGTCGACGCCGCCGGCCGCGTCGACCGGGCCCGTCCGGAGCCGGCCCAGCAGGTAGGCCAACGCGTCGCCGTGGTCGGCGGCCACATGATCGGCGAGCCGCAGGGCGTCTGGTTTCGGTGGGTACACCGGGTTGGGAATCGCGACCACGGACAGGCCGGCCGCGTGCGCGGCCCGGATCCCGTTGCTGGAGTCCTCGACCGCGATGCCGCTGCCGGTGTTCACCCCGATCCGGCGGGCCGCCTCGGCGTACACGTCCGGACTGGGCTTACCACGCGGCACCTCCTCACTGGACACTGTGGCCTGGAACCGTTCGCTGATCCGGTGGTAGGACAGCACCGCGTCGATCACCCGTCTGGCCGCCGAGGACGCCACCGCCAGTGGGACCTGGGCACCGACCCTGCGGATCAGGTCACGCGCCCCGCTGAGCAGCGGCGCGTGGCCGTCCCGGATCGCGTCTACCACATGGTCGACGCATTCGTCCTGGATCTGCCGCGCGGCATCCGGCTCACCCAGCTTGCCGGCGAGGTAACCGGCCCATTCCGGTGGGCTCATCCCCTGGCAGGTCGCGGTGTCATCGGTGGTCCACCGGGTACCCCGGCGGTCACAGCAGGCGGCCCAGCTCTGCTCCCAGAGGTGTTCGCTGTCCACGATCACCCCGTCCAGGTCGAGTACGACCCCGGACACCCCGCCACGCCGGGCCTCCGTGGCGCCCCGGCTGCCACCGCCGGTCACGACGCCACCTCGTACCCGACGTTGTGCCGCTTCAGCTCGGCGAGAGCCGACTCAGACGCCCCGGAGTCCACGATCACCAGGTCGAACTCGGCCAGCGGCACCAGCCTGTGCAACGCGACCTTGCCCAGCTTGCTGTGGTCCATCAGCAGGTAGCGCCGCCCGGCGGCCTCCAGCATCTTGCGCTTCACCGCCACGATCCGGTCCTCCTGGTGGTACGCGTACCGGCCGGACAGCGCGGAGGTGGAGACGAACACGGCGTCCACCCGGATCGCCTCGATGCACTCCAGGCAGGTGGTTCCCAGGAACGCGTCGTGCAGCGGGTCGTAGTCGCCGCCCAACGCCATCAGCCCGACTCCGCGGATCTGGCTGAGCGCCCGCATCGCACTGAGGTAGTTGGTGGCGACCCGCAGCGGCGCCAGGTCGGCGAAGTACGGGATCATCTCCTCGGTGGTGGTGGCATCGTCCAACATGATGGACATTCCGGACTCGACATGCCCCGCCGCGTGCCGGGCGATCACGCGTTTCTGCTCGCGCATCGCCTTGCGGCGATAGGCCACGTTGGACTCGAACACTCCGGACGGCTGGGCGGTGACGCCACCCCGGTACTTGCGGACGATGCCCTGCCGTTCCAGCTCGTCCAGATCCCGGTGCACGGTCATCACGCTGACCCCGAACATCGTGGACAGTTCCTGCGCCGACATGGTGCCGCGCTCCATCACCACGTCCGTGATCCGCTTCTGGCGGTGTTCGGGGCTTCGCGCCCGGTCTGTGGACTGATCCCGGCTCCCGCTGGCTTCGCCGCTGTGCTCCTCGGTCACGGTGAGATTCGCCTCCCCTCGTCCCCCGACAGGAAGACGTGTGTGGTGGACGGGTCGATGAGCACGCCGACCTTGTCATCCAGCGCGAGCGCCGGCACCGAGGTACGCGACACCACCACCGACACCAGTGACCCGCCGATCTGGACCGTCACCTCGGCCTGCCGGCCGAGGTGCTCCAGCACGTAGACGACACCGTCGAGTCGTACCCGCCCTGACGGTACGTCGCCGGCACCGATGTGCAGTGCCACGTCCCGGGGGCGGATCCCCACCTGCACCGGCTCACCGGCCGTCGCGGCCACCCGCGGGAGCGGGATGTCGATCGCGCCGTCACCGCTCACGAAGCGTGGCTCGCCGTCGCGGGCCACCAGGTCACCGGTCAGCAGGTTGAGCCTGGGCTTGCCGAACGTCCGGGCCACGAAGGCGTTGGCTGGTCTGGTCCACACCTGGCGCGGGGTGCCGACCTGCAGAATCCGGCCGCGCCGGATCACCGCGATCCGGTCCGCGAGGGACAGCGCCTCGACGTGGTCATGGGTCACGTAGAGGGCCGTGGTCAGGTCTTCCGCACTGATCGCCTTCAGTTCCGCGCGCATCGTGGCCCGCAGCTTCGCGTCCAGGTGCGCCAGGGGTTCGTCCAGCAGGTACGCGTGCGCCGGCCGTACCAGGACCCGGCCCAACGCGACCCGCTGCCGCTGCCCGTTGGACAGTTCGGTGACGGAACGGGTCAGCAGATCGCCGATGCCGAGCAGGTCCGCGACCCGCCCCACCCGCTCGCGGATCTCGGACTCCGGCAGCCGCCGTGCCGGGGACCGCAGCGGCGAGGCCAGGTTGCCGAACACGTCGTGTTGCGGGTAGAGCGCGTAGCTCTCGAAGCACATCGCGAGGTCGCGGTGGCTGGGATCGATGTCCGCGACGTCCCGGCCGCCGATCCGCACCGTGCCCTGGTCCGGCGGCACCAGCCCGGCAATGGCCTTGAGGGTGGTGGTCTTCCCGGCCCCGGACGGGCCGAGCAGCACGAAGAACTCGCCGTCGGCCACGGAGAACGACACGTCGTCCAGGGCGGTGCGACGGCCGAACCGCTTGCGCAGGCCGTGGACCTCGACCGTGGCCATCAGTCCTTCACCGCCCCGAACGACAGGCCGCGCACCAGGTAGCGCTGGATGAGCAGGGCCAGCGCGAGCGGCGGCAGTGCGGCCATCACGGCACCGGCCGCGACCAGGTTGAATCTCACCTGGTTGCCGCCGAGGAACGCCAGCGAACTGACCGTCACGGTCTGGGCGTTACTGGAGCTCAACGTGAACGGGAACACGAAGTTGTTCCAGGCGAAGATGAAGGCGAGCAGGCACACCGCCGCGATTCCGGGACGCACCAGGGGGAGCACCAGCCTCGTGAACACCTGCCGGCGGGGGTAACCGTCGAGCAGTGCCGCCTGCTCCAGTTCCACCGGCAGGTCCCGGAAGAACGACCGCAGGATCCACACCACCAACGGCATGGTCACCAGTTGCAGCACCCAGATCATCCCGACGTACGTGTCGTACAACCCGAGTTGCTGGTAGATCACGGACAGCGGGATGATCACGATGAGTTCCGGCGCGAACCTGAAGCTGAGCAGCGTGAACATCAGGTTCTCGCTACCCCGGAACCGGTACCGCGCCGCCGCGTACGCCGCCGGGACTCCGATCAGCAGGGACACCATCACAGCACCGACCGAGGTGATGAGGCTGGCGGCGAAGAACCGCAGGTACGACGATCCGCCGCCCAGCACCGTGGCGTAGTTGTCCAGGGTCGGGGTGAACCACAGGTAGGTGGTGGTCTGGTCGGCGTTGGCCTTCAGGCTCAGCGCCACGATGAACAGCACCGGGATCAGGGAGAACCCGAAGTAGGCCAGGAGCGCCAGGTCGGCGAGGGCCCCGGTGAGCCGCTTCACCTCACACCCCCGCCGCCCGGGACTGGATCCGGTTCAGGTAACGGACCAGCACCATCGAGATCAGGTACACCGCGATCCACAGGATGAACATGTACGTCACGCCCCGGCTGTAGCGGGCGTAGCTGATCGCCTCCAGGTACGCGTTGATCTGCAGGGTGGTGGTGGCGTCACCGGGACCGCCCGTGGTCAGGCCGTAGATGATGTCGAAAACCTTCAGGCAGTCCATCAACCGGAAGATCACCGCGACCAGCAGGTACGGCCAGAGCATCGGCAGGGTGAGCCGACGGAACGTGAACCACGGGCCGGCCCCGTCCACCGCCGCCGCCTCGAACGGCGAGCGCGGCAGGGACCGCAGCCCGGCGAGCACCAGGATCGCCACGAACGGGGTGTAGATCCACACGTCGACCACCACGGACCAGAGGAATGCCGAGACCGGGGAGTCGGTGCCGCTGTAGCGGGTGGCGCCGAGCGCCTCGGCCATCGGACGGACCCAGCCGACCTCGGGCAGCAGCAGCAGTTTCCACATGATCGCCGCGATGATCGGCGCCACCATCAGCGGCACGATCAGCACCCGCTCGAAGATCCGCCCCAGTAGCAGGCCGCGGTTGAGCAGTAGTGCCACCGCGGTCCCCAGAACCGCCTCGACCCCGGTGGCGGTCATCGCGAACAGCACGGTGACCTGGGCCGAGTGCCAGAAGTCAGGACTGGAGAGGATTTCGACGTAGTTGTCCAGCCCCACGAAACTCGGCTGCGGGTTGGCGTCGGAGAAGTTGTAGAAGGTGTACGCCACCGCGAGCAGGAACGGGTACAGGATCCCGGCGCACAGCAGCACCGCCGGCACCACCAGCAGGTACGGCCGCAGTGCCCGCCGCCGGGGTGACAGGACGGGCGCCGCGTCCAGGGCGGCTGGTGCCAGCCCGCCCGCATCCCCGTCTCGACGCCGGGTGGGCGCTGCCGTCACAGCCATCAACGGTTGACCCTTCCCTCCAGGGCAGCCGCCAGCTTGTCCAGAGTGGACTTCGGGTCGGCGCCACCGTAGACCTGTTGCAGGGCCCCGGCCCAGGATGTGGTGGCGTCGAAGAAGTTCCGCTGGGGGGTGAACTGGATCTTCGTGTCATCGATCACGGCCTGGAAGGTCTCGACGAAACCGGTCGCTTGGGCGAGCCGGTCCTGGTACGCCCCGGACGCGGCCACGGACTGGCGTACCGCGTCGATGTGCTGCTGGCGGGTGGCGGCGTAGCGCAGGTGTTCCTTGGAGGTCGCCCACTGTAGGAACCACCAGGTGGCTGCCTTGTTGTTGGAGGCCGAATTCATGCCGAGCGACCAGATCCACATGTTGGTGGCGAGCGACCCGTCCGGTCCCTTCGGGCCGGGGTGCCAGGCCAGCTTTCCGGCCGCCAGGGTGTCCTGGTTCTGGAAGTACGCCGCGATGTCCGCGTCGAACAGCATCGCGGCCCTGCTCTCCCCAAGGTCTCGGGACGCGTCGTACCAGGTGTACCCGGTCCATCCAGCGGGCCCGGAGTCACGCACCATGCCGGCCCATTTACTGGTGAAGTCCACCGCCTCCGGCGTGTTCATCCGGGGTATCAGCTTCTTCCCTTGGACTTCGAAGTCTTTCAGCCCGAGCCGGGAGTACATGGTCATGAATCCCGGGTGGATGGTGGCCCATTCCTTGGAGCCGCGCACCGAGATCCCGTACATCTTGCCGAAGCCGGCCGAGGAGGCTTTCCGTTTGATGGTGGCGGCCAGGTCGATCAGTTCGTCGAACGACTCGGCGGGGCGCAGCCCGAGCCTGTCGAACACGTCCTTGCGGTAGCAGACCGTGTTGGTTTCGAATCCCCAGGGCAGCATCCACTGTTCGGCTCCGCCGAGTGCGTCGCCGTTTCGGAAGCTCCACTGGCCGGCGGTGAGCAGGTTGGGAAAGAAGTCGTCGGGTTCGAACTCCGCGTGCGTGGCCGAGGGGTTCTCGATCCAGGGTCTGAGATTTTCCAGGTAGCCAGGGGGTCCGTACTGCCACACCATGTACGCGCCGAGCATGAACGCGTCATAGTTGCCTTTCTGGGACCGCAGGTCCAGGGTCACCTTGTCGAAGTAGTTCGACTCCGGAAACGCGTCGATCTCCAGTGTGATGCCGGTCCGGTCCTGGAACTCACCCAGGTTGGCCTTGAGGGCGTCGGTGTACGGGTGCTTGTTCATCAACAGCCGCACCGTCCTGCCGGCGTATTTCTTCCAGTTGAAGCCGCCGGTCACCTCGTTGGCCTCCGAACCGCCGCGCTGGCGCGGCCCACCGAAACCGCACCCCTGCAGCAGTGGTGAACCGGCGGCCAGCGCGGCACCCAGGCCGGTGACCCGGAGCAGGCCACGCCTACTGATCCCCTGACCGCCGGAATCGTGCCCGGCCGACCCAGACCGGGCGGATCCCAGGCCGATTCCGCCGGAACGGGCGTCAATCTCGTCCATCGCGTCCTGAGACCTCTCACACAGTAGTCGCACCATGCCTTCGCGTTATGATCGTCCGTTCTTAACGTCATAAAATGTTGTTGTAACAGGAAATCCTGGTGGCGTTATTACCCTAAGTCAAGAGTCAGTGACAAGAAATCCCGCATCCGGGGAGGGTGGGCCGGCGGGCTACCCGGCCAACTCGGGATTGAACCCGAGCAGGCGCCACCGACCGGCACCCCGTTGATGGCGTAACACGGCACCGCTACCGTTCGCCACGGACGGGAACCGGGCCCGGTAACCCGACGGGTCAACGCCGGTCAGCTGGCAGGTCAGCAGCCGCAGCAAGGTGCCGTGACAGACCACGAGCAGCAGCCCTCCCCGGTGCCGGGCGACGATCTCGCCGAGCGCCGCCGATCCCCGCGCGATCGCGGCGTTCGGGTCCTCCGCGCCGGGCAACGGATGCGCCACCGGATCCCGCTCGAACGCGGCCCGTTCCCGGGGCCATCGGGCCGACATCTGCGCCGGAGTGAGTCCTTCGGCCAGCCCGAAGTCCAGTTCCACCAGACGCTCGTCCCGGCGCAGCGGCACCCCGGCGGCCCGCGCGGCGGGTGCGGCGGTGTCCACGGCCCGGATCAGCGTCGAGCTGTAGACCGCCGTCAGTCCCGCGTGCGCCGCCCACCCGGCAAGCCGGCGGGCCTGCTCCCGGCCGCGCTCGATGAGCGGCAGGTCGGTACGGCCGCAGTAACGGTTCTCCGCGTGCCACGCGGTCTCGCCGTGACGTACCAGGAGCAGCAACGTCGCGTCCCCGCCCGGGGCGCGAAACCCGGTGCCGTGGTTCACCTGACCACTCCCGCCAGCGCCGCCGCGGCGAGCGGCTCGCCGACCCAGCCGCGTTCGGCGAGTTCGGTGACCAGCCGGAGGTACGGCGCGTCGAATCTGGCGGCCTCGCCACGTGGCCGGTACACCCGGGCCGGCGCGGTCATCCTGGAAGCCGCCGCCGCCAGGTCCTGCCCACCGGAAGCGGCCAGCACCGCCATCCCGACCGCGCCCTCCGGGCACCGCGGCACCACCACCTCCCGGCGCAGGATGTCGGCCTGCAGTTGGGTCCAGTACCCGCTGCGGCTGGCACCCCCGGTGAGGCTCACCCGATCCCCCACGGCCGCGCCGAGGGACCGCACCTGGTCCAGGCAGAGTCGCTCCACGAACCCGACACCCTGCAGTACCGCCGCGAACCGGTCCGCCTCGTCCAGCGGTTCACCGACCGTGAACCGCCGGGCGTCCGGCCGCCGGAACGGGAACCGCTCCCCGACCCCGACCAGGGGGTACGTGACGGACCCGGCGGGCTCCCGGGCAGCGGCGTGGCGTTCCAGTCGGGCGAAGCCGGTGACCCCGAACTCCTGGCCGAGCAGCCCGCCGCCGGCACTCGACGCGCCCCCCGGCCACCACAGCCGGTCCGGTGCGCGGTGCGAGTACAGCGCCCCGGTGGGATCCCGGAGCAGGTCGACGGTCACCCCCTTGAGAACCACGGTGGTGCCGACCACGAAGCCCCACTGGCCGGGGCGCAGGGTCCCGGCCGCGATCTGGGCGGCGCAGCCGTCGGTCATGCCGGCGAGCACCGGAACCCCCCGCGGGACCCCGGTCCGCTCCGCTGCCGCCGGGCACACGTGGCCGAGCACCGCCCCGGGGTGGACCAGCGGCGGCAGGAGTCGTGGGTCGAGCCCGAGCCGCTCCAGGTGTTGCGCCGGCCAGGCCACGGAAAGCGGGTCGGCACCGGTCTTCAGGGCATGGCTGGTGTCCGTCGCCACCGGCCGCCCCACCAGTCGGGAGGTGATCAGGTCAACCTGGTGGGCGAGCCGGACCCGGCCGGTCGGCAGCCGGACCCGGCGTACCAGCCAGAGCGCCTTCGGCAAAGCCCAGCTCAGCTGCGGGCAGATGCCCAACCCCGGCCACCCCGGCGCCGGATCGCGCGCCACGGCGCGGGCCTCCGCGACGGCCCGGCCGTCGTCGTACATCAGGCCGGGGGTCAGCGGCCGGGCCGGATCCTCGGACGTGGCCTGGACCAGCAGTACGGTGCCGGAGGTGGCGCAGCAGGCGATCCCGCGGACCGCGACACCAGCGGCCCCGGCGAGCGCCCGCCGGCACGCCGCCGAGGCCGCGTCCCACCAGGCCTCCGGGTCCTGCTCGTGGCGTCCGTCCGGCCAACGCCGGCTCGCCAGCGGCCGGGTCCCCGCACCCAGCACCGCACCGTCGTCGCCGACCAGCATGGCCCGCACGCTCTGGGTCCCGAGATCCACACCCAACCAGCCGCGCGACGGGTCAGGCCGCGCGGTCGCCCGCCGGAACAGGACGACACGCTCGCCGGGCTGGCCCATTGACTCCTCCGGTGTGGTGTTACATCACTGTGAACGTAACACCAGGCACGACAGCGGGCGGGAACCGATTCCGACCCTGGCAGCGCGACTGGCCCCGCCGGAGCGGGACGGGTGGGGCCGCGACCCTATGCCGGGTCGCGGCCCCCGGGTCAGGAAGTCCCGTGGTTCACCTGTCAGGGAGCGTCAGGGACCTGTGACACCTCCTGGGTCTGCGGGTTCAGATGGTGGAACTTGCGGGCCCGCAGTCGGGTGCCGTCCGGGTTCGTGACCGTGAAGACGTCCACGCCCCGGTTGCCGGAGGCGCCGAACCGGCCCAATCCGCCGTTGACGTACACGTGGTCGTTGTACCAGTAGGTCGACCACGAGTCCGTCATGCCGATGTTGTCGTTGAGGTCGCTGTACGCCACCTCGGTCGGGTGGCGGACGTCGGTGAAGTCGACGATGGTGTTGCCGCCCATGTAGTACGCCGCGGCCATGAGATAGCGGCCTTCCACTGGGACGATGTTGCCGTTGTGCGAAACGCAGACCTGCGCACCCTGCGGCCGCGGGATCATGTAGCGCGACAACAGCGTCGGTGCCGCCTCGCCCGGGTCCACCAGTCGGTAGAAGTAGTAGAAGCCGTTCTCACTCTGGCCGCCGGCCTCCTCCGGGGCACCGTCGCACTCGGAGCTACCACCGCCCCCGGTCTCGTCCATGATCGCGAAGTACTCGCCATCCCAGGTGATCACACCACTGTGGACGAACTCAAATCTGTCGGTCTCCGACGGCGAGTAGATGTGGGTGTGTCGCTGGCCGTCCAGAGTGGTCGGGTTCAGCGGATCTGAGATGTCCCAGATCTGGACATCGCCGATACACGATGCGACAGCGAGGTTCCGGGGCATGAAGACGTTGATGTCGTGGCAGGCCTTCACCAGGCCTCTGGTCGGGTCGCCGGGGATCCCAGCCGGGTACGGTGCGGTGTCATCGCTGAGCCGCTGCGCCTTCACGGTGGAGTCCAGCGGGTTGCCGAACGGCACGGTGACGATCGGGATCTTCTGGTGTGGCGACTCGCACCGCAGCTCAGCCGGTGCGTCGGAAGTGCTCGGCGTGACACTGGAGCCCAGCGGGTAGGCCGAGACGTACAGGTGCAGCCGCTGCTGGTTCGGCTCGGGCACCAGAGTGTGGGTGTGCGAACCACACGGGGTGGGCACGCCGTCGAGGAACACCGGACGCCGAGGATCCGTGACGTCGAAGATCCGGATTCCTTCGAATCCGAATTCCGCCCGGACGCCACCCTGGGGGTCATTGATCAGGGGTGTGTCCCGGCTGGAACCCGCCTGCGTGCCGTCACACGACTCCTGGTTCTGCGGCCGGTCGACGCTCAGGAACAACAGCAGCCGGCCGGCGGCCTGGTACACGGACACGTCGCTCTGCGGGCCCCGGCAGTAATAGTCGGACAGCACCTGAGGATTCGTCGGATCGGAGACGTCCAGCACCCGGAACCCGTTGTAGTTGCCGGAGAAAGCGAGATTGCCCCAGAAGGCGATGTCGGAGTTGGTGGCGCCGTCCTTGTCGGAGTTGCCGACCAACGTCATGTTGTGCGATGACGGTCCGTCGAACGGCGGTAGTTCGGGCGGGCCGCTGTGACCAGCGTCGTCGTCGTGCCCCGGGTCCGCGTAGACGACACCTCCGGTCGCGCTCAGTAGTACCGCGACGAGGCTGGCGAGTATTGCGAATCGCGCAGAACGCATACATACCTCTTCTCAAGGAACGCCGACGGTGATTGCTGAAAGCCCCCTCCCCTCTGTCCACGCGCCCCCGAGAAGCTTGCGGCGGACAGCGCAAGCGCGAATGGCGACGGCACCGGTGCAGCCCTGGATGCCGTGCGTTCAGCATCGGTAGGCCACACCGCACGGACCAGGCTCGACTTTCGGTCGTTACAAAGCTGTGAAGAATTTTCTCCGTGAAGCGGCCACAACGGGAAATCTTGCGGGTGCCCCCGGCGGCCGGACCGCCAGGGGCACCCGGTCACGTCACGGAAGCGACAGCCGTACCAGTTGCGGGTCGTGATCGGACAGTGGGCTCGCGAACTCGGCGTTCACGTGCACGATGTCGTACCCGTACGAGGTCGCGGCGAGCGACGACGAGAGCAGGATGTGGTCCAGCACCTGCGAGTTCCCCTGGTAGACGTAGGTGTACCGTTCCGCGTCCGGAAGCGTCGCCGGCAGGTCGGTGAGCCCGGCGTTGATCAGGGTGCCCACCGCGCTGGAGTACTCGAAGTCGTTGAGGTCACCGGCGATCACGACCCGGGCGGCGGGGTCGATCGTCAGGACCTGCTGGACGAACCCGGCGACCAGGCTCGCCTGCTGGCCACGCTGAGTTTCACTGGACCTGGTCGGCGGCTGGTAGCGGCCACAGAGCGGGTCGTCGCCACCTTTCGAGTTCCAGTGGTTGGCGATCACGAACAGCGACTTCCCGCCGTACCGGAAATGTCCCGCGAGTGGCTTTCGGCTGGCGTTGAACGCCGAGTTGGTCGGGGCGATCCGCCCCGGGTTGTGGCTGAGCGCCACCGGGTCGGACGGGTTTCCGGTGGACAGCACGCTGACCGCCGTGGTGGAGCCGCCCGGCGTACCGCTCACGAACTCCAGTCCGATGCCGGTACGGAACAGGAAACCCACCCGGATGTTGCCACCGGGCTCGCCACCGTCGGCATCATCGACCGGGTCGATCTGCCGGTAGCCGTACCCGGGACCGCCGGCCGCCGAAATCGCGTTGATCAGTTTGGTCCAGGTCTGCGACGCGCTCACCGTCGTGGTGTTGGTCGCGCCGTCGTTGTCCTGCACCTCTTCCACCGCGATGATCGACGGCGAACGCAGGTTGTTCACGATCGTCGCAGCGAGGCCGTTGAACTTTGTCTGCGGGTCCTTGGGGTCGAGGTTCTCCACGTTGAACGTGGCGACCGAGATCTGCCCGGAGCCCGGCGCGGCGGTGGTCTCGCGGGCCAGCGAGCCCGCCACCCGACTGAGTGGCGCGGTCAACTCCAGCTTGATATTGCCGAACGAGTAGTCCAGCACGCCCAGAGCAGCGGTGGAGAAGTGGTCGCCGACGTTGACCCCGGACGGCGTGGACCCGGCGAGCACCGCGTCGTCCAGGTGGATCCGCTCCGGGTTGCCGTCGAACTGGCGCAGCACGATCCCGCCACGTGTGGTGCGCACTCCGGCTCCTGAGCCGTTGTCCGCCAGTACCGGAATCTCACCGAACGTGTTGGAAGGGCCGACCGCCACCGGGTTGTTCACCTGGACCCGCATGCCTTCCATGGATTCGTAGAAGTCCAGCCCGTCGGTGGCCGGCTGGAACGTCCCGGAGGTCTCCACGTCGCCGGTGGCGTCGTCCTCGATCACCGTGGTCGGCGGTACCCGGCCACCGGAACCGATCACCATGGCCGCTGGCAGCGCCCGGCTGCCGAGCCTGGTCACGGCCGGCGAGGTGAGTTCGGTGGTGGTGAGGTTGGTGCTGGCGGCACCGCCGGGCCGGAACTCGGCCACGGTGCCGGTCACCGCCACGTCGTCACCCACCGTGACACCCGGGGCCGTGGAGGTGAACACGAACAGGCCCTCGGAGGTCGCCGGGTCGGTGTCCGGGCACGGGTCCTGGAAATAGAAGCCGTTCGACCTGGTGGCGGTCACCACGCCGCGTATCCCGGTCGGCCGCTGGCCGGTCCTGGGCGACAGGTGCGCCGCGCCCTGCACGTCCCGAATCCGGGGGGTCGAGGCGCAGGGATCGCCGCCGCCACCACCGCCGCCGTCCGAGGAGTTCTGCGGAGTGGGCGCCCCTGCTGCGAAGTCAGCCGAATTGTTGTCGGAGTCGGTGGTCGGATTGGTACGGGCGACGGACGACGTGTTCGACCCACCCGGTGCGGGGGCGGCCTCGTAGTCGTTCGCGCTGCCGTAGCCGACGAAGTCGCGTACCCCGGCCGCCCGGTCGCAGTTGCTGCCACAGCCCAGCGCGGTGGTGCTGGTGACCAGGGCGACCTTGCCCGAGGTGGCCGCCAGGTTGGTGGTGCCGGTCGCGTCCGGGGTGGGCAGCGCCGTGCCACCGCTGGCACCGGCGGCGAGCCTGATCAGGTACCGCCGGCCCGGCTGCACGGAGCCGCCGAGCGCGGTGACCAGCCAGGTGGTGCCGGCGGCGGAGCCGTACTGCACCGACCAGCCGGAGACGCTCACCGGGCTGGTACCTCGGTTGTACAGCTCCACGAAGTCGTTGGCGTAGGGCGCTCCGGTGTTGCCGCCGCCCCCGTACACTTCCGCGATCACCACGTCGGGGGAAGCCGCGGCGGCGGGCGGGGTGACTGTCAGCAGGCCCAGCAGGGCCGCGCCGGCCACGACCAGAAGTTTCGGGGGTACGCGCATCGGAACCTCCACTCACGAGCACCCGGCGACGGCATGATCGGCCGCTGTCAGCACTAAACCGGAAAAGGCTGAAGTTCCGGTTATCTCGGTTTAAAAAACGCTACTTTTGCGAACCGACTGGCGGTATCCCTCTGACCGGAACATCGGGTATCAGGGAGGGTGCGTCGGAGATTTCACACCGAGGGGTTACCCCATACGGGTGACATCGAGGGTCGGATACAGGGGCCCCGGCGTCGTGATCGGGCCGGCTCCAGGTGTACACCGGTTGTGAGAATCCACCACCACTCAGCCCAGGATTCCGGCTGATCCGCCACCGTAAGGCCGGTACGGACCTGACCGGGAGGACCTATGAACACCGCCGGGACCGACGCCCGGGAAGTGGCGTTCGGCCAGCGTCTGCGGGTGTGGCGGCGGCGGGCCGGCCTCACTCAGGCACAACTCGGCCACCGGGTCGGGTACCACCACACGCTGATCAGCAAACTGGAAAGTGGCCTACGGGAACCGCCGCCGCCGCTGGTCCGACGACTGGACGACCTGCTCGGAGCCGACGGCGAGCTGGCAGAACTCGCGACGTCACCGATGTCCGCGGCTGGCGGGCCACCCCATGTGGACCCCAGCCTGTTCTCCGCTATCCCGGGTGCCGGCGGGACTGAGGCGCACCCGCTGCTGGACCTCCACACCTGGCCGACGTGGTTACCGGACCGGGGCCTGGCCTGCCCGTTGCACGGCACAGCCGGCTGCTCGGTACCACCGCCCGGTACGGCATTCAAGGGACTACTTCAGCTCCGCGACGGGCCCCCGACCGGCATCGACCCGGACATCGTGCATGGACTGACCGCGATGCTGGCCTGCTACACCGAGACCACCCTGCAGTACCTGTCGACCACCGTGCTGGGACCGGTGGAGCAGGCGCTGCGGCTGGTCGTGCGGTGGGCACGGGACCTCAACGCCGCCGGGCGGTCCCCCCGCGGCCAGCTCGAGATGGCTCTGGTGCTGGCACAACGGAACCCGACGATGACCAAGCACGTCCGATTCGCCTGGTGGACCGATGAGGAGCAGGGTCTCAACGGCTCCGAGTACTACGTCAACAACCTGACCTCGACGCAGCGGGGATATATCAAGGGCTACTACAACTTCGACATGGTCGCCTCCACCAACGGCGGCTACTTCATCAACCGGATCACGTCCACGACGGCAGCCCCGCTCAAGGCGTACTGGGATTCGCTGAACCTGCAACCCGAGGAGAACACCGAGGGGGCCGGCCGCTCCGATGACGCCTCATTCGCGGCGGCGGGAATCCCCACCTCCGGCTACGCCTCCGGGGCCAGTGCCACGAAGACGTCGGCCCAGGCGAGCAAGTGGGGTGGCACGGCGGGGTCCGCGTACGACCCGTGCTACCACCGCTCCTGCGACACCACCAGCAACATCAGCGCCACGCACCTGAACCGCAGCGCGGACGGCGTCGCGTACGCGATCTGGAACCTGGCCGTGGGTGGCAGCACTCCGGGCAACGACTTCTCGATCGGGGTCAACCCGACCTCCGGGACCGTCGCACCGGGTAGCTCGACAACCGCGACTGTGAACACCGCGACCACCAGTGGTTCGGCGCAGACGGTGAGCCTGTCCGCGTCCGGGGCACCCAGCGGAGTGAGCGTGAGCTTCAGCCCGACCTCGGTGACTTCCGGTGGATCGTCCACCATGACGGTGAACGTGGGATCGTCGGCCGCGCCGGGCACGTACACCATCACGGTCACCGGCACCGGTTCGGTCAGCCACAGCACCACGTTCAGCCTGACCGTTTCCGGCACCGGCAACTGCTCCAGCCCCGGCAACAAGGTCGGTAATGGCGGCTTCGAGAGCGGCACCGCCCCGTGGACCACCACGGCCGGCGTCATCTCAAGCTCGAGCACCTACCCTGCCCGCACCGGCTCGTACAAGGCATGGCTCGCCGGGTACGGCTCGACCCACACCGACACCGCGTCGCAGTCGGTGACGATCCCGTCCGGGTGCTCCAGTTACACACTGGCCTTCTACATCCGGATCGACTCTTCCGAAACCACAACCACGATCGCCTACGACAGGTTCACCGTCCAACTCGGCACCAGCACACTCGGGACGTACTCGAACCTGAACGAAACCACCGGCTATGTCCTGAAGAGCTTCAACGTCAGCTCGTACGCCGGGCAGACCCTCACCCTCAAGTTCACCGGCGCCGAAGACGCGTCGCTGCAGACCAGCTTCGTCGTCGACGACGTGTCACTGCAGGTCGCGTAGCTCCAGCGACACAGTCTCTCCTGGGGAGGAGCAACGGTGGGGTGGGCCGTCGGCCCACCCCACCGCCGTGTCCGCCGTCGGCGACGGGATCGGCCCGCCCGCAACGCGGCATTGACTCCCGGCTACGCCTAATGCGAATGTTGTGCCGTTCGCCATAGGCGACTGTCCATGACCTGGGGAGGCAAGGATGAAACGCAGTACGTTGGCGACCGGGGCAACCCTGGTCGTCCTGATCGGAACGACGCTGGTAGGGCTCGGCACACAGGCCGCAGCCACGCCCAGCACCCCTGACCCACAGGCACGTGCCGTGGCCGCCGCCGACCAGGCCGCCGCCAGTGGCCTGGACGCCCTGGCCAAAGGCCCATACGAGAAGTACCAGCGTGACATGGTCACGCCGTGGGTCAACGGCCTGTACTCCGTCGCGTACCAGCGCACCTACCGTGGCCTGCCCGTGGTGGGCGGCGACGCCGTGGTGCTGGCCGACGGCCAGGGCCGGATCCGCACGATCCAGGCGGCGACCTCCGCACGCATCGCCGTCGCCACGACCCCGCGGATCAGCTCGGACACGGCCGAGGCCACGTCCCGTGGGCAGCTCACCACAGTGGACGCGGTGGACTCACACCGCCTGGTCGTGCACATCACGCGTGATGTGCCCCGTCTGGCGTGGGAGACCGTGCTGACCGGCACCCGGGACAAGGCTCCCAGCCACCTGCACGTGTACGTCGACGCCAGCACCGGCAAGGTGCTCGCCACCAAAGACGACGTGCACTCCGGCACCGGGAACAGCGAATGGAACGGCCCGAACCCGCTGAGCATCAACACCCAGCTCTCCAGCGGCACCTACTACCTGCGTGACCCCAGCCGGCCGGGCCTGGCGTGCTCGGACTACAGCACCGGCGCGGTGTTCTCCGGACCGGATGACGCCTGGGGCACCGGCAGTGCCACCAGCAAGGAAACCGGCTGCGTCGACTCGATGTGGGCCGCGCAGAAGGAATGGAACATGCTCAGCTCCTGGCTGGGCCGCAACGGGCACAACGGCAGCGGTGGAAGCTGGCCGACCCGGGTCGGGCTGAACCAGCAGAACGCCTACTGGAACGGATCGAGCATCACCATCGGCAAGAACACCGTGAACAAGTGGATCGGATCGATGGACGTGGTCGGGCACGAGTACGGCCACGGCATCGACCAGTTCACCCCGAGCGGCGCTTCCGGCAGCCAACTCGGTGAGTTCATCTCGGACGTGTTCGGCGCGCTGACCGAGGCGTACACCAACGAGCCGTCCCCGTACGACACTCCGGACTACCTGGTCGGCGAGACCGTGAACCTGGTCGGCCAGGGGCCGATCCGCAACATGTACAACCCGGCCGCGCTCGGCGACCCGAACTGCTGGTCCACCTCGATCCCCAACACCGAGACCCACGCCGCCGCCGGACCGGGCAACCACTGGTTCTACCTGCTCGCCGAAGGTTCCAACCCGGCTGGCAAGCCGGCCAGCCCCACCTGCAACGGCAGCACCCTGACCGGTATCGGGATCCAGACCGCCGGCAAGATCTTCTACGGCGGCATGCTACTCAAGACCAGCGGTATGTCGTACCTCAAGTTCCGCACCATCACGCTCCAGTCGGCGAAGAACCTGGACGCCAGCTGCGCCCTGTTCAACAAGACCAAGGCGGCGTGGAACGCGGTCAGCGTCCCCGCGCAGACCGCCGACCCGACCTGCACCGGCACCCCGGGCAATGACTTCTCGATGGGTGTCAGCCCGACGTCCGGGTCCACCGCACCGGGTGGCTCCCTCTCCGCCACCGTGTCCACCACGACCACCAGCGGCTCCGCGCAGACGGTCAGCCTGTCCGCGTCCGGTCAGCCCGCCGGCACGACCGTGAGCTTCAACCCGACCTCGGTGACCTCCGGCGGATCGTCCACGATGACCGTCAGCGTGGGATCGTCGACAACGCCGGGCACGTACCCGATCACGATCACCGGCACTGGCACCAGCGCCAGCCACACCACGCAGTACACGCTGACCGTGACCGGTACGGGCGGTTGCGGCAGCCCCGGCAACAAGGTCGGCAACGGCGGCTTCGAGAGCGGCACCGCCCCGTGGACCACCACGGCTGGCGTGATCGACAACTCCACCAGCCCCTATCCGGCCCGTACCGGCTCGTGGAAGGCATGGTTCGACGGGTACGGCACCACGCACACCGACACCGCATCGCAGTCGGTGACGATCCCCGCCGGGTGCAGCACGTACACGTTGACCTTCTACCTGCGGATCAACTCGTCGGAGACGACGACCACGATCGCGTACGACCGGTTCACGGTCCAGCTCGGCACCACGACCTTGGGAACCTGGTCCAACCTGAACGAGAACACGGCCTACGCGGTGAGAACGTTCAACGTCAGTAACTTCGCCGGACAGACCGTCACTCTGAAGTTCACCGGAACCGAAGACTCGTCACTGGCCACGAGCTTTGTGGTCGACGACGTGTCGCTCCAGGTCTCATAGACCTCACGAGACACAGCTAGGGGCGGGTCTGTCGACCCGCCCCTAGTGTCGCGATGTCGTCATGCTTCCTGGCGGCCCGGAATCGGAGGGCATGCCTCGTCCACCACGCCGACGTCATCGCACTCAAAGGCGACAGCTACCGACTCAAAACCCACAACCTCGTGATCGTCCAGGACAACAGGTTCGACGCAACCGACTCGGTCACCGTATGCCCGATGACGACGCGCCACTGCTTCGAGTCCTGGTCGAGCCGGAGAACGCGAATGCACTCGATCGGCCCAGTCACATCATGGGGCGTCGGAATCAGGACAATGTGGATCGACCTGACCAACAACACACGATGATCCGTGAGGACCGATGTGGTGGTCAGTCAGCCAGTGGCGCGTGGGCGTTCTCGGCGAGGAGTCGTTGGCGCACCAGGTAGCGGCCGAGGTCGGTGAGGTCTACGGCGATGCCGGGCTCCGCATGCAAGGCCCACGTCGCCATGCCGAGCGCGGCAAACGCGGCGGCTTGCTGGGTGACAACGTCGTCGCCGGTAGCAGTGATGGTGACGGCACCATGGCCGGCAAGGGCAGCGAGGGTATTGCGTACCAGGGCGGCGGCGAGGGCGGCGAACACATCGGGATCGCTGGGCGGCAGCTTGACGGCGTACTTGTCGAGCAGCTTTTCGGCGACGGTGTCAAGTCTGGCGGGTTCGCCGGCTCCGGTGTCGGCATAGAGAATGCCGAGGAACCGAGGCGTCCACGGTCGCAACCAGTCGTGCATGTGCTTGTCGTCCTTCGACGGGTTTGGAGGGCCCGGCGGCTGGATGAGTGTGTCGGCGATGTCGGACCACAGGTCGAGGGCCCGCTCTGGGGCGGTATCGCCGGCCAGCACATCCGCGACGAGTCTCGCGCCGGGGCCGGAGACGATTTGGGTACGGCGCAGCCGGATGACATCGAACTCGATTGCCAACCGCCACAGTCGGGTCAGGGAGGATGTCCCACCTAGTTGATCCATGTTGCTGGGCAGGCCGAGGGCAGTGAGCACAGCTGGCCGGTCGGCCTTGCGTAGTTCGCCGCGGTTGTCAACGGTCTTGCCCCCGTCACCGGCCCAAGCGGCCAACCCGGCGAGCAGACGTAGAAAGTCGGCGCCGTCGGTGGTCACCAGTTTGGCGAGGGTAGCTGGGTCGGGTAGCGAGACGGGCGGGAACTGCGCTTGCTGCTCGCAGCCACAGTCGCAGGGCGAATCAGGCCAGACTAGATGCTTCGCGGCCGGCGCACCGGGCGCGATGATCTCGACCTGCCCGTCGTGGATGAGCATCCGCCCGGTGGCGTAGCCGGGACGTTGATCCATCAACTCACCGAGCACTGCGCGGCGGTCTTCCGGGTCACGGGCGCTGAACCACTCCGCCCAGGCGTCGAGCACACCAGGGGCGGCGTCCAAGGCGATCCCATGAGCCAGGATCGCGGTGAAGACGCGTTTGGCCAGCTGCCACCGGCTGGTGTCGGCCATCGCGGCCGGGTACTTCGGGGCGAGCCGGTCCAGCTCCTTGAGCAGGGTCGGTACCCGGGTGCTGGCAGGGTGCAGCCGGTCGGTGGCGTCGAGGAAGCGCAGGAAGCCACGGATCGTGTCCAGTCCGTGTTCGGCGAGACCCCAGGCGTCAACCTGTCGGGGCACTACGTAGGTCATGAACAGCTCGTGGACGTCACCGCTGCGCCAACGGGTCGGGTCGGGTCGGTTGAGGTAGTCCGTGCGGCCCTGCAGCAGAACCGTGATCCGGTCCCGCCACTGCTGGCCGGCCTCACCGTCCGACACGATGCCTTCTGTGGACGCCCATGCGACGAATTCGTCGCATAGGCGCTGTTGCAAGCGAGATAGCACCGGCCGACCATACCGGGGCACCGCATAACCGTTGTAGGGCCGGCCTACCTGATGCGGACCGGCCGTGGACGAGCACAAGCTCCTCAGTCGTCGATCGCTGCCGCCAGCCCTGCTGCTGGGTCGGCGTAGAACCGGGCGATCAGGGTGACCCACTGGTAGACCGCGTCCTCTTTGGCAGCGAGCGGACCGGGCCGGAAGTGCGGGTTGGCCATGCCACGCTGCACCGACTCGCAGGCAGCCCAGTCCTGCCGGTTGGTGAGATCCCAGAAGTCGACCGCGTACGACGGGTCCTCGACACCTGGCGGGAACAGCCACTGACACTCCACCCGGGTACCCTCCGGACCCGTCGGCGTCAGCCGGTGCGTCAGCACGTAGTCCGGGTGCGCGGAGATCAGCAGGTTGGGAAACAGGCCGAGGTAGCGGACCGTACCCGGGTCGACGCCAGGCAGCGGACGCCCCCGCGACCGACCGTCCAGCGACATCGTCTCCGCGTGCTCCCGCAATTCCATCTCGCCGCCGACCCACGCACCGGGTAGGTCCCAGTTGGTCCCTGAGGAGGGTGGCGAGACCCGGCACAGTTCGGGATGGATCAGCGGGCAGTGGTAGCACTCGTGGTAGTTCTCCACCAGGATCTTCCAGTTCGCCGCCACGTCGTACGTGTGCCGCGCCGCCACCACCAACCGCTCCGGGCGGTACGGCGCGACCAACTCCGCCATCGCACCCAGGTACCGCTCGAACGCGGGCGCGGTCCCGGTCGCGTTGACGAACACCCAGCCGTGCCAGGTCTGGAGCGGCAATTCCACCAGGTCGAGACCGTCGGCCACCCCGTCCATCCCGGGCGTCGTCCGCAGCACACCGTCCAACCCGTACGCCCAGCCGTGGTACGGGCACACCACCGCGCGGTGTCCGGCGGTGCCGCCGACCGGCAGCAGTTCGTGGCCCCGGTGGCGGCACACATTCGCGTACCCGCGGGGTCGGCCGTCGATCATGGTGAGCAGGACTCCCACGTCGCCGACCTCGACGCCACGGTGGGTGACCCCGGCGGGCAGCAGTTCGTCCGCGCGACCCAGACAGGTCCAACCGGCGGCGAAAAGGTGACGACGCTCCCAGGCGTACACATCGGAATCCCGGTACGCGGCAGCCGGCAGCATGATCGACTCGCCGTGGGGCCGGAGCGTGGCCCGGATTGCGTCCGGCTCGATAGGTCCGACCCTCATATCCGAATTATCCAATCGCCGCTGAACGGCCAAGTGGCACTCCGGGGTTTCCAGCGGGTTTCCAGCGGGTTTCCAGCCACGCAGGGCTGCTTCTCGCCGACCGCCATATCCGCCACGCTCGGACGGGGCTCGACATGGGGCCGCCGATGCGGAAGCATGCGGGGCGATTGAGCAGGTAGCGGTCGTCGTACGAGCGTGACGGTCACCGCTGGTGTGACACTTCCACAGCCCCGAACGCTTCGTCAGGCGGCGGAAGTGACGCAAGGAGCAGCATATAGGTCAAGATCCGGAGGTTACTGGTGTCCGATAACGGGATGAAGGTTCGTGTCAAAGGACTGCTCGGCGGTCCTCCTCCGGGAAATGAGGCCATGGGACCAGGACAAGGACCAGGACAAGGGCAAGGAGGCCCCCGTCCTGAACCGCCTGAGCACCAGGCGGTCCACATGCTCAGTCTGGCCCAGCGGACGGCTGAGGAGCATGTCGCGAGTGCCCGGCGTACCGCCGAGACGATTCACGCGGACGCGCGTGCGGCGGCAGAGCAGATCATCCGAGAGGCTCAGGCACGCGCCCACGCCGTACACCAGGAAGCCGACAAGGCACTCGCCGAGGCGCACGCCAAGGCTGGGCAGATCGCCCAGGACGCCCAGGCTCACGCGGACGAGCTTCAGCAGCGGGCCGAGGACATTCTGGCTGATGCCCGGGACCGGGCGGCCGACATGGACCGAGACGCACGCGCGAACGCTGATGACCTCCTGCAACGGGCCCAACAGCGCTATGACGACGTAGTGGGGAGTCTGGCCGCCCGGCGGGAAGGGCTGCAACGGCAGATCGAGAAATTGGAGGAGTTCGACCGGGAGTACCGGGGCCGCCTCTCGAACTTCCTCCAGAACCAGTTGCGCGCTCTCTGGGTCGATGAGCCGCATGTGAACACAGAAGTGATCGAACATTCCGAGATGGTGGCGACGATCGCGCCGCTGTCCAGCACCGCAGAGGAGTCCTGACGATCAGATCCACCCCGGGTTCGGCCGGGCTCAGGTCACAATCCGGGGGTGCGGCAGAGAGCGGATTCGACGCTGCCTATCTCAGCGAGTCACCCGGCCCTGACGCGACCCACGTCCGGATTGGACCGGACGCTGGCCGGCTACCACTGCTCCGCGTCCGCCGCATCCGTACAAATGTTCATACGGGCCAATATGTCTCGGCGGCACCCGCTGCACAAATGCCAGGTGGTCGTGCAGCGATCAACGCTGTCACGAGACAACCACTCGGAGGATGCGGTCGTCGCCGTCACGGGGGTCACCACGCCCGTCATGGTTGCTGGTGGTCAGCCACAGGGTGCCGTCCGACGCGGCGGCGACAGTGCGCAGCCGCCCGTACCTCTCGATGAAGTACCCGACGGGTTTGCCGACGCCGTCGCCCCGGATCGGGACCCGCCACAGTCGCTGGCCACGCAGCGCCGCCACCCAGATCACGTCATCGACGATCGCGATCCCGGCCGGTGACGCCTCGTCGGTCCGCCAGACAGCGACCGGGTTGACGTACCGGTCGTCGTCGGCTTCGCCTTCCACCTCCGGCCAGCCGTAGTTCTGTCCGGGACGGATCAGGTTGAGTTCGTCCCAGGTGTTCTCCCCGAACTCCGACGCCCACAGTCGGCCCCGGGAGTCGAACCCGAGCCCTTCCACGTTTCGGTGTCCGTAGCTGTAGACCACCGAACCCTGGTACGGGTTGCCCGGCGCCGGATCGCCGTCCCGGGTCATCCGCAGGATCTTGCCACCGAGCGAGTCGCGCTCCTGGGCTAGTTCCTGCTGGCCGGTTTCGCCGGTGGCGGCGTACAGGCAGCCGTCGGGGCCGAACAGGATCCGGCCGCCGTTGTGCCGGCTACCGGCGGGGATGCCGGTGAGGATCGGCTCGGGCGCGCCGAGCCTGCCATTCTGGTACCTCATCCGGACGATCCGGTTGTCCCGCGCGGTCGTGTAATAGGCGTAGACGAGCCGGTCCCGCTCGAAGTCAGGCGAGACGGCGAGGCCGAGCAGGCCGCCCTCGCCCCCGGCTTCCACACCCGACACCTGGCCCACTTCCCGAGGCTTACCGGACCTGCGTACCAGCAGGATCCGGGCGGTGTCCCGCTCCGCGACCAGGGCACCGCCGTCCGGAAGGAACGCCAGCCCCCACGGCACCTCAAGACCCGTCGCGGCCTCACCACGTACCGGCAGCACCGGCCCACGCGGGTTGGATCCAGACTGACAGCCCGCCGTGAGCACGATCATGCTGACCAGTACGCCGAACCACCGGACCGCCCTGCCCATACCCGCTCCCAACGAATCCGCGTCGCCGACGCTGCGCAGTTCGGTGGCCACCGTAACCTCCTCGGCTATCCGATCACGGATGAGATGGACGTTGCACAACCCGAACCCCACCAAGCTGAAAAGGCCAGGGATGCCGCTCCGAAACCCCCCGAGATGTACAGTTCGGGGGTGATGACGGATGCTCCAAGGGCCTCGGTGCGGGCAGCTGCCAAAACCAGACGGAGGGCCGTCGCTCGCCGACTCCGCAAAGATGCTGCGGGGGCGCGAGTCGCAGGTCGGCCCGCCACCTCGCCTCCGTCCGACAGCGAGACCGTCTCCATGAGCGATGCGCGCGACCGGCTCGGCGATCTGGTCAACCGTGCGGTCTACACCAGGGAACCGGTGTACCTGACCCGGCGTGGCCGCAGGGTCGCCGCCGTGATCGACGCGCAGACGCTGGATCGTCTGGTCGAACTCGCAGAGGATGCGATCGACGCGGCAGAGGCCAGCACCGCACGTGCCGAGTTGGCGGACGGCGCCGAGCCGGTGCCGTGGGATGAGGTCAAGCGAGATCTCGGGCTGTGAACTTCACGATCGAGTTGACCCCGAAGGCAGAGCGGGAGCTACGCAAACTCGAAAGGCCTGCCCAACTTCGCATCAAGGCCGCGATCGAACTGCTGAGAAACAACCCCCGGCCGCCGGCAGCCACACCGATGGTCGGCCAACCCCACAGAACTTACCGGGTGCGGACCGGGGACTACCGGATCATCTATGAAATCCACGACGAACGAGTACTCGTACTCGTGGTTCGGATCGGCCATCGCCGTGAGGTGTACCGAGGTTTCTGATTGTCCTCTCGCAAGAGCGCTCTTCACGCGCCACGCGTCATGGTGTACTAACGAATCCGGGTCGCTGACTCTGCGATGGCGTGCGTCCGGCCGTCGGGTGCCAGCACCACCACGTGGTGCGGGCTTGGGAACCACAGCGCCGGCCCGGTGCCCACGGTGACGTACTCGACCCTGGGCGCGGACTTGAGGAAAGCCGGTTCGATCTGCCCGTCAAACTCGTCGACTCGCGGCACACCGGTGGCGGTGTGCCAGGTCATCGACAGCACCCCGGCGGTCCGCGGAGACCGCCACGCCGTCCGGCTGCCCGAGCGTCTGCGGCAGCACCGGCGTGAACCGCACGAGTCGCCGTGCCTTGTCCAG
>DASUSI010000088.1:0-39042 GCA_036375165.1 Micromonosporaceae bacterium | reverse complement strand
GGCTCCACCGACAGCTCCCCGACCAGCGCCTTGGCGGCCAGGTCGTCGGATGCCTCGCGTACCCGCTCCACCCAGTCCGCTCCGGCGGCCCCGGACGCCACTCCCCCGACCGCGGCGATGGCGCGACGCACCGCGGCATGCACCGGATGCCGGTACGGCGTGTCGTCGATCGCGTCGAACAACGGCCCGGCCAGCACCGGCATCTGGATCGCGATCTTCAGGGCTTCCCGCTCCACGATGCCCTGCGGGCTGTTCGGCGCGGGCGCGGCAGGAGCGGCCGAGCGGGCCGACTCGGCTCCTCGTCCCTGCTGCCGTGCCTGGGCGGCGGCCACCGCGCGGGACACCGGCTCAATCTCCATGCCGAGATGACCAGCGAGCTTGCGGGCATACTCTGGCCGAAGCGATTTGTCCTTGATCTGAGCCACCTTTGGCGCGGTCACCCGCAGTGCCGCGACCCGACCTTCCGGACTGTCCAGGTCGTAGCGGGCCAGGTCGCTGCGGAGCACGAAATCAATCAGACGCTCCCGGAGGGCCACCAGGTCGCGTACCGCCGCATCACCTTTGGCGATCCGCAGGTCGCAGGGGTCCATGTTGTCCGGACTCACCGCGATGAAGGTCTGGGCTACGAACCGCTGGTCGTCCTCGAACGCCCGCAGGGCCGCCTTCTGTCCCGCGGCATCCCCGTCGAACGTGAAAATGATCTCGCCCGCGAACTCGTCGGTGTCCATCAGCAGTCGGCGCAGCACCCCGATGTGTTCGGCTCCGAACGACGTACCACAGCTGGCTACCGCCGTCGGGACCCCGGCCAGGTGGCAGGCCATCACGTCGGTGTAGCCCTCCACCACCACGGCCCGCCCCTGCTTGGCGATGTCGCGCTTGGCGCGTTCGATGCCGTACAGCACTGTGGACTTCTTGTAGATCGGCGACTCCGGGGTGTTGAGGTACTTCGGGCCGTCGTCGTCCTCGAACAGCTTGCGGGCCCCGAACCCGATCACCTCGCCGCCCAGTTCCTGGATCGGCCACACCAGCCGCCGTCGGAACCGGTCGATCAGGCTTCCCGACCGGGCCCGCTTGGCGAGCCCTCCGGTGATCAGCTCCTCGGCGGTGTAACCCTTGGAGCGCAGGTGCCTGGTCAGCCCGTCCCAGGACTCGGAAGCGAAGCCGCACTGGTATGTCTCGGCGGCGGCCCGGTCGAAGCCCCGGCGGTGCAGGAACTCCCGGGCGATCCGGGCATCCGGTCGGGTCAGCTGATCCATGTAGTACGCGGCGGCGTCGCGGTGCGCGGCGAACAGCCGCTGCCGCAGACCCGGCTTGCGGTCCCTGCCGCCACCGGACGGACCATCCAGGTACCGCAGCGTGATCCCCGCCTTGGCGGCGAGCTTCTCGATCGCCTCCGTGAAGCTGAAATGCTCGATCTGCATCACGAAACTGATCGCGTCGCCGCCGGTCCCGCAGCCGTGGCAGTAGAACACGTTGCGTGCGGTACTGACGTTGAAACTGGGGGTCTTCTCGTCGTGGAACGGGCACAGCCCCCGCAGATTGTTGGTCCCGGCCGGCTTGAGCGTGATGTAGTCGCCGATCACCTCCGCGATGGCGGTCCGTTCCCGGACCAGCGATACGTCCTGGTCCTGAATTCGACCAGCCATCGTGGCGCCACCTCTCTCGCTGGCGTTTCTCGCTGGCGTTGCCACCTCACGGCATCACGCCCGGCCACCCACCGCAGGACGTTCCGCCATGCCCGGCAATTCCGCGGCGGGGACTCCGACACATTCTTCCCCGGCGGTGGCCGCGATGTGGCCAGGCTGGCCGGAGACGACGCTGAACAGCGGCTGTGCCCTACTCCACTGGCCGCATGGTCAACAGCTGTTGGTCACCGGAGGACTCGTACTGGATCCCGCCGAAGGCTTCCGCGCCACTCTTGCCGACGTTCTGCGCGACCCAAGCCTTGGCTTCCTCAGCCGCACCAGGGTCGTTCGGCACCGGTAATTCGGCCGCCATCCCGAAGAACTCGGCCATCTGGTCCGCAGCCGCCGCCTCCTCCGAGTACGCCTCGGTGCCGCCACTGGCTTCGATCCTCGTGACCTCGGTTTCGCCGTCGAAATGCAGCGTGACGCTGAGGTCAGCGCCCGGGATCTTCTTCTCGCACTGGGCGATGCTGCGACCGGGGATGCACTCGAAGCCGTCCTCGCTGACCCGGTCGATCAGAGCGGAGACGCTGAGTGTGTCGAAGTACGGCTCACCGCTGACGCTACGGGCGCCCTGGCTGCTCCAGTACCAGAAGCCACCCCCGGCGAGCAGGGTGAGAGACACCAGCAGCAGCATGGCCACCGAGGTGCGGCCGGTCCGCTTGCCTGCGCCGCCCTTGCGGCGTTTGAAGGGTGTCGTCGCCTTCGCGGCCCGGTCCCGCCAGGACTCTTCCTCCGCTCCGGGCGGACGCTCGGCCACGGCGGTTCGGGCACCACCGGTCGTCGGCTCGGCGCCATAGCCCGCACCGGGCTCCATGCCATAGCCCGCGCGGGGCTCGGCACCGTACGACGTGCCCCGTGGCCGACGGGGACGCTCCGGCTCGGCGAACGTCGTGGGGGCGGGGGCCGGGTAGCCGCCTGTGGGGTAGCCACGCGTGACCCCGGCCGGTGGCGGTGCCACCGGGTGGGAAGCCGTGCCGTAGGGGGGCTGGTGAGGTGCCGGCTCGTACGGGGCAGCCGGTGGTGCCGCGCCGGCCCAGGTGGGCTCCCCCGGATGCTCCCAACCCGGCACGGTGGCCGGCCGGTTACCGAGATTCAGGGCGCGGCTGGCCCAGGTCGGCTCCTCCGCCGGATGCGGTGGCTGGCCGTACCCCGGAGCACCGGGTTCCATCGGAGTGCGGGGGCCCTCGGGCACAGCCCGCCGGCTGCGAGGCTGCGCGTCCTCTCCCCAGCCTGGTACCACAGCGGGAGGCCGCTGGCCGGTCCACGCGTCGTCCGGCTGTGGATCGGTCCACTGCTCAGCGGGACGGGTCCCGGCACGGGGACGCCATACTCTTCGGGAGTTACCAGGGGCCTGCACGACCACTGAGTGTAGCGACGGATCTGGTTCGGCGGGCACCAGCCCGTACCCTTTCACCTGTGGGTGGGGTCGCTGGCTCACCATGACCGCTGCGGCGTGGACCGTGGTGCGCTTCGGTACCTCCTGCTCCCGTTCGGTCCCGCCTCACCGCACCAGGTCCGCCAGCGGTACGTCGGGGTCGGCGAGCCGGTCCAGATCCACCGCCCGGCCGGCACACCCGGCCCTGACGAGCTGCTGGATCGGCTCCGTGACGTCCCACACGTTGACGTTCATTCCGGCGAGCACCCGGCCGCCGGCGACCCAGAACGCGATGTACTCCCCGGCACCAGCCTTCACGGTGGGGTCACCCCGGAACACCACCCGGTCGTAGTCGCCCGGGGCGGCGTAGCCGCTGTACTCCATGCCCAGCTCGTACTGGTCGGTGAAGAAGTACGGGACGCGGTCGTACACCACGTTCTGTCCGAGCATGGAACGTGCCGCCACCGAGCCGCCGTTCAGCGCGTTGGCCCAGTGCTCCACCCGCATCCGCTTACCGATCAGCGGGTGGTACGAGCTGGCCACGTCGCCACACGCGAAGACCGCCGGGTCGGAGGTACGCATCCGTTCGTCCGTCACCACGCCGTTGTCCACGTCGAGTCCCGCCACTTCGGCGAGTTCGGTCGCGGGACGGATCCCCACAGCGGCCAGCACGACGTCGGCTGGTAACTCGGACCCGTCATCCAGCCGCACCGCTGAGACCCCGCCGGCATCACCGACGATCTCGGCGACACCGGTCGAGAACCGGAACCGCACCCCGTGGGTTTGGTGGAGGCCGGCGAAGATCCGCGCCATCTCGTCACCGAGCACTCGGCGCAGCGGCAACTCGTCGAGTTCCACGACGGTCACCCCCGCGCCGTGGTGCCGGGCGGCAGCGGCGGTCTCCAGACCGATCCATCCGGCCCCGATCACCACAACCTGGGCCGCTGGCCGGAGAGCGGACCGCAGGGCGTCCGACTCGTCCAGGGTGCGCAGGTAGCGCACCCCGTGCAGGTCCCCGCCCGGTACGGCCAGAGTCCGCACCCGGGATCCGGTGGCCAGCAGAAGCTTGTCGTATCCGAGCTTCTCGCCGCCGTCGAGGGTCACCTCACGGGTCGCGGTGTCCAGCATGGTTGCGCGTACCGCGAGTCGTAGATCCACCTGGTGGTCCGGATACCACCGCTCATCGTGGACGTAGGCGCTGTCACGGGCCGCCGACCCGAGCAGGTATCCCTTCGACAGCGGGGGCCGCTCGTACGGCCGCTCTCCCTCCTCGCCGATCAGGACCACCTGTCCGTCGAAGCCTTCAGCGCGCAGCGTCTCGGCGGCCTTCGCCCCTGCCAGGCTCGCCCCGACGATCACGTACGTCTCCATGGTCTCCAGGCTTTACCCGGCAACCGGCGCGCTCAATCCTGACCCGTGATACCAGTGAGCCGCCGGTGCCAGACGGATGCGGACACGTCGGTCAGGCTCGCCACCTGATCGATCACCACCCGCAGCCTTGCCGCGTCGTCGGTCGCGGCGTGCCAGGTGACACGGAACTGCGGGTCGAGGGCCTCCGGAGCCGACAGGGTGAGCCGGTGCACCAGTTCGTAGAGGATCTCCTGCTGGTAGGCGTACCGGGCGGCCGCGCCCGGCCGCAGCATCACGTACCGCAGCGCCACCCCCTTGAGCAGCGCGCACTTCGCCCGGGTCTCGCGGGACACCACCAGGTCGGCGGCGTACCGGGTCAACGGCTCCGGGCCGTACCGGGTCCGGGTGGCGCTGACCGCGTCGGTCACGAACCGTCCGATCAGGACGCTCGCGGCGTGTTTCAACGCGACCTGGGCACGGTGGCTGCCGTCGTAGCCACGAACCGGGGACAGCAGCGGTTCGGCGAGCAGTTCGTCGAGCAGGCCGAGAAGGTCGCTGGGGTTTTCGTCGGAATACACCCGGGACACCTGGTCGGCGAGTGCCTCCCGTTCCTCCGGCTCGTCCAGCCGGGTCAGCCGGATGTGGCCGGCGTACACCCCGTCCTCGACGTCGTGCACCGAGTACGCGACGTCGTCGGCCCAGTCCATCACCTGCGCCTCGATACAGCGCACCTCGGAGGGCGCCTTGTCTCGCAGCCAGTGGAAGACCGGTGCGTCGTCCGGATAGACCCCGAACTTGCGCCGCCCCTCCCGACGCGGCCAGGGGTACTTGCAGCAGGCGTCGAGGATCGCCCGGGTGAGGTTGAGGCCGGCGCTGTCACCGTCCGGCCGGTCCACCTTGGCTTCCAGCCGGGTGAGCACCCGAAGTGTCTGCGCGTTCCCCTCGAAACCGCCGCAATCGGCGGCGAGCCGGTCGAGCACGTCCTCGCCGTTGTGGCCGAACGGCGGATGGCCGAGATCGTGCGCCAGACCGGCGGTGTCCACGACGTCCGCGTCGCATCCGAGCCGGGCGCCCATCTCCCGCGCGACCTGGGCGACTTCCAGGGAATGGGTGAGCCGGGTACGTGGGAAGTCGTCCTCCCCGGCGGTGTGTACCTGTGTCTTGGCGGCGAGCCGACGGAACGCGGCGCAGTGCAGCACCCTGGCCCGGTCACGTTCGAACGGGCTACGGCCCGGCCCGCCGGCGATTTCTGGCACCGGCTTCGGTGGCTCGGTGATCTGGCGGGCGCGTGCGTGCCCGTCGTACCCGTGGCGGTCCATCGCCGCCGAGCGTATCTCCCGCACCGATGCGCATCGGTCGCATGAACGACGCGTGTCATGAACACACGCCGGGTCATTCACGTCCCCGGTCCGGGTCGCTGACTTCGGGGGCCGTGCCGCGATGGCTCACCGCCGCGATCACCCGGCCATGAAAAATGTTTTTCTGATCACGAAGTTAGACGGCTATGGACTACACCGGTCGTACTGTGCCAATGTCGCCAAAAGCTCCACCGGACGGTGTCCGGTCCCGACCGAGCCGCCGTCCGTTCCCTGTCACGCCAACGGCGGAGGGGCCAATGCGACGGAAACTGCCACGCGGCGCCTACGGTCTGTCCGGTCTCGCCCTGGTCGCCGCACTGACCAGCGGCTGCCTGGGCCAGGAACAAGGATCCGAACCGGGTAAGAACGAAGACGCCAAGGAGTTCACGCTCACCATCGCGAGCAACGCGATCAAGGGCGGCAAGAACGCCGAGGGCGCCGCCTGGATCGAGGACTGGGTGATCCCCCGGTTCGTCGAAGCGCAGAAGCGCAAGGGCGTCAAGGCGACGGTCAAGTTCCAGCCGTCCGGGGTCGACGACGAGAACTACAAGAGCAAGATCAGCCTGGACATGCAGTCCGGTAAGGGCGCTGATGTGCTCGACGTCGACGGGATCTGGATCGGGGAGTTGGCCGAGTCCGGCTACATCAAGCCGCTTGACGACATCGTCGGCAAGGACAAGGTCGCCGCCTGGGACGGCTGGGAGCAGATCCCGGAGTCCGTCCAGCAAAACGGCTCGTACCAGAACAAGCGGTACGGGATCCCAGCGGGCACCGACGGCCGGGTGATCTTCTTCAACAAGTCCGTGTTCAAGAAGGCGGGCCTGCCGGATGACTGGCAGCCGACCAGTTGGGACCAGATCCTCGACGCCGGGCGGACCGTCAAGCGCAAGCTGCCGGGCGTCGTCCCGATCCAGCTCAACGCGGGCACCGCGATGGGCGAGGCGACCACCATGCAGGGCTTCCTGCCGCTGCTCGCCGGGGTCGGCGGGCAGGTCCACACCGACGGGAAGTGGCTGGGAGCCAGCGACCAGATTCACCAGGTACTGCGCTTCTACCACCAGATCTACTCCGGGAAGCTCGGTGACCCGGTGCTTCAGAAGGAAGCGAAGGGCCGGGACCGCTCGTTCCAGTTGTTCGCCGAAGGCAAGGTCGCGATGTTGCTGGAAGGTGACTACTTCTGGCGCAGCGTGGTGGAGCCCACCCAGGGCATCGCACCGATGAAGAACCGGGATTCCGAGGTCGGGTACGCGCTGATCCCGGCCAGCGAGCCGGGCGGCGGGATCCGTGGCCAGGACTTCGTCTCGATGTCCGGCGGCGGCGCCCGGGTGATCAACCCGAAGACCGACTTCCCGCAGCAGGCGTGGGAGTTGCTCCAGTTCATGAACTCGGCCGAAGCCACCAAGGCCCAGTTGGGCGGCGGTGCGCGGATCACCCACCGGCAGGACGTGAACGCCGAGGTCCTGCGCAACGACCCGATGCTGACGTTCGTGTCCGAGCGGGTGCTGCCGCTGACCGCGTTCCGGCCCGGTCTCGCCGAGTACCCCGAGGTGTCGCTGGTGCTGCAGGAGGCGACCCTCGCCGTGGTGGACGGCACGAGCCCGGAGGACGCGGCGGCCGACTACCAGGCCAAGCTGGAGAAGATCGTCGGTGGCAAGGACAACGTCACCTCCGGGTGATGCCGGTGGTCCGGTGGCGGTCCCCGACGGGACCGCCGCCGGCCCGGCAACCCGGGAAGCCCCGGCTGCCCCCGGCGAACCGTCGGCGCATCCCGCTCCCGGGGCAGATCCGGTGGTGGGCGGGTCCGCCGACGCCGACGTGATCGGCCTGGGCCGGGCCCGCGCGATCGGTTTCGTCGCCCCGGCGATGCTGCTGATCGGGGTGTTCTTGCTGTTCCCGGCATTGTGGACGCTCTATATCGGCGCGACCGACTTCGAACTGACCGGACCCACAGCCCGCCACCCCGACGTGATCTGGCTGGACAACTACGTCCGGGCGCTCACCGACCCCACCTTCTACAACTCACTGTGGCTGACCCTGCTGTTCGTGCTCGGCTCAGCGGTGATCGGGCAGAACGCGCTCGGGTTCGCCCTGGCGTGGTCACTGCGCGGTGTCGTCGGCTGGCTGCGACGTACCGTCGAGACGCTGGTGCTGCTGGCCTGGATCCTGCCGAGTTCGGTGGTGGCGTTCCTGTGGATCGCGATGCTGGACCGGGGCGAGGGCACGGTCAACGCGCTGCTCGGCACCGAAGGCTTCGCCTGGCTGATCGACTATCCGATGGTGTCCATCGTGGTGTTCAACATCTGGCGGGGCACCGCGTTCTCGATGCTGCTGTACGGCGCGGCGCTCGCCGCCGTCCCACCGTCCCACCTCGAGACCGCCCGACTGGCCGGGTCGTCCGGTCGCCAGACGCTGCGAGACGTGGTGTTCCCGCACATCCGGGGTCACGTGCTGACCAACACGCTGCTGATCACGCTGTGGACGTTCAACGACTTCACGCCGTTCCTGATCACAGCCGGTGGACCGGGTCGGGACTCGGAGATCGTCGCGGCGTACATCTACAACACCGCGCTGGTCGCCGGTGACATGGGCTACAGCGGGGCGATCTCGCTGCTGGTGCTGATCGTGAACCTGGCGCTGGCACTGCTGTACCTGCGGATGCTGCGCCGTCGCGGGGTGCGACGGGAGGCGGCATGACACAAGCCGGCGATGGTCAACCGCGGCCCGCCGACCGGGAAGCCTGGGAGGCGGCCCGCCGGGTGGCGACCCGGATCGGGTTCTACGCCGTGGTCAGCGTACTCGCGATGTTCTTCGCGCTGCCGATGCTGTGGCTGCTCACCGCGCCGTTCGACAGCAGTCCCAGGTATGCCGTCACGGTTCCGGCGTTCACTCTGGACAACTTCCGGGAGATCACCGCCAACCCGTACGCGGTCAGTTCTCTGGTGGCGTCCACGGTGCTCGCGGTGACCACCATGCTGTTGGTGATCGTCGGCGCCGCGCTCGCCTCGTACGCGTTGTCCCGGGTCCGGATTCCGGGCCGGGACGCCATGCTGTACCTGTTGCTGCTGCTGTCCTCGGTGGTGACCGGCACTGCGGCGATGGTGCCGATCTTCCTGTTGGTCACCCAGTTCGGCCGGGTGGACGAACGGGTGGGCATCGACTCCTGGGGTGCGGTGGTGCTGGTGCTGTCTGGCGGCCTGCTCCCGGCCGCGATCTTCATGCTGAAGGATTTCGTGGACTCGATCCCCCGCTCGTACGAGGAATCGGCGCGGGTGTTCGGGGCCTCCCCACTACGCACCCTCAAAGACGTGGTGGCGCCGCTGATCAGTCCCGGCCTGGCGACAATCGCGGTGTGGACCGTGGTCAACGTATGGGGCAGTTTCCTGGTCCCGTTCATCCTGCTCCGTGACCCGGACAAGCAGCCGGCCGCGGTGCTGGTGCGCACCCTCTATACCGAGGGCGGGCAGCCGAACCTGGCGCTGCTGTCGACGTTCTCGCTGCTGTACTCGCTACCGGTGGTGTTGATGTACGTGTTCGTCTGGCGCCGGTACGGCTTCCGGTTCCACGGAGGGATCAAATCGTGACAGGAGTCAGGCGCTGATGGCCGGGATCGCGCTGCGGGCGCTGAGCAAGGAATTCCCGGGTGGCGTGCGGGCCGTCGACGGGTTGGACCTGGACATCGCGGACGGCGAGTTCTTCGCGCTGCTGGGCCCGTCGGGGTGCGGCAAGACCACGCTGCTTCGTACCATCGCGGGCCTGGAACGACCGACCGGCGGTGACGTGCTGATCGGCGGCCGGCGGGTCACCCACCTGTCCCCCGGCAAGCGGGATGTGGCGATGGTGTTCCAGGACTATGCCCTGTTCCCGCACATGGACGTGATCGACAACATCGGCTACCCGCTGCGGATCCGGGGTATGGCACGGGACGCGCGGGAACGACACGCGGCCGATGTCGGCGGGCAACTGGGGCTGGAAGGGCTGATGGCCCGCCGCCCCGCAGCCCTCTCTGGTGGCCAGCAGCAGCGGGTGGCGCTGGCCCGTGCGGTGGCGTGCCGGCCGCAGGTGTTCCTGTTTGATGAACCGCTGTCCAATCTGGACGCCCGGCTCCGGCTGGAGGCCCGGACGTTCCTGAAACGGCTGCAACGCCAACTCGGCGTCACCACCGTGTTCGTCACGCACGACCAGGCCGAGGCGCTCGCTCTCGCGGACCGGATCGCGGTGATGGAGGCGGGCCGGATCCGCCAGCTCGGCACGCCGAGGGAGGTGTTCGGTCGCCCGGCCAACCTGTTCGTGGCCAACTTCATCGGGTCCACCCCGATGAACCTGATCCCCGGCACGGTACGCGGTGACCGGATCGAGGTCGCGGGGCAACGGGTGGCCGTGCCGGCGGAGATCCGGTCGCGGCTGGCCGACGGCGACGCCGTGGTCTTCGGGATCCGGCCCGAGTACGTCACGCTGTCGGTCACTCCGGCCGACGGCGGCCTGCGTGGCGTGGTGTCGATCGTGGAGAACCTGGGAAGTTCCGCGCTGGTGAGCGTGGAATGCGACGGGCACGCCGTCGGAGCCACCGTCCCCGAAGGCTCCGAACCGGAGCCCGGCTCCGAGGTGTGGCTGGTGCCCCACGATGGCCGGGTGCTGCTGTACCGGGCCGGGGACGGCGAACTGATCGGGCCGCCGCCCCCGAGCACCGATGGTCAGCGGGTGTCGCTGAGTTCCGCGGTCACGGCGGCCCGCCCGGCTTCCAGCCGCGCCACCGGGATCCGGAACGGCGAGCAGGACACGTAGTCCAGGCCCACCTTGTGGAAGAAGTGCACCGACTGCGGATCCCCACCGTGCTCACCGCAGATTCCGAGCTTGAGGTCAGGCCGGGTGGCCCGGCCTTCCGCAGCGGCGATCCGCACCAGCCGGCCCACTCCCTCCTCGTCGAGTGACTCGAACGGCGACACTCCGAAGATGCCTTTGTCCAGGTACACGGAGAAGAACGAGGACTCCACGTCGTCGCGGGAGAAGCCCCAACCCATCTGGGTCAGGTCGTTGGTGCCGAACGAGAAGAACTCGGCCGCCTCGGCGATCTGCCCGGCGGTCAGCGCGGCCCGCGGCACTTCGATCATGGTGCCGATCAGCGCCGGAACGTCGACTCCGGACTGGGCGGCCACCTCGGCGAGCACCTTCTCCGCGTCGACGCGGACCGCCTCCAGTTCCTGCACCGCACCGACCAGCGGAATCATGATCTCCGGCTGCGGGTCCAGGCCCCGGCGTCGGCACTCGGCCGCCGCCTCGGCGATCGCCTTGACCTGCATCTGGAACAGCCCGGGGATGGCCAGGCCGAGACGTACCCCGCGCAGACCCAGCATCGGGTTCTGCTCGTGCAGCCGGTGCACCGCCTGCAGCAGCCGCCGGTCCTTGTCGTGCTCCTCCCCCCGCGCCTCGGCGAGCGCCACCCTGACCGACAGCTCGGTGAGGTTCGGAAGGAACTCGTGCAGCGGCGGGTCCAACAGCCGGATCGTCACCGGCAGCCCGTCCATGGCGGTGAAGATCCCGACAAAATCCTCCCGCTGCAGCGGCTCCAGGCCGTCCAGAGCGTCGTGACGCTCCTCGTCGGTCTCCGCCAGGATCAGCTTCTCCACCAGCTGCTTACGGTCACCCAGGAACATGTGCTCGGTACGGCACAGCCCGATCCCCTGCGCACCGTAGCGACGGGCCCGCTCCGAATCCTCGGGGGTGTCGGCATTCGCCCGTACCCGCAGCCGGCGCGTCTCGTCGGCATGGGTCATCAGCCGGTGTACCGCCCGGACCAGCTCATCGTCGGTGACCTGCGGGTCGAGGTTGCCTTCGAAGTACTCCACCACCGGTGAAGGGACGACGGACACCTCACCGAGGAACACCTCGCCGGTGGAACCGTCGATGGAGATCACGTCGCCCTCATCGATCGTGACCCCGCTGGCGGAGGTGACCCGCCGCCGTTTGGTGTCGACGTCCAACTCCTCGGCACCGCACACGCAGGTCTTGCCCATGCCGCGGGCCACCACCGCGGCGTGGCTGGTCTTGCCGCCACGGCTGGTCAGGATGCCCGCGGCGGCGATCATGCCGTCCAGGTCGTCCGGGTTGGTCTCCCGCCGGACCAGAATCACCTTCTCCCCGGAGCCGGCCCATCGCACGGCGGTGGCGGAGTCGAACACCACCTTGCCCACCGCCGCGCCGGGGGACGCGTTCATTCCCTTGGTGACCCGGTCCTTGGCTGCGCTGTCGTCGAACCGAGGGAACATCAACTGAGACAGCTGCGCACCGTTCACCCGGGTCAAAGCCTCGTCCAGGGTGATGATGCCCTCGTCGATCAACTGGGTGGCGATCACGAACGCCGCCGCGGCGGTGCGCTTGCCGACCCGGGTCTGCAGCATCCACAGCCTGCCGCGTTCGATGGTGAACTCGATGTCGCACAGGTCCCGGTAGTGGCCCTCCAGCCGGGCCATGATCTCCATGAGCTGGTCGTAGCTCGCCTTGTCGAGTTCTTCGAGGTTCTGCAACGGCACGGTGTTGCGGATCCCGGCGACCACGTCCTCACCCTGGGCGTTCTGCAGGTAGTCGCCGTACACGCCCGGGTGGCCGGAGCCCGGGTCACGGGTGAACGCCACCCCGGTCCCGGAGTCCATGCCGAGGTTGCCGAACACCATCGAACAGACGTTCACGGCTGTGCCGAGGTCCGTGGGAATCCGCTCCTGACGCCGGTAGAGGATCGCGCGTTCGGAATTCCAGGAGTCGAACACCGCGCGGATCGCGAGATCCATCTGCTCCCGGGGCTGCTGCGGGAAGTCCCGCCCGGCCCGCTCGCGCACGATGCCCTTGAAGGTCTCCACCACGGTGCGCAGGTCGTTGGCGTCCAGGTCCAGGTCGTTGGTGGTGCCGCGGGCGTGCTTGGCCGCGTCCAGCGCCTCGTCGAAGGCCTCGCCGTCGATGCCGAGCACGGTCTTGCCGAACATCTGGATCAGCCTGCGGTACGAGTCCCAGGCAAATCTCTCGTTGCCGCTCTGGCGGGCCAACCCGTTGACCGACTCGTCGGTGAGGCCGATGTTGAGAACGGTGTCCATCATCCCGGGCATCGAGAACTTCGCACCGGAGCGCACCGACACCAGCAGCGGATCCTCCGGGTCACCGAGCCGCTTACCCATGGCCTTCTCCAGCGCGATGAGGTGCTCGGAAACCTCGTCGCGCTGCCCTTTCGGCTCGTCACCGGTGGTGAGGTAGACGCGGCAGGCATCGGTCGTGATCGTGAATCCCGGCGGTACCGGAAGTCCGAGGTTGGTCATCTCGGCAAGATTGGCGCCCTTGCCGCCGAGCAGGTCCTTGAGATCCCTATTGCCTTCCGAGAAGTCGTAGACGTATTTGGTGGCGGTGCCGGCAGTCAAGACAGACCTCCGATGTGTGCGGCCCCGGCCGTCCCGGTGACGCGGCCGGAGCATGTGGGGCGAAGGCTAGTGCGTATGGGAGAACCGGCGGTCAGCCGGGTGGGACACGGCGGATACCCCGAATCAACAGCGTGTTTGTACCCGCTCGCGAGGAATTTGACGCGCCCGGCTTCGCGCATTGGCGGGCTACTCGGGCTCTGTGCTCTCAAAGCTGATACCGCCGTCCTTGAGAAACACCGCGTGCTCGACCCAACCGTCGGATCCCATGTGGTAGCACCGGAAGTCAGTGTCCTTGCCGAGCGGCACCAACCGCTTCTGGGGCATCTTGTCGCACCGGACAGCCGTGGCGTCCTCACCGTGCTTCGCCCAGTAGGCACGGCCCACACCTTCGGCGGTGAGCACGCTCTTCTCGGTGATCGCCACCCAGCTGAAGGTCGGGGTCCCGCCGGTGATCTCTACCTGGTAGGTGACCTTCAGCCCCTGGTATGTCACCGTGCAGTCGACGGTCTGGTCGACGGTGCCGGTGATCACGCCGCCAGCACACCGGGCCGTGGTCGCGGCAACCACCCCCGCGGTACGCACCACTCGCTGCTGCAGGTCGAAAAGGACCTGGTCGCTCGGGTTGGCGTTGTCGCCCGGGGGTCTGACCTTCGGCTCGGGAGTGGCGTGCCGGCCGGTCGGGCTCGGTACCGGGACACCCAGCTTGGAGTAGTCGACCCCGGGGTCGGCTACCGGGGTGCGATCACAAGCGGTGAGCGCCAGGCACACCGTGACGGCAAGACTCGCGGCAGCACACACGACTCGGGGTCGTCGCATCAGCCAAGCTCCCAATCCGGGCCTATCACGTCAGAGGATCGGCGTCACAAGATCCGAGTCCCGCCCCCCGCGTGGCTTCACAGCCTACAAATCGCCACAACTTGTCGGCACACGAGGTGTCCACCGGGTGCGGTGTTCCGGATCACGTCGGCCAGAGGGCGGCCGGCCGCGGGTGACCGCCTGCTCTGGCAAGGCCCAACCGCGCTTCGCTGGTGTCGCGGCCGATCATCGCGTCCCTCAACCACCGGAGTTGTCGAACTCCGCACCCGCCGGCACGGCATCGACGTCACGGCTGTCCAACCAGCCGTCCGGGAGATGTACCTTGCCCGGGGAGTTGGTACGACCCCGCGGCTGGCCCAGCACATCGGTCGGATAGGGCTCGTCCGGGTCCAGCTTGCCGAGCAGATTGTCCAGCTCCGCCAGACTGTCGATCATGGCAAGGGCGCGGCGCAGCTCCGAACCGACCGGAAAACCCTTCAGGTACCACGCGACGTGCTTGCGGAAGTCGGTGCAGCCGCCCTGCTCACTGCCCAGCCACTCGACCAGCAAATCGGCGTGCCGGCGCATCACTCGCGCCACCTCACCGAGGGTCGGCAGTCGCCGCCGCGGCCGGCCCTGGAACGCCGCGGCGAGATCCGCGAACAGCCAGGGCCTGCCCAGACAGCCCCGGCCCACCACCACGCCGTCGCAGCCGGTCCGCCGCACCATCTCCAGGGCGTCGGATGCCTCCCAGATGTCGCCGTTGCCCAGTACCGGTACGTCCAGTGTCGCTTTCAGCCGGGCGATCGCGTCCCAGTCGGCCCGACCGGAGTAGCGGTCAGCGGCGGTACGGGCGTGCAGCGCCACCCACGCCACCCCGGCGTCCTGAGCGATCTGCCCCGCCTCCAGGTAGGTCAGGTGGTCCCGGTCGATGCCTGTCCGCAGCTTCACGGTCACCGGCACCCCGGCAGGCTCGGCTGCCCGTACCGCGGCGGTCACGATCCGCCCGAACAGCCGATGTCGCCACGGCAGTGCCGCTCCCCCGCCCTTGCGGGTCACCTTCGGCACCGGGCAGCCGAAATTCAGGTCGATGTGATCCGCAAGATTCTCGGCAACCACCATGCGTACCGCGCATTCGGTGATGGCCGGGTCAACGCCGTACAACTGGAGGCTGCGGGGTCGCTCGCCCGGGTCGAAACTCACCATGCGCAACGTCTTGGGGTTACGTTCCACGAGCGCCCGGGTAGTCACCATCTCGCAGACGTACAGGCCCGCTCCGTGTTCGGCGCACAGCCGCCGGAACGCGATGTTGGTGATTCCAGCCATGGGAGCCAGCACCACCGGAGGCCACACGGCGTGTGGACCGAGGCGCAACGACGCCACGGACGGCGTCGGACGCCGGAGAACGGGCCGGGTGCTGGTCACGGCATCGAGGATGGCACACGCTCCTGGCGTGGCGGCCAGCACCGACCCACATCCGCCCCGTGGTCTGTGGGGGTTCTGGGTGCTTGAACCGCCCGCCTGACCGCCACGCCCGCGGCCGGTCGGCGATGTCAGTCGTTCAGCAGCCGGGGAGGCGTTCCACCAGGTAGTTCTCCACCCGGTCGAGGCCCACCCGTTCCTGCTGCATGGTGTCTCGATCGCGTACCGTCACCGCGTTGTCCTCAAGGGTGTCGAAGTCGACCGTGACGCAGTACGGGGTACCAATCTCGTCCTGCCGGCGGTAGCGGCGACCGATCGCGCCAGCGTCGTCGAACTCCACCATCCAGCGCCTACGCAACGCCGCGGTCAACTCCTTCGCCTTCGGCGACAACGCGGGGTTGCGCGACAGCGGCAGCACCGCCACCTTCACCGGGGCCAGCCGGGGGTCGAACCGCAGCACGGTGCGCTTGTCCAAACCGCCCTTCGTGTTCGGGGCCTCGTCCACGTCGTACGCCTCCAGCAGGAAAGTGAGGACGCAGCGGGTCAGGCCGGCGGCAGGCTCGATCACGTACGGTACCCAGCGGGTGCCCTTCTCCTGGTCGAAGTACGACAGGTCCACACCGGACGCCTTGGCATGCACCGTGAGGTCGAAGTCGGTACGGTTCGCGAGGCCTTCCAACTCCGCCCACTCCGCACCGGTGAAGTCGAACTTGTACTCGATGTCCACGGTGCGCTTCGAGTAGTGCGAGAGCTTCTCCTGCGGGTGCTCGTAGAAGCGCAGGTGGTCCTCTGCGACGCCGAGGTCGAGATACCAGCGCCAGCGCTCGGCCAGCCAGTACTCGTGCCAGTGCTCGTCGGTGCCCGGCTCGACGAAGAACTCCATCTCCATCTGCTCGAATTCACGAGTACGGAAAATGAAATTGCCCGGCGTGATCTCGTTGCGGAACGACTTACCCACCTGGGCGATGCCGAAGGGGGGCCGCTTGCGGGACGAGGACATCACGTTGAGAAAGTTGACGAAGATGCCCTGGGCGGTCTCCGGACGCAGGAAGTGCTCGGCTCCGGCGTCCTCCACCGGTCCCAGGTAGGTCTTCATCAGGCCGTTGAAGTTGCGCGGCTCGGTGAAGCTGCCACGGTTGCCACAGTTGGGGCACGCGATGTCGGCGAGGCCCTTTTCGGGCGGCCGGCTGTGCTTCGACTCGTACTCCTCCTGCAACTGATCGGCGCGGAATCGCTTGTGACACGACAGGCACTCGGTGAGCGGGTCCACGAACGCGTCCACGTGGCCGGAGGTCACCCACACCTGGCGGGCCAGCACAACCGCGGAGTCCAGGCCCACCACGTCATCGCGGGCCTGCACCACGGATCGCCACCACTGGCGTTTGATGTTCTCCTTGAGCTCCACGCCGAGCGGGCCGTAGTCCCAGGCAGAGCGGGTGCCACCGTAGATCTCGCTGGACGGGTAGACGAAGCCACGGCGCTTGCACAGGCTGACCATGGTGTCGAGTCGATCGGAAGGCACAGCTCCTCCATCCGGCTGGCGGTCGGCGGGGACGGCGTCCCAGGTACGAGGACGTCTGCTACGGACATCGTCGAACGGTCGGGACACGAGGACAACGGAATACTCAGGCCCTGGTTACCTTAGCTTGGGGCGGGGGTGGGGTTGTCGACCTCCCCGCACACCCGCACCCTCAACTCCTGCTGGCCTCGGTCGCGGGAGCCGTCCGCGGGCTCCCACACCATCACCAGGCCCATCGTGTTCCACACCCCGTTCTCGGACACCACCGCCACCGGCACCATGAGCTTCCCATTCTGAGTTGCCGTGATCGGGCGCAGTTCGTAGTCCGCCAGCCGGACGCCGCGCCGCTTGTCCGTGACGTACTCCTGCTGCGGCACCTTCTTGCGGAAGAGCCCGCAGGTCATCTGGTACGCATCGGCATACCGCTCGGCCACGAGCGCATCCAGGTAGTCGGTGGCGGCGACCGTGACCTGTTCTTCGGTCTCCCGCATCGCGGTGTAGACGGCCCCGCCAAGACCGATCCCACCGCCGACCAGACACAGCAGAAGTACCAGACCACCGAGGATCAGGCCCAACGCCAGGGTGCCGGCCTCCTTGCGGACCGGGGGCGCGACGAACGGCGGCCGGACCCCGGATCCCGGCGGAACCGGTGGCCTTGGCGGGCCCACCGGCTGCGCCACTGCCGGGCCTGGCGGTGATTGGGCCAGTGCCGGTCCTGGCGGCGGTGCCGCCGGGAACTGCCCGGTCGACTGCGCCGGGCTTGGAGGACCGGTGGGAGCCTCGGACCGGCCCGACGGCACGGCGCCATACGGCTGCTCGGGGGCTGCTCCGCTCTGTGGTGCCGTCATGCCTCAGTCTCAACTAGAACCACTGGGAATCGTGCCGTTACGGGTGCCAGGTACGGATCGGCCGGTACCTGGTGCGGTCGGATTCGGCTCTGCGTGATCGATCGTAGCCCGACCTGGCAGCGGTGCTGCCCTGCCGGAGGGACCGGCGGGATCACACCCCAGGTGCCCGGTCGCTGCCGGAGACGCTGATCTCCCCGCCGTCGGAGGCTGCCAGCACCTCGTACGCGCTCGGCTCCTGCTCCGCCTCGGCGAGCAGCGGGGTGGCATCCAGCTTGACCTGATACGACGACAGCGCGCGGCGATAGGCGCCCACCGATCGCCACTCGGTCACCAGGCACCAGCACCTCGGGTCGTCGGCCGCGCGGCCCAGCCGGGCCCGTACGAAACCTTCACAGGCGCCGAGCGCACGGATCGCGGCGTGAGCCCGATCGACGAAGTCCTGCTCGCCGGTCCGGCTGGACGGGCCGCCGGACCGATCTCCAGGCTCGCCGGGGACGATGAACCGGTTCACCACAAGCACGTCCACCACTCCCCGGTCCAGGACGCCGCAGCGCCGCATAGAGTTCACCCCGCCAGGTCACCACCTGGGGAAACCCGACTCGCACCGTACCGAAGCCGGAGGAGATGTGATCGACGAGCACCCAGCGCGTACCGCGACCGCGCTGCGCCGGCTGTCCCGGCTGCCGCGACTCGGGGTGTTCCTGGGGACCCTCGCGCTGGCCTTGGCCACTTTCTTCACCCCCGGGATCGCGGGCGCGGCGCTGGTCGGACTGCTCGCCGCAGGCGCTGCGGCGTTGATCACGCACACCTGGAACCACCGCACGCCCGGCGGGCGGGCGCTGCGGCTGCTGGTGTTCGCGGTGCTGCTACTGATCGCTGTCAGTAAGGTCTGGTGACGACCGAGCCCGTCCGGTCCCTGTCGCCGCGTCGCGCGATCCGTGCATACATGCGTTTTTGACAATGATTGCGAAGCCCACGGACAGTTACCGGCATGCGTGTGATGATCCGGCTCGCCGTCCCCATGGTGCTCGCAGCGGTGCTTGCCGGGTTGGCGGCCACGGGCTGCTCGACCCGGCCTTCCGCTGGGAGATTCACCGTCGTGGCCGCGTTCTATCCGTTGCAGTTCCTCGCCGAGCAGCTGGCCGGTGACGCCGCCGAGGTGGTGAACCTGGTCAAGCCCGGGGCCGAACCGCACGACCTTGAACTGACGCCTGAGCAGGTGGCGAAGCTCGCCGACGCCGACCTGGTGGTCTACCTGAAGGGCTTCCAGCCTGCCGTGGACGAGGCCGTCGAACAGCAGGTGGACCCGGCCAGGGCCCTGGACGTGGCGACGGTACGGCCGCTGCTGACCGACCCTGATGGGCGCGCCGACCCGCATCTGTGGCTGGATCCCACCCGGTACGCCGGAGTCGCGGGAGCGGTGACCGGCAAGCTCTCCGAAGTGGATGCCGAACACCGGGCCGAACACCGCGGACGCGCCGGATCGCTGGCCGAGGACCTGGCAGCGCTCGACGGCGAGTACACCATGGGCCTGAAGAGATGCCAGCGCCGCGACATTGTGGTGAGCCATGCCGCGTACGGCTACCTCGCCGCGAAGTACCACCTGGAGCAGGTGGCGATCTCGGGACTGTCCCCAGAAGAGGAGCCGACCCCGCAGCGGCTCGCCGAAGTCGCCGACATCGCCCGGGAACACCGCACCACCGTGGTCTTCTTCGAAACCCTGGTGAGCCGGAAGGTCGCACAGACCCTCGCCGCCGAGGTCGGCGCCCAGGCCAGGGTGCTCGATCCATTGGAAGGGCTGAGCCCCGGAAGTCCGGACGACTACTTTTCGGTGATGCGCCGCAACCTTGACGCGCTACGTACCGCATTGGACTGCGCATGACCACGACGAACGAGTCCGCCAGGCCGGGCACGCGGCCCGCGCTGCGGGTGACCGACGCGGTGGTCAGCTACGGTGCGGGCCGACCCGCGCTGCGCCGGGCGTACCTCAACGTGGCGGCCGGTGAAACGGTGGCCGTGCTGGGCGCGAACGGTTCCGGGAAGTCAACCCTGATCCGGACCGCACTCGGGCTGGTGCCGCTGGTTTCCGGATCGGTGACGCTGTTCGGCACGCCGTTGCGCCAGTTCCGGGACTGGAAGAAGATCGGGTACGTGCCGCAGCGGATCGGAGCCAGCGGCGGGGTACCGGCCACGGTTCGGGAAGTGGTGGCGGCCGGACGGCTCGCCCGGCGAGGGCTGTTCCGTCCGGCCAGTGCCGTCGACCGGGGTGCCGTGGACGCCGCGATCGCGGCGGTGGGGCTGACCAGGAAGGCCGGGGTTCCGGTCGCCACGCTGTCCGGCGGCCAGCAGCAGCGCACCCTGATCGCACGGGCTCTGGCCGGCGAGCCGGAACTGCTCGTGCTGGACGAGCCGACCGTCGGGGTCGACGTGGCCAGCCAGCAGAAATTCGCGGACGCGCTGCGCCGGTTCCGGCACGACGGCGGGACGGTCGTGGTGGTGACGCACGAGTTGGGCCTGCTCGAACCGCTGATCGACCGGGCGGTGGTGCTGCACCATGGCGAAGTGATGCACGACGGCGCGGTCCCGGTGTCCAGTCAGATCCACCGCACCCCCGATCAGGTTCACCCGCACGCGCCGGGCGACCAGGCGTGGCTGCCCCCGCACGGCGAGGTGGTCCGGAGCCGTCAGCCATGACCCTGCTGGCGTACGACTTCCTGCGAAACGCCTTGATCGGCGCGCTCCTGATCGGGCTCATCGCCCCCGCGGTCGGGGTCTACCTGGTGCAACGACGGATGTCGCTGATCGGCGACGGAATCGGGCACATCGCGCTCACCGGGGTCGCGATCGGTTTCCTGACCAAGACGTCCCCGGTGCTGACCGCGGTGATCGTGGCCGCCGTCGGCGCCGCATCCATCGAACTGCTCCGCGGGCACGGCCGGCTGTCCGGTGACATCGCGTTGGCGCTGCTGTTCTACGGCGGGATCGCGGGCGGAGTGCTGCTGATCGGACTGGCCGGTGACCGCAGCAACGCCAACCTGCTGTCGTACTTGTTCGGGTCGCTTCTGACCACCTCCGACCAGGACCTGATCGTGATCGCAGTGCTGTCGACGGTGGTCCTGGTGGTGACCGTGGGTGCCCGGCCGTGGCTGTTCGCGGTGTGCCAGGACGAGGAGTACGCCCGGGTGGCCGGACTGCCGGTACGCGTACTGAACCTGACCCTTGCTGTGACCGCCGCGGTCACCGTGACAGTCGCGATGCGGGCGGTTGGGTTACTGCTGGTGAGCGCCCTGATGGTGGTGCCGGTGGCCACCGCACAGCAGGTCACCCGCGGGTTCGTCAGCACCATGGCGACCGGGATGGCACTCGGGGTCGGGTACGCCGGGGCGGGCGTGTACCTGTCGTTCACGCTTGATGTGGCGCCCGGGGCCGCGATCGTGGTGCTGGGCCTGGCGGCGTTCGTCACCGTCGCGGTGCTGGCCGCGGTGACCGGCCGGTGGCGACGGTCCAGGGCCGGCACGGTCGCGGAAGCCTCAGACGGTTGACAGTCACCGGGTCACCGCCCTGGCGTTCACCGCCCCAGGCCTGACCGCAGGCTACGGTTTGACCATGACCGGGGATACCGGACACACCGGGTACGACGAGGCTGGGGAGCTGCTGCGAGCGCTCGCGGCACCGCTACGGATCGCGATCGTCACCGAACTCGGGGCCGGGCCGCGGTGCGTACACGAACTGGTGGACGCGTTGCGGGCACCGCAACCGTTGGTGTCCCAGCACCTGCGGGTGCTGCGTGGGGCCGGCGTGGTCCGGGGGCAGCGGCGGGGTCGGGAGATCGCGTACTCGCTGACCGACGAGCACATCGCGCACATCGTCGCGGACGCGGTGACCCACGCCCGGGAACTGATGGGGGGCCGGACCGTGGCCGCCGCACGCCCGCAGACCGAGCCGGTGCCGGCTCACCCCGAGATGCGCTGAGGCATCCTCAACAGGTCAGTCGCTGGCTCATGAGATCTTGGAAGTCCTTGGACCGCTGGGGTGCCAAGGATTTCCAAGAATCGGCGCATTCGCCTTTAACATGTCCCGCTCCGGGCCGGGACCATTCGGGGGGTAAAGATCACCGAATGGGAATAACCGCAGTCTCGTCCTGGGCAAATATCGGCCCGTACTCAGATGATTACCGAACGCTCTCTTTTATCGCGATTCGGACTCATCCCTGGAACCCTGTTGCGCGCGATCTGGGTCCGCACGAATACACACCGTGACCGCCAAGACCGACGTATCCGCGATCACCGTGGAATCGACGATTTCGGTAACTACCGTGAGCAACGACGGCTCGACAAAGTGGTACTGCCGTGCGCTTCCTCGAAAGTCCCGTGTTTTAACACGCTGAGCCCTATAGCGGTTTTGTCCGGCATGTGGTCTGATCTCTCTCGCACACAGAGAGGAGAACACCATCGTGGGCGTACCGACGGCGAAGGACGCGTTCCCGTCAGCCGGGTCTAACCCTTTCACCGCATATGACCTGGAGAAGATGCCAGACGACGGCCGTCGTTACGAAGTCGTTGACGGGACGCTGTTGGTGAGCCCGGTCCCGGGAACAAAACACCAGATGGCCACCTACCGGCTGTTCGGAGTGCTCGAGGCCGCATGCCCTGCTGAGTTCTATGTGGTTGGTGGCCCTTACCCAGTGCGACCGTCCCACACTACTGAGCTACATCCGGATCTCCTCGTCGGCCGCGCAGAAGACTTCACGGACCGGTTGCTTCCCACCACGCCCGTGCTGGTCGTGGAGGTACTGTCACCCAGCACCGCACTGAACGACATCTACACCAAGAAGGCGGTGTACGAAAGGCTCGGCGTGCCGAGCTACTGGGTGGTCGATCCGGACGCGCCGTCGATGCGGTTCTACGAAATGGGCCTGCAAGGTCGTTACCAACTCGCCGCGAAAATCCCCGGCTGGGGACTGTTCCAGGCCCGGCGCCCGTTTCCGGTACAGATTGTGCCAATGGAACTACTGGGCCGGTTGGCCAACCATCGCGAAGTCACCGCGCCGGAAGAAGCATTGACAACCACGGTGTGAGATATCCAGTGTTTGACGTTGCGGTGGGAGTCTCCGGTCGCTGGACCTCCTGAATTATCTGGCCGCTCACGGGAACCCTGCTCAGAACTACCGCCCGCTGATTCTCGCGCGGTCAGTCTCATCCGACGGTCACAATGCGTCATCATCAGCTCCGACTCCAGACCGGACCACGACCAGTACTCACTGTAATCGTCTCCGAGTCCCGAGCTGGATCGTCACCGCCTGGATGTCGGATTGCCGATTGCCGTCATCCGGGACAGCCGTAGGTTCGGTCTGCCGAGATCAGCACTCGGCGGGTACAAGGCGGGGGAAGGCAGAGCCTTTCATGGTGTGTCCGGTGGTCCGGTTCGGGGCACAGACCCGGTGTGGGGCAACCCAACAGTGCCGCCGCCGTCCGGCCGTACTCCGGGTTGGCCACGCCGGTCGGCCGAGATGTAGGCGGCGAACGGGCACGGGTGGGGGATGCGTGTGAGTCTGCTGATCCAGATTCAGGACCAGAATCACGACGTGGTACGACAGTTCAGCGACGGCCCGGACCAGGGCCTGCTGGCTGTCGTCGGAGTGTCCGAACCGGTAATTCACTCGAACGTCCACTGAAGTAGAAACATCAATAATCGTTGCGCGGAAAATTGCCCGCGACACTACCCGGTGCCCTTTTCATAGGGATATTGATAGGGCTTCACCGGGACGCTCAAATGATCGACATTCCGGGATTTCGCCCAATTCGAGGGGACAGCACTGCCTCACCGAATTGTCTACAGTGGTTTGTCAAAATCGGCCCCCTCTCAGTTACGGAGACACCATGTGCCTGGCCGGAACAACAGCCCACGCACACGACCACAGCCACGATCACAATCACGCCGGGCAGATCAGCCGCCGAGCCCTGTTCGCGGGTGGCGCTGCGGCGGCATTACTCGCCGCGATGCCCGCGCCCGCCCAAGCCGCGGGCCGCAATATCGCCGACCTGACCCACACCCTGACGGCGGGGTTCCCGGTCTACGGACTCGACGCGCCGGCCAAGCAGACCGTGCTCACCATCCCGGAGCACGGGGTTTACGTGCAGAACTGGACGTTTGGCGAGCACAGCGGCACCCACATCGACGTACCAGGCCATTTCCGGACCGGCGGCCGACTGTTGCCACAGATCACACCGGCCGAACTGGTCCTCCCGGTCGCGGTGGTGGACATCTCCGCGCGAGTGCCCAGCAACCCCGACACCCAGGTGACCGTCGCAGACGTACAGCAGTACGAGTCCACCCACGGGCGGATCCCCCAAGGCGCGGTCGTGTTCATGTACTCCGGCTGGGAAAGCCGCCTGCCACTCGGTGCCGCCGCGTACCGGGGTGAGGACGCCAACGGCGTCTTCCACTTCCCCGGCTGGTCGGCCGCAGCGGTGGAATGGCTGCTGGATCGTCGCGGCGTGTCCTGCGTCGGTGTCGACACCCTGAGCCTTGATCCCGGCCCGTCCACCACACTGGACGTACACCACATGCTGCTCGGCGACGCCGACCGGATCGGACTGGAAAACGTCGCCCGACTGGCCACGATCCCACCCGCCGGAGCCGCCCTGACCATCGGCGCCATACCACTGGAAGACGGCTCCGGCGGCCCATGCCGACTGCTCGCCGGCTGGTGAGCAGGAACCCCCGCAGACACCACATCCCACACGACGTGAATGTGCGCCGGGAGCCGGCCCCACGGGCCTGGCTCCCGGCACTTTCGCAACGCGCCAACGGCGATCAGGGGGTGAGGACCACCGGGTCTTCGGGGACAGGGTTGGGGATGGCACCGCCGTAGCGGCGATCGCGTTGTGCGTACAACTCGCAGGCGTACCACAAATGCCGGCGGTCGAATTCAGGCCAGAGCGTGTCGAGGAAGACCATTTCAGCGTATGCGGACTGCCAGAGCAGGAAATTCGAGATCCGCTGCTCTCCTGAGGACCTCAAGAACAGGTCAACATCAGGGATGTCCGGCTCATCGAGGTACCGGGCGAACACTTTCTCGTTGATCCGGTCCGGCTTCACCTTCCCCGCCGCGACATCCCGGGCCAACGCCGCCGCCGCGTCGGCGATCTCGGCCCGGCCGCCGTAGTTGACGCAGAACTGCAACGTCAGCACGTCGTTGTCCCGGGACAGCTGCTCGGCGTGCTCCAGCTCGTTGATCACGCTACGCCACAGCCGGGGCCGACGACCGGCCCATCGGACCCGCACTCCCATGGCACGCAACTCGTCGCGCCGGCGGTGGATCACATCCCGGTTGAACCCCATCAGCCAACGCACCTCGTCCGGGGAACGCCGCCAGTTCTCGGTGGAGAACGCGTACGCGGACACGTACTTCACGCCGATCTCGATCGCGCCCTCGATCACGTCGAACAGCGATGCCTCGCCTCGGGCGTGTCCCTCGGTGCGCTTCAGCCCACGCTGCTTGGCCCACCGCCCGTTGCCGTCCATGATGATCGCCACGTGCCTGGGCACCAGTTCTGGCGGCAGTGCCGGGGGCCGGACCCCGGACGGGTGCGGCGTGGGTGGCCGCACCTCTCGCCGCGCCGCTGCTGCCACGATTCGCCCCCTCCAGGGTCCGCTCAGGTCCGCTCCACCAGCGGTAGGGAGCGTAGCTCGCGTTCCAGATGCCACTGCAGGTGCGCCGCCACCAGACCGCTCGCCTCACGGCGTACCGGGGGCTCGGCGGCCTCGGCAACACGCCAGTCCCCAACCGCCAACGCCGCCATCAGCAGCAGGGTCGCCGGTGCCGGGTTGGCCGCTCCAGGGGGTCGGCACCGCTGACAGACCGCACCGCCCGCCGGCACGGAGAACGCCCGGTGCGGGCCGGCGGTGCCGCACACCGCGCATTCGGTCAGGGCCGGTGCCCAACCGGCGATGCCCATGGCACGCAGCAGGTACGCGTCCAGCACCAGCCCGCTCGAATGCTCGTCGGTGGCGAGCGCCCGCACCGCGCCGAGGGTGAGGAGGTACAGCCGCAGCGACGGCTCGCGTTCCACGGGGGTCAACCGCTCGGCGGTCTCCACCACCGCGCTGGCAGCGGTGTAGCGGGGGTAGTCGCCCGAGATCGACCCGTGCAGCGAGATCCCCTCAACCTGGCGTACGGAGTGCAGCGACCGACCCTCGGCGAGTTGTACATCCACGTGCCCGAACGGCTCCAGCCTGGCCCCGAACCGGCTGGTGGTCTTGCGGACCCCCTTGGCGACCGCACGGACCCGGCCGTGGTGGCGGGTCAGCAGCGTGACGATCCGGTCCGCCTCGCCGAGTTTCTGCACCCGCAGCACAACGGCGTGATCGCGGTAGAGGGGCTTACGGAACCCGGGCACCCCGTCATTCTGCCCCCGGGGCGCCCAGACCAGGCTTCTTTTACAGGTCGAACTCGCCGCCCCTGGCTCCGCTGGAGTCCTCCTCGCCACCGAGGAACGCCAACCACTCCGCACGTGTGAACCTCAACACCGGACCCTCCGGGTGCTTGCTGTTACGCATCAGGATCGCGTCGCCCGTGAACGCCACCTCGACGCACTGCCCCTGGCTGCCGGACCGGCTCGACTTACGCCACACGACCTGCTCGCTCATCGGATTCGTACCTCTCCCTGTACTCGTTGACCAGCTTGCGGAATCTACCTCCACGGTCCCGCGTTTCGTAACCGCCGGGGACATGACGGCTGCCCGCACCCTGGGTCGAACTGCTCAACCAGGCGCACGACGAGGGCACGTGAGCGTGGCAGGTCGCCCGCGCGGTGGGGACCCTGCGAGGTCGGGCCGTGAAAGGACCGACCCCACAGGGTCCCGAGCGGTTCAGAGTCCGTCAATGGTGCCGTACCGAATGGTGACCTCCTCGGTGGGCAGCGGCGTCAGCCAGGCGGGATCACGCCGTTCTTCGCCACCGGCAGCGCCAGCTGGTGACCGTAGTAGAGGGTCACCGGCTCGGTGGGCAACCAGGTCAGGTCCGGGTTGATGTGGTTGATGCGCAAATTATACGGCGTCACGAACGCCGGGGTTTGAATGTCGTACTTTTCCAGGTCGATGTATTGCACGATGTTGTAGACGTAATGCGACATCGGTTGATTGTTTTTCTGTACCGGCACGCAAAGTTGCCTGTTGTACGTAACCCTCGCGTAATGATCCGGGAGATCGGAGAGCACCCGGTTCAAATGCGTCAGCTTGAGGGTCCTGTCCATCGAGGTCTGCGGCTGGGCCAGGTAACACTTCAAGTCAATATATGAGACGAGTTCAAGCACCTCGGGCGGAGGATACACACCGTTCTTGATCACTGGCACGCACAGTTGCTGTGGCCGGGTGATCGTGACGGACTTGTCCGGCACGTCTTGGAGCTGCGGGTTGAGCTGGGTCAGTCGCAGCGATCGGTTGACCGTGATGCCCTCGATCCGGTAACAGGACAGGTCAACGAACCGGATGAAGTCCAATACCTCAGGCGGCGGATACACACCGTTCTTGGCCACCGGCACACAAAGCTGCTCCCGCGGACCGAGAACCACCCGCTCTTCGGGCAGGTCAGTCAGCACCGGATTGATATGGCGGGTCAGCACATTGACGTAAGGCGGCTGATACGGGTCGGTGCGGAAGCATTCCAGATCCAGGTTCGACACGAAATTCCGTGGTGTTGGCAGTACAGGGACTGGGACCGGGTCCGGTACCTGCTGCCCCGATGCGGGGGCCGCCACGAACAGACCAGCAGTGACCAAAGCCAGTGCAGCGGTCGCCGTCCGGGCGAACCTACGTAGTCGCCATGAATGTTGCCGCAATAAGGACATGGTATTTGCCCTTCGGTGAGCAGTGGATGCCGCCGGCGTGGATGGTGTGGTCGAACAGGGCCTCCCAGGAGTAGCCCAAGTGTGTCACCTGAGATCCATGATCAGTAGCACTTCTTTTTGTTACCGCCAGGTACGGGGAGTTCGGAGGTTGTCGGGCCGACCCGTTTAAGCTGGGCTTTCCTGCCGCACCAGCGGCCCTTTGCGGAATGTCAATTTCCGCTTAACACGACGTGGTAACCAATGATAATTTAGACATTCCTACCAAAATCAATAACGATCGTCTCAAATCAACAGCGAGGGCCGCACAGGTCTGGGGAAGACCGGACCCCGAGGACTCCGAGGACCCGGGGGGTACGGAACGGCCCGGAAACCGCACGGACGACCTCCCGGGACCGGACCCCACCGGCACAATGGGAGCCACGCCGACCCGGAGGTGGACCACCATGACGGCCGCATCACCGGTGCCCAGGATTCCTGGCTATCGCGACCTGGTGCTGCACCGCCGGGGTTCCAGCGCGGACGTGTACCGGGCGGTGCACGAACGGCTGAATCTCACCGTGGCGATCAAGCTGCTCCGACTCGACGACACCATGACCCCGGAGCAGTTCCACCACGAACTCGACATCGCGATGCGGCTGTCGGTACGCCCGCACGTGATCCGGATCCTCGACACCGGAACGGTCGACGGTCGACCGTACCTGGCGATGGAGTTCTGTCCGGACGGGTCGTACGCCGAGATCGTCTCCCGCCACGGGCCGCTGTCCATCGCCGACGCGGTGGACGTCGGAGTGAAGATCGCGGAGGCGTTGCAAGCCGCACACGAGACAGGACTGATCCACCGGGACGTCACCCCCGGCAACCTGCTGCGGTCCCGGTACGGCCCGGCGCTGGCCGACTTCGGAATCGCCCGCAAGCCTGCCGAACTTTCCGGCACGGTCACCCTGAACAAGCTCACACCGCACCACGCGGCACCCGAGGCGTTACTGCGCCAACCGCAGTCGGTGGCCTCCGACATCTACAGCCTCGGCTCCACGCTCTGGTTCCTGCTCGCCGGGCATCCGCCGTACGCGCAGCACGGCGAGCAGAACCCGGACCCGTTCACGTACCGGGAACGAGCGCTGAACCGTCCGACCCCGCTGGTGCCGCGCCCGGACGTGCCGGTCTGGTTGCAGACCGAGATCGCACGGGCGATGAACAAGCAGCCCCGTGACCGGCATCCGAGCACCCTGGCGTTCGGCGAAGCACTGCGACGCGGCTGGGCGCACTGGCGCGGCGAGCCTTGGCGCCCGCCAGCCGACTACCCGCCACTCGACACCCGATCCAGCTCACCCCACGCCCAGGATCCCGAGAAGGTGCCTCCGGACCACGCACCGTGGATGCCACCGGGGTCGGCTCCACCGGTTCCGACACCGGTGCGGTCACCCACCGCGGCGTTCCCGACCAGCCCGGCCGGTACCGGTTTCCCACCCGGGTCAGGGCCGTGGCCACCGAACCCGGGCACGGCCGCGGTGAGCTCACCTGATCCGGTGACGAGACCGGTCTCCCCCGGCACGGTGCCAGTCTCCGCACCAGCACAACCGGGTCGGCCCGGTCTGCGGAGGGTGCCCGTGGCCGTGTTTCTGTCAGCGGCTGTGATCGGGGTGGTACTCGGGATCCTGGTCGTGGTCGCGTTCCGCCCCAGCACAGACGGGCCCTCCCGGCCCAGCGCGTCGCCCGAGGCGGCGACAGCGAGAATCGACGCCGACAAGGCCCCGACCGATGTCAGGCTGGACGACCGGGGCAGCTCAGTGGTGATCTCCTGGACCGACCACACCGGCAATGCCGCGCCGCACTACATCGTGGGAGGTCCGCAGCGTGCCAGCCCACGCGCGATGACACAGGCGGAGAAAGGCATCACCGAGGTCACCATCGACGCCCTGAGCCCAGACGCTGACTACTGTTTCACCGTGATCGCGGTGATCTCCGTGGACGAGGTCGCCCCGTCCAGCCAGGTCTGTACCGACCGCTGATAAGGACCGTCCGCAACAGAGCAACACGTCTGTCGGACTCGAACCCGACGATCTCAGGGACGCCAGAACAGTGGGCGGGGATCCAGCCACCACAGCAGGCGGCGTACCAGACTCTGCCGGCGGCGTAGCGACCGCAGGTAGTCCCGGGCATGGCCTACCGCCTCGGCGGCGTCGCCCGGTCCGGGCCGCGCAGCGGGACCGAACCCGATCGCGTTCACCCGTGCCGCCAGCGGTCGCAAGTCTGGGAGGTCTCCCCCGCCGTGGGCGAGCACCACCTCACCGACCGCCCGCGACGCCGGGATCCGATGTCCGGCCAGCCGAAGCGAGTCGCGTATCTCCAGCCAGGCACCGAGCACCCGACGGCCGGGAGCGCCCCGGGAGAGCCGGGCATGGGTACGCCGTGCCCGCAGCACCGGCACCGCGAGCAGCAGCAGCGCCAGCACCCCGCCGATCGTCCACAGCACCGGGATCGCCACGGCCCGGTACCGCGGTTCGGGCGCGGAAACCGGCTCGTCCGGCAGTGGCGGGGGACTGCGTTCCGGCTGCTTGAGCTGCTGCTCCTTCTGCTGTGACTCGGCCTCGGCCTCTGGGGTGTTCTGCTCCGGCGGCGGGTCAGCGCCCTTGCGCGCCGGGGTCGGGTCGAACGGCACCCAGCCCTCACCGAGCAGGAACACCTCCGCCCAGGCGAACGCGTCGCCGGAGCTGACCAGGTAGTGCCCGTCGCCCAACTCCCGGCCAGCGTGGAACCCGACCACTACCCGGGTCGGCAGTCCCACCACCCGGCCGAGCAGCGCAAACCCCGTCGCGAACTGCTCAGATGTGCCGCGCCGGCCGCCGTCCGCCTTCGGTTCCAGCAGGAAGAACGCCAGGCTCGGGTACCCGTGGCCGCTCGGCGCCCCGGAGTCGAACGTGTACCTGGTACGCAGGAACTTCTCCAGCCGCAGCGCCCGCTGGTACGGCGTGCCCTGCCCGGCTGCCCGCTGCGCCAGCCTGGTCAGGTCCTCCGGCAACTGCGGTGGCAGATACGACAAACCCCGAAACTCCGGCCCCGAAGGCAGCCCGGCCCCGGCCAGGTAACCCGGGTCCCGCAACGGCACCTCGGAGGTCACCGTGTACCGCAAGCCGTCGCCTATCCCGTCCGGTGCCTCCAACATCCGGGACCGCGCGTCGAAGCCGGCCCGCAGGCCACGTACCGACCGGGGTGTCTCGACCGCCGGCAGCCACGCCCCGGTCAACCCGCGTACGGTGATCCGCTGGGTGACCCGGGCGCTGCGGCGGGGTTGCGGGTCCACACGGGGCAGCACCGACCCGGCGGCCCGGAACTCGTCGTCCGGCAGCCAGGTGATGCCGTCGAACCGGGCCAGCGCCACCCAACTGGTACGCACCGGCCGGTCCGCCTCGACCTCCAGGAGTGGGATGTCCCGGTCGGTGGCCCACTTCGAGAGCAGGCCGAGCGGGTTCAGCGCGTCGTGACGCTGCTGCGGCGGTGCGAACAGCGTGCGGGGATCCGGCGGCTGCTTCTGATACAGCCCAGCGGCGGTCGGTCCCACGGTCACCACCAGCACCCCGACCACGGCGACGACAGCCAGGCCGACACTGCTACGGCGTACCCGCTCGATTCGGCGGGCGGACGGCGGCAGCGGGGTCAACGCCGCCGCCGCGGCACCGCCGTCCCGGGTCACGGCCAGGTGCGCGGCCGCCGCCACCGCGAACAGCCCGATCAGCGGGTACGCCGGAGTCGCGTTCGGACCGACGAAGATCACCGCGCCGCCGAGCAGTCCGAGCGGCGGCAGCAGTGCGGCGAGCGGCCACCGGGCCAGCAGCAGCGCGGCGGCGGTTCCGGCGAGCCAGGTGAGCGCGGTGGGCAACACGATGGTGTCCGGTGTGGGGTCGATCGGGACCGTGGTGGTCATCAGCCGGGCACCGGAGTTTCGGAGCGCGTCGGCCACGACGGTCGGCAGTGTGCCCCGGGACGGATCCCGCAGCGCGGCGGTGAGTCCGACCAGTGCCGTACCGAGTCCGGCGAGCGACCCGACCACGGCCGCCAACGGCGAGCCGAGCCAGCGCAGCAGCAGGGTGAGCACCACGGCGGCTCCGGCCGCGCCGACCAGCGTCAGCGGCATCCGCCAGTCCACGTACAGCCGGGCGGCGACCAGCGCCGCCGAGCCGGTCACCGCGATCAGAGCGAGCGCCGACACCAGCCACGGCCACCACCGTGGCGGGCCTACCACCGGCTCACCCCGTCCCAGCGGGCCGGGAACTCAGCCGCGGTGCGTACCGAGATCAGGATCACGCCTGGGAGCACCCCGGGCAGCGGCCGACCCTCCCCGAACACCCCGGCCACCACGGTCGGGTACACGTCGCGCAGCCGTGCCACGTGCTCCAGGTCACCGCCGTCCTGGGAGCCGGTGAGCAGGACCAGGGTGTCGCCCCGGTGCCGGGCCCGCAACCGGTGCACAGCGGCGGGTAGCGACGCGCCCGGGGTCCGCTGTGCCTCGGTGAGCAGGTCAAGGTACGGTCCGGCCCCGGCCACCGGGACGCTGGTGCCCCGTCCGGTCACCGCACTGCCGGCAGCCTGCGGTGTCACCGAGCGGCCGGACACCAGGTGCAGTTCGACGTGCAGCCCGGCCCGCAACCCGGCGAGCACCACAGACGCGGCGGCGTCCATGGTTTCTTCGAGGGAGTCCACAGTGGTCGTAACCGGGTGGGCGGCGGCCCGGTCGTCCACCAGCACCAGAATCCGGGGCAGGCTGGTCTCCACGTGCTCGCGCACCATCAGCTCGCCGACGTGCGCCGAGGTCCGCCAGTGCACGTGCCGCAGGTCGTCGCCGGGCACGTACTCCCGCAACGCGTGGAAGGTGATCGAGCCGTACTGCGCGGCGTCCACCACACCGTCCAGGCTCCGGGAAGCTCCAACCGGGACGGTACGCAGCGGGTGGGTCCGGGGATGCACCCAGACCCGCTCCACACCGCCGTACCGGCGGGTCGCCGCGACCAGGCCGAGCGGGTCCCGGCGGGACAGCTCCACCGGCCCGACCTCGACGATTCCCCGACGCTGGCTGGGCAGCGGGTAGCGCAGGAAACTGCGAGCGCCGGCCCGCAGCCGGATCAACGGGACCGGCACCGACGCCGCCGGGGTGTCGCCGTGCCGGATCCGTTCCTCGCCGACCAGTACTTGGCGACGCCACCGGGTGGTGGAGCATACGGTCACCACGGCGGTGCACAGCCCGCCCCGGGCTACCCGCCGGGGCTCGGCGGTCCGTTCCACGACCACGGAAGGGCGGCTACCGGCGGCACCGAGCGCGGCCAGGAACACCACCACGGCGACCACACCGAGGGCGACCAGTTCCGGGTACCCGAAGCCGTAGCCGATCCCGGACAGCACCAGCCCGGCGAGCAGCACCGTGACACCCCGACGGGTCGGCATCGCCGGGTCCTATGCCTCGGTCGGCTGCGGCACCGGGACCGCGTCCAGCACGGCGGCGACCACTCCGCTGGCGGTCTGGCCGCGCAACTGGGCGTCCGGGGTCAGCAGCAGGCGGTGCGCGATCACCGGCTCGGCGAGCATCTTGATGTCCTCCGGCAGTACGTACGGTCGGCCGGCGGCCAGTGCGTAAGCCTGCGACGCCCGGGTGAGCGCGATCGCACCGCGTGGCGAGAGGCCAAGCCGCAGGTCCGGATGCTCCCGTGTGACCTGGGCAATCTTGACGATGTAGTGGTACGCCACGTCGTGTACATACACCCGGCGGGCCAGTTCGGCGAGCGCGGCGACCGTCCCGGTGTCGGTGACCTCGGGCAACTCCTCCGGGGCACGCCGTGCCGCACCGCCCCGCAGCACCTCCACCTCGGTCACCTCGTCGGGGTAGCCGACCGCGAGCCGTACCAGGAACCGGTCGAGTTGGGCTTCCGGGAGCCGGTAGGTGCCGTCCATCTCAACCGGGTTCTGTGTGGCGACCACCAGGAACGGCCGGGGCACCGGGTGGCGTACCCCGTCGACGGTGACGTACCGCTCCTCCATCACCTCCAGCAGTGCCGACTGGGTTTTCGGGGACGCCCGGTTGATCTCGTCGCCGATCACCACGTTGGCGAACACCGGACCGTGGTGGAACTCGAAGTCCCGGCTCGCCTGGTTGAAGATCGTGACCCCGGTGACGTCGCTGGGCAGCAGGTCCGGGGTGAACTGGATCCGCCGCCAGGCTCCCCGCACGCTCGCCGCGATGGCTCGCGCCAGGGTGGTCTTACCGACCCCGGGCACGTCTTCGACCAGGATGTGACCCTCGGAGAACAACGCGGTCAGCGCGAGCCGCACCGGTTCGGTCTTGCCGAGCACCACCTGGCCGATGTTGTCGGCCAGGGCGTCGAAGGCCGACGTGAATCGGGCCACCTCGGCGGAGTCGGGTGGCTCTGCGGGTGCGTGGGTCACTGCGGCTCACTCCTGCTGGCTTCGGGACGGGTCAGCATGCGGGCAGGATCGCCAGGTTGGCCGTGTCGCCGTCACCGGCATCCAGGTTCAGCCAGATGTGCGGGATCCACCGGTTGTCGGGCATCTTGATCCACCACCGGCTGGTCTTGTAGTTGTTGTAGACGTACGCGGTCTCGATGGCGCGCTTGTCTCCTGCCGGGAAGGGGTCCTCCCGCTTGCACACCGCCTGTTTGCGGTTCCCGTCGTACGCGCGTCCCGCCGGGTTACTGGACTGGGACGGGCCCCAGTACATGCTGATCCCGTTGTCGCAGTAGGTGCGCCGCGCCGGATCACTGGATGCCAGGTCGTTCTTACAGGTCACCGTGCCCAGCAGGTCCCTGGTACCGGCGTTTCGCCGATCCTCGCCGGTGTCGATCCGGTTGGTCGCGGTGACCACCACGGTGTAGCCGCGGCCCGGGTACAGGCCGTTGATGGTGAGCTGGGAGCAACTACCGCCGACCGGGTTGCCGCCGTCCACCCGGGCGTTGCAGGAAGCCTGCATGCCGTAGTCGTTGACCGTGAAGTTGACCGTGATGCTGTTGTAGCCGGCGGAGGTGCCCTGGATGGTCACGGTCGGGGCCCGGCCCACCCGGGCGCTGGTGCTGGCCGGCTGACCCGCGCCGGCCCGGTTGTACGCGGTGATCTGGAACGACACGGTCTCCCCGGTCGGCAGGCCGTTCACCACCACCTGGTAGGTGTCACCGGACACTCGGACCGGGTCCCCGACGCTCGGCCGCACCACGTACTCGGTGATCGGGTCACCGTTGGCAACGGCCGCCTCCCACCGCACCGTCACCGCGTTGGGCGCGGTGCCCTCCGCTCTGGGGTTCTGCGGCCGGCCCGGCGCGGCGTACGGGATCACCTCGTTGCTCGGGGCGCTCGGATCGCTGCCGGCACCGGAGTCGTTGCGGGCCACCACCTGGAACCGGTACGGCTCCCCGTACCGCAGGCCCTGCACGATCGCCTCCTCGCCGGTCACCGTGGCCGGCGAGACGCCTGGGGCCGACGACCCGTTCTGCAGCGTGGTGACCACGTAGTCGCGAGCCCCGACAACCCGGTCCCACCGCACCCGCGCCCCACCCTCGCCGGGTGCCGCCGCCGCGCGGACGTTCTCCGGCCTGGCGGGGACCCGGTCGGTCGGGGTGACCGGTTCGGACAGTGCCGGCGGTCCCTCACCGAACCGGTTGTGCGCCACCACCTGGAAGGTGTACGCGGTGCCATTGCGCAGCCCGTCGACCACGGTCCGCTGGGTGCCGCTGACCTCCCGGGAACCACCGTCCCAGGTGATCTCGTACCGCTCGATCGGTGCCCCGTTGGGCGCGGCGGCCCCCCAGGACAGCCGTACCAGCCCGTCCCCGGCGACCGCGGTGACCGGCACCGGAGGGCCGGGCGGACCCTGCTGCTCGTCACCACTGTCATCGTCATCGTCGCCCGGGTGGGGAGCGGGCAGCACCCGTCCGTTGAGCCCTTCACCGCCGGCCACATCCTCCCGGTACTTGTTGACCTCCTGGGACGTGCCGTCCTGGTCCACCACCCGGGCCGCCGAGGTTTCCGGGGAGTTGATGAACAGCCGGCCCTCCCGTACCTCCATCTCCAGGTCCCCCTTGGCACCGTCCAGCCGGACCGGTGCCAGTGGCTCGCCGTCCGGGGTGAACACCCGGACCATGGCGGCCCGCTCGTCCGGCACGTAGATCCGGTCCTGGTACGGCACGGCCGTCCCCGGCTCGACGCCCTTCGGCAGCCGGAACCGGGTCGGTGAGGTGTCGCCACCGAGCCGGAACACCACGACGGAGTGGTCCTCGGGCAACGTGACCGCCACGATCCCGCCCACCGTGCGGGGCGGCACCTCGGCATCGGCCAGCGGCCCCGGAACTGTCACCGACGTGACCTGGTCCCGGTCCACGACGGCCAGCCGGCCGCCGTCCCGGTCCACCGCGACCGCACCGTGGTCCGACACGGTCAGGGCAAGGTCACCGTCCGGATCGGACACCACCTCGGTACGGCCGGTCGCCACGCCATCGGCTCTCACACTGGCGGCGACCACGGTGCCTTGGCTCGGCACTGCCAGCCACAGCTTGCCATCGGCGTCGAACCCGCCGCCGACCAGCGGCGGCGGCAGCCGCAGCACCTGGCTGGACGCCCGCAGGGTGACCGGGTCGATGCCGCGTACCAGGCCCTTGGTGCGGTCCACGATCGCGGCGGCGTCGCCGTGCAGCAAGACCGAAACGTCGGAGGTGGTGCCGACCTGGAGAGTGCCGGTGAAGCCCATCCGGGTGAGGTCCACAGAGGTCACCAGGCCGGTCTCCAGGTCGTGCAGGATCAGATACCTGTCGTTCTGGGTGATCCGTACCCGGTGTCCCCGGGCGTCGACCAGAGGCTGTCGCATGTCGACCCGGCCAGAGTTCGCGTTGACCCGGCTGGCGCTGCCCGGCCTGTCACTCCACAGCCAGGCGTTACCGTCCTGCACGGTGAACGCGTCGATGAAGGCACCAGCTCCCAGCAGGGTCGCAGCCATCGCACCGACCAGGGACAGGACAAGTCCAATGCTGACGAAACCACCGGACCGGCGTTCTGTGCCTGTGCCCGATGGCTGTGACGGATCGCGCATGGGAGGGACCCCCGTTGATGCGTCATCCGGCGTCGATTTCGCCGGATGCGCTCATCATACGAGCAGGTCAGCGCGGCCCAAACCCACAAAACCTCCGTGGATGTCATCTGACGTACAGTGACGAATGATCCTCTGCGTAGTGGGGTCTCAGGTCGCCGCACCTCTTCGACACACAGCGCACCTGCCACCTCGGACGGAGGTTCGACACCCGTGGCGATCAACGAAGCACATCCCCAGCTCGACAAGAAGCCCTCACGTGACCAGGTGAGCCACAAAAATTCCGACGAGGATCTTCCCGCCGAGGCTGTGGTGAGGTACGGCGAAGTGAATTCGATTGCGATGGGGTTCCAGCTTTGCATGCCATTCGCAACGGTACACTTCGCCCCCGTATACAACGTCACGCAGACGCATGAGCCTTTCGCTCTTCCTGGTGTTCGGACTCTCAGGAGAGAGATCAACCCTGTAGTGCCCGAAAGCGGCCTGCACGTCATACGGTAGACCGTGACACCTGTCGAGCTCCGCTGCGAAATGATCGCTCAGAGCCGAGAGGATGGGCACGACTCGATCCCGTAGCGATTCGTACGAACCATCGAACCGTTGAAAGGACAGGTCCGGATGCAGAACGACCTGCGGGAAGGCCAGTGCTCCCAGTGAAAAAAATTCGCCCTCGACCACAGATTCCAGAATAAACAGACTCCGCCAGAACTCGGGCAACTGCTGGCTCTCGGCAAAGAAGAAGATATCGGCGCATCGGGAACTGTCAGCCACAGGCAGGAAGCCACGCCGGTCGATGGCGGGAAATACCTTGCAGTCCCTCTCCCTTGAACCGTCATGCCGAGAGCATATTCAACCGACCAAGCGGCCACGTCTGGGCCGCCGTCGACACTGACAGTGGTGCCGACACCAGGTACGGATTGTTCCTCCCATTCGGGACACTTCGACATCATCCAGTACGCACGACGGCGGGTGTCGGGACTGACCCCTGACTCATATGAACCGCTGAGAAACTCGGACAGTTCGCACTCGTCCAGGCATCGCACGCCATCCCACAATGGAGCCACGGCCACGTCGCCAGCATCTGTCCGCACGGACTTCAGCGCGTCCATCATGTCGTCAAGGGCTCGTTCAACGTGTGACGCAGATAATCCACGGAAGTTGAAACTCGATTCATCAACCACAAAGCGGTAAGGGCTACTCTGCCCGTCGTTTTGCACGTGAAATCCGATGCAAATCCTCGTCAAGCTGATCAAAGAAGCCCTTGGGCCAGTGTGTAAGACCACCGCGCTGTGTCAGACGTATCGTTGTCGGATCGGTCGTGGCTTCATCGAAGAAGTGAAAAAGCACTTCTGACGGATCGAGCACCCTCTCGTCCACACATGCAAGCCGGATTCCGTTCAGGAGATGGTCGCTGTGGGTCTCGACGATCACCTGCGCTCCGCTACCAGCGACACGACCCAGGAACCGTCCGAGGCGTGACTGTCCAGTCGGGTGCAAATGTGCTTCCGGGTTCTCCACGATCATAAGGCCGCCCTGCGGTACCAGCAACCCGGCCAACAGGATCGGCAGTGCGTAGGACACGCCAAAACCCATGTTCGTCGGCCGGATCTCGTCACTCAGGATCCTCGGATCCTTGAAGCGAATCAGACTGGCTGTGATACCAGGGGGCCACTGCGCCACTATCCTAATCGGACGGACCACGTGGGATGTCCACATCTCCAGTTGCGTCCGCAAGGTCGTCACGTTGTGGTCGGCGTATCAGCATGCCGCAACGGTTCGCGGACCTCTTCCGTTTCACGCAGCGCGAGTAACTGAGCGGTGTACTGGCCTTGTGCACCGACACCAACGTCGGCGCCCTCTACGCCTGTCACATCGAGTTGATCCCTGGGACCCAGCCGCTCCGCGCTCAGGTAGGTGAAACGTGTGCCAGTGTCGCCAAGCACGGGAGGTGCCTGGTGCGGCGACTGGAGCACTTCCAGGTTCAGCGCCCGGCCGTCTGGAATACCAAAGACATATTCGTAGGTCACGTCGCCGTCCGTGACTTCGATGAAAATTCTCTGATCGGCAGCCTCGGGGTGAAGGACATCGAACGCCTCTCCTAACGCGAGCCCGTCCGGTCCGTTCAGTTGGACGACGCTTCCTCCCGCACCACATGCCTGCCGGGCAAGCAGAAGCGCCTGGATGGCGGTGCTCTTACCCGTGCCATTGAGGCCGGTCAATACCGTCAATGGACAGAGCCGCAACTCCGTGGCGGAGAATCGTTTGAAGTTTTGAATCGCCAGGTGTGAGATCATCGGCCTGCCTGTGCGGCCCTCTCTGTCTCCGCGAACCGCAGCCTGACCTTCTTTGGATCACCGGTC
>DASUSI010000087.1:0-25175 GCA_036375165.1 Micromonosporaceae bacterium | reverse complement strand
GACCGCGACCGCCCAGCCCACGAACGAGGTACCGGCATGACCATCACCAGCGTCGCCCGCCCTGAACCCACCGTCGGCTCCCAACCCTTCGCCATATCGGAGGTGTCCGCGGCCCCGGTCGTCTTCGGCACGATCGAGCAGGCGGTCGCCGACATCGCCGCCGGCAAGCCCGTGGTGGTGGTCGATGACGCGGACCGGGAGAACGAAGGCGACCTGATCTTCGCCGCGGAGAAGGCCACCCCGGGTCTGCTCGCGTTCATGGTCCGCCACACCTCTGGGTACGTCTGCGTGCCGCTCACCGGGGAAGACTGCGACCGCCTCGAACTTCCCCCGATGTACCACACCAACCAGGACCGGAGGGGCACCGCGTACACCGTCACGGTCGACGCCCGGGAAGGTGTCTCGACCGGGATTTCCGCCGCTGACCGGGCACACACCATCCGACTGCTCGCCGACCCCGCCACCACCCCCGCCGACCTCGCGCGGCCCGGCCACGTGGTGCCGCTGCGGGGCAAGCCGGGCGGTGTCCTGCGTCGCCCCGGCCACACCGAGGCCGCGATCGACCTGACCACGATGGCGGGTCTGCGGCCGGTCGGCGTGCTCTGCGAGCTGGTGAACGACGACGGCACCATGCAGCGACTCCCGGATCTCGCGGTCTTCGCTGCCGAACACGACCTGACCCTGATCAGCATCGCAGACCTGGTGGCGTACCGGCGTCGTACCGAAAAGCAGGTCGAACGGGTTGCCCAGGCCCGCATCCCCACCCTGCACGGCACCTTCCGGGCGGTCGGTTACCGCTCCACATTCGACGATCGCGAGCATGTGGCCCTGGTCTACGGGGACCTTGGCGACGGCGAGGACCTCCTGGTCCGGGTGCACTCCGAATGCCTTACCGGGGATGTGCTCGGATCGCTGCGCTGCGACTGCGGACCCCAACTGGACGCCGCGATGGCGGCCATCGCAACGGAGGGCCGCGGTGTGGTGCTCTACATCCGCGGGCATGAGGGCCGCGGCATCGGGCTGCTTCACAAGCTGCAGGCGTACCAGCTTCAGGACACCGGCCGGGACACCGTCGACGCCAACCTCGACCTCGGGTTGCCGGCCGACAGCCGGGACTACGGCACCGGCGCGCAGATCCTCGCGGACCTGGGGGTGCGCAGCATGCGGTTGCTGACCAACAACCCCGCGAAACGCGCCGGCCTTGAGGGGTACGGGCTGACGGTGCTCGGCCGGGTCGGACTGCCGATCCGTCCCACCCCGGAGAACCTCGCATACCTGCGGACAAAACGGGACCGGATGGGTCATCTGCTCGACCACCTCCCGGAGCGGATCGAGGAGGCTGGAGCCTGATGGCCGGCAGTGGAGCCCCGGACCTCGACGTCGTGGACGCCGCCGGGCTACGACTCGGCGTGGTCGCCACGCGGTGGCATCCCGGGATCACCGGACAACTGCTGGACCGCGCCCTGGCCGCCGCGAAGACCTGTGGGGTCACAGACGTGCTGACGACCCGGGTCGCCGGGGCGGTGGAGCTACCGGTGGCGGCCCAGGCACTTGCCCGGCGCTGCGACGCCGTGGTGGCGCTCGGCGTGGTGATCCGTGGCGAGACCGCACACTTCGAATACGTGTGCCGGGCGGTCACCGACGGCCTGGTCCGGGTCTCACTGGACGAGTCCGTACCGGTCGCGCACGGTGTGCTGACCGTCGAGACCGAGGACCAGGCATGGGCCCGTGCGGGACTGCCGGACTCCCTGGAGGACAAAGGATGGCAGGCCGCCGTGGCGGCGCTGGACGCCGCGCTCATGCTGGATCAGGTGGCGAAGCCGTAATGCCTTGGTACCGCCCTGGGCCCACCCAGTGGGCGCGGCCCGGGGCGGCCGTGGGTGGATCTGCTGGCCTTGCGAGAATCACCTTCCGTGAAGACCTTTGAGCAGCTGTTCGTGGAGCTGTCGGCCAAGGCTGCGGCGCGTGCCCCTGGATCGGGCACTGTCGCGGCACTGGACGCCGGAGTTCACGCGATCGGCAAAAAGCTGCTCGAAGAGGCGGCCGAGGCGTGGATGGCCGCCGAGTACGAGGGGCGGGAGCGCATCGCCGAGGAGATCTCCCAGCTGCTTTACCACGCGCAGGTGCTGATGCTCGCCAGCAGTCTGGAGCTTGAGGACGTGTACCGACATCTGTAGCGCGTGCGTCGCGCCGAGGTGCGCTCCACCGTGCCGTCCGGTGCCTCGCAGCGCGCCACCGGTGTTGATCGGTTTCGCTGCCGCCCGGCCGGGATGGGATCCGCCATCCCGGTACCGCGGTGGTCGCCACGTCGTCCGCCCGAAGGAGACGCACTCATGCTGCGCATCGCCGTACCCAACAAGGGCTCCCTCGCCGCCAGCGCCACCCAGATGCTCCGGGAGGCCGGATACCGCCAGCGTGCCGACAATCGGGAGCTGGTGTGCCAGGACCGGGACGCCGACGTCGAGTTCCTCTACCTGCGACCCCGCGACATCGCCACATATGTGGGATCCGGTGATCTCGACCTCGGCATCACCGGGCGGGACCTGCTGGTCGACTCCGGGGCGGCGGCCGACGAGGTGATGTCGCTCGCCTTCGGCGAGTCCACCTTCCGGTACGCGGCCCGCCCTGGCACCGTGTCGCGGCTCACCGACCTTTCCGGGAAACGCATCGCCACCGCCTACCCCGGTCTGGTGCACCGGCACTTGGCCGCCGCCGACGTCTCAGCCCACGTCACCCGCCTGGACGGGGCGGTCGAGAACGCGGTACGGCTCGGTGTGGCGGATGCGATCGCGGACGTGGTGTCCACCGGTGCCACGCTGCGGGCCGCCGGCCTGGAAATCGTCTGCGATCCGATCATGACATCCGAAGCAGTGCTGATCCGCCGGCTCGGAGCACCCCCTGACGGGGCGATCGGCCAGGTGGTGCACCGCCTGGAAGGGGTCCTCGTCGCCCGCCGGTATGTGATGCTCGCCTATGACGTGCCGGCCGACCGGTTCGACCGAGCGGTGACACTCACCCCCGGTATGGAGTCGCCCACCGTGTCACCGCTGGCCCGGGAGGGGTGGCTGGCGGTACAGGCGATGATCCTGCGCACCGAACTGCACCGGGTGATGGACGAGCTGTACCGGGTCGGTGCCAGGGCGATCATCGCCACAGACATCCACGCGTGTCGGCTCTAGCATCGCGGCCATGGCGTCCTTGTCCGCCCGTGCCCTGCTGGACCTGGTACTCGACAGTGGGTCGTTCCGGTCCTGGGACACACCCGCGGCGGGACCGCCGGCCACCGGACAGTACGCCGCCGCGCTCGCCGAGGCGGCCCGGCGTACCGGACTGGACGAGTCGGTGATCACCGGTGCGGGGACCATCCGGGGGCGGCGGGTCGCGGTGCTGGCGTGCGAGTTCGGTTTCCTCGCCGGTTCGATCGGTGTGGTGGCGGCCGAACGCCTGGTCGCGGCGGTGGAACGGGCCACGGCGGAGCGGCTGCCGCTGCTCGCCGCGCCGGCATCCGGGGGCACCCGGATGCAGGAGGGCACGGTGGCGTTCCTGCAGATGGTGAAGATCTCCGCGGCCATCGCGGCGCACAAGGTGGCCGGGTTGCCGTACCTGGTCTATCTACGCCACCCGACGACCGGTGGTGTGTTCGCGTCCTGGGGGTCGTTGGGACATGTGACTGTCGCCGAGCCCGGTGCGCTGATCGGGTTCCTCGGTCCACGGGTCTACCGGGAGCTCTACGGTGCCGAGTTCCCGCCTGGGGTGCAGATCGCCGAGCACCTGTTCCGGCACGGCATCGTGGACGCGGTACTGGCACCGCCGGAGCTTGCCGGGATCGCGGACCGTACGCTGCGCCTGCTCTGCGACCGGGCGGGCCGCGCGGTGCCAGCGGATCCGGTGGCCGAGCCGCCCGGCGAGATCCCGGCATGGGAGTCGATCATCCGGTCCCGCGACCCACGCCGGCCGGGGGTACGGACACTACTGCGGGTGGCCGCCGCCGACACCGTGCCGCTGAACGGCACCGGGGAAGGCGAGGTCGAACCCGGCCTGCTGCTCGCCCTGGCACGGTTCGGGGACCGGCCGTGCGTACTGCTGGGTCAGGACCGGCGGGGCCAGGACCGGCACGGCCTGCTGGGGCCGGGCGCGCTCCGGGAGGCCCGCCGGGGGATGCGGCTCGCCAGGGAACTCGACCTGCCGCTGGTGACCGTGATCGACACGCCCGGGGTGGCGCTGTCCCGGGAGGCGGAGGAGGGCGGTATCGCCGGGGAGGTCGCCCGCTGCCTCGCCGAACTGGTCACGCTGCATGCCCCCACGCTGTGCCTGCTGCTCGGGCAGGGCACCGGTGGCGGTGCGCTGGCGCTACTTCCGGCTGACCGCGTGGTCGCCGCCCAGCACGCGTGGCTTTCACCGCTGCCGCCGGAGGGCGCCAGTGCGATCATGTACCGGACCACCGCACGCGCCGCCGAGATGGCCGAGGTCCAGGGCGTGCGGTCTTCGGACCTGCTCCGCGACGGCGTCGTGGACCGGATCGTTCCGGAACACCCGGACGCCGCGGCCGAGCCGGACCGGTTCTGCGCCCGGGTCGGCGCGATCGTGGAGCGCGAACTGGCGGTGCTGGGCCAGCGTGACGCGGCAGAAAGGTACGCCGCCCGGCTCGCCCGCTACCGGCGGGTCGGGCTGGGTTGAGGGCGTTCGACATCGGCTGGCAGACTCTTGATACGTGGTGGAAACCCCGCAGGTGGTACGGGCCCGGCCCCGGAAGGCGGCCGTGGTGTGCTGGATCGCGGCGGTCACCGTGGTCCTGGTGTTCAGCGCGGTCGCGACCGCGCTGCGGGGTGAAACCGAAGGCGGCGGCGTCTTCGGCTTCGCCGACCAGGTCGCCATGGTGGGGCTCGGTCTGCTCGGCGCGGCCGGGATTCTGGCGTTCACCCGCCCCCGGGTGGAAGCCGACCAGCATGGGATCCGGGTTCGCAACGTGATCGGTTCCTACAGCCTGCCGTGGGGTTTGGTGCGGGGAGTGCGATTCGGGCGGGGTTCCCCGTGGGCGAGCCTGGAACTGGTCAACGACGACCTGCTGCCAGTGATGGCGATCCAGGCGGCTGACCGGGAGTACGCCGTGGCGGCGGTGCGCCAGGTTCGCGCATTGCACGCGGGTCACGGCGGCAAGCCGGGTGCCGAGCGTGAAGTCCCACTTTCCTGAGTCCGGTCCGGAGCCGAGGGGCTGACGGGCGGTCGCCGAACCGCGGTTGCCGGGTGCTCCACCGCCAGGCTCGGGTCGCGGACCGCCTTCCATGTATCATTGACCCGATTCGCTGTCCGTACGGACGGTGAGAGAAAGCGGAGCCCCGCTCCCACCCGTGCGGCCTCGTGGTGGCCGGGTTACCGAAGCGCCTGCTGACGTAGGCGCACCGCAGGCTTTCCTGCGATCGGTCGAGCGGGCCCCGGCAGACTTGCCGGGGCTCTTCCTCGTCGGGGCCGGAGTTCCGCGATCTCCCCGGAGCACGCTAAGACCTGGCATCGAGTTCGAGGAGGCGCCATCACCGTCGAGGTTCGCATCAACGACCAGATCCGCGCTCGAGAGGTCCGGCTCGTCGGACCTGAGGGCGAGCAGGTCGGTATCGTCCCGATCGAGCAGGCACTGAAGCTGGCTCAGGACGTGGACCTGGACCTGGTCGAGGTCGCGCCAGCCGCACGCCCCCCGGTGTGCAAGCTGATGGACTACGGCAAGTTCAAGTACGAGGCCGCGCTGAAGGCGCGTGAGGCCCGGCGCAACCAGCAACAGACCGTCATCAAAGAGATGAAGCTCCGCCCCAAGATCGATCAGCACGACTACGAGACCAAGAAGGGTCACGTGGTGCGGTTCCTGAAGGGCGGGGACAAGGTCAAGGTGACGATCATGTTCCGAGGCCGCGAGCAGAGCCGCCCGGAACTCGGTTTCCGGCTGCTCAGCAAGCTGGCGGACGACGTCGCGGAGCTGGGATTCGTCGAGTCCCGCCCGCGCCAGGACGGGCGAAACATGATCATGGTGCTCGCGCCGCACCGCAACACCAAGCAGGCGGCCCGCGAAGCAGCCAGGCCGGCAGCCAGGTCGGTCAGGCCGGCCCCGGAGGACACAGCGCCATCCGAGGCGAGACACGGTTAGAGGAGAGGCGTCGCGATGCCGAAGATGAAAAGCCACAGCGGAATGGGCAAGCGGGTCAAGGTCACCGGCAAAGGGAGGCTTGTCCGCGAGCAGACCCACCGGCGGCACCTGCTGGAGAGCAAGCCGTCCACCCGTACCCGCCGGCTGGCCGGAGTGGTCGGCGTGGCCAAGGAGGACCTGAAGCGGGTGCGCAAGCTGTTGGGCCGCTGACCGAAGGCCGGGCGGCTACCCCGCACCGTGAGGCGCCCAGCGACTGACCCCGCCCAGCCTGGCGGGTACGACCGTGGCCGCTCAGTCACCAGACGAGCGGCCGTATCAAGGAGTAGGAACCGTGGCACGCGTGAAGCGGGCGGTCAACGCCCACAAGAAGCGCAGGACTGTCCTGGAAGCGGCTAGTGGCTACCGCGGCCAGCGGTCACGCCTGTACCGCAAGGCCAAGGAGCAGCTGCTCCATTCGCTCAACTACGCCTATCGCGACCGCCGGGCCCGCAAGGGTGACTTCCGCCGGTTGTGGATCACCCGGATCAACGCCGCCGCCCGGGCGAACGGCATCACGTACAACCGCTTTATCCAGGGCCTGCGGGCTGCGGGCGTCGAGGTGGACCGGAAAGTCCTGGCGGACCTGGCGGTGACCGACGAAAAGGCATTCGCCGCACTGGTCCAGGTGGCGAAGGCCGCCGTCCCGGCTGAGGGCACCAGCGCCGCCTGAGCGTAAACGTGAACCAACCGCGACCCGGGGTGGTTCCGCTGACCGAGCGGACCCCTCGGGTCGTCGCCGCTCGCCGGTTGCACCGCCGTCGGCATCGTGACGCGCAACGTCGGTTCCTGGCCGAGGGGCCGCAGGCGGTGCGCGAGGCACTCACCGCCGGGGTCGCACTGGAACTGTTCGCCACTCCGGATACCCCGGATCGGCACCCGGAACTGTTCGCCGGTGCCCAGATACCGGTCCGGTGGCTGACCGAGCGGGCGCTCGACTCACTGACCGAGACCGTCACTCCACAGGGGGTCGTGGCGCTGTGTGAACGCCGGGACACCAGCCTGTCGGCCGCGCTCGCGGACCCGCCACGCCTGGTCGCGGTGCTGGCCGAGGTACGTGACCCGGGCAACGCGGGCACGGTGCTGCGCACCGCCGACGCGGCCGGCGCACAGCTGGTGTGGTTCACCGAGCGCAGCGTCGACCCGTACAACGGAAAGTGCGTCAGGGCCTCGGCCGGCAGTCTCTTCCACATCCGGGTGGCCAACGGAGGCGAGACCTTGGCGGGGCTCGCTGAACTACGGAACGCTGGCCTCACGGTGCTGGCCGCCGACGCGTTCGGAGAAACCGACTTGGACGACCTGGTTGACGCCGGCGTGCTGGCCCAACCCACGGCGTGGCTGTTCGGAAGCGAGGCGCACGGCCTGCCATCCGGATTCGCGGCCGCCGCCGACCAGCGGGTACGGGTGCCGATCCACGGCCGGGCCGAGAGCCTCAACCTGGCGGCGGCCGCGGCGGTGTGCCTGTACGCGTCCGCCAGGGCACAGCGGCACACGTCCTGACGTCACGGGCGGTATTCTTACTTCCAGCGCACCGTAGGGAGTCTGCATCGTGATCCGTCCGGGACTGTTTACCGGGCCCGCCGAGCGGCGGGCGGACCGAGCGGCTCTCAAGGTGCCCGCTTTCCCGTCTCCTCGCTGATCGGTGGGCCGCGGCGAAGCCGCGCCTTTCCGACCCGCCTACACTGCCCGGGTCGGTTGCCCGCCAGGGACCTGGTTCGACCCTGGGTGCCCGCAGTGAGGAAGCGAGACAATGAGTTACCGCAACGATCCTTACGATCCCAAACAAGCCGCGCTGCTCGATCCGGCGTCGTTGGCCGAGGCGGTCGCCGGCGCGGAGAAGGCGTTCGCAGGAGCGGGCGACCTCGACCAACTCGCCGCGATCCGCCCCCAGCACCTCGGTGACCGCTCCCCGGTGTCGCTGGCGCGCCGTGAGATCGGTTCTCTGCCGCCAGCGGCCCGTTCCGAGGCCGGTCAGCGGGTGAACGCCGCCCGCGCCGCGATCCAACAGGGATACGACACCCGCGACGGCGAATTGCACGCCGAGCGGGAGCGGCGGGTACTCGCCGAGGAAGCGGTGGACGTCACCCTGCCGACCGATCGGCGGCCACCCGGTGCCCGGCACCCGCTGTCCACGCTGATGGAACGGATCTGCGACCTGTTCGTCGGGATGGGTTACGAGGTGGCCGAGGGACCTGAGGTGGAACTCGGCTGGTTCAACTTCGACGCGTTGAACTTCCAGCCCGACCACCCGGCGCGCACCATGATGGACACGTTTTTCCTCGCGCCGGAAGACTCGGACCTGGTACTTCGCACCCACACCTCGCCGGTGCAAGCCCGGGTGATGCTGGAGCGCAAGCCGCCGATCTACATCGTATGCCCCGGTCGGGTCTACCGAACCGACGAGCTCGACACCACGCACACCCCGGTGTTCCACCAGGTGGAGGGTTTGGTGGTGGACAAGGGGATCACAATGGCGCACCTGAAGGGAACCCTGGACCATTTCGCCAGGGCGATGTTCGGGCCGCAGGCCAAGACCCGGCTGCGGCCGTCGTACTTCCCGTTCACCGAACCTTCCGCGGAGCCGGACGTGTGGTGGCCCGACTATCCGGGAGGTGCCCGCTGGATCGAGTGGGGCGGCTGCGGCATGGTCAACCCGCGGGTACTGCGGGCCTGCGGGATCGACCCGGACGTTTACACCGGGTTCGCGTTCGGGATGGGCATCGACCGGACCCTGATGCTGCGTCACGGGGTCACCGACATGCGGCACATCGTGGAAGGTGACGTGCGGTTCTCTCGGGCTTTCGGAATGGAGGTGTGAGCGGTGCTGGTGCTGGTTTCGTGGCTCGCGGAGCACGTGGCGCTGCCAGACGGCGTCACGACCGAACAGCTTGACGAGGCGTTCGTCAGGATGGCGTACGAGGTGGACGGGGTCAATGACCTGCGCACCGCCGTGGACGGCCCGCTCCTGGTCGGCCGGGTGCTGGAGTACGAGCAGTTGCCCAAGCTGAAAAAGCCGATCCGCCACTGCCAGGTGGATGTCGGGGAGGGCGAACCTCGCGGCATCATCTGCGGCGCGGTGAATTTCAATCCCGGTGACCTGGTGGTGGTGGCGCTGCCCGGGACGGTGCTGCCCGGCGGGTTCGAGATCACCGCGCGCAAGACGTACGGGCACGTGTCCGACGGTATGATCTGCTCGGAGCGGGAGCTCGGGCTCGGCGACGACCACGCAGGCATCCTGGTGCTGCCGCCGGACGTGGCCGCGAGGCCGGGCGACGACGCCCGCCCGGCCGTCGGGCTTGACGAGGTTGTCTTCGACCTGAACATCAACCCGGACCGGGGGTACGCCCTGTCGATCCGAGGGCTGGCCCGCGATCTCGCCCTGGCTTTCGACGTACCGTTCCGGGATCCCGCGGAGGTCCCGGCAGCCGGCGGAACCCGCCAGCCCGCGTATCCGGTTCGGGTCGAGGACACCGTCGGCTGTGACCGGTTCACCGCCCGCGCGGTCCACGGCATCGACCCGACGGCGTCCAGTCCGGCGTGGATGAGGCGCCGACTGGTCCACGCCGGGATGCGTCCGATCTCCCTCGCGGTTGACATCACCAACTACCTGATGCTCGAACTCGGGCAGCCGATGCACGCCTTTGACCTGCGGCGGTTGTCCGGTGAACTGGTGGTACGCCGGGCGCAGGCGGGGGAACGGCTCGCCACGCTCGACGGGGTGGAACGCGCCCTCGATCCGGAAGACCTCGTGATCAGCGACGACAGCGGACCGATCAGCCTCGCGGCGGTGATGGGCGGGTTGTCTACCGAGGTGAACGTCGCCACCAGCGATGTTCTGTTCGAGGCGGCCCATTGGGACCCGGCGACCGTGGCGCGTACCTCGCGACGCCACAAGCTGTCCAGCGAGGCGGGTAAACGGTGGGAGCGGGGGGTCGACCCGGCACTGCCGCTGGTGGCGCAGGAACGTGCGGTGCGCCTGCTCACCGAGTTCGCAGGGGGCCGAGTGGGCGAGGAGGTGCTCGACATCGACAACCTGCCGGTCCGCTCTCCGATCCGGATCGAATCCGGGCTCGCGGTTCGGGTCGGCGGCCTGACCGGGCTCGCGGAGGCCGACCAGGAGGCACCGGCGTACCAGGCAGTCGGCTGCGAGGTGACCCGGGACGGCGACCATCTGGTGGTGACCCCGCCAACCTGGCGCCCGGACCTGACCGACCCCTACGACCTGGTCGAGGAGTTTCTGCGGCGGTTCGGCTACGCGAACATCCCGAGCGTGCTGCCGCTGGCTCCGCTGGGCCGGGGTCTGACCGCGTCGCAGCGGCGTCGCCGGTCGGTTTCCCGTGCTCTGGCCGAGGCCGGGTACGTGGAGGTGCTGTCGTACCCGTTCGTGTCCCGGTCGGTACCCGACCAGCTCCGGCTGCCCCCCGACGACCCCCGCCGGATCGCCTGCCGGATCGCCAATCCGCTGTCCGAGCAGGAGCCGGAGCTGCGTACCACCCTGCTCGGGCCGCTGCTCGCCACGCTGCGCCGCAATCTCGGGCGCGGCCACCGGGACCTGGCGCTGTACGAGATCGGCCAGGTGTTCCGTCCGGAAGGCGCTGAGCCGGGTGTCCCGCCGAGGCTGCCAGTCGCCCACCGGCCCAGCGACGAGCAACTCGCTGCGGCGCAGCGGTACCTGCCACAGCAGCCGTTGCGGGTCGCGGTGGTGCTCACCGGAGATGTCGAGTTGCCCGGGTGGTGGGGCCAGGGCCGGGCGGCGAGCTGGGCGGATGCGGTGGAGGCTGCCCGGATCGTCGCGGACACCGCTGGGCTGGAACTGCTGGTCAGTGCCGACATGCACGCCCCGTGGCATCCGGGCCGGTGTGCGGCACTGCGGCTGCCGGATCGGTTGGGTGGCACCCTGGTCGGCCATGCCGGGGAGGTGCACCCCGCGGTGTGTGACGCCATGGAGTTGCCCCGTCGTACCTGCGCGATGGAACTGGAACTGGACCGGCTTCCGCTGGCCGGCCCCGCCGCCGCTCCGCCGGTCTCCGGCTACCCTCCGGCGTTGCTCGACGTGGCGTTGCTGGTGGACGATCGGGTGCCCGCCGCCGAGGTGCGGCGTGCCCTCGTGGACGGAGCAGGTGGCTTGCTGGAGTCGATCCGGCTGTTCGACCTGTACACCGGGGAGCGGGTGGCGAAAGGCCGAAAGTCGCTTGCGTACAAGCTGGTGTTCCGGGCGGGTGATCGGACATTGACCGTCGAAGAGGCGGTCGCCGCACGGGACGCCGCGGTGGCCGAGGCGACCCGCCGGGTCGGTGCGCAGCTACGCGGCGGCTGAGTCATTCTCACCACCGTCGGCCGTGGGCCGGCGGTTACGGCGGGGAATGTTGTAGCGCGCAGCCCGTGGCGTTTTTCCGCATCACGGTGGAGACTCACGGCGTGGAGGAACGGCCAAACCTCATCGGACGGGCGGACGTTCGGCGACGAGTTCGTGAACAACTGGCAGATGGAAGCGTTCTCGTCTACGGACCGCCCGGGATCGGAAAGTCCACGCTCGTCGGCGCGGTGGCCGCAGATCTTGCGGGGTCCGGCAACCGGGTGATGTGGACCTCACCTGGTCCGTCGGAGGCGACTCTGCCGTATTTGGCTTTGATCGACCTGTTCGGGCCGACGCTCTCCGAGGTCCGCGGGCAGTTGCCGACCCACCTGCTGACCGCGCTCGAGGTCGCCTTGATGCGCCGGGACGCCGGGGAGTCGCCGCACGATCAGCTGGCGGTCCGGCTCGCGGTGCTCGAGCTGCTCCGCGTGCTGGCAGCGGACCGGCCGATCGTCGTGGTCCTGGACGATGTGCAGTGGGTGGATCCGCCGAGCGCCGAGGTGCTCTCGTTCGCGGCCCGCCGGCTACCTGGGGACCGGGTACGGGTACTCGCCGCGGAACGGGTGGAGGACGGTGCGGAGCCGACGCAGCAGGCGCTGTGTCCGCAGCCGCTGCATGAGTTGATGCTGGAGGCGCTGCCGGAGCCGGATCTCGCAGAGTTGCTGCGGACCCGGCTGGGTGCCGGGTACCCACGCGGCATGCTGCACCGGGTGTACCAGGCCAGTGCCGGGAACCCGTTCTACGCGCTGGAGCTGGCTCGGGCCCTGTCACGACGCGGCAGGCCCCTCGGCGTGGCCGACCCGCTCCCGGTGTCGGACCGGCTGCGTGGCCTGCTCGCCGAGCGCCTCGCTACTCTCGACAACCCGGTGCGGCGCGGGCTGCTGCTGGTCGCGGCCTCGGCCCGGCCGACCCGGACGCTGCTGGCCGACTGCGGCGTCTCTGGTGAGCTGGAGGCGGCACGTGTCGCCGGTCTGGTCGACGTGCGGGGCAACGACCTGGTGACGTTCACTCATCCGCTGCTCGGTGAGCTGATCTACGGAGACGCCTCTGAGGTCGAGCGGATCGCAGCTCACCGCACGCTGTCCCACCACATCGACGAGCCGATCGAGCGTGGGCGTCACCTCGCACTCGCCACACCGGCGGTGGACGAGTCGCTGGCCCAGACGCTGATGGCGGCGGCCGAGGCGGCGGCGGGCCGGGGTGCCCCGGCGATCGCCGCCGCGCTGACCCGCTTGGCGGCGGAGCGGACGCCGCCGGGAGAACCAGAACGGGTGGCCACCCGGTTGTTGGCCGCCGCGCGGCTGGCGCGTACCGCCGGGCTACCGGTGGATGCCCGGGAGGCCGCCGAGACGGCGCTGTCGGTGGGGACGTCCCGGCAGACCCGGGTGTTCGCGCGCCTGTTGCTGGTGGAGCTGGAAGGTCAGGACCTGTCCCGGATCGACCCGTTGCTCGACGCCGCGTACGCCGATGCCCGGGGCGTTCCCCGGCTGGAGGCCCGAGTCCGGTTGCAGCGGGCGGCGAAGGCCGAGTACGACGGTGACTACCCGCTCGCGCTGGCCGAGGCGTCCGAGGCGGAGCGGCTCGCGGACACCAGCGGCGACACCGAATGCCTGGTGGAGGCGTTGACCTTCCGCGGCGGCGTCGAGGGCAATATGGGCGACCCCAGGGCCGACGAGTTGCACCGGCGGTCCTGGGAACTGGCGCGTGACCTGCCGCTCACAGCGCCGGTGGTGCACGCGCGCCAATTGTGGGCGATGACGCTGGTTTTCCGGGGAGACGTTGAGGGCGGGCTGCGGGAGATCGTGCCGCTGCGGGCTGCCGTGGAGCGGGAGGGCACACTGCGGGAACTGGCCTGGGTCCTGATCTCGTACGCTTCGATCCACATGCGCGCCGGCCGGGCGGCGGGTGCCCTGGTGGCTGGCCGGCGCTGCGCGCAGCTGTTCGAGGACGTGGAGCTGACCCCGGGGATCGGGCTGGTTGTCGGGTCGGGCGTGGAGCTGCTCGGAGGCACCGTGGAGGCGGGTGCCCGGTATGCCGAGCGGGCGGTCGCGGCCTGCGAACACGCTGGCGATGAGGAGTGGCTGCACGTCGCGTTGGCGCAGATGGGACAAGCCCACCTGCTGGCCGGCGACCCAGCCGCCGCGGTGGATGTGATGCGCAGGGCACGTGCGATCGAGGAGCGCCTGGGATTGACCGACCCGGCCATCGTGCCGTGGCATGCCGACTTCGGTGAGGCGTTGGTGGGCGCGGGTTTCCGCCACGAGGCCGCCGACCTGGTCGCCGACGTGCGGGCGAAGGCGGAGCGAATGGACCGGCAGGTGGTGATGCTTGGGCTGGCCAGGGTGGAGTCGCTGATCAACGCGGCGAGTGGCGACAGCCGCAGCGCCGCCGACGAGTTGCGCCGGACCCTGGACAAGTACGCCGACCACCCGTACCCGCTGGACGTGGCACGTGGCTACCTGACCCTCGGCGTGTTGGAACGCCGGGCACACCGTCGCAGCGCCGCCCGGGAGGCCCTGGTGGAGGCGGAGAACCGCTACACCGTCGCTGGTGCGGCGCCGTGGGTCGCGGTGGTACGGACCGAATTGGCCCGACTTGACGGCGGCCGGGCCGGTGGTGAGCTCAGCGACACCGAGCAGCGGATCGTCGAACTGGTACGGGCCGGTGCCACGAACCGGGAGATCGCCGGAACTTTGTTCCTGTCAGTCAAGGCGGTGGAGGCGAACCTGACCCGGTTGTACCGGCGGCTCGGGGTCCGTAACCGTACCCAGCTGGTTCGGGCTCTCGACGGGGCCCAGCCGGGTGGCAGTGAATTGTGATACAGTCCCACGCATAAACATGCGTGAGGAGTTGTGTCGTGGGTGTTCGGGTGGCGGTGGCGGGGGCGAGCGGCTATGCCGGCGGCGAACTGCTGCGGTTGCTCGCCAGCCACCCCGAATTGGATCTGGCGGTGATCACCGGGCACAGCAGTGTCGGGGAGCCGCTCGGCTCGCCACATCCGCACCTGCGGACACTCGCCGACACCACCGTCACGCAGACCTCGCCCGCCGCATTGAGTGACGCGGACCTGGTGTTTCTCGCCCTGCCTCACGGTCAGTCGGCGGCGCTCGCCAGCGAACTGCCCGGCGGACTCCCGGTGGTCGACCTCGGAGCCGACCACCGGCTTACCGACCCGGGGGGATGGGCGCGCTACTACGGTGGACCGCACCACGCCGCCTTCACATACGGGCTGCCCGAACTGCCGGGCCAGCGGATGAGGATCGCCGGCTCCCGCCGGGTGGCGGCCACCGGCTGCTACGTGGCAGCCACCGCGCTGGCGCTTGCCCCCTTGATCAGCGCCGGCCTGGCCAGTTCCGACGACGTGGTTGTGGTCGCAGCCTCCGGCACCTCGGGTGCCGGTCGCTCACCTCTGCCGCACCTCATGGCCAGCCAGGTGATGGGCGACGTGTCCGCATACAAGGTGGGGCGGCATCAACACACCCCGGAGATCAAGCAGGCGACCGGAGCGGTCAGCGTGTCGTTCACTCCGGTTCTGGTGCCGATGCCACGCGGCATCCTCGCCACCGTGACCGCCCGAGCGGCGCGGCCGGTCACCACCGGCGAGGTCCGCGGCGTATTGGCGGCCGCCTACGCCGACGAACCGTTCGTGCACCTGTTGGGCGAACCGGCGTGGCCGCACACCTCGGCCACGTACGGCTCCAACTCCTGCCATCTGCAAGCCACAGTGGACGCCGACAGCGGCCGAATCGTGGTGGTCAGCGCGATCGACAACCTGGGCAAGGGCGCCGCGGGACAGGCCGTGCAGTGCGCCAACCTGATGCTCGGCCTGCCGGAGACGGCCGGCCTGTCCGTGGATGGGATCGCACCATGAACCAGCGTATGACTCTGCCTCGGGGATTCCGGGCGGCGGGCGTCGCCGCCGGCCTGAAACCGGGCGGGGCCAAGGACCTGGCCCTGGTGGTCAACGACGGACCGTCCGATGCCGCCGCGGCGGTGTTCACCGCCAACCGGTGCCGTGCCCACCCGGTGCTGTGGAGCGAACGCGTGATCGCCGACGGTCGGGCCCGCGCAATCGTGCTGAACTCCGGCGGCGCCAATTGCTACACCGGCCCGGATGGGTTCCAGACCACCCACGCCACCGCCGAACGGGTCGCCGCCGGGCTCGGCATCGGTGCCAGTGACGTGCTGGTGTGCTCCACCGGCCTGATCGGCGAGCGGCTGCCACGCCAGGCGCTGCTGTCCGGGGTCGACGCCGCCGTGGCGGCGCTGTCGACCGACGGCGGGGCCGCCGCGGCCGAAGCCGTCATGACCACTGACACCCGGCCGAAGCATGCGGTGGACGGAGGCGGCGGCTGGTCGGTGAGTGGCTTCGCCAAGGGCGCGGGAATGCTCGCCCCGGCACTGGCCACCATGCTGGTGGTGATCGTCACCGACGCCGCCGTGGACCGCGAGACCTGCGACGTCGCGTTGCGGGCCGCCGCCCGACTCACCTTCGACCGGCTGGACTCCGACGGCTGCCAGTCCACCAACGACACGGTCGCACTGCTCGCCTCCGGCGCCAGCGGTATCACCCCGTCGCTGGACGAGTTCACTGGCGTGCTGACCCGGCTCTGCCACAGTCTCACGATCCAGTTGCTCGCCGACGCCGAAGGGTCCAACCACGACATCACCATCGAGGTGACCGGGGCGGCCTGTGAGGACGACGCGCTCGAGGTGGCGCGAGCGGTCGCCCGGAGCAGCCTGTTCAAGTGCGCGGTGTACGGCGAGGACCCGAACTGGGGACGGGTACTCGCCGCGACTGGGACCACCCGGGCGGTTTTCGACCCGGCCGGCATCGACGTCACGTTCAACGACGTTCGGGTCTGCCAGGGCGGGCAACCTGACGACACCCGGGAAAAGGTGCGCTTCGACGGTCGGGCGGTGCACGTCGGCATCGAGTTGCACGCCGGTCGCGCCACCGCGTCCGTCTGGACCAACGACCTCACCGAGGCGTACGTCCACGAGAATTCGGTGTACTCGACATGACCGGGAAGGCACCCACCGCCGCGAGTGAAGCCATGTCCGGCAGCTTGTCGCGCGACCAGCGGGTCGCGCAGCACAAGGCGGCCACGCTGATCGAGGCACTGCCGTGGCTGACCCGGTTCCACGGCAGCACCGTGGTGGTCAAGTACGGCGGCCACGCGATGGCCGATCCGGGACTACGCGCCTCCTTCGCCGCCGACATGGTGTTCCTGCGGTACGCCGGTCTCAAACCGGTCGTGGTGCACGGCGGAGGCCCGCAGATCGGTGCGATGCTCGACCGGCTCGGCGTACCCAGCGAGTTCAAGGGCGGCCTGCGGGTCACCACCCCGCAAGCCGCCGACATCGTCCGGATGGTGCTGGTGGGACAGGTGGGCCGGGACCTGGTCGGCCTGGTCAACGAACACGGTCCGTACGCGGTCGGCATGTCTGGCGAGGACGCGAAGCTGTTCACAGCGGTACGCCGTCCGGCGTACGTGGCCGGCGAACCGGTGGACGTGGGGCTCGTCGGAGACGTCGCGCAGGTCAACACCGCGGCTGTCAGCGACCTGATCGACGCCGGCCGGATCCCGGTGATCTCCAGCGTCGCCCCGGACCCGGATGGTGTGGTGCACAACCTGAACGCCGACACCGCCGCCGCGGCGCTCGCGGTCGCGTTGGGTGCGCAGAAGCTGGTGGTGCTCACCGACGTGGCCGGTCTGTACGCCGACTGGCCGGACCCGGACAGCCTGGTCCCCGAGATCACGGTGGCGAAACTCGATGCGCTGCTCCCCGACCTTGAGGCGGGCATGATCCCCAAGATGGAAGCCTGCCTGCGCGCGGTGCGCGGGGGAGTGCCGCGGGCTCACGTGATCGATGGGCGGGTGCCGCACTCACTGCTGGTGGAGATCTTCACGGACGAAGGGTTCGGAACCATGGTGGTGCCGTCATGAGACTGACGCAGAACGCCACGCCGCCGGGTGCCGCCGGGGACCGGCACGGTCCGGTGACACGGCAGCCCGCCGCCTCGGCCCCACACGCCGGAATCGCGGGGCGGTGGGCCGCCGCCCTGATGTCGACCTACCCGGTCCCTCCGCTGGCCCTGGTACGCGGCGAAGGCGCGGTGGTCACCGACGAGCGTGGGCAGCGCTACCTCGACCTGTACGGCGGGATCGCGGTCAACGCTCTCGGCCACGGTCACCCCGCCGTGGTCGCGGCGGTGAGCCGGCAAATCGCCCACCTCGGGCACGTCTCCAACCTGGTCGCCTCCGAACCGGCGGCCACCCTGGCGGAACGGTTACTCGGACTCGCCGGCCGCCCCGGTCGGGTGTTTTTCACCAACTCCGGGGCGGAGGCCGTCGAGGCGGCATTCAAGCTGTCCCGGCGCACCGGCCGCCGGCACGTGGTCGCCGCCGTCGGTGGTTTCCACGGCAGGACCATGGGCGCGCTCGCGCTCACCGGCCAACCCGCCAAGGCGGACCCATTCCGCCCGCTGCCGGGCGAGGTCAGCCACGTCCCGTACGGAGACATCGCCGCACTGGCCGCCGCGGTCACCGACGACACCGCGATGGTGATCCTGGAACCGATCCAGGGCGAGAACGGTGTCGTGGTGCCACCGCCCGGTTACCTGGCGGCGGCCCGGACCATCACCCAGGCTCGCGGTGCCCTTCTGGCGCTCGACGAGGTGCAGACCGGGATCGGCCGGGTCGGCCACTGGTTCGCGTACCAGGCCGACGGGGTGGAACCGGACGTGATCACCCTCGCCAAAGGGCTCGGCGGCGGGCTGCCGATCGGGGCCTGTGTCGCCTTCGGTACCGCGGCCGAGCTTTTCCAGGTCGGCATGCACGGCACCACGTTCGGCGGCAACCCGGTGTGCTGTGCCGCCGCGCTGGCGGTGCTGGACACCATCGAGGCGGACAGCCTGTTGGCACACGTCACCGCGCTGGGGGAGCGGATCCGCGCCGGTATCGAAGGACTTGGTCACGGCCTGGTCGCCGAGGTGCGCGGTGCTGGCCTGCTGCTCGGTGTCGTATTCACCGCCCAAGTCGCCGGGCGGGTCACCGCGGAACTGGGCCATGCCGGATTCCTGGTCAACCCGGTGCAGCCTGACGTGCTGCGCCTGGCACCGCCCCTGAACCTCACCTCGGAGCAGGCCGACAGCTTCCTGCGGGCGCTGCCCGTCGCCCTGGACTGCGTCACCGACGACACTGGAGTCCCGGCATGACCCGCCATTTCCTGCGCGACGACGACCTCTCCCCGGCCGAGCAGGCGCGAGTACTGCGATTCGCCGCCGAGCTGAAACGCGAACCCGAAGGCCACCCGCTCGCCGGCCGGTCAATCGCCGTGATCTTCGAGAAGCCGTCCTTGCGTACCCGGGTGTCCTTTGAGGTGGGGATCGTCCAACTCGGCGCGCACCCGGTCCTGATCGACGCCCAGACCACCCACTTCGGGCGCGGTGAGACCATTGCCGACGCGGCCCGGGTGCTCTCCCGGTACGTCGACGCGATCGTGATCCGAACCTTCGGCGACCAGCGGCTGTCAGAGCTCGCCGCCGCGTCGCGGGTGCCGGTGGTCAACGCGCTCACCGACGGGTTCCACCCCTGTCAACTGCTCGCCGACCTGCTGACCGTCTCCGAACGGTTCGGCAGTACCGCCGGACTGACGCTCGGCTATGTGGGCGACGCCGCCAACAACATGGCGCACTCGTACCTGCTCGCGGGCGCGACCGCCGGGATGCGGGTACGGGTCGCCGGCCCCGACGGCTACCACCCCGACCCCGATGTGGTGGCCAGCGCCGCCGAGATCGCCGCCCACACCAGCGGGTCCGTGGACGTCTTGCGAGACCCGGTCGAGGCGGTGGCCGGCGCGCAGGTCGTCGCCACCGACAGCTGGGCCTCGATGGGCACCGAATCAGACGGCCGGGACCGGCACGGTCCGTTCCTGCCGTATCAGGTGAACCAGAAGCTGCTGGCCAATGCGGACCCGGACACCATCGTGCTGCATTGCCTGCCGGCGCACCGCGGCGACGAGATCACCGACGAGGTGATGGACGGCCCCCGAAGCGCGATCCTCGACCAGGCGGAGAACCGGTTGCACGCCCAGAAGGCGTTGCTCACCTGGCTGCTGGAGGAGGGCCGATGACGCGCCGAGCCCGAGCTGCCGGGCGTGATCTGGTATGACGTCGATCACGCCGGTCACCAAGGCGGCCCGGCACGAGCGGATCACCCAACTGGTCCGGGAACGGCCGGTGCGCTCCCAGACCGAGCTCGCCGACCTGCTGCACACCGAGGGAATCACCGTCACCCAGGCAACCCTGTCCCGCGACCTGGAGGAACTCGGCGCGGTGAAGGTACGGGGCACCGACGGCGGCCCCGCCGTGTACCTGATCCCCGAGGACGGTAACCCGCCGCTGCGCCACGCCGAACAGGCACCGGCCCGGCTGGTCCGCCTGCTACGGGAACTGCTCACCGGAGCCGACAGCTCCGGCAATCTGGTGATGCTGCGAACCCCGCCCGGGGCCGCCCAGTTCCTCGCCAGCGCACTGGACCGCTCCGGGCTCGACGAGGTGATCGGCACCATCGCCGGCGACGACACCGTCCTCGTGGTCTGTCGACGAACCGACGGCGGCACCGACCTCGCCGCCAAGCTGCTCGCCTGGTCCGGCCGCGCGCCGGCCTGACCGCACCCGACCCGTACCACTCAGCGAGGAGATAACCGATGACCGAGCGGATCGTGCTCGCATACTCCGGAGGGCTCGACACCTCCGTGGCGATCGGCTGGATCGCCGAACAGACCGGCGCTGACGTGATAGCCGTGGCCGCCGACGTTGGCCAGGGTGGCGAGGACCTCGACACCATCCGGCAGCGTGCCCTGGACTGCGGCGCGGTCGAAGCCGAGGTGCTCGACGCCCGGGAGGAGTTCGCCGCCGAATACTGCCTGCCGGCGCTTCACGCCAATGCCCTCTACATGGACCGCTACCCGCTGGTCAGCGCCCTGTCCCGGCCGCTGATCGTGAAGCATCTCGTGGCGGCGGCCCGCAAGCACGGCGCCGGCTACGTCTCCCATGGCTGCACCGGCAAGGGCAACGACCAGGTCCGGTTCGAGGTCGGCACTGCCTCCCTGGCCCCCGACCTGACGGTGATAGCGCCGGTACGGGACTACGCCTGGACCCGGGAAAAGGCCATCGCGTATGCCGAGGAGAAGGGCCTGCCGATCGACGTCACTCACAAGTCCCCGTACTCCATCGACCAGAACCTGTGGGGCCGTGCGGTGGAAACCGGATTCCTGGAGGACATCTGGAACGCCCCGATCGAAGACCTCTACTCCTACACCGCGAACCCGGCCGAGCCTCGCGACCCCGACGAGGTGACCATCACCTTCGAACAGGGCCACCCGGTGGCCGTCGACGGCGAGACCGTCACCCCGTACCAGGCGATCGACACGTTGAACCGGCGAGCCGGTGCCCAGGGCGTCGGCCGGCTCGACATGGTCGAGGACCGGTTGGTCGGCATCAAGAGCCGCGAGGTGTACGAGGCGCCCGGCGCGATCGCTCTGATCGCCGCGCACCAAGAGCTTGAGAACGTCACCGTGGAGCGGGAGACCGCCCGATTCAAGCGCACCGTCGACCAGCGGTGGGGTGAACTCGTGTACGACGGGCTGTGGTACTCCCCGCTCAAGCACGCCCTCGACGCCTTCATCGCACAGACCCAGCGGCACGTCACCGGCGAGATCCGGATGACCCTGCACGGTGGCCGCGCGGTGGTCACCGGCCGGCGCAGCGATGCCTCGCTGTACGACTTCCACCTCGCCACCTACGACACCGGCGACAGCTTCGACCAGTCACTGGCCAGGGGATTCGTGGACCTGTGGGGCCTGCCCAGCAAGCTCGCCGCGATCCGCGACGCCCGACTCGGCACCGGTCCCGCGACCCCGGCAGAATGAGTCCCGTGACGCATACGACCCCCGGCCCGCTCAGGCTGTGGGGCGGTCGGTTCTCCGGCGGCCCCGCCGAGGCGCTCGCCCGGCTGTCGGTGAGCGTCCAGTTCGACTGGCGGCTCGCCCCGTACGACCTGATGGCCTCTCGGGCTCACGCCCGGGTACTCGCCGATGCGGGCCTGCTGACCACTGACGAAATCGGCCGGATGCTCGCCGCCCTGGACGACCTGCAGGCCGCCTGCGCCTCCGGCGAGTTCCGGCCGACGGTCGAGGACGAAGACGTGCACACCGCCCTCGAACGCGGCCTGCTGGAACGGCTCGGGGTACTCGGTGGCAAGCTGCGGGCCGGCCGCAGCCGCAACGACCAGGTGGCCACCGATCTGCGGCTGTACCTGCGCGACCACGCCCGGGGGATCGCCGCCGCACTGGTCGACCTCGGGGAGGCGCTCGCCGAGCAGGCCGAGCGGCACGTCAACACCCCGGCACCGGGCATGACGCACCTGCAGCACGCACAACCCATCTCGTTCGGACACCAACTGCTCGCGCATGGCCAGGCGCTGCTGCGGGACCTGGAGCGGCTTCGTGACTGGGATGCCCGCGCCGCGGTCTGCCCGCTCGGCGCGGGCGCGCTCGCCGGTTCGTCACTGCCGCTGGACCCGGCCGCCGTGGCACGCGAACTGGGATTCCGCGCCCCGGCCGAGAACTCCATCGACGCGGTGGCCGACCGGGACTTCGCTGCCGAGTTCTTGTTCGCCGCCGCGTTGATCGGAGTGCACCTGTCCCGGATCGGCGAAGAGATCGTGCTGTGGACCAGCCAGGAGTACGGCTGGGTGGAGCTTGCCGACGGTTTCGCCACCGGTTCCTCGATCATGCCGCAGAAGAAGAATCCGGACATCGGTGAACTGGCCCGCGGCAAGGCCGGCAGACTCATCGGTCACGTCGCCGGGATCCTCGCGATGCTCAAAGGCCTGCCCCTGGCGTACGACCGGGACCTGCAGGAGGACAAGGAGCCGGTGTTCGACGCGGTGGACACCCTCTCGGTGGTGCTTCCAGCGGTCACCGGGATGATCGCCACCATGACGGTACGGGCGGACCGGTTGGCCGCCGCCGCCCCGGCCGGGTTCACGCTCGCCACCGAGGTCGCCGAATGGCTGGTACGCCGTGGTGTCCCGTTCCGCGAAGCCCACGAGGTGACCGGTCGTCTGGTGGTCCACTGCCTGGCGCGAGGCTGCGAACTTGACCAGGTGAGCGACGCTGAGCTGGCGGTACTCAGCGACCACCTGACCCCCGAGGTGCGCGACGTGCTCTCGGTGTCCGGTGCCCTCGCGGCCCGGACCACATACGGGTCCACCGGCCCCCGGCCGATGGCCGAGCAGTTGGCGACGGTGAACCATCGGCTCGCGACCTGGCGGGAGTGGGCGGTGGCGCCGGTGCTGCCCGGCCGATGACCGGACGGACTCCACCGCTTCCCGACGACGCTTCCCGTCGCCGTACGGACCCCTGGCTTGGGGCGTTGTTCGCGGGTCCGGTTCAGGCCGCGGCCCCTGGACTGCTCGGCTGTCTGGTTTCCGGCGGCGGGGTAACCATACGGCTCACCGAGGTCGAGGCCTACGCCGGTGTCGGGCAGGACCCTGGGTCCCACGCACATCGGCGGCGCACGCCGCGCAACGCGTCGATGTTCGGCCCGCCCGGCCATGCGTACGTCTACTTCACGTACGGCATGCACTGGTGCCTGAACGTGGTGTGTGGGCCGGTCGGGTATGCCTCGGCGGTGCTGCTACGGGCCGGTCTGGTGGTCGACGGGCTGGATCTCGCCCAGAGCAGGCGGCCCCGCGCCCGGGACCGGGACCTGGCCCGTGGTCCGGCCCGGCTCGCCACGGCGCTCGGCGTGGATCGCACCGCCGATGGCACCCCCATGCTCGACGGCACCGGTCCGCTGCGGCTGGCCGCCGGGGACCCGGTTGCCCCCTCGACCGTCAGCGCCGGGCCCAGGGTCGGTGTGGCGGTCGACCACCCGTGGCGGTTCTGGATCGCCGGGGAACCCACCGTCAGCCCGTTCCGGGCGTACGTGTCACGGCGTTCCGGCACCCGCCGAAACCCGACGGCGGGACCGTCCCCCGGTGCGGAAGAATCGGCCAGGTGAACCTCTTCGACGACCTTCGGCAGCGTGGCCTGATCCAGGACCACACCGATCCGGACGAACTGCGAGCGGATCTGGGCGCCGGCATGGTGACCTTCTACGTGGGTTTCGATCCGACCGCGGCCAGCCTGCACGTCGGCTCGCTGGTGCAGCTGCTGACGGCGCGTCGCCTGCAGTTCGCGGGACACCGGCCCCTGTTGCTGGTGGGGGGCGCGACCGGGCAGATCGGTGACCCGTCCGGCAAGGCCAGTGAGCGTGAGCTGAACGCGCCGGAGGTCGTCGCCGGCTGGGTGGAACGGATCCGTGCCCAGGTTGCCCCGTTCGTCACGTACGACGGTGCCAACGGGGCCGTGCTGGTCAACAACCTGGACTGGACCGGCGACCTGTCCGCGATCGAGTTCCTGCGAGATGTCGGCAAGCACTTCCCGGTGAATCGGATGCTCGCCCGCGAGGTCGTCAAGGCCCGTCTGGAGACCGGCATCAGTTTCACTGAGCTCAGCTACCAGCTCCTGCAGGCCAACGACTTTTACGAGTTGCACCGCCGGCACGGCTGCACGCTGCAGTTCGGTGGTTCGGACCAGTGGGGCAACATCACGGCGGGGGTCGACTACATCCGCCGCCGGGGAGCCGGACCGGTCCATGCGTTCACCACCCCCTTGGTCACCAAGGCTGACGGCACCAAGTTCGGCAAGAGCGAGACCGGAACGGTGTGGTTGGATCCCGAGCTGACGAGTCCGTACGCCTTCTACCAGTTCTGGGTCAACGTCGAGGACCGCGACGTCGTCCCATACCTGAAGTACTTCAGCTTTCGGGACCACGACGAACTCGCTGAACTGGAGAAGGCTACCGTCGAACGTCCGGCGGCCCGGGCGGCTCAGCGTGCCCTCGCCGAGGAGTTGACCAGCCTGGTGCACGGTGCGGAGGAGTGCGGTCAGGTGATCGCCGCGAGCCGGGCGCTGTTCGGCCGCGGGCAGCTGCCGGATCTGGCACCGGCCACGTTGCGGTCCGCGCTGGCCGAGGCCGGCCTCACGGAGGTACATGGGGATCTGCCATCGGTCACCACACTGCTCCGGGAGACCGGCCTGGCGGCCAGTCTCTCGGACGCACGTCGCACGGTGGCGGAGGGCGGCGCCTACCTGAACAACGAGCGGATCACCGATGGCGAGGCGGTCGTGCCGTCGTCGGCGTTGCTGCACGGACGCTGGTTGGTACTCAGGCGCGGCAAGCGCAGCATCGCGGGTGTGGAGCTGGTGCACTGAGTACGCAGCCCATGTGCGTCGCTGTGTGACCTGGGTCACGCCGTTTCGATTTGACGCTGGTGTACGTGGCGCGTAGTTTTCTTGAGGCCGGCAGGGCACCGGACGGAAGTCGGGGCGCGGTTCGCGACCCGAAACGGACGGCCTGCGGGAATCCCAGGGATAATCGCTCGGCATGACTCGTTGGGCGAGCTACTCTGGACAAGTGGGGCAGTGCGGGACAGCCGATACCCGGATGTCAGACGCGAAACTGACCCGCTAAGCTTCGAAAGCCCCAGGCACAACCCGCTGGGTTTGTGGTTGGTGTGGTGTGTGTTCTTT
>DASUSI010000086.1:0-55518 GCA_036375165.1 Micromonosporaceae bacterium | reverse complement strand
CCCGAAAAACTGTTGATCACAGGTAGCGCAGAACAAGATCCTGTGGAGCGGGTACGGGTTAGGCAGCCCGAGATCAACGGTCGGCAGCGCGTCGGATCGCCGCCACCGGCCAAAGCCGGGTGTTCCGGTAGGAGTCGTCTCCCCGGTCATACGACGGGTTCCTTTCCTTGATGCGGACAGAGACAGGTAGTGCCGCGAGCTACGTCCAATGTGGACACAGTCGCGTCATGTGAACGCCTGGGATGGAGACAGGCAGGGTGAGATAGGCAGGGTGAGATGAAGCAGGGCAGCGTCGTCCGAGGCGCGTCCGTGAAAGGTCAGCGCCTCACCACGGACAGATGACTGGTCTGCTGCTGATGTCTTCGCTCAGCGCACGTCAGGCAATGCGACGGCCGGGACCACGCCCGACAGCCGAACCTGACAACTCAGGCCGCGAACCAGGCCTGACCAGCAACAACGCGAGGAAGGGAAGTCGGCGGAACACCCGCCAGAGGGACGCCACCACCTCGGCCAGCCAAGCCAAGACGTTTGCGTAGGTGCGCCCGCACAGCCGTCAACACGGCCGGGGCAGCAATGGGTACAGTTTGCACGGGTCCTCAACCTTCGTAGGAGGTTCGGGATCAAGGTCCCGGGATGGCGTTCCCGCGCCGCCCGGGGCCGTCTTACTGGTTCATACCCTGCTGGGTGATCTGCACACTAACTCCCGCCGGCCGCGCGGTGCAACCCCGGGTCGGCAAGTGTCTCCAGAGAGATCATCGACGCACGAACTCAGCCAAAGCACCGCTCCCGAACGGGGCTGGCTCACGATCTGTGGCACGAGTTCAGCCGTCGACCGGCGCGTTCTCAGCGGTCCGCTGGTCCTCATTCCGCAACCGTCGGCTCCCGGGATTTCTCGGTCTGGACGTGCTGCTCCCCGGCGTAGTGCTCCTTGCGGAGCAGCATCACGCCCGCCATCGCCGGCAGCATCAGCAGGTGTCCGGCCATCATTACGCCCCGACCGGAAAGCTCATCCCACCAGTACGGCAGGAACAGCACCGCGAACGAGGCGTACATCGCGGCGGACATCTCCAGGATCCGGGCGGTGCCGTGCCGGCGGTGCCGCATCCACACCCACATTCCGACCGTCATGTTGGTCGCCATCACCAGCGCGGCGGCCACCGGATAGTCGGACAGGTTGACTCCGCCGATCCACCGCAGCAGCCCGCCCGTCACCGGCCCCAGCACCACCATGCCGACCACCATCGCGGCGACCATCTCCAGGAAGTGCCGGGTGAACCGGCGGACGGCGGTCTGCCGTGACGTCACGTGGGACGAGGTCATTGCGTGACCGTACCCCGTCCGGCATTGACCCGGGTCAGTCCAGCAGCACGCCGGGATTGAGGATCCCGGCCGGATCCAGTGCCCGTTTCGCGGCCCGCAGCGCGGCGGCGAACGGCTCCGGACGCTGCACGTCGTACCACGGTCGGTGGTCCCGGCCGACCGCGTGGTGGTGGGTGATGGTGCCGCCGTGCCGGTGCACGATCTCGCTGGCCGCTGCCTTGATCTCGTCCCACATGGACAGTTGTGACCCGATCCGGCCCGGCGCGATCACCGTGAAGTACGGCGCTGCCCCGTCCGGGTAGGCGTGGGTGAGTCGACAGTTCACCAGCCCGGGAGCGCCGCAGACCTGGGCGATCACCTCGGCCAGTTCGCCGCGTACCGCTGCGTGGAGCGGTGGCACCGATCCCCAGACGCAGGCGGTCTCGAAGGTTTCCACCACACCACCCAGCCGGGTCAGCCCGTCCCGTAGATACGGCATCCGCAGGAAAGCCTCCCGCCATGAGCCCACCGCGTCGGCCACTTCAGGGCGCTCCGGGGGCGGGTCCGCGGTCCCGCCGTGCTCGGCCGCGATGTCCACCAGTGCGGCCAGTGCCCGGTCCACCGGGTACGCCGCCGACTCGACGCCCAGCACCAGCACGCTCTCCCGGCCCGACCCGGCACCGGACAGCATGGCCTCACCGGGGTCGAGCAGCCGGCAGTTCGCCGGGTACAGCCCGGACTGTGCGATGGCCCGTACCGCCTCCAGGCCGTCGCCGAACGATTCGAACCGGACCGCCGTCGAGGCCCGGAACCGGGGCCGTGGCACCAGGCGTAGCCATGCCTCGGTGACCACGCCGAGGATCCCCTCTGAGCCGATGAACAGCCGGTCCGGCGATGGTCCCGCCCCGGATCCGGGCAGTCGCCAGGACTGGCTCACCCCGCTCGGGGTCACCACGCGCAGCGACTCCACCAGGTCATCGATGTGGGTGTGCAGCGTGGCGTAATGGCCGCCGGCCCGGGTGGCGATCCAACCGCCCACGGTGGAGAACTCGAAGCTCTGCGGGAAGTGGCGCAGCGTGAGCCCGTACTCCCGGAGTTGTTCCTCCAGCACCGGGCCGCACGCTCCGGCCTGGATCCGCGCCGCCCGGCTCGTGGTGTCCACCTCCAGTACCCGGTCCAGCCGTCGGAGGTCGAGGCTGAGCACTCCGGCCCGCCCGGCCGGGTCCCGGCACTCCACGCCGCCCACCACGGAGGTGCCGCCGCCGTACGGGACCACTGCCAGGTTGGCGTCGGCGGCCCAGTCCAGCAGGTCCATGATGTGCTGCTCGGTTTCCGGGTACGCCACCAGGTCCGGTGCGGTGCGGAAGTCACCGGTCAGGGCGCGTACCAGGTCCCGGAACGCCTTGCCGTATGTGTGGCCGGCGCGCTCAGTCGGATCGGCCGAGAGCAGCCCGGTGAGTGCGGCAGGCGGGGCGACCCGCTGTCGCGGCAACGTCAGGTCTTTGATCCGGGGTACGGGTACCGGCTCGGTCGCCAGTCCCGGGAGCAACGGCGCCAGTGCCCGGCATTCGGGGTCGCTCAGCACCGACTCCTGCCAGCCCCAGCCCCACCATGATCGTGTCCGGACGCCTTTCCCACCCATCGGCCCTCCCGCCGCCGCCCCCCCAAACCTCAAGATCTTGGAAACCTACCGCGAAATAATCGCGGTAGGTTTCCAAGATCTCGTTCGGACGGTGGGGTTACGCCGCCCTTGTGGCCTGGCGTACCAGGGTGGGCACCTCCGGAAGCGGCCACAGAGGTGAGATGGGTGCCCGCTCCGCGAGGTAGTCCGGCACCCGGTAACCCTGCTCGTGAAGGGCCTTCGCGTACTGGAAACGTGCCACCAGTTCCTCGTGGAAGGCGGCGGAGACCGTGTCCAGGTCCGTGTCGTCGTCGAGCAGCGCGTCGTACACCCGTCCCACAGCGGCCCACCAGGTGGGAGCCACCTTCTCGAGACCCGCGAGTACCACCAGAGGTTCCGGCGCCAGCGTCTCGGTATTCCGCGCCGCGGTGTCGGCCGGCGTGCGCGCCGGACCCGGGTCCGCCTTGCCAGCCGGGTCCGGCCCTGCCGGCTTCCCTGTCGGCTTCCCCGCCGGTCCGCGGGTCGCCCTGCCCGCGGTCTTCACCACTGTCTTCTCAGCCATCCACAACCCCCTCGGATTCTGCGTCCGGCTCGCCCGAAGACCGGCCGGCCGCTTGACCGACGCTACGAACCAACCCCTGGCGATCACTCCCCCGTCCGTGCCATCTGAGCCGTGCACCACTGCCGACGGTGACGAAGCCATACTGATTTCACATCTCGGAAGGAGTTGTATGTGACGCAAATCACAATAGGACCGACCAATTCGCTCCTTGACATCACCGGTTTACGTGTTGGCCATGCCCACCGGGTCGGTGCCGGCTGGCGTACCGGAGTGACCGTCGTACTGCCACCCCCGCAGGGGGCCGTGGCCGGGGTCGACGTACGCGGTGCGGCCCCGGGTACCCGGGAGACCGACCTGCTCGACCCGCGCAACCTCGTGGAGCGGGTCCACGCGGTGGTGCTGGCCGGCGGCAGCGCGTACGGGCTCGCCGCGGCGACCGGCGTGGTGGAGCGGCTGGCCGACGCCGGGACCGGTTTCCCGGTCGCACCCGGGGTCGTGGTGCCCGTCGTGCCGGCAGCGGTGGTGTTCGACCTTGGCAGGGGCGGTACGCCGCGAGCCACCCCGGACGCCGCCATGGGCGCTGCCGGGTACGACGCGGCCTTCGCCACCGGGCCGGCGGCTCAGGGCAGCGTCGGTGCCGGAGCCGGTGCCCAGGCGGGTGTCCTGGCCGGGGGAGTGGGCAACGCCAGCGTGGTGCTGCCCGGCGGCACCACCGTGGCGGCCCTGGTCGTGGTCAACCCGGCCGGTTCACCGGTCGACCCCGACACCGGACAGTTGTACGCCGTCCGGCACGGCCTGCCCGGCGAGTTCCGCCTCGGCGCCCCCCGCCCGGAAGAAGTGCAGACCTGGCGGTCCCGGCAGCCGGAAGGCGGCGTGACCGGCTTCGACACCCCGAGCAGCGGCTCATTGAACACGGTCGTGGGTGTGGTGGCCACCGACGCGGGCCTGTCAAAGGCACAGTGCTCCCGGCTCGCCACGGTCGCCCACGACGGCCTGGCCCGCGCGGTACGACCAGCACACACCATGATCGACGGGGATACGATCTTCGGCCTGGCCACCGGTGACACCCCACCGGACCTGGCCGGGCTCAACCTGTTGTTGGCCGCCGCCGCGGACACCGTCACCCGCGCGATCGGCCACGGCATCCTCGCCGCCACCGGACGCCCCGGCGCACCCTCGTACCGGGAGACGTTTCCCAGCGCCGTCGGCTGAGCCGGTCCGGTGCGACCGCCGGGGCCCAGGGCAGCTCCCCCGCCGCACCGGCCGCCACCTGCTGACTTGACCTGCCACACCCGTGATCTCCAGCGGTTTCGCCCCGACCCGGCGGGGGCTCGCAGCGGTGCTGCGGCTATCCTGCGACCAAGTGTGGCCGGGCCGCTAGGTGGCCCGGCCGTCCGTGTGGCGAGGAGCCACCCGGGGTCTGGCAGCAGGAGGTAGGGGCGTGACGCAGGTCGCACCGAAACCGATCGTCACCCGGCCGTGGCCCGTGCACCGGCCGGTCAAGGGTTCCGCGTTCGCCCGGATCCTGCGCACCACGGACGCGAAGCAGATCGGGATCATGTATCTGGTCACGTCGTTCGTGTTCTTCATGATCGGCGGCGTGCTGGCCCTGCTGATGCGGGCCGAACTGGCCCGGCCCGGGATGCAGTTCCTCTCCCCGGAGCAGTACAACCAGGCTTTCACCATGCACGGCACGATCATGTTGCTGATGTTCGCCACGCCTGTGCTGTTCGCGTTCGCGAACTACATCGTGCCGTTGCAGATCGGTGCCCCGGATGTCAGCTTCCCCCGGCTGAACTCCTTCGCCTACTGGTTGTACGCACTGGGCAGCACGCTCGCCGTCGCCGGCTTCATCACGCCGGGCGGTGCCGCCGACTTCGGCTGGTTCGCGTACACCCCGCTGTCCAACGCCGTGCACTCGCCGGGCGTGGGCGCTGACATGTGGGCGGTCGGCCTGCTGATCTCCGGTCTCGGCACGATCCTGGGCGCGGTCAACATGATCACCACGATCCTGACCCTGCGCGCGCCCGGCATGACCATGTTCCGGATGCCGATCTTCACCTGGAACATCCTGGTCACGAGCCTGCTGGTGCTGATGGTGTTCCCGATCCTCGCCGCCACCCTGTGCGCGCTGATCGCCGACCGCAAGCTCGGGGCACACGTCTTCGACTCGGAGACCGGCGGCGCGGTGCTCTGGCAACACCTGTTCTGGTTCTTCGGCCACCCCGAGGTCTACATCGTGGCGCTGCCGTTCTTCGGGATCATCTCCGAGGTGATCCCGGTGTTCAGCCGCAAGCCGATCTTCGGGTACAAGACGCTGGTGGCCGCCACGATCGGGATCGCGGCGCTGTCGATGACGGTGTGGGCGCACCACATGTTCGCCACCGGTCAGGTGCTGCTGCCGTTCTTCTCGTTCCTGAGCTTCGTGATCGCGGTGCCCACCGGGATCAAGTTCTTCAACTGGATCGGCACCATGTGGCGCGGCCAGCTCAGCTTCGAGACGCCGATGCTGTTCGCGCTCGGGTTCCTCACCACGTTCCTGTTCGGTGGCCTGTCCGGCGTGCTGCTGGCGAGCCCGCCGATCGACTGGCACGTCTCGGACACGTACTTCGTGGTGGCCCACTTCCACTACGTGCTGTTCGGCACCATCGTCTACGCGGTGTACGCGGGGGTCTACTTCTGGTTCCCGAAGATGACCGGACGGATGCTCGACGAGCCGCTGGGCAAGCTCCATTTCTGGCTCACCACGATCGGCTTTCACATGACGTTCCTGGTGCAGCACTGGCTGGGCAACGAGGGAATGCCCCGCCGGTACGCCGACTACCTGCCCGGCGACGGGTTCACCACGCTGAACACCGTCTCCACGATCGGCTCGTTCATCACCGGGATCTCCACCCTGCCGTTCCTGTGGAACGTCTGGAAGTCGTACAAGGCCGGTCGGACCGTCGAGGTCGCCGACCCGTGGGGCTACGGCGCCTCCCTGGAGTGGGCGACGAGCTGCCCGCCGCCGCTGCGCAACTTCGACTGGATGCCCCGGATCCGCAGCGAGCGGCCGGCTTTCGACCTGAAGTTCCCAGAGCTGGCACCGGGTGCCTCACTGGACGCTCCGCCCGAGGGCGGGGCGAGACCGGGCTCGCTGGAATCCGCCGGTGGTGCCGCCTTCCCGGTGGCGGGTGCGCCACCCGGCAGCGCGAAATCGTGACGCCTGCCAGTGGAGCGCCGGTCCCTTAGGACACTCGCCTTACGACACCTCGATGTAGTCCAGTTCGGTGTACCAGTCCTTGTGGGTGAACCTCAGGGTGTTCCACCCGGCGTTCAACGACACCTCGACCCGCACCTGGCGCCAGTTGTCCCAACCCGTGACCGGGTAGCTGACCACGTACGGACCGCCGCCGTTGACGTGCAGCCAGTGTGTCGCGGTGGTGGGGGAGCCGTTGGCGTACCCGACGAACACCGAATGGTTTCCACCGCTGGCGGCGAAGACGGTGATCTCCACCCAACTGTCGGGATAGTCGATGTACGCGACGACCGCGCCCTGGGACGCCCCGGCCGCGTTGGTACGCACCACGCAGTGGTTCAGCCGGCCCCGTTCCGCCTCGTACCGCACCCGGCTGCCGCGTACCACCGGGTAGTCGTTGGCCCAGCCGAGGTCCGCCACGTAGACGCCGCGTGCGGTGCGGCTGTTGATCCAGCCGTGGAACACGATCCGGTTCGACAGCACGTCAGCGCCACCGGGACCGTCCACCGCGTAGTCCAGGCTCGCCGTGGTGAGCAGCGGCCGGTACGCCTTGGTCCAGGTCCCGGTGAGGTACGCCGACGTGGCGTAGCTGGTGTAGTAGTTGCTGTCGCAGTAGCAGCCCGCGGCGTAGAACAGCACGTAGTGCGATGGCCTGCGGACCAGCACCGGAGCCTCGATCACGCCGCGTTCCTCCGGCCTGTCGTTGCGGATCAGGCCGATCCGCCCGCCGATGAAGCTGAGCCCGTCCGAGGCCACCCGCTGCAGGTAGATCCAGGTGGTCACGCCGATCGCGTTGCCGTCGTTCTTGTACAGCAGGTACCGGCTGCCATCGGAGTCCACGAAGCTGGACGAGTCGATGTCCCCGCCCTCGCCGGGGTTGCAGACCAGCGGGCCGGTGCCCACCGGGGAGAACGGTCCGAGCGGCGAGGTCGCGAGCGCGGCCCCGATGCACTGGCGGTTGGAGGCGGTGTGCCGGGCGGTGTAGTAGAGCAGGAACCGTCCGTCGGAGCGCCGGGACACGTCCGGTGCCCAGGTCCAGCCGCGCGACGCCCAGGCACCCAGGTTCGGCAGCGCGTCGCCGCCCTGAACGGTCCATGGCCCGTCCGGGGACGGTGCGGTGGCCACCGGCACATTGCGCCCGCCGGTGTTCGTGGCGTACGCGTACCAGGTTCCACCGACCTGGAGCACGTCCGGGTCCGGGAAGTCCTGGCCGATCACGAGCTTGGGCGGCACATGGGCGTGTGCCGGCGTCGGCGGCCAGCCGACCAGTGCGCCTGACACGACGGTGAGGACAACCACGACGGCGGTCGCGATTCGGACCCGGGTCCCGGACATGGCTTCCTCCCTGGCACGTCAGGACGCTTTACAGCGTTGTACCAGTGACAAAGCTGACTGTGAAGGATAATTCCGACACTTTTCTCATAGCCTGCGGAAAGCGGCGACGGAAACGGCCTCAGCGTTCCTGGCCGGTCCACCGGAAGGTGCGTAGGCACAGCACAAGGCCGAGCACCACCCACACCGCGAGCACCAGCGCGACCCGGTCCAGTTCCCAGGTTCCCGCCGGCTCGGACGCGGCGAACGAATCGGGAAGGAACACGCTGCGCATTCCCTGGGTCAGCCACTTCAGCGGGAACAGCGCCGCCACCTGCTGCATCCAGCCCGGTAGCTCCGTGTACACGAAGAACACCCCCGAGATGAACTGCAACACCAGCGCCACCGGAGTCACCATCGCCGGAGCCCGCCTGCCCTCCCTGGGCAGTGACGAGAAAGCGATCCCGCACAGCGTGCACGCGGCGATGCCCAGCACGCTCACCCAGGCCAGCGTCAGCCAGCGACCAGCGGTGACGGGCAGGCTGACGTCGTAGAACAGCGTCGCCACCGTGAGCAGCACCGCGATCTCCGCCAGGCTGCTCACCAGCACCATGATGATCTTCCCGATGAAGTACGCCGAGCGCGGCATCGGAGTGCCGGCGAGCCGCTTCAGCACCCCACGGTCGCGTTCGATCGGAATCTGAATCGCCAGCACCTGGAAACTCGTCGTGAAGAGCCCGGCCGCGATCATGCCGGCCACGAAGTACTGCGTGAACGTCACGTCGGGAGCGATCCGCTGGTCGAAGATGGAGCCGAAGATCACCAGCAGGATCACCGGAAACAGGAACGAGAACACCACCGACTCGCGGGCCCGGAAGAACTGCAGCACCTCCAGCCGGCCCCGGAGTGCCCCGATTCGCAGTGCGGAACCGGCCCGCTCGGTCCCGATCTCGGGGTGGGCGCCAACCCGCCGCCCGCTGTCCACGGTCATCCGCTCTCCCCAGGGGCCGGCGTGTCCGGTCCGGACGCGCCGATCATCGACAGGTAGATGTCCTCCAGCGTCGGCCGGGTCACCGACAGTCCCGGCACCTCACCGCCGTGGCGGGCCGAAAGGTCTGTCACGGTACGGGTCGGCGTGTCGGTACGGACCTCCCGGGGCCCGTCCTCGCCCTGCCAACGCACCGTCGCCGGCTGCCGGTGACGGTCGCCGAGCGTGGCCGGCGCGGCAACGTCCAGGATCCGGCCCCGGTTGATCACCGCCACCCGGTCGGCGAGCGCCTCCGCCTCGTGCAGGTAGTGGGTGGTGAGCAGGATCGTGGTGCCGCCAGCCGTCAGCCCGGCGACCACGTCCCAGAAGTCGCGGCGCGCCTGCGGGTCGAACCCGGTGGTGGGCTCGTCCAGGAACAGCAACTCGGGCCGCCCGACGATGGACAGTGCCACGTCCAACCGGCGACGCTGGCCACCGGACAGGGTCCTGGCCCGAGCACCCTGCTTCGCGGCCAGCCCCACCCGCTCGATCACCGCGCCCGGGTCGTCCGGACGCGGATAGTACGCCGCGAAGTGGCGCACCACCTCCGCCACCGTCAGCTCCTCGAACTCCCCGGTGGATTGCAGCACGATCCCGATCCGGGCCCGCCAGCGGGCATCCGCCACGCGCGGGTCAACGCCCAGTACCGCGACTTCACCGGCGTCCCGCCGCCGGTAGCCCTCCAGAATCTCCACGGTGGTGGTCTTGCCGGCCCCGTTCGGACCCAGCAACGCGAACACCTCGCCGCGCGACACCTCCAAGTCGATCCCGTCGACCGCCGGATTCGGGCCGTACGACCTGCGCAGCCCGCGTACCCGGATCGCCGTGTCGGTCATGGGCTCCAGGGTGCCGTACCGGTCCCGTCAACCCGGCACCGGCACCCGTCTCCCGCTGGTCAGCTCACGGTGCGACCGGCTCGCCAACCAGTTCCAGGCCCGCCGTGCGCATCTGCTCCAGGGCGGCGGCCACGGTCTCCGGGGACACCCCGGCGGTGTGGTGCAGCAGCACCCGCGCGGCGAACCCCTCGCGGACCGCGTCCAGCGCGGTGGCCCGGACGCAATGGTCGGTGGCGATACCGACGATGTCGACCTCCGTCACGTCGCGGGCACGCAGCCACTCCGCCAGCGGGGTGCCGCCGGAACGACCCTCGAAGCCGGAGTACGCGGCGGCGTACTCGCCCTTGTCGAAGATCGCCTCCATCCGGGTGGCGTCCAGGGCTGGATGCAACTCCACGCCGCCGGTGCCGACCACGCAGTGCGCCGGCCAGGAGCTCACGAAGTCCGGATGGTCACTGAAGTGGTCGCCGGGTGCGACATGGTGGTCCCGGGTGGCGACCACGTGGTCCCACCGGCCGCGCGACGAGTACAGCATGTCGGTGATCCTGGCGGCCACCGCGCCGCCCCCGGCGACCGACAGTGAGCCACCCTCGCAGAAGTCGTTCTGCACGTCCACCACGATCAGAGCCCGCGCCATTACGTACCCCTTCCTGTGCCAATGAACGTCACCGGCCGCCGCTGAACGTCACCGGCAGTGCCGGGTCTCCTTCGGACAGTTTCAGCCCTTCCCAGGGGATCCGGGTCAGTTGTTGCCGTAGCAGCTCCCGCCCCTGCTCCAGGGTGGGCACGTCCACGGGTTCCCCGCCGCTGATGAACCGCCGCTGCAACGGCCGGTCGTGCGGCATCGGGTCCGGCATGCCCTGCGAGACCACCACCTCTTCGATCGCGGTGCCGGTCGGCTTGTGACGGCGTACCGCGGTCTTGCGGCCACCGCGGGTCGCCTTGTGCTCGCTGCGCTTGACCACCGGGCGGCCGTCCACTTCGACCAGCTTGTAGACCAACTGTGCGGTCGGTACCCCGGAACCGGTCACCACGGAGGTGCCGACGCCGTACATGTCGACCGGCTCGGCCGCCAAAGCGGCGATGGCGTACTCGTCGAGGTCCCCGGAGACCAGGATCCGGGTGTCCCGGGCACCGAGCGAGTCGAGCAGTTCCCGGGACTGCGCGGCGAGCACCGACATGTCCCCGGAGTCGAGCCGGATCGCGCGCAGTCCGGGTCCGGCCACCGCGATCGCGTTGCGGATGCCCTGGCTGATGTCGTACGTGTCAACCAGCAGGGTGGTGTTCTTGCCCAGCGCCGCGACCTGGGAGGCGAACGCGTCGGTCTCGCTGTCGTGCAACAACGTGAACGCGTGCGCCGCCGTGCCCGCGGTCGGGATCCCGTACCGGTGACCTGCCGCGAGGTTGGACGTGGACGCGAAGCCGGCGAGGTACGCCGCGCGGGCGCTCGCGATCGCCGCCTGCTCGTGCGCCCGCCGGGACCCCATCTCCACGATCGGCCGGCCGTGCGCCGCGGTCACCATCCGGGCAGCCGCGGAGGCCACCGCGCAGTCGAAGTTGAGCACCGAGAGCACCAGCGTTTCCAGTACCACGGCCTCAGCGAAGGTCCCGGAAACCGTGAGGATCGGAGAGCCGGGGAAATAGAGGTCGCCCTCGGCGTACCCGTCGATCTCACCGGTGAAGTGGTAGCCGGCGAGCCAGTCCGCGGTCGCCTGGTCCACCACTCCGCTCTCCAGCAGGAAGTCCAGGGCTTGCGCGCCGAACCGGAACCGGGTGATCAGTTCGATCAGGCGTCCGGTGCCGCAGACCACGCCGTACCGGCGGCCGTGCGGGAGCCGGCGGGCGAACACCTCGAAGACACAGGAGCGTCCGGCGGTGCCGTCCTTGAGTGCCGCCGACAGCATGGTCAACTCGTAGTGATCGGTGTGCAACGCCGTGCTGTCCCGCATGGTTCTGAGCCTATTGCGCGGAGTGGCCGCCGGTGGATTCCAACCGGTTGTCGATAAACCGTGGGGAAGGAGTGTGGGATGGGACCTACTGTCGGAAAGGACGGTGCCGGGGGATGAGCCGTGCCGCCGTGCTCGTTAGGGTTGAGCCATGAGCACCCCACGAAAGCGCTCGCAGCGCTCACGCTTCCGCGGGGGCCCCGCATCGCCGCCCACCACACTTCTGCGTTCCGTCCGGCCCGGTGGTGAGCTATGACCGGCACCCAGTTGACCCCCGCCGAGGCGGCGGAGGTCCATGAGTCCGCTGATCCGGACCGGCCGTGGATCACCGTGGTCCACAATGATCCCGTCAACCTCATGTCGTACGTGACGTGGGTATTCCAAAAACTCTTCGGCTACAGCCGGGCAAAAGCCGAGAAGCTGATGCTTGACGTCCATCACAAGGGTCGGGCTGTGGTGTCCTACGGAGTCCGGGAGCGGATGGAGTACGACGCCTCCAGGCTGCACGCCTACGGCCTGTGGGCCACTGTGGAAAGGTCGTGATGTCGTACCCCGGGCTGTTTCACCGGGAGGGTGATCACTGCGTCACCACGTTGCGGGCCACCGAGGTCGGAATCCTGCGACGGGTGTTCACTGAGACCGCGAATCTGGTGAGCGACCGGCATTCGGCTGACCCGGCCGCCGTCCGGCTGTTCCCTGACGTTTACCAGGACGACGAGGTGGAGGCCGACGAGTTCCGCCGGTTCACCGAGGACGAGCTGCGTACCGAGAAGTCGCACCAGATCGGCGTGGTGCTGGGCTGCCTGCCGCATCGCGCCGGAGAGGTACGGCTGGACGAGAAGCAGGCCGAGGCGTGGTTACGCGCGCTCACCGATGCCCGGCTGACCCTCGGAACCCGGGTCGGGATCAACGACGACACCGACCTCGGCGCGGAGATCGACAACGCGGCGATGCGAGATCCCACCGGGGTCCGCGCGGTGCAGCTGTCCGTGTACGGGTACCTCACGTACGTGCAGGAGTCGCTGATGGAGTCGCTCATCGGGGCGTGAGCCGGACAAGACCCGTGGTCGCTGCCACACCACGTGCCGCCGCCGTACCGGTAGCCTGTATCCCGTGTTGAGACTCGGCCGCGCCATCCACGACGCGATCGTCGCGCACGCCCGGCGGGACCATCCCGACGAGGCCTGCGGCGTCGTGGCCGGTCCGGTCGCCTCCGACAGCGCGGTCCGCTTTATCCCGATGATCAATGCCGAGCGTTCCCCGACGTTCTACCGCTTCGACTCGATGGAGCAGTTGCGGGTCTGGCGGGAGATGGACGATCGGGACGAACGACCCGTGGTGATCTACCACTCGCACACCGCCACCGAGGCTTACCCGTCGCGGACTGACATCTCCCTGGCCAGTGAGCCGGACGCGCACTATGTCCTGGTCTCCACGCGTGAACCAGGGACCGTGGAGTTCCGTTCGTTCCTGATCCGGGACGGCGTGGTCACCGAGGAGCCGGTCGAAATCCTCGACCCGGCAGTGGACCAGCACGCTGTGCAGACCTACATGTTCGGGCAGACCCCGACCTCGGTCGTGTACGACTGTCCGTCCGGCAACTGACCCCCGCGCTGGGAGTCCATCCGGCGCGCCGTGGCGTCATCCCGGTCCACAGTCCAGTGCAGTTCACCCAGGAGACCTTCCATGGCTATCGAAGTCCGCATTCCCACCATTCTGCGCACCCACACCGGCGGTGCGAAGACCGTCGAAGGCACCGGTGACACCCTTGATGACCTGTTCCGCGACATCGACTCCCGGCACCCCGGGTTGCGTGGTCGGCTCGTCACCGAGGACGGCGGGCTGCACCGGTTCGTGAACGTGTACGTCAACGACGAGGACGTGCGGTTCACCGGCTCCCTGGAGACCAAGCTCGCCGACGGCGACTCGGTGACGATCCTGCCCGCCGTCGCGGGCGGCGCACTCGGGTTCGCGGCGGCCGCCGCGATCGGGCACCACCGGGCGGCTGATGCCGCCGTACCCGCTGACAGTCCCGGCACCACGACCCGGTAATCGACCAAGGGAGGCGGCGATGACCAGGTACAACTCCCTACTCGACGCGTGCGGCGACACCCCGCTGGTTGGCCTGCCGCGGCTGTCGCCCGCGCCGAACGTACGGCTCTGGGCGAAGCTGGAGGACCGCAACCCGACCGGGAGTGTCAAGGACCGCCCGGCGTTGTTCATGATCCGTACCGCTGAGGCTGAGGGCCGGCTCCGGCCCGGTGACACGATCCTCGAACCGACCAGTGGGAACACCGGCATCGCGCTGGCCATGGTGGCCAAGCTACGCGGCTACCGGCTGGTCTGTGTGATGCCGGAGAACACTTCGGTGGAACGCCGGCAACTGCTCCAGATGTACGGTGCCGAGATCATCTCGTCGCCGGCCGCCGGGGGTTCCAACCAGGCGGTCGCGGTGGCGAAGCAGCTCGCCGAGGAGCACCCCGACTGGGTCATGCTCTTCCAGTACGGCAACCAGGCCAACGCGGACGCGCACTACCAGACCACAGGGCCGGAGCTGCTGCGGGACCTGCCCGGCCTCACGCACTTCGTGGGCGGGTTGGGCACCACCGGCACTCTGATGGGAACCGGTCGTTACCTGCGGGAGAAGGCCCCCGACGTGGAGGTGATCGCGGCCGAACCACGCTACGGAGAGCTGGTGTACGGGCTGCGCAACCTTGACGAGGGTTACGTCCCGGAGCTGTACGACGCGTCGGTGCTGACCCGACGGTTTTCCGTGGGCACCCGGGACGCGCTGCTGCGGACCCGTCAACTTGTGGAGGTGGAGGGCCTGTTCGCCGGTCCGTCAACCGGCGCGGTGCTGCACGCCGCGTTGGCGGTGGGCCACGAGGTGCGCAAGGCCGGCGGCGACGCCGACATCGCGTTCATCGTGGCGGATGCCGGCTGGAAGTACCTGTCGACCGGGGCGTACGCCGGCACCCTCGCCGAGGCCGAGGAACGACTGGACGGCCAGCTCTGGGCCTGAGTGCCGGATGGGCCGGCCGCCGGGAGCCAGGGGCGCTCAGCGTCCCCAGCCCGGCGCTGCGGGCGGTCAGCCGACGGCGGCGGTGATACCGATCGACACGAACAGTACGAACGTGCTGCCGCCCATCAGGGCCCAGGGCAGGGTTCCCTTGTCCACGTTCACGAACGCGGCGATCTCCAGCCCGACTCCGGCCAGCCCGGTCAGCACGATCACCGGCTCGTACCACTCTGGCGTGCCGTACGACATCAGTCGGATCATCACCCACAGACCCACCGCGATCCCCAGCAGGGTGACCGCGGCCGCCCAGGCGCACAGCCCGACCAGATGCCGCATCCGCACGGGCGACTCCTTGGCGCCGAGCGCACCTCGGAACAGTGGCGCAGCGTCACTGAAGTCGGGAGCGAACGGTGACATCGGCTGGCGCGACGCCGGCCGCTGGGGTGGTGCCTGCGGTGGTGTGCCGGCGGCGTCCGCGTCGGGTCGCTGGCCGGCAAAAACCGCCTGTTCCTGCTTTTCCTGGGTGGTTGAGGCGTGGAAACTCACGATGGTTGATTCTCCCCCAGTGTGTGTGGTTTGCCCAGTCCACGCCGACTCACGACGTAACGGGGGTCGTGACCGTCCGCGACCGTTTGGTTGCAGCGTCGGCCGGGTGACGGCACATCCTGCTATGCCTACCACTGATCGCGGGCGGGTACCTGCCTGTCGTCTGATATCTGGCCATGAGCTGATCGCAAGACACCTGAAATGTGTTCTTCATCACGCCGAATCGGAAAGTGGGTATACGACGGACGACTGTCGCGTTGATGACATCCGTCGCGTTGGGGACAGGATCTGTCCCCCGGTCGGCGTAGTCTTGCGCACCGTGACGGACGCCCCCATCGGCATCTTCGACTCCGGCGTCGGTGGTCTCACCGTAGCTCGCGCGGTCATCGACCAACTGCCGAACGAGCGGCTGCTGTACGTCGGAGACACCGCCCACGTCCCGTACGGGCCACGGCCGATCGCCGAGGTCCGGAGGTTCGCGCTCCGGGCGATGGACCACATGGTGAACCAGGGCGTCAAGGCGCTGGTGATCGCCTGCAATTCGGCGTCGGCCGCCTGCCTGCACGATGCCCGGGAGCGCTATCCGGTTCCGGTGGTGGAAGTGATCCGGCCCGCGGTGCGCCGCGCCGTGGCGGCTACCCGCAACGGGCGCGTCGGCGTGATCGGGACCCGGTCCACGATCGGCAGCGGGGCGTACCCCGATGCCTTCAGCGCCGCCACACACGTCACGGTGACCAGCGTCGCTTGTCCGGCCTTCGTCGACTTCGTGGAACGTGGTGTCACGACCGGCCGGCAACTGCTCGGACTGGCCCAGGGTTACCTGGAGCCGCTGCAACGCGCCGACATCGACACCCTGGTACTCGGCTGCACCCACTACCCGCTGCTGGCCGGCATGTTGAGCCTCGTCATGAGCGACGGCGTGACCCTGGTCTCCAGCGCGGAGGAAACCGCCAAGGACCTGTACCGGGTGCTGACCGAGCACGACCTGTTACGGCCGGAGCGGGCATCCCCGCCGGAGCACCGGTTCCTGGCGACCGGCGAGGCCGCCCCCTTCGCCCGACTCGGCCGCCGCTTCCTGGGGCCGGCTCTGGGCTCAGTCACCGCGTCCGCGTTCGGTGGGCTTCAGCTCACGAGCGCCACCACCCCGGGAGCCGCCCTGTGAAGCTCACCGTCGTCGGATGTGCCGGCAGCTTTCCCGGACCGGACTCACCGTGCTCGGCGTACCTGATCGAGGCGGAAGGGTTCCGACTGCTGGTGGACTTCGGTACCGGGTCCCTGGGTGCCCTGCAGCGGTATGCCGACATGCACTCGCTCGACGCGGTGGTGCTCTCGCACCTGCACGCAGATCACATTCTCGACGCCTGCTCGTACGTGGTGGCCCGCCGGTACGCCCCCGATGCTCCGTTGCCCACGATCCCGGTCTACGGGCCGGAGGGGACCGGCCGGCGGTTGTCCGCCGCGTACGACGGCGGGCTGCGCAGCCTCGATGACGTGTACGAGTTCCGTACCCTGCGGGCCGGCGTGCTGGAGGTGGGCCCGTTCCGGCTCACCGCGGACCGGGTGAACCACCCCGTGGAGACGTACGGGATGCGGATCGAACAGGGCGGACAGACCCTCGCGTACTCGGCGGACACCGGCCCCTGCGACGCGCTGAACAGCCTGGCGAAAGGGGCCGACCTGTTCCTGTGCGAGGCCAGCTACCTGGAGCACGACGACAATCCGCCGGACCTGCACCTGACCGGCAAGGAGGCGGGGGAGCACGCCACCCGGGCCGGAGCGCGGCGGCTGCTGCTCACCCATCTGGTACGGGCGTGGGGTGACCCGCACGTCACCATGGCCGAGGCGGCGTCCAGCTTCACCGGACCCACCGAGTTGGTACGACCCGGAGCGGTCTACGAGCTGTGAGGGCTTGAGCGCGGAACAGGGGCGGGACGGCGGAGCCGTCCCGCCCCTGGCCCTGGGGAGGGGTCAGAAACAAGCCTTGCTGAACTCGTACTTCTGTCCGGTCGGACCTTCGAACAGGTCCTGCTCCACCGCGACACCGGTGGGAGCGGAGTCGTCGATCTTGTTGATCAGGCTCTTGCGGAACACCGTGTCGTTCGGTTCCCCGGCGAAGTTGCCGGCATCCTCGGGCAGCATGCCCTCGTAGTCCACCTTGTCCAGTGACGTGACGGCCTTGAGCAGACCCTCACGGGTCAGGTCACCATCCTCGGCGGCCTTCTCCAGCGCCGCCTTGAGCGGGTACGACCAGACCCAGCCAGCGGTGTGCCCGTCGGTCGGCGCGGTGACGTTCGGCAACGCCTCACGCATCGCCTTGTGTCCCGCGGTGTCCGAACCGAACGGTCCCCACGGAGCGGACTGCCGGTACATCGCCTTGAAGGCGGGTGCTGCCGCGCTCTTCAGCAGCGCGGGGTTCCAGGTCGGACTGGTCCCGATGAACTGGCCTTTGTAACCGCCGGCGGCGGCCTGGCCGATGATCACGGCGGCGTCGGTGGGCCCGGTGGTGAGGATCACCACGTCCGGCTTCTTGCTCACCACCGCCTTGATCGCACTCGCCTGGTTGTCCTGGCCGGGCGGGGTCTCCACAGCCGAGAACTTCAGGCCGTTGGCTTCCGCGGCCACCTTCGCGCCGGCCGCCGCGTCCTCGCCGTAGTCACCGGCGTAGTGCACCGCGAGCACCGACTTGGCCTTCAGGTTCTCGGTGGCCCAGTCCACCGAGTTCATCGACTCGAAGCAGTAGTTGGTGCCGGACTCGACGATCACGTCCTCGAACTCCCACACCGACGTCCAGGACGCCGGGGCGGCGACGATCTTCTTGGCTTTCAGGTCGTTCATGATGGCCGCCGTGGTGGGCGAGCCGAGGGTCTGGGAGAGCGCCAGCACCTTGCCCTGGATCTCGTCGAAGACCTGCTTGTGGGTCTCCGGGTTGTACTTGTTGTCCCGGACGTATGTGGTGACGTCGATGTCGTATCCGCCGATGCCTCCGGCGTCGTTGACCCGCTTCCAGAACGCCTTCTGAGTGTCGGTGATCGGAACCCCGAGCGCGGCGAACGGCCCGGAGGTCAGGTCTGAGATGGCTCCCAGGTAGATACAGCCGTTGTCCTTGTTGGGAGTGTCGGGACAGGCTTCCTTGGTGACCCCCACGCCGGTGCTGGCCTCTTCGCCACTCTCGCGCAGGCCGCACGCCGACGTGAGGAGTGCCACGGCGGCCAGCGCGGCCACCAGTGGTGCCTTTCGTAGCGCCATGAGTTACTTCCTTTCTCGGGTGTTTCCGACAGCCCCGTTGCTGTGGTGCGGGGGGTTGTGTGGTCGATGAGTCCTCGGGCCGATGGAAACCGGCTGGGTCAGTAGGAGAAAGGCCAGGCCTTCCAGTAGTTGCGGATCCGGACCCAGATCCCGAACAGCCCGCGTGGTTCCAGCAGCAGGAACCCGATGATCAGCAGGCCGTACAGCACCGTCTCCACCTGGAAGACGTTGAGCGGGACGCTGGCGTCGGCGGAGATGAGGGGCAGGAACGCCGGCAGGTCCCGGGTGATCCTGGGCAGCAGTGTGATGAACAACGCTCCCATGATCGATCCCGAGATGGTGCCCGCGCCCCCGATCAGCACCATGGCGATGTACTGCACGGACAGCAGCAGGTTGAACGAGCCTGGTTCCACGAATCCGCTGACCGTGTAGACCAGGGCTCCGGCACATCCGGCGTAGAACGAGGAGATCGCGAACGCCAGGGCCTTGTACCGGGTCAGGTTCACCCCGATCACCGAGGCCGCGATGTCCCGGTCCCGGATCGCCGAGAACGCCCGGCCCACCTTGGAACGCACCAGGTTGCGGGCCAGCACCGCGAACCCCACCAGCAGCACCAGCATCAACAGGTACAGCTTCTGCTCGGCGGTGAAGACACCGGCCTCGTTCAGCCGGATCCCGAACAGTTCCGGAACCGGGCCGGGCCGTCCCACGCCCGGACCACCGGTCAGCTCCTGCCACTCCTTGAAGATGTGCTCGCCGAGGAACACCAGTCCGAGCGTGACCACGGCCAGGTACAGGCCCCGCAGCCGGGCGGCGAGCGGAGCCACCAGCAGCCCGAGAACCGCGGCCACCAGTCCGGCCGCGAGCAGCCAGACCAGCACGTTGGTGATCCCGAAGCCGATCGTGCGCCCGTCCGGGTCGCCGCTGAGCGCTGCCGCGGTGTAGGCGCCGACGGCGAGGAAGAACGCGTGCCCCAGGGTGACCTGGCCGGCGTACCCGGTGACCAGGTTGAGCCCGATCGCGCCGATCGCGGCTGCCAGCCCGAGCGCCAGCAGGCGCAGCGTCTCGTCGTCGTAGACGAACGGCAGCGACAACGCGACCAGCAGTATCGCCAGTACCGCGAGCCGCTTCGGCCGGGTGTTGAACATCCGCAACTGCTGGGCGTACGAGGTGTAGAGCTCCGGTCTGCCCGTGATCTGGCGGGGCCGGGGCCGGGTCGCGGTCATACCCGTTCCACCTCTCTGGTGCCGAACAGTCCGTACGGTCTGACGAGCAGGATCAGCAGCATCACCACGTACGGGGAGACCACCGAGAAGTTCTGGCCCAGCCACGGAGCGAAGTCGCTCTGGTACGAGCTGACCAGGGACTCCACAACGCCGATGGTCAGCCCGCCGACGACCGCGCCGCCGAGCGAATCCAGGCCGCCGAGGATGATCGCCGGCAACGCCTTCAGGGCGATGATCCACATCTGCTGGTCGACGCCGGCTCCGGTCGCGACGAAGGTCCCCGCCACGGCGGCCAGCCCGGCCGCGATCGCCCAGGACAGGGCGAACACCGTGCCCACCGAGACGCCTTGGGCCAGGGCGGTTTCCTGGTCGTACGAGGCGGCCCGCATCGCCAGTCCCAGCCGGGAGTACTTGAAGAACGCGAACAGCACCCCGATCAGCACCGCCGTGGTCACGATCATGGCGATGTGCCGTTGCTGCACCGCGATCCCGAGCACGTTCACCCGCCGCAGTCCCCACGGGTCGCCGACCTGCCGTACGTCATTGCCGATGAAGCCGTTGACCACGACCCGCATCGCGATGTCGATGCCCAGGGTGATGATCGCGACCACGAACACCGGCCGGCCGACCATCGGGCGGATCACCGCCCGTTCCGTGGCCAGTCCCAACAGCGCGACACCCGCGACCCCGAGCAGCAGCGCCGGTACGAACCCGAGGGGACCCACCAGGTAGCTGACCGCCACCGCCCCGGCGAGCATGAACGCCGGCTGGGCGAAGCTGATCACCCGGGTCGCCTTGTAGACGATCACGAATCCCAGGGCGAGCAGGGCGTACGCGGATCCGGCGCCCAGCCCGCTCACCACGCCGCTCAGAAATTCGATCATGGCTGTGTCTTTCCGGATGCCGGGGTCTTCCGGTACATCGACTCGACCAGGTCGGCGAACCGATCGGCCATCGCCGCCCGCTTCACCTTCTGGGTGGCGGTCAGCTCGCCGTCCTCATGGTCGAGTTCCTTGGGCAGCATCCGGAACTTCTTGATCTGCTCCGCTGAGGCGAACCGGGTGTTGACCTTGTCGACCAGATCCCGCACCAGGTCGATCACCTCTGGACGCTCGGACAGGTCCCGGTACGTGGTGTACGGGATGCCGTTGCGCTGGGCCCAGTCGCCGACGGTGTCCAACTCGATCCCGACCAACGCGGCGAGGTACGGGCGGCGGTCGCCGACCACCACGACCTCCTTGATGAACTCGGAGGCCTTGAGGGCGTTCTCGATCTCCGACGGCGCGACGTTCTTACCGCCGGCCGTGATGATGATGTCCTTCATCCGGTCGGTGATCTTGACGTGTGTGCCGTCCGCCCACTCGCCGACGTCCCCGGTGTGCAGCCAGCCGTCCGGCTCCAGGATCCTGGCGGTGGCCGCCGGGTCCTGCCAGTAGCCGACGAAGACCCCCGGATGCCGGGTGAGGATCTCCCCGGTGTGCTCGTCGATGCGAAGTTCCACGCCGTCGTGGGGTTCCCCCACGGTGCCCAGCCTGACCCTGCCGGGCCGGTTCGCCGTGGCGATCGCGGAGTTCTCGGTCATCCCGTACACCTCGTGCATCGGGACTCCGATACCCATGAAGAACCTGAGGACGTCCGGGGCGATCGGGGCGGCTCCCGACGCGGCGAACCGCACCTTGCGGGTCCCGATCCGGTCCTTCAGAGCCCGGAACAGGAACAGCCAGCCAACCGCGTACATCAGGCGGGTGCCGACGGTGTGGTTGCCGCCGGTCCGTACCAGGGTGTCTCCGATCCGCTCCCCGACCCGCAACCAGAACCGGCTGACCTGGCGTTTCAGGGGTGAGGCGGAGGCCAGCTTGATGTTGACCGAGGCCAGGATCTTCTCCCAGATCCGGGGCACCCCGAACAGGATCGTGGGTTGGATCTCCCGCAGGTTCGCCTGCACCGTGGCGATCGACTCGGCGAAGTTGATCTGCACTCCGGCCGCGGCGTTGAACCAGGTGGTGAAGATCCGTTCGGCGACGTGGCACAGCGGCAGGTAGGACAGCATGATGTCGTTCTCGTCGGGCGGCGGCGAAGTGAAGCCACCGCCCTCGACCAGCTTGCTGATCGCGAACTCCACGTTGGCCACCGACAGCATCGCGCCCTTCGGCGCCCCCGTGGTGCCCGAGGTGTAGATCAGCGTCATCACGTCGTCGCGGCTGGCCTCGCTGATTCGGCGCTCGACCGCGTCTGGATTCTCGCGGCGGTGCGCCTCGCCGAGCGCCAGGAAGTCGTCCCAGTACAGGAGCCTGGGGTTGTCGTAGCGACGCCGGATGCCGCGCGGTTCCAGGTAGACGATGCGTTCCAGATCCGGAAGCTGGTCGAGCACCTCCAGCGCCTTGTCCACCTGCTCCTGGTCCTCGGCGATCAGCACCCGGGCACCGGAGTGGGACAGCAGGTAGCCGACCTCGGGTGCCGGGTTGGTCGGGTAGAGGCCGACCGTCATCGCCCGGACCGCGACCGTGCCGAGGTCGCTGTAGAGCCATTCCCGCCGGTTCTCCGAGTGAATTGCGACCCGGTCGCCCGGCTCGACACCCAGCGCCAGCAGCGCGTGGCCGACCAGTTGCACCTTCTCCCAGTAGTCGGCCCAGGTGATTTCCTGCCAGATCCCGAAGTTCTTCTCCCGCATCGCGACCCGGTGCGGGGTGTTCCGGGCCCGGTCCCGTACCCGGGTCACGATCGTTGTGGTGTCCGTCGACCTGGTCAGCGGGGGCGCGCTGGTGAGGCTCACGAGGCCTGCTCCTCTCCGAGGTAGGCGCGGATCACATCCGGGTGGGACTGCACCTCGGCGGGGGTGCCGGTGGCGATCGGGGAACCGAAGTCGACGGCCATGATCCGGTCCGCGAGGTCCATCACCATCCCCATGTCGTGCTCCACCATGATCATCGGGATGTCCAGCTCGTCGCGGATGTCGAGGATGAACCGGGCCATGTCCTCAGTTTCCTCGAGGTTCATCCCGGCCACCGGTTCGTCCAGTAACAGCAGTTTCGGTTCGGCGGCCAGCGCCCGGCCAAGTTCGACGCGCTTCTGAACGCCGTACGGCAGCAGGCCCACCGGGTGGTTGCGCCACTGTTCCAGTTCCAGGAAGTCGACGATGTCCTCGACCACCGCCCGGTGCGCGATCTCCTGCCGGCGGGCCGGTCCGTACCAGAGGAAGCCGGCCAGCGCGCCGTACCGGATGTGGGTGTGCCGGCCGAGCATCAGGTTGTCGAGCACCGTGAGGTTGGCGAACAGTTCGATGTTCTGGAAGGTCCGTACCAGGCCGAGCGCGGCGATCCGGTGCGGCCGTACCCCGATCAGGTCCCGCCGGTCGAACCGGACCTGGCCCCGCTGCGGTCGATACACCCCGGACAGCACGTTGAAGATCGAGGTCTTCCCGGCCCCGTTCGGGCCGATGATGGCGAACAGTTCGCGGGGCCCCACCTCGAAGGACACCCCGTTGATCGCCGTCACTCCGGCGAACGACAGGTGTACATCGGTGAACTCCAGAATCGGTGCGGTACTTTCGCCCGCTTCCGCCGTCACGACAACCACCGCTTCCGCCGCTTGTAGTGCTTGACGTCACGGAACGACTTCTTGGCGCCCTCCGCGCCCAGACCGAGGTAGAACTCCCGGATGTCCGAGTCGGCGAGCAGGTCCGCCGACGGCTTGTCCATCACCATCCGACCGGACTCGAGGACGTACCCATGTTCGGCGATGGACAACGCCATGGTGGCGTTCTGCTCGACCAGCAGCACCGTCGTACCCTGTCGGTTGATCTCCACGATCAGGTCCCGGATCTGCTGCACCAGCAGTGGCGCGAGACCCAGGCTCGGTTCGTCCAGTAGCAGGTAGCGTGGGTCGGACATCAGCGCGCGGCCCATCGCCAGCATCTGCTGCTCGCCGCCGGACAGGTAACCCGCGGTGCTCCTGTGGCGCGGACGCAGCAGGGGGAACAGTCCGTACACCCGGTCCAGGTTCTTGCGCAGGTGCTTGGGCTTGGTGTGGGCGCCGACCCGCAGGTTCTCGTCCACCGTCAGCTCGGCGAAGATCCGTCTACCCTCCATGGCCTGCTTGACGCCGAGCCTGACGATCCGGGAGGGGCTGGCGCGGTGGATCGGCCGGCCGTCAACGGTGACCGAGCCCTTCGTCACCTTGCCGTAGTGGATGTCGAGCAGTCCCGAGAGCGCTCGCAGCAGGGTGGTCTTACCAGCTCCGTTGGCACCGAGCAGTGCCACGATCTTTCCGTCTGGTACGTCCAGGCTGACCCCGCGTAGGACCAGGATGACGTCGTCGTACACGACTTCCAAGTTGCGTACCGCCAGCATGCGGCCTCCGGCATGGCTCTGACGTTGGGATCACACGGGAGGTTGACCAGCGGAAGACAACCGAGCCTCCCAACGGAGGAGCATGGACCACGCGCCGCACTGCGCATGACGTGTGACCTGGATCAATGACGTCTTAACTAGCATGTCACATGTTGCTGTGTCAACGCATCGGAGCGAGAGTGGACTCCATCGCCGCCATGTGAAACTGATTTCAGTGCTTGCCTACCCACCGGGCGACAGCAGGTGCAGCATGGCTGCAAGGTTCAGGCGTGCTGGAAACGATCATGGTCGGCCGCGCCGGCCTGACAGGTACGCGGCTTCTCGCCGCCCAGGACTCCGACCCCCGTCTACGGGTGTGGCCGCTGCGCCGGGTTCATGAGGCTGCCCTCTGGAGTGGGTGGACGTACAGAACGTACGTTCCGTACAGTAAGTCCATGGCTTCTGCTGTACCCCTGCCCGGCGACGGCGTGGGCATCACCGACGCCCGCGACCGCCTCGCTGACATCGTGAACGAGGCTGCGTACACGGGCTCGGTCACCTACATCACCCGGCGCGGTCGCCGGGTGGCCGCGATCGTGCCGGCCGTCGACGCCGAGCGCTTGGAGCGCGCCGAAGACGCCTACCTCGCCCGGCTCGCAGGCGAGGCCCTGGCCGAGGTCGAGGCCGGCGCCCCGACCGTGCCATGGGACCAGGTGAAGGCCGAGCTGGAGGCCGAAGAGTGACAAGCGGACCCGCGAATCTGTAGAGGTTCGTAGCAGGTACCGACGATGACCAGTGACGAACCGCCCGAGGTGACCGCGGCCGTGCCTGTCCCCCCGGCCTGGAAGCTTGAACTGACTCCAGCCGCCGTCCGCCAACTGCGCAAGCTTGACGGATCGGTCCGCCGCCGGATCGTGGCTGCGATCGACCGCCTGTTGGTGACCCAGCGTCCTGCTGGCGTCAAAGCGGTGACCGGCCACCCCGGCGTGCTGCGCATCCGGGTCGGCGATTACCGCGTCGTCTATGCCGTCCGCGACGAGCAGCTCACCGTCCTCGTCATCGCCGCAGCCCACCGCAGCGGGGTTTACCAAGACCTCTGAGTTGCCGGGCTTGGTTCCGGTGATGACGGCGTCCCATTCGGTTGGTGTGAAGGTTGAGCGGCATGCGCTCTCGGGTCACGACGAACGCAGGCGGGACGACCGGCCGCTAGTTGCGGGCTACGCCTTCGGGCCAGATGACTGTGACGGGAAGGTTGAGCTTGCGGGCGTGGGTCACGACGTCTGCTGTGCCCCCGTAACCACGTGCGGGCAGCCCATCCCATACCGCGAACAGTCGATCGGCCCGCTTCAGCATGTCTGCGCTGGCGTCCATGTGGGCGGTCGATGTGGACTCGACATGACCGAGCCGGTGTACGGCACTGGCGGCGGCGAGGAGTTCGTCATAGGCGGCATGCGCCTCTTCCGGGAGGCCGTCGCGGTACCGGTCAGCTGGTATCACGGCCTCCAGCGCGCCGCCGGCGTCGAGCACCGCGCGGGCGAACATCTGATCCGCACCGTCAGCCAGGCAACTCAACCCGACAAGGTTTCCCGCCGCAGCGAACGGTGCCAACTCCCGCCGGATCCCCTCATCCACAAGGCGGCGTCGGCGGCCGTGGCGCATGCCTGTTCCGAGTTGTCCGTGGCGAGCACCCGGGCGTGTTCAAAAAGCAGCCGCTCGGCTGCCCCTCCTACGCACGCAGCGTGCGGGAGCCCGCTCAAAGCCTGCCGCGCGGGGGTCTCACGGAGAGAGGATGCGCCCATACCCAGGGGTCTGCCGGGTATGCCCTAGGCTGACGGCCGTGACCAGACCTGACGGCCGCGTACCCGACGCGCTGCGCCCCGTGATCCTCAGTCGTGGCTGGCTGATGCACCCGGAGGGCTCCACGCTGGTGGAGTTCGGGAACACCCGGGTGCTCTGCACCGCCAGCGTGACCGTCGGGGTACCCCGGTGGCGTCGCGGCTCCGGGGAGGGCTGGGTCACCGCCGAATACGCGATGCTGCCCCGTGCCACCAATACCCGGGGTGATCGGGAGAGCGTCAGAGGTCGTCTCGGCGGCCGTACCCAGGAGATCTCCCGCCTCGTGGGGCGCAGCCTGCGGGCCGCCGTGGACCTTGCCGCGCTGGGCGAGAACTCGGTGCTGATCGACTGCGATGTGCTGCAGGCCGACGGGGGTACCCGAACCGCGGCGGTCACCGGGGCGTACGTCGCCTTGGCGGATGCGGTGGCCTGGATGGCCACGCGGGGGATGCTCGCCGCGCCACCGGAGAAGGCGTTGTACCGATCCGTGGCCGCGGTCAGTGTTGGCATGGTGGGTGGCACTCCGATGCTGGATCTGTGCTACGACGAGGACGTGGCGGCCGAAGTGGACATGAACGTGGTGTGCACCGGCACCGGTGAGTTCGTGGAGGTGCAGGGCACCGGAGAATCCGGGGTGTTCGACCGGTCCGGTCTGGACGCGATGCTGGACCTCGCGGTGGCTGGCTGCGCCGAACTGACCAGGTTGCAGACCGACGCGCTCTCTGGGGGGTGAGCCGGTGACCACGCGGATCCTGCTGGCCAGCCGCAACCGGAACAAGCTCGTGGAACTGCGCCGGATCCTCGACACCGCGCTCGGTGAGCACACAGTGGAGCTGGTCGGGCTCGACGACGTCGCGTCCTATCCGGACACTCCGGAGACCGGGCTCACCTTCGCGGAGAACGCACTCGCCAAGGCCCGGGAGGGCGCTGCCCGCACCGGTCTGCCGACGGTGGCCGATGACTCCGGGCTCGTGGTCGATGCGCTCAACGGCATGCCCGGGGTGTTCAGTGCTCGTTGGGCGGGCCGGCACGGTGACGACGAGGCCAACCTGGCGCTGGTGCTCGCGCAGATCTCCGACGTTTCGGATGAGCACCGGGGCGCGGCGTTCGTCTGCGCCGCCGCGCTGGCGATCCCGGACGGCCGGGAGCACGTGGCGGAAGGCCGGGTCGAGGGCAGGCTGATCCGGAAACCCCGAGGTGAGAACGGATTCGGGTACGACCCGATCTTCGTCCCCGACGGCGAGACCCGGACCACGGCTGAGATGCCCTCCGACGAGAAGGACGCGATCTCGCACCGGGGCCGGGCGTTCCGGGCTCTGGCCGGGATCGTCGCCGAGAAACTGGGGTAGCCGCCCGCCCCGGGGATGACGAGCGGGCGCGCCGGCTGTCGTAGCCCGGCAGCCAAGGAAATCCGGTGGCGCCCGGCCGGATCGCTCCTAGGCTGCGGGGGTGCCGTCGTTGCCGACTCTGCTGGCGTTCGCCTTCGCCGCCTTGGCGTTGCTGGTCATCCCTGGGCCGTCCGTGCTGTACATCGTGACCCGCAGCGTCGCGCAGGGACGTAGCGCCGGCATCGTGTCAATGCTCGGGGTGCACGTCGGTTCCGTGGTCCATATCGTCGCCGCGATCCTCGGGGTCTCCGCGCTGCTGGCCTCGTCGGCGACCGCGTTCACGATCGTCAAGTACCTGGGTGCGGCGTACCTGGTGTGGCTGGGCATCCAGCAGTTCCGGGCCCGCGACGTCGACCCGACCATCGTTCGTGACCCGACGCCGCGCCGACGGCTGTTCACACAGGGTGTCGTGGTGAACGTGCTGAACCCCAAGACCGCGATTTTCTTCCTGGCGTTCCTGCCACAGTTTGTCGACCCGTCCCGGGGGCCGGTCCCGGTGCAACTCGCGGTGCTCGGTGGACTGTTCCTCGCCCTTGGCGTCCTGAGCGACGGGACGTACGCGCTCGCCGCTGGCTTCCTGGCCCGGCCGCTGCGTACTCCGCGGTTCCGGCGGCGGCTTCGGCACAGCAGCGGCGCGGTGTACCTGGGCCTCGGTGTCACCGCCGCGCTCAGCCAGTCCCGGGCCGCCTGACGCCGCCGGAGCGGCACCGGCTGAGCCGTGGTGTGCCAGGCTGAGTCGATGGCAGACCTGGAACCCGTGTTCGCCGAACTCGCGTCGCGCTACCGCAGCCACACAACAGGACTGCTCGCCAAGCAGGACGGCCCCACCGATGTGATCTTCGTCGGTCCGACTCCCGGACCGGATGGACGTGAGGTCTGGGTCGGTGGGGTGCAACAGCGGAAACGGTACGTCAGCGTGCACGTGATGCCGGTGTACGTCAACCCGGAGCTGCTCGACACCATCAGCCCGCAGCTTCGCCGCCGGATGCAGGGCAAGTCGTGTTTCAACTTCACCCGGCCGGATCCGGAGCTGTTCGACGAGCTGGAGGCACTGCTGGAGCGTGGCCTCGGGGAGTGGCGCGACCGGGGCCTGCTGCCGAAAAGGCAGGACTAGGTCACCGTACGGCGGGTTCCGCGGTCAGCGTCCCGGTGTCCGTGTCGATGGTCGCCGGAACCCCGAGCGGGATCGTGAGCTGACCCGCGCCGTGCCCCACCGGCAGCCCGCCCAGGATCGGCACTCCGAGGTCACCGAGCCGGTCCCGGAGCATTTCGCTGACCGTCCAGGTGCCGGGCGATCCGACACAGTCCACCCACTGCCCGAGCGCGATCCCCGCGACGCCGTCGAGCACGCCACCGCGCCGTAACTGCGTCAGCATCCGGTCCAGCCGGTACGGGGACTCGCCGACGTCCTCGATGAACAGGATCGCGCCGATCAGGCTGGGTAGGTCTCCGGTGCCGACCGCGGCGGCGAGCAGGCTCAGGTTGCCGCCGAGCAGGGTTCCGGCGGCCCGTCCCGGGACCTCGACGTCGGCACCCGGCTCGTTCGGGTCGCGCCGCAGCACCATCTGGTCCGTGGTCATCAGCGCGGCCCGCAGCGACGCCTCGGACGCCGGTCCGGTGCGGGCGTCGTTCCACGCGGCCATCGGGCCGTGCACAGTGGCCAGTCCGGTGTGCTGCCACAGGGTGAGTTGCAGCCCGGTGATGTCGCTGAACCCGACCACGGGTTTCGGGTCCAGGCGAACCGCCCGCAGGTCGACGCCGTCGACGATCCGCTGCACGCCGTACCCACCCCGGGTGCAGATCACCCCGCGCACATGCGGGTCGGCGAGCGCGGTGTTGAGGTCGGCGAGCCGGTCGGCGTCGGGTGCCGCCAGGTAGCCGAACCGGCCGAGGGCGTGCGGTGCGTACTCCACCTCCAGTCCCCAGCCGCGCAGCAGTTCGGCGCCCCGCATGACCAGGGTCGCGTTGGGGGGACCGGCGGGGGACACCAGCCGCACCTTGTCCCCGGGGCGCAGCATCGGTGGCCGGAGCACGTGCGCTGGTACGGAGGCCGCGGCGGGTTCCGCTCCGAGGGTTCCCGCGGTGAGCAGTCCGCCGGCAACCGCGACACCGCCGCTCAGCAGTGTCCGGCGGGGCAGCGCCTGGGGCGATCCGGTCATGGTGCGTCCTCCTCGGCTGGTGGCGGAAGAAGTTTCCGGTGTGGATACATGCTGCGGCATACGATTTCGCGCCGGACACGCACCGGTCAAGGCCCTGGGATGCGGGTACAAAGAGGTTATGCCGGAGCGCGCGGCGCATCGTGACCCGCACACCGCGGTGAAACAGGAACTGCTGGTGCGCTACCTCGACGCCTGGACACCGACCGTGCTGCGTTCCCAGCGTCGGGCCAGCTATCTGGAATCCAGCCGGGACGGCTCGGCCGCCGCCGCGCTTCGGGTGTTCGGGGAGTTCGCCGACCGGCTCACCGGGCACCAGCTCGATGTGGTGGTACTGGGGGCCTCCGATGAACCCCTGGGGGACGTGCTCGACGAGTTGGGCAGGCCGGCGGGGTTGTCGGTACGTACCGTCGAGGACCCGGACATGGTCCGCCCGGACGGTGCGGTGCTGGCCCACCTGGACCTGGTCGGTGACGGTGCGCTCGATGAGCCTGCCGCCTGGCGACTGGTCGATCGGCTGGCCAAGGGTCGGGCCGGTGAGGTACTGCTCACCCTTCCCCCGGCCGATCCGGCATGGATCGCCGGCTACCGGGACCGGCTGGGCCGGGCGGGTCTGGGCCATGTGGCGGAGGTGGAACTGGCTGACGGCACCGGCCGGGTGCAGTTGTTGGTGTTCGCGGCGGGTGTGGAGAAGCACCTGACGGTGTTCAAGGACGCGCTGTGGGCGGCCGATGCGTATGCCGGGATCCGCTATCGCGATCCGCGTGACCCCGAGCACACCCAGATCGACATCTCGCTGACCCCGCCGTTGGCGCCACTGCGTAGGGCGGTGTTGGAGGAACTTGCCCGGTGTGGCCGGTGCAGCGTCGCGGAGCTGCGGCGGTACACCCTGCGTGAGACGATCTACCGTCCGGCCGAGGTGAACCGGGTACTCGCTTCCCTCACCATCGCGGGTGCGGTCAGTCGTACCCCCGAGAAAGGCCGGCTCACCCCCGGTACCGTGGTGCGGCTCCACAAGCCGCCGCGGGAGTGAGGTGCCCGATCCGCCACAACCCGTTCTCCCGGCGGCATGCTGCGGATCACGAGGACCCCTGTCGCAGCTCGGTTTTTCCCAGGGGAATCCCGAACCCCAACCCTGGAAATCGCTTCACGGTCCGTCACGGAACGCTATGTTGTCCTCAGCGGTACCTCGGCCGCGGTCGGCAACCACGCTCATTCGTGCTGATGAGAAACGACGCGGTCCGGCTGAGTTCGGGGGTTATGACAACGCACCGCTTGACGAGGCGTGTCTCGGCGTAGCTGTCGGGATGATCTACGCAGTAGCGTCAGATCGGTCAAACTGTTGACATTCGACCGAACCCAAACTACGGTTCCAGGCAGCGTAGAGGCACACGGGGTGAAACAAATAGGACTTGGCCTTCATCGAAGCCGGAGGAAGCCGCCCGAATCGCTGGCCCGCCTGACGGGCTGACCTGTGCCAGTCGTAATAGGCGACGTCAAGCCGGTACGGCCATATTGTGTTGATGCCGTATGGCATCGACGGCAACCCTGGGTCGCGTGACGACACATTCGGGAATGGTAGTGCGTTGGATGTCGAACTCTATTCGGTATGGGAAATACCCGGGGTCAACGACACCCCGCTAGCGCTGCATTGCTGGATCCCGCCCGAACGCCCGAGCATTGCCGGTGTGCTCTACTACGTACACGGCATCCAGAGTCATGCCGGCTGGCTTTTCGAAACTGGACCGGCTCTGGCCCGGGGCGGGGTGGTCACGTATGCGCTTGATCGGCGCGGCTCCGGGTGCAGTGGTGGTCTCCGCGGCGATTTGCCGTCTGCTCGGATAGTTACCGAGGATTACCTGCGGGGGCTGCGGGCGGTCCGTCATGACTGGCCCGGCCTGCCGGTGACCGTGCTCGGCCAGAGCTTCGGCGCAAGCATCGTGGCGGCCTTGGCGGCTTCCGGGAGCCTGTCTGTGGATCAGCTGGTCTACTGCACTCCCGCGCTCGGTCAGCAACGCGCCCGGCATGGTACGAAGGGCATGGCGAAGATTCTGGAGTTGACCGGACTGGAACGTTCACCCATCGCACTCGAGGACGCCGACTACACCAACCAGGACCGCTATTTGGAGTTCATGGCGAACGATCACCTGATGCTGCGACAGCTCACGGATCGCAGCCGGGCGACGATGGTTGAACTCGAGCAGACTTATCTGGAACGGGAGGCGATCTCCGCGGTGCCCGTCCACTTCGTCCGAGTCGAGCGCGATCCCATCATCGCGCTTGATGAGGCCGAGCGGGTGCTGCGCCAGTTACACGGCAAGGTCAGCGTTGTCACGTTCCCGATCAAGCAGCACTACGTGGAATTCTCCTCGGTGCGTCGGGACTACTGGGACTGGCTGACCCAGGTGGTGGTGTCGCCCCCCGCCCGGGAGCAGCGAGGGTGGCACCAGTGATCGAGGCGATCGATGCCTATCCGGTCGAGATACCCATGGACAGGCCGTTCCTGCACGCCCGGAGCAGCCGAGCCCGGACCGCGTCTGTGCTGGTTTCCGTGGCGGTCGCGGGTTGTCGTGGCTGGGGCGAGGGAGCACCGCGCTCGTACGTGACGAATGAGACCGTCCAGACCGTCGTTGACGCCCTCGGGCGCGTTGACCCTCGAATCCTGGCCGAACTGATCGACTTCGGAGACTTCACCACGGCTACGCGGGATCTGGCCGGGTGTGACTTCACTCGGCTCTTCGGGGTCTCCCGCCGGATGCCGGCCGCCGCGGCGGCCCTGGAGATCGCGCTGTTCGATCTGATCTGCCAACTGCACCAACGACCGGGACTTTCCGGATTGGGCAGCGTTCCCGAAGCCTCCGCGCTGATCAACCGCCGGGCCTCGGCTGTGCCGGTGTCATTTGTCGTGGACCTCGCCGGGGTCGCGGAGCGGATCGAGCAACTGCACCCGGAAAGCCTTGCCGCGATTCGGCATGTGAAAGTCAAGGTCACAGCCGACGTTGCCGACAGTGTGCGGCGAGTCGCGGTGGTCCGTGAGCGATTCGGCTCTGCCACTCAGATCTCGGTGGACGTGAACGGGGACTGGGACCGAGCGACGGCGGTCGCCGCCGCGCGCCAATTGGTTGGGCTGGGTGTCGCCTGGATTGAGGAGCCGGTCGCGCCTCGTTCCTGGGAAGTACTCCGGGAGATCCGGGAGAGCACAGGGATGGCGGTCATGCTCGATGAGTCGTGTACCGGCCTGGCTGACCTGGACATCGCCGCGGAACGCGCCGCAGCCGACTATGTCAACGTCCGGATCAGCAAGTGCGGCGGCATCTTCCCCACCCTCGCGCTCATCAACGCGGCGCGGGAACGCTCGCTGGGTGCGCAACTCGGTGTCCATGTCGGCGAGGTCGGACCGCTCTGGGCCGCCGCCCGGTTGGTGTCGTGTGCCGTTGACTCCCTGGCCGCGGTTGAGGCGGGCAAGCAGGACGAGTGGTTTCCCGTACCGCTCACGGACCCGCCCTACGCCATCGACCGTGTCACCTGGATGGCGGAACCCCTGGACGGAATCGGGATCGGAATCGTACCCACCGGCACTCTGCTCGAACAGTGTGCCCAGAGACCGGAGAGTGTAGGTTGACGATGACCCCACGCACCGCGCTACTCATCGGGGCCGCCGGCGGTATTCTGCGGGAGGTGGCCGTCCAGTTGGCACGCGAGGGACACTCCCTTGTCTTGTTCGACAAGGACGAAGCAGCCGTCAATGCGCTCGCGCAGCGAGTGGTTCCCCACTCGAAGGTCGCTGTCGTGGTCGGCGACATCACCGATATTGCCAACGCGGAGCGCCAGCTCAATGAGATTGTGGAAGAGCATGCACCGGCGATCCTCGTCAACGGCGTCGGAGGCGACACCCGGGTCATCGGATATGCGGACCTGACCACGCAGCACTTTGAGCAGTCATACCTGGAGAACGTGATCAGTACGTTCATCGCGATCAAGGCGTGCGCGCCGAGGATGGTTCAGGCCGGCTACGGCCGGATTGTGAACTTCGCCTCGGCCGGTGGTCGTACCTACAGTCATTTCAACAACGCTGGCTATGTCGGTGCGAAGGCGGCTGTCATCGGCATGACCAAGCAGGTCGCCTATGAACTCGCCCCGGCCGGGGTGTGCGTGAACGTGGTCGCCCACGGTCCGATCGCCACCAAGCGGGTGGCGGATGCCTGGGAGCGCCGGGACGAGGAGCAGAAGAGGGAGGTCCTGTCACGGCTGCCGACGGGACGGATGGGCACTGTGGCGGAGGCCGTCGGCAGCGTGCTCTACCTGTGCTCGGAGGGAGCTGGCTACACCACCGGCTCCGTGATCGACATCAACGGCGGTCTGTATATGTAGGCCCGCTCGGACCCGCCCTGACCGCGCGAAGGGATAACGCTGTGGCGAAGTTCATCGTCGAGTTTCGATACAACGTCGATCGCGGGCAACGACAGGCATATCACCCGGCCCATGCCAGTTACCTGTACAGCCTCGCCGAGCGTGGCGTACTGCTCCTGGCCGGCCCGCTCGTTGGCGAGAACGCCGGGCTGCTGCTCTACGAGGTCGAGAATCGTGAGGAACTGGAGCGGGTACTGGACAGCGAGCCTTACGTGCGGGCTGGGGTGGTGGCGGAGCGACGAGTTCGCGAATGGCTGCCCGGTAAGGGTAGTTGGGTCACCACGCCGAGCCAGCCAGCCGGCCAGTCCAGTGCATGACGAAGCACTTGTCGAACCCAGTGTGAAGTGAAAGGTCTATCTGCCGTGACCGTACCCACTGTGCGCGAGAGTACCGCCGAGAATCAACCGACCGGCGTCCAGGGTAGCCAGTTCTCACTGCGCCGGGAAGATCTGCACGCCGCGATCCTGGATCCGCAGATGGATTCGATGCGGTTGCTGAGTGAGACGGCGATGCGTTTTCCCGACGCCGTGTCCTTCTCGTCCGGGGCGCCCTACGACGGGAATCACGATCTGACGAAGATTCCCCACTACATCGACCGCTACCTTCGATACCTGCGTGAGCAGGGAATGTCCGAGAAGGACATCACCCGCCGAATCTTCCAGTACGGGCCGGTCAACGGGTTCATCCAGGCCGAAGTCGCCCGGATGCTCCTGAAGGACGAGAATATCCAGGTCGCACCCGAGGCAATCATGCTCACGCATGGTTGTCAGGAGGCGATGCTTGTCGCACTGCGCGGCCTGTTCTCCTCACCCGAGGATGTCCTGCTCACGGTTTCACCCGCGTACGTGGGGATCCTTGGCGCCGCCAGGATGCTGGACGTCACGTTGCGGGGAGTTTTTGAGGGCCCCGACGGGTTGGACCCCGACAAAGTTGCCGCAGTCGCCCGTCAGGTGCGTGCGGAAGGTATGCGTCCGGTCGCGTTGTACGTGAATCCGGACTTCTCAAACCCATCTGGTACGGTGCTCCCTCTGGACGCCCGGCGACGGCTTCTGGAGATGGCTGTCAAGGAGAGCCTTTTGATCCTGGAGGACAACCCCTACGGCCTGTTCGCCAGGGACGGCGAAGAAATGCCCACCCTCAAGTCGCTGGATACCACACGCAATGTCATCTACCTCGGGACCTTCGCCAAGTCGGCGTTCCCGGGCGCTCGCACCGGCTATCTCGTCGCTGACCAACCAGTCGCCGGGGCGGACGGCGCGCCCCGGATGCTTGCCCAGGAGTTGGCGAAGGCGAAGAGCATGTTCACCGTTGGAACGTCCTCGCTGTCCCAGGCATTGATCGGCGGAATCCTCGTCGAACACGACTATGACCTGCGCAGCGCGACCCGAAGCCTGTCGGCTGTCTACATCGAACGGCTCGATGCTGTTCTCCAGAGCCTCGCCGAACACTTCCCGCCGGACCAGTACGCCCGACACCGGGTGCGCTGGAACGTGCCACGTGGCGGTTTCTTCCTCACCCTGGAGGTGGGTTTCACCGCCGATCTCGATGCCATGGAGCGCTCGGCCCGCGACTACGGCGTGATCTGGTCGCCGATGAGCTTGTTCTACGTGGACGGTGGCGGTGACCACGTGCTCCGGCTCGGGTTCAGCAACCTCGCCCCCGACGACATCCGTGAGGGCATCGCACGCCTCGCCCGTTTCATCTCGGACAGCACAGGAACGTAGCCAGCGGTGCCACCGGACGGGTGTGGGGTGCTTTCGAAACTGTAGGCACAACCGGTTCTTCGCAGGAAAGGAAGCCCGAAGAAGGGTCATGATGAGCGCTACAGGCAACCAGGCGATCGGGGTCGTCGTCGACGGGTACTCCGCTGGCAACTTCTTCCCAGCGGCTTTCGCGAAGCTGGACACCCGCCTGGTACATGTGCAGGGCACGCCCGACCTCATCCCGTCGATGCGCCCGCCGGACCTGTCGGAATATCTCGACAACATCATCTACACAGACGAGGCCACGGTGGTCGAACGCCTCCGCGGCTATTCTCCGGTGTGCGTGGTCGCCGGCCAGGAATCGGCCGTTCCGATGACCGACCGACTGAGCGAGTGCCTCGGACTGGCCTCCAACGGTTCCAAGCTCTCTCCGGCTCGCCGGAACAAGTACGAGATGATCGAGACACTCCGTCGGGCCGGAGTGCGCTGTGCCCAGCAGTTCAAGAGCGGCGACCCCGGGGCCCTGGTCGCCTGGGCGGAGCGTGGCGGAGTCTATCCGGTGGTCGTCAAGCCACTGAGTTCGGCGGCGACCGACGGTGTGTACATCTGTGGTAGTGCCGAGGATGTCGCCACCGCGGCCGAACTGGTGCTCTCTTCCCGGGACATCTTCGGCCACCCCAATCGTGAGGCGCTCATCCAGTCCTACCTGGATGGAGTGGAGTACATCATCGACACTGTCAGTTGCGACGGACACCACCATGTCTCGGGCATCTGGCGGTATGAGAAATTGCTACTTCCTTCCGGCAAGAACATCTACGACCGGGACATTCTCGTCGATCCTGGTGATCCACCCGCTCCGGCCCTCATTTCATACATCGAGCAGGTCCTCACCGCCCTGAATATTCGATGGGGTGCTGCTCACTCCGAAGTCATCAACACCGCGGATGGTCCCGCGTTGGTTGAACTCGGTGCCCGAGCCAACGGAAACATCGACCCGGGGTTTCACGACGCGTGTATCGGAAGTAACCAGGTGGACCAGACCGTGCTGGCATACGTACGCCCAGCGGAGTTCAAGCAAAAGTTCGGCGACCGGGTGTACACAAAACTCCAGCACGGGGTCGTCTACAACGCGCCCACAGAGTTCGATGGGATCGTGGAGTCCATCGATGAGGTGACTGTGGAAGAAATCCGCCGGCTCAAGAGTGTCCATCTGGTCAACGTGAAACTGGCCCCGGGGGGCCGCATCAGGCCCACGGTCGACCTGCTGACGGCGCCGCTGCGGGTGTTCCTCACAGGACAGAGCTTTGAGCAGGTGACCTCCGATTACGAGGAGGTGCGTCGATTGAAGGATCGCGTCTATCGGGTCCGGCAGTCGTAGGACCCCTATCACTCTCGGACAAGGCCGAACGTTTCTAGGGAGGAATACCGTGTACAGCCGTGTCGGCGTTTTCCTGTCACCCGTCCACGAAACGGGTCAAGACCCACATCTGGCGATCCGCCGGAACCTCGACCTCGTGGACCTGCTCGACGAACTGAATTTCGACGAAGCCTGGTTCGGTGAGCACCACTCTCTGGGTTGGGGCCTCGTCGGGGCACCAGAGACCATGATCGCCGCGGCGTCACAGCGCACCCGCCAGATCAAGTTGGCGCACGGGGTGGTTCCTCTGTCGTCGCATCATCCGTTCCACGTCGCCAGCCGTGCGATCCACCTCGACCACCTGACCCGCGGTCGGTACATCCTGGGTGTCGGACCGGGGGTGCCTTTCGACGCTCCGATGTTGGGCCTCGACCCGGGCATTCAGCGGACCCGGCTGTCCGAAGCCCTGCCGACGGTGCTGGAACTGGTCAATGGAGAGTCCCGGGTCACCGACAAGACCGACTGGTATCAGCTGACAGATGCCAAGGTGCAGTTGCCCCGGTTCACGCCGAGCGGGATCGAGCTGGCCATGGCCACCAGTGGTACGTCCATGACGAGTCCGAAACTGGCCGGCCGGTACGGGATGAGCATGGTGTCCTTCGCGCTTCCGTTCGCGCTCATGACGCCAGGATCACCGCAACACATCGACCTGGGGCGACAGTGGGGCTATGCCGAGGAGTCGGCGGCCGAGCACGGCAACACCATGCACCGGGAGAACTGGCGTATCGCGCTGCCGGTCCACGTGGCGGAAACCCGTAAGGAGGCCCTCGATGACGTTCGTGAGGGCTACGACCGCTGGCTGTTCGAGTACTTCGGCAAGGCGGCCGGCCGCGAGGTCCTGAGTCCGGATGTGCCCAGGTCAAAGATGCTGGAAGCCCGAATCGAGGCCGGCGGCGCACTGGTGGGCTCCCCCGATGATGTGGTGAACGACATCCGGCGGATGCACGAGCGGACCGGCGGCTTCGGCTCACTGCTGGTCTACGTGGCGGACTGGACCACCTGGGAGAAGACGAACCGGAGCATGCAGCTTCTGGCCCGCCACGTGGCCCCGCAGATCACCGGTGCGGCTCGTCGACCGCAGGAGGCCGTCGACTGGGCCATCGCGAGCCGGGAGCGGCGGCTGCAGGCAGCGGCGACCTCGTCGTAGCGGACCGGAGAAACGCTGTGCTGGCACCGCGCTCATTTCGTACCGTCCTCGGACGGTTCACGACCGGAGTCGTGCTGGTCACCGCGCAAACCCGGAACGGGCGGATGGGAATGACCGTGAACTCCTTCACGTCAGTCTCGCTCGAACCGCCTCTGGTGGCTTTGTGTGCCGCGTTCACGTCGACCACGTGGCCGTCCATCCGAGGAGCCGGCAGCTTCGCGGTCACTATTCTCGGCGACCAGCACGAGGAGCTCTGCCGAACCTTCAGTACCCGGGGCGCCGAACGATTCGCCGGCCGGGCCTGGGCTCGCACCCGGGCTGGACACCCGACGCTGCCGGACGGCTTGGGTTGGCTGGACTGTCGTATCACCACGATCCATGAGGTGGGGGATCACGAATTGGTGATCGCTGAAGCGGTCGAAGGCGCGGTGACCGACCAGGGGCACCCGCTGGTCTTCCATGCCGGTCGCTTTACCGGACTGGTACCCCGAGGTGCTGGACAATGAGCCGACATGACGAGGAACAGTTATGAGGATGGCGAACCTGGCCGGCCGGGCCCAGTTGGCCACCGACGGCTATGTGACAGATATCGCGACGGCGAGTGAGGGACGGTTCCCAGCGGACCCGATGGAAGTCCTCGCCCGGTGGGACGAGGTGTTGGCGTGGGCGCGGCGGGTCGATTCCGCTGACCGCCAGGTGCTCGATCCGCTCACGCTTGAGGCGCCTTCACCTCGGCCGCGGCAGGTCTTCGCGGTGGCGAGCAACTACCGGGACCGGCCGGTCATCCTCGAAACGCCCACCGATCTACCAATCATCTTCACGAAGTTTCCCGGGAGCGTGGTCGGGCCGTACGCCGACATCCCGTTGCCGACAGACACCGTGGACTGGGAGATCGAACTCGTTGTCGTGGTGGGACGGAGCGCACGGGCGGTTTCCGCCGACGAGGCATGGAGCGTGGTCGCGGGAGTTACCATCGGCCAGGACTTTTCTGAACGCGCGCTCCAACTCGGTGGCCCGGTCAAGCAGTTCTCGCTCGGCAAGTCCTTCCCCAACTTCGGACCGATCGGGCCCGTGCTGGTGACACCCGATGAACTTGTCGACATGGACGACCTGCACCTGCTGTGCAGTGTGAACGGGGAGGTGGTTCAGGACGCCAGGACGAGTCAGATGATCTTCTCGGTTCCCGAGTTGGTCTCACGGCTGTCCATGGTCTGCACGTTGTTTCCAGGGGATCTCATCTTCACCGGCACCCCGGCCGGACTCGGCATGATGATGCAACCTCCCCGCTACCTGAACGTCGGCGACGAGGTGCGCAGTCACATCACCGGAATCGGCGAGTTACGTAACCGGTGCGTTGCGCCCTTTCCGCTGACGGCTCCCATCAGCGGGTGAGATGACAAGGACTCCGGGCCCGTCCCGGAGGTGACACATGGATGGACCTTCATAGATGGCGCTCCCAAAGGCGTTCTGGCTACTTTGGACCGGGCAGACACTGAACCGTATCGGCCTGCTGGCACCGGCATTCCTCGTGCTGTACCTGGAGCAGGGCGACATCACTGATGCGAGCACGACGCCGGTCATCGTCGGCTTGTTCGCGTTCGGTGTTCTGGCTGGCGGCCTGGTCGGCGGAGTTGTCGCGGACATGGCCGGAGCTCGCCGGACGATCATCCTCGCCCAGCCGGTCGCGGTGCTGACAGCGTTGCTGTTCATAGGGATGGCCGACATCTACCTGATCGGTCTGCTCTCCCTGGCCGCGGGGGTGTTGTCGACGGTCGACCGTCCCGCTGGCGCCGGCCTGATCGCCAAGCTGGTGCCCCAGGAACAGTTCGCCCGGGCGTACAGCATGTATCTGGTGGGTTTCAACATCGGGATGGCCTTGGGGCCGGTGTTGGCGGGGTTTCTGTTGGCCATCTATCCGCCCGCACTGTTCATCTCGTGGCTGGTCTCCAGCTTGCTCTACGCGGTATTGGTCTGGCCGTTGTCCGTTGACGAGACCAAGCCGACTGGTACGCGCGGAAGCACCACCGGTGTCCGGCGCTTCACGTCTGGTCTTGTCGAACCTTTCCGTTCCCCGGTTCTGTTGGTCTTCCTGAGCCTGACCTCGCTCCTGGCCTGTATCTACCTGCAGATCAACTCGGCACTGCCGCTGGATATGCACGACGAGGGAATGACCACCTCCGAGATCGGGATAGTGTTGGCCATCAACGCGGTGCTGTCGGTGGCGCTGCTGCCGCTGGTGCCGAGGATCGTCAAGGGCATGCGCGATGAGGTGCCGTTGGTAATGGCGGCCGCGTTGATTGCCCTCGGGTTCGGGATGAACGCTTTTGCGCATGAGATGTCCGTGTTCATCGTCGCGTTGGTGGTCTGGACGCTGGGTGAGGTCCTGTGGGCACCGATGTCGGCCACGTTCCTCGCCAAGCGCGCACCAGAGGGTAGAACCAGTACGTATCAAGGAGCTTTCTTCTTCGCCTGGAATGTCGCCTTCACAGTTGGCGGCCCGGTCGGCATAACCGTGGCAAATGCTTTTGGCTACGACGTGCTATGGATCTCTACATTCGTGCTCGGAATCATCGTCTCCTTCGGTCTGGTGCTCATGGGCCGGATGCCCGGGTTCAACGCTCCTGCCGCAGAGCCCGCAGTACCCGCAGAACCCAGCGTCGAGACGACGACCGAGGCACCTCGACCCAGGGACAGTGGAAAGTGGACACCAGCCGAACGCGAGTAAAGCAGGTCAGCACCGATCGGGGTGGGTCCTGGCAGCACGCGAACTCGTCGGTCATCTCGGGTCGGTTTCTCGCCCGGACCAGGCGCGCCTTGATGCGGCAACGTTCCATCTGCCGTTCTCCCGATCGGGTCAGTGCCGCTGTTTTCAAGGACATACTCAACCAGTCAGAGAACACCTACTTCGGCAAGAAGTACGGCTTGGCCAAGGTCCGCTCGTTGGAGGACTGGAAGAAAGCCGTTCCGGTGCACTGCTACCCGGAGTACCGGCCGTACATCGAAAAGGTTCTGGACGGCGACAACGGTGTGCTGACATCGGGCACGCCGTACGCGTTCCTGCGGACCTCAGGGTCCAGCGGGAAGCCAAAGCTGATTCCGACCACCCGGCATTGGCGGGAGTTCTACCGGGGCCGCGCCCTGTACGCCCAGTGGGGCCTGTACTTCGAGGCCATCGGGTACAACCAGGCGCATGGGGCCGTGGTACTCGACCTGTCCTGGGAACGGTCCTGGAAGGTGGAAAAGGTCGGGGAATACCCCAGCTACGGCATTTCACAGCGCCCCGCCGCGGTGAGCAGCGCTGACTGGCTACCCCCGTGGTACGACGAGAGCTGGTTCCAGGGCGTGGCGAACGAGAACTACCGGCGTGGCCTCTACCGCAAGCTGAGGTTGCTCGCCGGAGCGGATGTCCGGATCGTCGTGGCGCTGAACCCGTCAAAGATCGTGGGGCTGGCGGAGATCCTCCGGGTGCGGGCGGACGACCTCATCGCCGATCTGCGGCACGGCACGTTGGAGGGCAAGCCCTGCCATGGCGGACGCCACCCGGAGCTTGCCACCAGGCTGGAGGCAGTGCGGCAGCACAGCCCGAATGGCCTGTTGTTGACCGACCTGTGGCCGAGGCTCTCCCTGGTGGTGTCGTGGAACTCGGCATCCGCCGCGTTGTACCGGCCGTGGCTCGAAGAGGTGACTCCTGGTATTCGCAAACTCCCGTTCAGTGCGACGGGCACCGAGGGGATCATCACGATCCCGGTGGACCGGCACTGCTCGGCCGGTCCGCTGGCCGTCGACCTGGGTCTTTATGAGTTCGTTCCGGCGGATGACCGGTCTGACGAGGTCGACCTGGAGCCGGATGTTGAGACGCTGGACTACCGCGACGTGGAGGTCGGCAAGACGTACAGCATCGTGATCAGCCAGGCCAACGGGCTGTACCGGTACGACCTCGGAGACCGCTACACCGTTGTGGACTGGATCGGGAAGGCGCCCCGACTCGAGTTCGTTGGCCGCACTGGTTTCAGTAGTTCCTTCACGGGCGAAAAACTCACGGAGGAGGACATCTACAACGCGGTCCGGCTTGCTCTGGGTGAGCAGTGGCGAACCCGGCCGATCTTCAGCTGTATCCCGGTATGGGCGAAGCCGCCGGGATACACGCTGGCGATCGAGTGGCCGGAGGGCGGCCCGCTGCCGTTGGCTCAATTCGCGGCCCGGGTGGAGGTCGAACTGCAGAAGCTGAACGTCGAGTACGCGGAGAAACGACGCGCCGAACGTATCATGCCCATCTCCGTATTACCGGTAAAATCGGGAACATTCGGATTTGTCGAGGAGCAACGGCGCCAGGAAGGTGCCTCGCCGAGCCAGCTGAAACACCATTGGATTCAGCGAAACGACGACCTGTTGCGGTACATCGGGGAAGCCATGAAGCAACAAGGGTGACAGCAGGGGGCGGGTCCGAAGTCTTGGACAGACTCTTTCGCGGGGTTCGCCATGTCGGTAGGAATAGTGCATGACACCTCGGCCCAGCCCCCGAAGTCTTCTGGTCACGATCCTCGCCGCGGTCCTGGCAGCCGGCGCGGTGCCCGCTCGGGCACCGGCCGACCCCGGACCCGGCCCGTTACCACTTGGACCGGACACCCTGGATGAGTCCCGGACCACCCGTAGCCTTGCCTCCGGGGTCAGTCTCACCACGATCGTCCGAGGCCACGCCGACCCCGGTGCGGTGTGGACGGTGGAGGTCGCGATCCCGTCCGGACCTGGATCGCCGGACCCGGACGCACCACCGGCCGCGATCTCCGACGCCGTTTCCGCGCAGGTGACAGCGCAGCGGCTGCGGGATGCCGGACTACAACCGGTGGTCGAACAGGTCACCACACCGACGCTCGCCGACGCGGGCGGTGAACTCGGATTCCGGGTACGGGTCGGCGCGACCGCCACCCGCGCCGAGGCCGAAGTGATCCGCGCCCGGGTGATCGCCGCCGGGCTCGGCGGCTCCAGCGTCTACACCGGATGGGACGGTGAGGCCGACGACACCGCGAACTCCACCGGACCCTGGCGGGTCCAGGTGCTCACCATCGACCCCCGACAGTTCCGTGGCTCGTTGCACGCCACGTACGGCCCGGACCTGGAACGCCGGGAGACCACCAGCGAGCTGTCCCGGCTGGCCGGTGCCAGCGCCGCCGTCAACGCCGGCTTCTTCGTGCTCGACCCGGCCGCCGGGGCACCTGGCGACCCGGCGGGCGCGTCCGTGTACGACGGGGTGTTCGCGAGCGAGCCGATCGACGGCCGGCCGGTGCTGGCGCTGTCCGCCGATGCCCGCCGGATCGAGGTGCTGCGGCTGCGCTGGCACGGTTCGGTGGTCGGTACGGACGGCCGGCAGTTGTCCCTGGACGGCTACAACCGGGTCCCCGGCCTGATCCGCAACTGCGGTGGCAGTTCCGACGACCGACCCACCAGCCTTCCGCTGCACGACTTCACCTGCACCGACCCGGACGAACTGGTGGCCTTCGACGGCTCGTACGGTGCCCGTACTCCGGCTGGTTCGGGCGTCGAGGCTGTGCTGGACCGGCAGGGCCGGGTGGTCGAGGTACGCGCGGAGCGCGGCGGAACCGTACCGGCGGGCGGCCGTACCGTGCAGGCCACCGGGTCCCAGGCAGCCGAGTTGCTGGACATCGCGAGGACCGGGCACGAACTGCTGGTCCGCGCCGGCCTGGCAGACGAGCGGGGTCGCCCGGTCGCGCTGACCCCACGTACCGCCATCGTCAACGGCGGTCCGGAACTGGTACGCCACGGCGAGATCCACGCGACCCCAGCCACCGACGGCATGCTGCACCCCGGTAGGCCCAGCTTCTACTACGGGTGGGTGCACAAACGGAATCCCCGGACCTTCGGCGGGGTCGATCCCCAGGGCCGGACTCTGCTGGTGACCGTCGACGGCAGAGGGTTGGGCAGCATGGGGCTGTCCATTGGGGAGACCGCCGCGGTGGCGAAGGCGCTCGGCATGACAGAAGCCGTCAACCTGGACGGCGGCGGCTCGACCACGATGGTGGCCGACGGTCTGGTCGTCAACCGACCGTCCGACGCGGCCGGCGAACGGCCGGTCGGTGACGCCCTGGTGGTACTGCCCGGCTAGTTCACCGGTTCGTCAGAACTCTTGACGCCGACGTCGACCGGGGCCGGATCACAGTAGGGATAGGTCGTGGTCCGGCTCTGGTCGATGTCGTCCGGGACGCTCCGGAACGCGGTCACCAACTCGGTGTGTACCCCGGGTTGGCACCGTGGTTCGGAGTTCTCCAGGTCGAAACTGCCGCCGACCAGCGCTCCGTGACTGTCGCGGAACAGCATGGCGATCCCACGTGGCGACGTCGCGCCGCAGTAGCCGGACCGGATCGAGAACCGGACGGACCCGGACGCGGGTTCCACGTCGGACCGTTCGAGCTGGTTGCCGCGGGTCGTGACCTCAGCGAAGTGCCGGTTTCCTTGTGGGATGAAGCGCGCCTGCCCGAGGGCAACCTCGAACCGTGACACCGTCACCGGGCGGCCTGCGGCATCGTCCTGGACATAGGTCCAAGCCCCGGTGCCGATCCGCTGGCCGGGAAGAATCACCGGGATCTCCTGTCGGAGTAGTTCGCCGGACCGGTTCGGGACCACGGTCTGACCGCTGCTGCCCAGCACCCGGAAACTGAGCTGAACCCGGTACCCGGCCATCGCGCTGGTGTTCTCCAGCACCGCCCCGAGGCTCACCGTCATGCCTTTGTGGACTACCTGGGTGAATCCCTTTTCGATCACGCGTATCCCGCCGCCGCCTGGTGCTGCGGCGGCCGGAGCGGATGTGCCGCCACGGGGTGCGTTCACCGGAATACAGGAAGTGCCGGGGGAGCTGTCAACGTTCTGCCACACCATGAGGCCGGCGGTCATCCCGACCGCGACCAGGGCCGTAGCAGCGAGCAACGGGGGGTTCCACAGCCACCGGGATCGAGGCTTGGGGGAGTCCATCGGTCAGCACCCCTCTCTCACCCGTAGAACTGCCGCTTCAGTTCTCGGATCTTGACCTGTTGATCCCGGATCAGTTCGGCTGCCGCCTGGGAAACAGCCTCCGTGAACTGGTCCTCACCGAGCACGCCGAGGGTGCCCGTGGCGATGTGGACGGTCCAATGTCGCATCCCCTGGACCGACACCTGGAACCTGCCGTCGGACGAGCGACCTTCGGCCAGCACCTGGTCACGTGCGGCGTGGTAATTCACGTCCCGTGGGCTGACCGGCTTCGCCTCAGTCGTGATCCGCTCGTCGAGCGCTTCGCTCAGCGCCTGGTAGTACACCTTCATCCGGGCTGCCCAGAGCAACCTGGCAACGGTCGCCAGTCGCTGCGCCAGGTCCGGTTCGCGGATCCGCCGGTACACCCCCGGAGCCAGGGTCAGATGTACGGTGGTACGCCCCTGGAGTTCTGCGGTCAGACTCCGGTCCGGACTGATCACACGTACCGACATCCGATCCAGTCGGTCAGCGAGGATACCCACCGGTGTGCTGACCCTCTCGTCAACTGCTGTAACCCAGGTATGCCGGACCTCGGATATTGGCCGGAGTCGCGCCCGCCAGTTTCGGTTGCTTCGAGACGAACAGATCCCGGTTGCCGGAGACGAGTTCACATGCCCCGCTCACCGCACCCGCTATCTTCGCCTCCTGACCGTCGATCTCGGCCTTCAGTTTCGAGATCGCCTCGCGCATCTGCGAGATGACAGCTCCCGGTGTCTCCCCGCTGAACCGGATGCTGGGTGGGTCATCCGGCACCGCCGCGGCAGCCACCTCCGATGCCGCTCCGACGGCGGTGATGGCCAGCGAAGCGCCACCGGTCACCGGCACTGCCGCGACAGCCGCCACCGACGCCACGACCGTGAACGCCATGGTCCACTCGTTCTTGCCGCAGTCGTCCATCCGTTCCAGGGCGGTGAGGGTGTCGTGCGCGACTTTGTCGATATCATTGCGAGCCTTGATCCAGATTTCTTTCTCGGCCTCCAGAGCGCACTTCAGTACCGCGACCATGATGAACTGGTTGCGTACCACTGACGGGAACGGATCGATGACATTCGCCTTGAACTCCATCGCGGCAGCGCCGGTCCAGTCCTCGAGATAGCTCTCCGAGCCGGACAGCTTGTCGAGGACTGGATTCGCCGGATAGATGCCGCCGTTGATGGGGTCCTGGTTCTGTTGTCCCGAAGAGATGACGTGGAGGGCGCGCCGCAGCTCAGAGATCGCGCCGTCGAAAGAAGTCGGGTCCGGAGCCTCGGAGAATGGCCGGTAGAGCGCTGGAATGTCAGCGAACTGCGCCCCTATCGCGCGTTGCTCGTCAGACATGGTCGAGAGGGAGTGCCTGCGACCTCCCAGGTCGAGAATCGCCTCCTGAACCGCCTTCTTCTGGATCTCGAAGGCGTGGTCCATCAGGCTCTCAAAAGTCATCGTCACTGCCTTTGTTGCGGATCGGGCCCAGGGTCAGTCACAGGCCGCCGCCGTTGACGCGCTTCAGTCGGTCCAGCTCCCGTGCCGCCTCACTGTCAACGCGGGCGTACTCGCTGGCCGCCAACCGAAGCGCGTCGGCGACGTCCTCCAGGTTGGTCGCGGTGTCGCGCAGGATCGTCTCCAATTCACCCCGCAGTGCTTCCCATCTGGGGTACGCGGGCCCGTGGGTGCCACCGAACTGCTCCGGTCGTCGGAAGGCGGAACCCACCGATTCGGCATTCCCCACGCAACGGTGTGCGACCTGGTATTCCGCCGCGACCAAGGGAAGGTTGTGCTGCCCCGCCCGCCACAGCTCGTACAGGTCGGCTCCCAGGTCCCGGCCGGTTTTCGGCATGCCATCGCTCCCTGACACGTGGGATGTCCACACACCGCGTACCACGTTCCGTGCGGTGAGTTGATCATCCTACTGTCGGCGGCATTCCGGCCATGCGGTCGGGGCTAGCTGCACCACAGCCGGCGGAACTCGTACCCTCGGCTCTTCAGGGTCCGCAGGATCGTCGGCAGTGCGGCAACCGTCTGGCTACGGTCCCCGCCAGCGTCATGCAGCAACACGATCGAGCCACTCTGGACGTTGTTCAGCACCCGGCTCACGATCACCGACGTGCCGGGCCGGGACCAGTCCCGAGGGTCGACCGTCCACAGTCGGATCTTCTTGCCCAGCGCGGCGGCCCTGGAGTACACGGTGCTGTTCACGCCGCCGTACGGGGGTCGCAAGCACCGGGGCGTGTAACCGGTCTGCGCGCGAATGTACGAGTCGGTGGTCTGCACCTGGTACTTGAACGTGGTCCAGGAGACGTACCGCAGGTCGGGGTGGGACCAGGTGTGGTTCTGGACGCTGTTGCCCCGGGCGTACGCCCGCTTGGTCAGCCACGGGTACGCCTTCACGTTGCGGCCGACCTGGAAGAACGTGGCGCGGGCCGAGTATCTGGTCAGGATGTCGAGGACCTGGGGCGTGTACACCGAATGCGGTCCGTCGTCGAAGGTCAGGAACACGTACTTGACGGCCGCGACCCCGGTCACGCCGGCCTGGGCCGGTTGGGACGGCGGGCTGAGTGCCGCCGCGAGCGAGGTGACCAGCGCCGCGGCGGTCAGACCGGCGGTCACAAGAATGCCCCGGCGGACCCGGGCGGCTACGGAATGGTGACGGAACATGGCTCTCCCCATGGTTTGACTACGGCCTTGCGACCTTCCGGCCCGACTCCTGATTGGTACGGCCGGTGGCTATACCTTGGCGCTCCGTGACGCTGAGCGGAAGAGTCGAACGGCAGATTGCCGCGGCCGGATGTCCCATCCGAGCGGTTTGGCGTTTCCGCTCCTGGGTACTGCTGGAGCCTCTTGCCCGAGACGAACGGAGTGGGCTGATGGTGCAGCAGGTAACGGCCGACCGGGGGCCCCGGGGTGCCACCGACACCAAAGCGATCCGCAACGGGCTGCGGCGTCGGCTCGCCGAACTGCGTGAGGAGAGCGACCAGGTCGTGGCGGTGGTGTCCGAGTTACGCGGTGACGTCCGCGACGAACCGGTCGGAGACGAGGTCGACAAGGTCTCCAAAGCCTCGGACCTGGACCGCGAAGCAAGCATCATCACCGGGCTCAAGGACCGGATCGGCGACGTGCAGCACGCGCTGGAGCGTCTGGACGCCGGCCGATACGGCTGGTGCGAGGACTGCGGTGAAAGCATCCCGGTCGAACGGCTGGTGGCGTTCCCCTCGGCCACGTCCTGCGTCTCCTGCAAGAGCGCCAAGGAACGGCGGTGACGGAGGGCGGTCGTGAACCCGCGTACGCCAGAACCTGACCAGCGGGGTGCCGCCGCGCGCGACGCCGAAGCCGGCGGGCGGCCACCCGGACCTGCCCGGTGGCCGAGGTTCCCGGAGAGCCCCGCCAAGCTGGGACGGAGTTCCTGGTGGGGCGTGCTGAAGCGGACCGCCAGGGAGTTCCAGGAGGACAACCTGCGGGACTGGGCGGCAGCGCTCACCTACTACGGGGTGCTGTCCCTGTTCCCCGGACTGCTCGTGCTGGTGTCGGCGCTGGGTCTGTTCGGGGAGTCAGCCACCGACCCGCTGTTGGAGAGCCTGAGTCAGTTCACGCCCGGTCCGGTGAAGGACCTGCTGACCCAGGCGGTGCAGGGGTTGCAGCGTTCCCAGGGCAGTGCCGGCGTGCTGGCCATCGCCGGCCTGCTCGGTGCACTGTGGTCGGCGTCCGGGTACGTCGCCGCGTTCATGCGGGCGTCCAACGCCATCTACGACGTCCCGGAGGGTCGGCCGATCTGGAAGACCGTGCCGATCCGGATCGCGGTCACGGTGGTGACCGGCCTGATGGTCGTCGTGGCCATGATCGCGGTGGTGTTGACCGGGCCGCTCGCGGAGCGGGTCGGTGCCCTGATCGGGCTCGAAGAGACCACGGTGCTGGTGTGGAACATCGCGAAGTGGCCGGCATTGGTGGTGCTCGTGGCGTTGATCTTCGCGCTGCTGTACTGGGCCTCGCCCAACGCCCGGCAGAGCGGCATCCGCTGGGTCAGCCCCGGTGGCCTGCTCGCCGTCGTGCTGTGGATCCTCGCATCCCTCGGGTTCAGCGTGTACGTGGCGAATTTCGGTTCCTACAACAAGACGTACGGCGTGCTCGGCGCCGCGATCGTGTTCCTGATCTGGTTGTGGATCAGCAACATCGCGATTCTGCTGGGCGCCGAATTCGACGCCGAGCTGGAACGCGGCCGGGCGATCGCGGGCGGTCATCCCCCTGAGGAGGAACCGTTCATGGAGCTGCGGGACACCCGCAAGCTGAAGAAGAACGAATCGGACCGGGAACCGCGTTAGGCAACCGCCGCCCGGTGATCCCCGGTGCCGTGACGTGGGTGGACGTGACAGGGTTGTGGCGTCGAAACCCCCGTGGCTTCAGTCGAAACCCCTGTGGCCTCAACGGTCGAGAGGAGAGACGCGCAGGTGCCTGCCGACACCCCGTGGTGGCGCGACGCGGTGATCTACGAGATCTACATCCGGAGTATGGCCGACGGCGACGGAGACGGTGTGGGAGACATCGCCGGCATCCGGTCCCGCCTGCCGTACCTGCGTGAACTGGGCGTGGACGCGGTCTGGACAACCCCGTGGTACGCCTCGCCGATGGCAGACGGTGGGTACGACATAGCCGACTACCGGGACATCGATCCGTTGTTCGGCACCCTCAGCGACGCGGAGGCATTGATCCGCGAGGTGCATGAGTGCGGCATGCGGTTGATCGTGGATCTGGTGCCGAACCACACCTCCCACCGTCACAGGTGGTTCCAGGCCGCGCTGTCGGCCGGGCCCGGCTCTGCGGAGCGACAGCGGTACGTGTTCCGGGACGGCAAGGATCCCGACCAGCCACCCAACGACTGGAAGAGCGTGTTCGGCGGCTCCGCCTGGACCCGGGTTCCGGACGGACAGTGGTACCTGCATCTGTTCGCCCCCGAGCAGCCGGACCTGAACTGGGAGCACCCCGAGGTACGCGCGGAGTTCGAGGACGTGTTGCGGTTCTGGTTGGACCGTGGCGTGGACGGATTTCGAATCGATGTGGCACACGGCCTGGTCAAGCACCCCGCGCTGCCGGACATGGGCGGGGACCGTGAGGACGTGCTGGAGCCGCCGGACCGGGTGCATCATCCATATTGGGACCGCGACGGCGTACACGAGATCTACCGCACCTGGCGGCGGCTGGCCGACCAGTACCAGGGTGAGCGGATGTTCGTCGCCGAGGCGTGGGTGGCCAGGCCGGAACGGCTGGCCCGCTACGTGCGACCCGGCGAGTTGCACACCGCGTTCAACTTCGACTTCCTGCGTTGTTCCTGGAACGCCGACGCGCTCCGGTCGGTGATCGACACCAGCCTGCGACCACTGCGCGGGGCCAAGGCACCGGCCACCTGGGTGCTGTCCAATCACGACGTGACCCGGCACGTCACCCGGTATGGACGCCCGCACACCGGGGGCAGTGGTCCGTACCGCGAGCTGGTCGAGCCGGCGGACCTGGAGGTCGGCACCCGCCGGGCTCGGGCCGCGTTGCTGCTGATGCTGGCGCTGCCCGGCAGTGCGTACCTCTACCAGGGCGAGGAGTTGGGTCTGGAAGAGGTCGAGGACCTGCCCGAGGAGGTGCTTCAGGACCCGACATGGGTACGGTCCGGGCGGACCGTTCGGGGCCGGGACGGCTGCCGGGTGCCGCTGCCGTGGCGGGGGAGCGAACCGCCGTTCGGGTTCGGGCCGGACGGCACCCGCCCGTGGCTGCCGCAACCGGAACGCTGGCGGGCGCTGACCGCCGAGGCGCAGCAGTCGGATCCGGAGTCGATGCTGAACCTCTACCGGAACGCGCTGCGGACCCGGCGGGCACATCCCGCCCTCGGGGACGGCACGATGTCCTGGGTGGACGGTGTGCCACCGGACGTGCTGATGTTCCGCCGCGATCCGGGGTTGCTGTGCGTGGTGAACCTGTCCGAGTCGCCGTACCCACTGCCGGAGCACCGCCGCGTGCTGCTCGCCAGCGAGCCGGTGCAGAACGGCAAGCTGGTCCGCGACACCGCCGCCTGGCTGGAGTTCTAACCCGTTACCGGAGCGATCACTCGTGATGCAATGGTTGCCCAGGTCTACCTATCGGTAGACTGTCTGGTATGAGTACCACCACGATCAAGGTAGACACGACTGTCCGCGATCGCCTTGCCATCCTTGCTCGCGAGCGCGGCACCAGCATGGGTGCTCTCCTGGCCGAAGTCACCGAGACTCTGGAGCGTCAGGCGTTCTTCAGGCGAGCACAGGAGCAGCTTGAACGGCTCCGCCGAGAGGACCCGGCCGGATGGAACGCCGACCGCGCCGAGTCGCACTCCTGGCAGGAAGGCACCGACCGGGACACGCTGAGCAATGTTGATGAGCCCGGATGGTGGGAGTGATCGCCATCCGCACGGGCGAGATCTGGCTCGCCCACCTCGATCCGACCGTAGGTCATGAGCAGGGCGGGCGGCGGCCCGTGGTCGTTGTCTCGTCAGACGGACTCCATGCCCTGCCTATCAACATGATTGTGGTAGTGCCGCTTACCAGCCACGATCGAGGGCTGGTTACCCAGCCTCGCATCGCCAGCGACGCAACGGGCCTGAGCCGAGTGAGCTTCGCCCGCCCAGAAGACATGCGCGCCATCGATGCCGCGCGCCTCCAACGCAGCCTCGGCCACGTCAGTGACAGCGAACTCGCTGAGCTTCGCAAGGTGCTTCGGTACTTCCTCGATCTCTGATGTGTCAACAATGTGCCCGCCCGACGGTCGTGAGTCTTGATGCTGTAGCCAATAGGCATCATGATGTAGGCATGCGTACAACACTGACTCTGGACCCGGATGTGGTGCGTCTGGTCCAGGACGCTGTGCATCACCAGCGCCGGTCTACCAAGGAAGTCATCAACGACGCTCTTCGGCGGGCGCTGGCCCCCCGTGGCAGCGCCCGCAAGGAGCCGTACCGGTTGGAGCCGCACGAGTCGCAGTTGAGGGCAGGGCTTGACCTCGCCGGATTCAATCGCCTCTCCGACGAGTTGGAGGATGAGGCCATCCTCGACAAGGCCCGGCACGTCCGGTGATCGTCGTTGACGTCAACCTGCTGCTCTACGCGGTGATCACGGGGTTTCCTCAGCACACGGCTGCTCGTGCGTGGTGGACTGACGTCCTCAACGGCGATCGGGAGGTCGGATTGAGCAGTCCCGCGCTGTTCGGCTTCCTGAGGATCGTGACCAACCCCCGGGTGCTTACTTCTCCGCTGCCGGTCGATGCGGCGGTCCGGTACATCACTGACTGGCTGGCCCAGCCCAACGTCCGTTTTCTGACGCCCGGTCCTCGACACCTTGACATCACGTTCGATCTGCTACGGCACGTTGGTACGGCCGGGCACCTCACCACGGACGTGCAGCTCGCGGCCCTCGCGCTGGAGAACGAAGCAGAGCTGTGCTCCAACAACGCCGACTTCGGCCGCTTCGCCGATCTGCGCTGGTTCAATCCGCTGAAGGGCTGAATGCAGACCGATTCACCGTTGACCGTCGCCGGCTGACGCCGCGCCACGCCCGGTCATGAGATTGGGAGCGGGCGGCCGTTCAGGAGGCGTCGAGCGCTTGGGCGATGTGGACGATCCGGACCGTGCGGCAGATCCGACCCGATCGACGCACTTGCCGTCGCCCGCGCCCTCACCACCGATGCCCCACCAAGCCCGGCTTGACAGAGGAGCGATTTACAGTCCCATCCCTACCTGATACCCCCGGGGTGCCTTCTCCGTATCGCCCACTACAACGGTCTTCAGCCAATGCGGTATACGGTGGTTTGTGCCCTTCCCACAGGACGACACCGAAGGGCCAAATCCTTCATCCCTCGCACAGCACCGCTTCCAGAAGCCCCACGTAGAGCCCCTTTCTGCGGTCGTGGCACACCTTGATCTTTAATCTGTTACGGTCGAGTGTCGACCCGGGCGATCATGGGAACTCCCTTCACTTTCCTCAGAGCACGATCGAAAGCAACGGGAAACCGGGGGCGCCACAGGTGCATCGTACCCGGTTCTCAAACGGGCTGATCAGCGAGTATTCCCAGGCCGCATAGCCGAAACTGGCTCTTCGGACGGCACAGGTTCCGGTGCCGAGCGGACCAGACGGGGCTGCTTCATGCGCCAGCGCGTACGACTCGATGGACTCTGGTTGCGATCGATGGATGGGCAGACACAGCACGCTGCCCGCCTTCGGACCCGGAATGAGGTTTCTCTGGCGACGAACGGGTAGGGGTTAGGTTACGAAGAGAATTCACGATTTCCGACACCGTCGTCAGAATGACGAAGCGGGATACAGTAGACTTGCCCATCACCCACCTACGGGAATGAGTGGAGGTCGGTGTGCAGGCAGAGATTGTCGTCGGCATTCTCTCCGTCATCGCCACCATCGCCGCCGGCCTCCTTCAGCGGACTTGGCGTGCACGGCGGCCTAGGCTTCCGAAATTCGAGGCTATCTCGTTGGGGCCGGTGCACGAGAGCACGTCGTTCACGGTCCTCGACTCAGTCAAGGTCGTGGACCTGCGGGAGATAGGAAATCGCCGGAAAACCGAGCCGGGAGTGGCCGTTCTCACCGACTCTTACCTGGTGCGGAGAGAGTCGGACGCTGGAAACGGCATGGTCTTCCGGTATGCCGCCAGCGGCGGGCTGGAAGGGGACTGCGTCAGCCACGCCGACAATTCAGTCATCAGCTCCTATGAGTCGACGCATTTCCGTACCAGCCGGGCCGTTTCCGTCCTGCTCAATGAGCTCGCCGAGGGTAGTGCCGCGCGCATCACCAACCGTCTGGTGTATAGCGGATCCTTCGACCGGTTCGAAGGTGAGGACTTTGAAACGCATATCGAACGCCCGACCCGTTCGCTAACGATCATCGTCACATTCTCGACCGACTGCCCGTGCCGCGCGGTCACCGCCCAGATCCAGGTGGGGGAGCGGGGCCAGACCGAAACCGTCCAGAAGGACCGGCCGGTCCTCATGAACGGCGGCACCCTGCTGTACTGGCGGGTGTTCCCCAAGGACGGCGGCTGGCTGCCGGTCGGCGCCAAGTACCGTGTCCAGTGGACCTGGGACCGGCAGATGCCGGTCCCCGCACCTTCCGCACAGGGGACGGGCTGATGAGCGACGTCGCGCCGACCGTGTCGGCGGCACGGATCGGAACGGACGGAGGAGCTATCAGCCTGCCGCCGGACGGCTGGCGACCGGCGCGGAAATTTCCGGAGAGCTATCCCGGGGAGTGCCCGCCGGGCCATTACCTCCTGCACGACGGCGCGGTGGCGCAGCTCGTCGAGACGGGGGACGCCGACCGGTACGCCGTCGTAACGGCGGCCGGCCGCGAGTCGATCGACAGTTACCTGGCCCGGATCGGCGCGCCGCCGCTGGCGCAGCGATATCCGGTGCTCGCGTACGGTGCGAACCGGAACCCGGCCACCCTGGACATCAAGCTGCTCAACTACCGGTACGCCGCTCCGCCGGGAGGCCGGTGCATTCCGGTACTCGCCGGTACTCTCGCCGACGCGGACGTGGCGGCGTGCGGCATCCATGGCCAGGGCTACTACTACGGTGAGCTGTTATGGCACAGCGAGTTCAGCCGCGGCGTCGCCCTCGACGTCAGGATCTGCCTGCTGGACCGCGACCAGCTCCGGGTGCTCAACGACAGCGAGGGTCTGCCCGAGGGGCTTTACTCGGCGGCACGCATTCCCGGGGTCCGGATAGCCGGGCTGCCGGGGTCGCTCGCGCCGCTCGGGTACGTCGCCGACGCGTACGTCTGGGCGTCGCCACTGTTCCGCATGCCGCTGGGGTTCGCCGCGCTCCAGGCGGCAGGGCGGCGGATACCCGCCCTGACCACCGGGGAGATCATGCGGCACGTCCTGGACACCTTGGACCTGCGGGGAGCGATCACCACGGCGACCGGGCTGGCTGACGACGAGACGCTGCCCGCGGACTTGACCAAGTACCTCAACGGCCAGTGGTGGTACCAGTTCAACACTGGCGACACGCCGATACCGGGGTACACCAAGGTCCTTGAACTCGTCAACGCGGCGATGGCCGGCGGTGTGCTGGCCGCGCGAACCCGCGACCACCTGGCGGAGGCGGGGCTGCTGGTGCCGGTGGACCTGGCGTACGAGCCCGATGCGTCGCTGGCACTCGCCGGTACCAGCGACGGGTGAGCCGGGTGCCCGCGATCTACTTGCCGGCAATTTTTCCACCACAATCGCTGCGTCCTCCCCGACGCC
>DASUSI010000085.1:0-4468 GCA_036375165.1 Micromonosporaceae bacterium | reverse complement strand
GACAACCAGTCCAGGACACCCGGCGAGCGGAACTGCGGCGGCCCGTCCTTGTGTCGTGCCGCGCTCACCACCGAAGGCAGCATCGCTTCCAGCCCTCGCCAGATGGACCGTTCCGGATTGTGCAGCCTGGGCATGTACGTGGTCCGCTTGTGCTTCTTCGTCTGCGGCTCGCTGTACCGCCACGTGGTGTGCGGTTCCACAAGGTGCCGATTCTGCGGCTCGATCCGGTCGCCCTTACAGAGCACCACACCGGTCACCCCGTCCCGGCCGCCGATCAGCCGGACCCGGCGGGTCTGCCAGGTGTACAGGGCGATCGCACCCTTTGGTGGCCGCTCCGACCATTGCGGGCCGTCGACCTCCCGCTCCCACGGCGGCACGTCGCCTGACTGGCCGATACGCAGTTCATCAGGGGCGTCCTGATACGCGATCAGGTTGAGCAACAGGGTGTCCCGCAACGTCGGCCCCTCGACCAGCACACCGCCGATCTGCCCCGACCATCCCACCGAACTGCCGTAACCCCGGCCGCCTTTGACCTGCGGGTCACCGACCGCCCCCGACTTGATGCCGGCGGTGTCGTACGCATGAACATGAACCAGCCATCGAGCCGCCTCGGCAGGATCGACCCGCGCCAGGTTGTCTGGCGAACGGGTGGTGAACAACGGCTCCCCGTCCGGCACGTCAGCGACGATCTTCTTTACACCGTCGATGTCGGCCTTACCGGTCCGCAAGCCCGGCGCCTGGAAGAACGGCTTCTCGGGGTGGAACAGGTCGAACCGTTCGTGCCACTTCGCGGCGTACTCCAGGATGTCGTTCATCGGCAGGCCGTCGGACCGCCAGAGCTCCGCCCACTCCTCCCGGTCCTGCGGCCCAGCCACGGCACGGTGCAGGAACGCGAGCAGCAGTCGTACGATCGCGAATCCCTGGGTGGGAACCTCGCCGCCGATCCGGCTCAACCCAACCGCCCGCTGGAAAACGTCAAGAATGGACAGCTCCACCTCCCGCCCATTCGTCTCCAGTGCGAGGATCCACGGTTCGTCCAGAAGGTTGAACCCCGGTTCATTCGTCACGCGCCAACACTTCCAATCCTTTCTGAGTCGTGTACCGGACCTGGCGGTCACTGATCATGCCCAGCCCTTCCGCATCGAGCAGGAGGACGGGAAGTCGGTAAATCGTGGGCGAGAATTCCCAGGCAGGCGGCGTCGCCTGCCACAAGCTCTCCTCGGACTCCTCGTCGCTGAAATCCAACGGCAACCGGATCGTGCAGGATCCGAGCACCTCGGCAAGCTGATCCGACGGCGTTTCAGCCTGTGGCACTGGGAGTCCCCGCCGGGACTCGTCAAGCCAGGACGGGGTATGCCATTGTCCCTCCGGGTCACTCTGGACCAGGATCGCCTCCAGGCTTGGCGCTCCGTCGCGTACCTGGCCGTAACCTTGCGAAGTCTCGTCCGCATCACCCACGTCGGCGGACAACCAGCCGACAATTGGTCGTCCGAGCTTGCCCGGGGCACCGACCTGGAAATCTCCTGCCCGGTCCTCGCGCTTCTCAGTCCGCTCCTGCCATCGGGCCGCCGCGGCGTCCATCACATCCTGCCATTCCGGCGGGCCGATCCGCTCGTCGCCGTATGCGGCCTCCACAAGCAACGGAATGTCGTCGGGCAGACATATCGTTTTCCCGAAACGCGGCGCGAGCACGGCGGCCGACCTGAGCAGCGCGTGAGCCCCGTACACATGGCGTTCCGCGGCCCGCTCCAGGACCGGGGGGCACTGTGTGAAATCGGCACCGGTGACCAACGTGCGGGGAACCCGAACCCCCGCCGACCGGTCCGCCTCCCCCTCACCGCGCTGATGCCGGTGCAGCCGTCCCATCCGTTGCAGTACCAGGTCGACCGGTGCCAGATCGGTGACCAGCAGGTCAAAGTCGACATCGAGCGACTGTTCCGCCACCTGGGACGCCACCACGATGTGCCGGGAGGGACGGCTTCTCGTACCGTCCGGAGGCCCGAAACGGCGCAACAGGTCGTCATCGTTGCGTAACCGGTCCGCCACGATGTACCGGGAATGGGCAACGGTCACCTCGCCGGGGAACTCCCGCTCGATCGCTTCGGCCGCCTCCAACACCCGACGAACCGTGTTACGCACCACCAGCGCGCACCCACCGTCCGCCAGTGCCCCGCGAAGCGCAGCGACCAGCGACGGCAGTTCGTCATCCAACGCTTCGATATGGACGGTCGTGCTCCGAGCCGACGCGGTCACCCGCTGGCCGCGTACCCGGTCCTTCTCGGTCCAGGTCACAAGCGGGTAGCCGGCCAGAGTGTCCCCGTGACCAGGTTCGACGGCTTTGCGGGGACCGACCGCCCCGTCCCGGTAGGCGGCGACGAGTTCCTGACGCCGCGCCGACGGCAGCGTCGCGGACAGCGCGACGACCGGCACACCGTACGCGCCGAGCCAGGTCAGCACTTTCGTGAGGTACGAATTCATGTACGCGTCGTACGCATGGATCTCGTCAATGACGACGACCTTCCCGGCGAGCGCCAGGTGTCGGAGCATCAGGTGCCGGGCCTTGAGCCCGGCGAACAACAACTGGTCGATCGTGCCGACGACGAAATTGGCGAGGTGAGCCTTCTTGTGACCCATCAACCAGGCATGTGCGGCAAGGGTATGCGCGGTGAGATCCTCCCAGGCAGGACCTTGCTTGGAGTTCCGGGCCCTGCGGCGACGCCGGGCATGCGGGCCGTCATCCTCATCGTCCCGGCCGATGTCCCGCATTCGGCCTGCTGCCACCAAGCCCTGGAACAGTCGGTTGAACCGGGCCTTGCCATGACTCAACGCGATCGAGCCGCCCGCATCACCGCCGCTGGCACGAATCCGGTCGAGCCAGTGGAGCACCCGGTCGAAAATCGCGTCGCTGGTCGCCTGGGTGGGCAACGCGACGAACACGCCCCCGGCCTGGAACCGCTCGGCGAACACCTCAGCCACAGCCAGCGCGGCCTCGGTCTTACCCTCACCCATCGGTGCCTCGATCACCAGAATCCCCGGCTCCGTCATCCGCCGAGCAACGTCGACCGCCGCGACCTGGACCGGGCGCGGAGTCGCGCCCACCGGGAGACTGAACCGCTTCCCGAACAGCTCGCCCACCGCCCCTTCGGGTGGCCGGGCACGCCACGGACCTGGAAGCCGGAGTTCAGCCAGTGCGGCAGACACGCGGCGCGGGTCGTCACGAACCTCTGGCAGAGCCGCTTTGAAGAACGGAAACAGGTCCTCGTTGCTGGCGATCCAGTCAGCGATGATCACGAGGGCGGTGGCAAGCACCTGGAACTGCTGGGACAGGGTGACGTCACCCCAACCAGCGATCCGGGTCTGAGCTCCAGACCGGGCGGCCACCCGCTCGACCAGCTCGGTGCGTACCGCCTCCCATGTGTCCTCGCCGTAGAGGCACGGTCTCACGTCCGGCTGTGACGCGTCCTCCACGTTCCGATCGGGCGGTACGCCGTGATGACCGCCCACAATGACACCCCATGTGCGAGCCGTCCTGGGCGGCCAGCCCTGGGCGACCAGCCAGGCGGCCAGGATGTGGTGGCCGGCGACCGCGTGATGCGCCAACTGCCGGTCCGGGAGCCCGAGCTTGTTCTCCGGCATCCACAGCCCTGTGTTGCGCATCTCCTGAGCCAACTTGAACTCTTGTACGGCAAAGGCCGGGGTCGCCTTGCCAATGTCGTGCACACCGGCCAGGAATGTTGCCGCCACCCGCGCCGCGTCCACGTCACCGCCGAACGGGTCGGCCATCAGACGGACCACGTTCGGTGCCAGCCAATGGTCGAACAGGTGCCGTGCCACGTCGGCGGAATCGTCCATGTGCTGCCACAGCGGCAGCCATGCACCGCTCTTATCCAGAGACTTTGCCCAAACGGTACGGGCAGCCTTACTCAACGAGCCCGGAGAGCCCGGCGTTGACATGTCCCCCCTATGGGTGAAAGCGCTGCCATCGGTTGGCGCGGAGCGGAGCGTACAGGCACCCTCCGACAATGAGGGTTCCCGGACGTAGAACCCCGGACTATGGTCCAAAGACCCATGGCCGACGCGGTAAGTCCTATGTGGTGGGTGCTGGCAGTGACTCACCCGAGTGGCATGGCGACCCACATCGAGAGAGGCATTCCGAATTGTCTGGGATGTCGCTGACTGAAGTAGACAGCGATCAGCGGGGTGGTTTCCCACGTGACACACTCGACGGAGTTCTATACGGACCTGGTCTGGTCGCATCGAGGTGAACTGAAGATGAATGAAAATCGGGGTGGCGAGCCGTAAAGTCCCAGGTCAAGAAGTCTGCTCCCCGCGCACGCGGGGGTGATCCCCACACGCCGTACGGGGAGCAGTTCGGGGTCCACTGCTCCCCGCGCACGCGGGGGTGATCCCATGAACGAGCTGCCGTACGCGTCCGCGCGCAGCTGCTCCCCGCGCACGCGGGGGTGAT
>DASUSI010000084.1:0-2312 GCA_036375165.1 Micromonosporaceae bacterium | reverse complement strand
TGTCAGGTGGAGTGTCGGGATCCAGTGGGATCACGGTGCCGCCGGCGGAGAGCACCGCGAGGAAGTCCACGATGAACTCCGGGGATCTCCGTCGTTCGAGAGCCACGAACGCACCCGACGCGCCCCGGTCGGCCAGCAGGGAGGCCCGCTCCCGGGTCAACCGGCGGAGTTCTGAATAGCTGATCGAACGTTCCCCCTGCTCGATGGCGACGTGGGAACCGGTCAGGTCCGCATACGCGAGGATCAGCTCGACCAGTTGCTGTTTCGGGTTTGCCAAAGCGGCCTCACTAGCTGCTCGCGCAGCCCTCCGCAGGGCGGACTCACCAGGTCATTCCCGGAGTCCGGGCACGGACGAATGCGGGTGTCGGCGGACGGGAAGACGTCAGAATTCGGCCAGAACCAAGCCACGGTCGAACAGACCTGGCGGTGCGCACAACACATGTCTCCGCGTACGACACTCGGGGCCGCGCCCGTCCGGTCCACTTCGGTCTCGGCGGGAGCTGAGCGGAAGCACCATCTCTGTGTCCTGGCTCACAGTCGTACAGTACCGATCCGTTCTGGTTCGGGCGTGCCCGGACCCGGCTGTCTCACCCGTGCGATGACACTTTGTGCACGGACCGCATCAGATCGATCTACTGTGGACGCACTGAGTACCGCTACGGCCGCGTGGCCGGCCCCGGGCGGCTCAGTTCCAGTCCGGAATCTGGTTCACCAGATAACCGATGATGCCACCGAGCAGCAGCGTCACGGTGCCCGTGATGACGTTCGAGAGGTAGAGGACGCGGTGGCGCTGCCAGTGCGTGGGCCGCAACGCACGCGGCGCGTTGACGACGATCGTCCGCTTCCTCGACTTCGGCCAGGGCACCCGCCCGTCCAGCCACCGGCGGCGAGCACGGCCCAGGTCGCGAATCGCGTGGGCGGCACCCCGGGCGCTGTTGTCGGGGTCCTTCACCACGATCTCGGAGCGTTGACCAAGGTGGACCTTGAATGTCGTGCTGTTTCGTTTTCCGGTCAGTGTGACGTGGTCCAGCGACTCCGGAAGCACCCCGGCCACGGCGACGAAGTCGCCCGGGTCGTTGCCGGTGTGCTGTCCCTCGTCATGGAATTCGATCAGCAGGTTGCCGCATTCCTCCCGCACGATGCCGGCGATGGCTTCGAGGTCTTCCCGGTAGAGCCGCAGACACCCGAGGTCGTACACCTCGCGGGGTTTCTTCGCACGCTGCACCGCCATGACCCATCCTGACATCACGTGGACCGTCGACATTGGCTACGCGGTGACCGCGTTCGACGGCCGGTCCGACCCTGACGTGTTCATCCGTGTCGGGATCTCAGGAAAATCGTAACAGTGCTTATATAAGTACTGTTACGATGCCCGCGTGGCCGAACCCGAGGTGCCGGCGGACAACCAGGACCTGCTCGACAGCAGCCTGTGGCGTCCGCTGTGGCAGATGCTGGGCGCGATGGATCACGACATCAGCGCGCTGTACGACAAGGCGGGCATGACCGGGATGCGGCCCCGGTTCGTCGGTCCCCTGATCCAGCTCGCCAGGCACGGCCCGATGACGATCCGGGAACTCGCGAGCCGCGTCGAGGTCACCCATTCGGCGATGAGCCAGACCGCCGCGGCCATGCACCGGGCCGGGCTCGTCAACGACGCCGAGAATCCTGACCGGCGTACCCGCCGGATCCGGTTGAGCGCACGGGCGCGCGAGTCACTCCCACTCCTGGAGGCGGAATGGCGGGCAACCGAGGCGACGGTACGGGACCTCGAAGCGGAGATCCCCTACTCGCTGAGCCGGGTTGTCGAGGACATCCGGGCAGCGCTGGCGAGGCGGCCGTTCCGCGAACGGCTCCAGGACAACCTCGGCAGGGCCCTTGACCCAGACCTCGGGTGAGGGTGCTGCTGGACGCCCGACCGCTGCGGGAGTGCCCTGCCTTCCGTCGACTCTGGCTCGGGACAACGGCGTCCGGGTTCGGCAGCCAGATCGGCAGCTTCACCGTCACGTACCACGTCTGGGACCGCACCCACAACGCCGCGCTGGTGGGGCTGATCGGCCTGTTCGTCGCAGCCCCTATGACACCGAAGACCCGGATCGCGATGTCCTGTGGGGACGTTGTCCGGAAGGTAGCCCAGGTGGTCGGCTACCGGTCAGGGGCCGGAATCAGGTTTCCGGTGATGAAGACCGACCCAGCGGCCGGTAGTTCACGCCGATCGCCGCCAGTCGTCCGAGGTGGACCGCCAGTCGTTGCCGGAACGTACCGAACTCGGCTCGCGGCGGCGGTGACCAGATCGCCTCGCTGAAGGCGCACAG
>DASUSI010000083.1:0-74262 GCA_036375165.1 Micromonosporaceae bacterium | reverse complement strand
TTGCAGTTGTGATCAAGCGGGGGGCGCCTCGCACAACTGCAAGATCGCGACTGAGGGGGCAGGGCTGAGGCCGCTGACCGGGGCCAGGTACAGCGACCCGCCGTCCGTAACGATCTGCAATCCATCAACTACTACTCGATGATAAGTGCTGGTACCAGCTGGGCACTAGACGTATGCACTGTCCAGTTCAAAATTGGCACTAAGCGACAGGACCGGCCCAGACCCCCTCAGGTCGCAACCCGACAGGGGCCCGCAATCCCGACTGCGGGGCCACCCGGAGGTGAACCTCGGGCCGTCAGTGGGAGAGCCAGTCCAGAGCGACGGCGGCCGTCCACGACTGGTCAGCGCTGCCGAGGGCTTCCCCGGTCACCGGCTCGTAGTACTCCGCGAAGCTGCCGTCGGACACCAGTCGCAGCCCCGCGCCCCGCAACGCCGCGGCCCGGTCACGGTGGCCACGACGGTCCAGCGCCCAGCCGTACAGCCAGATCATCACCGGCCACAGTGGACCGCGCCAGTAACAGCGCCGATCCAGGGCCGGTGACCGCAGCGACGTCGACGGCGGGGCCGGCACGACCAGATCCGGATGACCACTCCACTCTGGTCCGTCGAACGCCGCGAGCAGCTCCCGCTCAACCGACTCGAAAAGACCGCCGCAGAGCAACGGCGCGAAACCCGCGATGGTGTCGTTGGCCAGCCAACGACCGGCCCGTACGTCGTAGTCCCGGGCGAGCCCGCGATCGTCCACAGAGCCGGCCACGGCGGACCGCAGTTCCCCGGCCCACTGCCGCAGGTCGGCCACCACCCGGGGGTCCAGCGCGGGCGACAGCCCGTCGGCCATCCCGGCGAGCACCTCGCACGCCACCGCGAGAATCGCGGTGAACAGCACGTCCCCCACCCGGAAGCTGCCCTGCCGGGCCACCACCGCGTCGTCGTACCCGGCGTGTTTCAGCTCCTCAACCAGGAAGAGGTAGCGGTTGTACTCCTGATCGGTGGGCCGCTGCGAGGGGTCCGCCACCACACCGATGTCCTTGCGCTGGTACGGCGGCAGCGGGCCGGTCGGCACCACGGCGTACGGCCGGTCCCAGCGGGGTGAGTTGTCGGTTCCGGACTCCCAACTGTGCACGATGGCGATCAGCCCGGACGTCGGGTCCCGACGCGCGGTCATCAGCCAGCGGTGCCAGGCGTACAGCGCGGGCCAGGCGCGGCGGGCGAACTCCTCAGCCACCCGCTGGTCCTCGCCACCATGTCGCCGGGCCAGCCGCAGGATCTGGTCCAGGCCGATCGCGTGGACCGGGGGCTGACAGATACCGGAGGTGAGCGGTTGGTGCGGGGCGTTGGCGGCCAGTTCCTGGGTACGCCACCAGTCGGCCCCAGGGAAGTACCACGCGTCGGGGTCCTCGGAGAACACGATGTGCGGGATCATCCCGGTGTGCCACTGGCCGGACAGCAGCGAGTCCAGTTCGACGCAGGCGCGGGGGACGGACACGTGTGCCAGGCCGACACATACGAAGGCGGCGTCCCAGCTCCACTGGTGGGGATACAGCTGCGGTGCCGCGACGGTCACCGCTCCCCGGTCGTTGGCACGTAACACCTTGACGGCGGCGGCACGCAGCTCGGTCGCCGGCCCGACGGGAGCGGGCCTGGGAGAAACGGGAGCGGGAGCCGGATCCGGTCCGGCAGGAGAGGATTCGGCAGCGGCGCTGCCAGGTCGGGCGGGATCAGCGGGTTCTGATGACATCTCAGGTCGGGTTCCCAAACACGAGAGCGATTCAATGGGCACGCGGTTGCTGGTGGTTCCAGGCAACCAGCGATTCGAAAGCTACGGACGGTGCGGGCTCACGGGTAGGGGATTCCGGCACCCAAAGTGGTTCAGGTTTCAAGCGCCAATGCGGTCTCGGGATCGAACCACCGACGACGGGTCTCCGGCAAATCCAGCCACAGCGTCTCGCCCGGCCGGGCCCGGAAGGTTGCCGGGGCCTGCACCTTCATCTGCTGACCGGCGACCGTGGTGGTCACCAGGGCCGCCGAGCCGAGCGGCTCGTACACCTCGACCCGCGCCGGTACGGCACCCGGCGCGGACTCACCCACCAGCCTGACCGCTTCGGCGCGTACCCCGAGCCGGACCTGCCGTCCGGTGAAGCTCCGCAGCGCCTTGGGGGCCGTCAGACTGGCCCCTCCCAGATCGACGTGCCCGTTGTGCACCGTGCCGGTGAGGAAGTTCATCGGCGGGCTGCCGATGAAACCACCGACGAACTCGTTCACCGGAGTGTTGTAGACGTCCAGTGGCGGGGCCACCTGCTGCAGCACGCCGTCGCGCATCACCGCCACCCGGTCCCCCAGCGACAGTGCCTCCACCTGGTCGTGGGTGACGTACAGCGTGGTGGTGCCCAGCTCGCCGACCAGCTTCTTCAACTCGGCCCGGAACCCGAGCCGCAGCAGCGCGTCCAGATTGGACAACGGCTCGTCCATCAGCAGTACGTCCGCGTCCACCACGATCGCGCGGGCCACCGCGACCCGCTGCCGCTGCCCACCGGACAGCTGCGCCGGATACCGGTCCAGGTAATCGGTGAGCTGCAGCAGCTCCGCGGCCCAGGTCACCTTCCGTTCGATCTCCGACTTCGGCACGTCACGCATCGCCAGCCCGAAGCCGATGTTCTCCCGGACCCGGCGGTGCGGAAAAACCGCGTACGACTGGAAAACCATCGACAGATTGCGATCTCGGGGCGGCAGATACGTCACGTCGCGGTCCCCGATCACCACCTGGCCGGAGCCGGGCAGCTCCAACCCGGCGACCATCCGCAGCATCGTGGTCTTGCCGCAGCCGGACGGTCCGAGCAGCACCATGAACTCGCCCTCGGCGATGTCCAGACTGACCCGGTCCACCGCCGGGGTCTGCTGGCCGGGAAAGACCTTCACCAGATCACGCAGCCGGATCTCAGCCATCGGACAACCTCATCGGATCGTGGACCCCCACATGTTGAGCAGGTAACGCCGCATCAGCAGGATGAACAGCAACGCCGGCAGCACCAGGACGAACCCGCCCGCGAACTGGTACCGCAACGGCGACTCCGACAGCGACACCAGCACCTGCGCCGGCAAGGTGCGCACCTCGAGGGTGAGCACCGCCGCCGCGAGGATCTCGTTCCACGACAACACGAACGTGAAGATGCTGGACGCTGCCACCCCGGGCAGCGCCATCGGCAGCACCACCTGGCGGAACGCGCCGAACCGGGTGCAGCCGAACACCAGTGCCGCCTCCTCCAGGTCCACCGGCACCGCCACGAACACGCTCGCGGTGATCAGGACCGTGGTCGGCAGCGCCAGCACCGAGTGCACCAGCACCACCGCGTACGTGGTGTCGTACAAGCCGGCGTTGAGGAAGAACGAGGCCAACGGGATCGCCAGCACCACCACCGGCAGCGACCGGGTGAGCAGCAGAAACAGTTGGTACGCGTCCCGCCCCCGGAAGCCGTACCGGGCGACGGCGTACCCCGCGGGGGCGCCGATCAGCAGTGACACGACCAGGGTGCCGATCCCCACCGACAGCGAGTTGACCAGCGCCGGGAGCACCCCGGTACCGGGGCTGAGCAGGAACGCGCGCAGCGTGTCGATCGAGACGTCGCGCGGCCACACCGCCTTGGGGAACCGGTTCAACTCCGCCCGGCTGGAGAACGCGGCCAGCGTGATCAGGTAGATCGGGGCCGCCATGAACAGGGTGATCAGGATCGCGACCAGGTGCTGGGCGGTACGGACCAGGCGCAGCCGGCGCAACGGCCGCCGGTCGACCGGCGGCAGCGGCCGTGCCGCACCGGTCCGGGCAGGAGCCCGGGTCACCGTGTCGCCGGTCACCGCCGGGCCTCGGCTTCCGGCGAGCGCAGGGTACGCAGGTAGATCACGGCGGTGACCATGGAGATCGCGAGGACCACGACGGCGACGGCGCTCGCCACGTTGGGATCGGAGAGGTTGACGTACCACTCGTAGGTCTCGCCGATCAGCAGCGGAAACTGTCGTCCGGTGAGCGCCTGGGCCACCGCGAACGCCTGGAACGCCAGGATCGTCCGCAGGATCAGTGCCACCTGCAGGCTGGGTTTCAGCAGCGGCAGCGTGACGTGCCGGAGCCGCTGCCAGGGCGTGGCCCCGAGCACCTGGGCGGCCTCGTCGTAGTCGCGGGGAAGCAGTTGCATCCCGGACACCACGATCACCAGCACCAGCGACGTGGATCGCCACAGTTCCGCCAGCACCACGGCCAGTAGCATCCGGGTCGGACTCTGGTAGTTGAGCCAGTCCACCCCGTCGGCACCGAACCAGGCAAGCATCGAGTTCAGGTAACCACGATCGGTGAAGATGGACAGCCACACCAGCCCGGCGGCCAGGTCGGAGACAGCGAGCGGCACCGCCCACAGGTAGAAGTACCCGCCGGAGAACCGCAACCTGGCCCGCAGCAGCAGCGCCATCCCGATCGCGAGGCAGAACTGCACCGGCAGCAGCACCAGGATCAGCAGCAGGGTGTTGCGCACCGACTCCCAGAACCGGGGGTCGTCGGCCATCCGCTGCCAGTACGAGCTGGTGAAGCCGAGGGTGCTGCCGTACCCGAAGGCCTGCAACACCCCGGAGACCACCGGCCAGCCGAACAGCATCAGCAGGAAGACGGCCGACGGGGCGAGCAGCAGGTACGGCGCGACGGTGCGCCGGGGCATGTCTGGCTCAGCCGACCTTGCAGGGGCCGGTGGACGGCGGGTCCGGTGCCCAGCAGGCCGCCTGCGTCTCGTCGATCAGGCCCTGCATCACCTTCGCCTGCGCGTCCAGGGTCTTCTTGATGTCCTCCTTCTTGAGCACGATCGCGGTGAAGGCGTCTTTGTAGACCTTGCCCATCTGGCCGTCCTTCTCCCCCAGCCCGATCGGCGGCAGGGCGAGGATCGCGCCGTCGCTGTCCTGGGTCCTGGTGACCGCCTCGGCCTCCAGCTTGACGGCCGGCGGCAGCTCACCGGAGAAGTCGGCGTCCACCACCGGGAAGAAGCCGTTCTCGGCCAGCACCCGCAACTGGGTGTCGGGTTTGCACAGTGCCTTGATCAGGTCCTTGGTGCGGTTCTGGTCCGGGGCTCCCTTCGGGATCGCCAGCCCGGCGACGATCGAGAGGTAGCCCCGGCCTTTCGGGCCACGCGGTGAGGGCACCATCTGCCAGTCGCCCGGGTTCTCCTTGGGTGCTTCCAGCAGTCGGGCGACGTGGTCCCAGCCGACCTTCACCTCACCGGACGCCAGGGGTTCCTGCATGAAGTCGTAGCGGGTGCTGGACGGCACGCAGTTGGCCCAGAGCTCCCGGAAGTACTCCCAGGCGGTGACCGCCTCGGCCGAGGTGAACGTGCTGACCATGCCACCGGTGTAGGACGGGTAGAGGTGGCCCTGGGTGAACCGGTGCAGCAGCCCTTCCGGTCCGGCGGGCAGACCGAACACTGGCTTGCCACGGTTGGCCTTACGGGCCGCGATCGCCCAGTCCAGGAACTGGTCGTAGCTCAGGTCGTTCACGTCGAAGCCGCTGGGGAGCCAGTTCAGGGCGTCCTTGTGCACCGCCACCACGTAGGTGGCCTGCATCCACGGGATGTAGTACGCCTTTCCGGTACCCAACTGGGTAAGCTGTGTGAAGCTGTCCTCCCAGCCGGCGGTCTTGGAGATTTCCGCGGAGAGGCTGGACAGGTCCTCCAGTAGGTCCGGACCGAACGTCGCCAGGTCCCCGTGCAACCCACCGACCAGGTGGATCTTGACCTTCTTGGCGGGCACCTGCGCTTTGAGCTGTGCGGTGAGTTGGGCCGATTCGCTCGGCACGTAGTTGACCGCACCCTGGTACGCGGCCTTGAGGATGGCGCGGAACCGGTCCGCCTCCTCGATCGGCTTGAACTGGGTGGACGCGAAGGTCAGCTTCCCTTCGCCACCACCGCCGCCGCTGGTGGAGACACCGCCGCATGCCGCGAGCGCCGGCACCGCGACACCCAGGGTGCCACCAAGTCGTAGAAGATCCCTCCGGGAGAACGTGCCGTTGGCCACGTTGCCACCTCCGTTCGGTGTCCAAACCGGACACACGGTCGTGGGGCGTAACGTATGGGTCGCGTCAACCGGCCGTCAACCCACCTGATTGGGCCGACGGCCGGTCCGCGCCACAATCGGCTGGTCGCGGCATGGTCAGTCGAAGTTGAGTTCGCCGGACCTGGTCCGCTTCAGCTCGAAGAAGTACGGGAACGACGCGAGCGTCACGGTGGCGTCAAAGATGCGTACGGCGTCCTCGCCGCGTGGGATCGCGGTGAGCACCGGGCCGAAGTACGCCACGCCGTTCACGTGGATCGTCGGAGTCCCGACATCCAGACCAACGGGCTTCATGCCCGCGTCGTGACTGGCCTGTACCAGTCCGTCGAACTCGTCGGTGTCGGCGGCCTTGAGCAGGTCGACCGGCAACCCGACCTCGGCGAGTGCCTCCTCGGCCACGGCGACGTCGTTACCCCGACCCTGGTTGTGGATCCGGGTGCCGAGCGCGGTGTAGAGGTCGCGCAGCACCGCGTCACCGTGTTGACTGGCCGCGGCGGCAACCACCCGGATCAGGCCCCGGGCGTCGTCCATCAGCTTGCGGTACTGCTCCGGCATGTCCCGGTCCCGGTTCAGCAGCCACAGGCTCATTATCCGGAACCTGAGGTCCATGTCGCGCTGCCGCTCGACTTCAAGGATCCACCGGGACGTGATCCAGGCGAACGGACACACCGGATCGAAATAGAAGTCCACTGTGGTACGGGTGCCGTCTGGTGCCCCGGCAACGGTCATGCGGGCCTCCCTGCTGGGTTCGCAAATCGTTTTCTACGATCGTGTCTCAGGATCGTGCTCTACGCCAACGCGTCCGAAACAGGTACCACACTGACGACACCAGCCTCGATCATGACGTCGACCGCTGGCCGCCGGCCGCTACTGGCGGCGGCGCATCCACTGGTGTCCCGGTTCGACGGTGACCGGGTGACCGGGCTGGCGTCGGTGTGGCGGGTGGAGCCTGGTGCGTCGGCGTTCCCGACCGGTGCCGAGGTCTGGACCGCTGAATCCCCCTCAGAGAGGGTCGTCCGCCGAGGTCAGGTGTGGCATCCGCGCGGCCGGGATGGTCCCCAGCCGCCCGGCCTGGAAGTCCTCGATCGCCTGCATGATCTCGGCCCTGGTGTTCATCACGAACGGCCCGTACCGGGCGACCGGCTCTCGGATCGGCATGCCGCCGAGCACCAGGATCTCCCAGCCGGTGGTGCTGGCCACGGGCTGCGAGTCCGCCGCGGTGACGGTCAGCGCCGAACCGGCTCCGAAGATCGCGAGCTGCCCTTCGTCGACCGGTCGCTCTTCGATCCCCGCGTAGCCGCGCCCGCTCAGCACGTACACCAGCGCGTTGAAGTCCTCCGGCCAGGGAAGGCTGAGCCGGGCACCCGGCGCGACCGTGGCGTGCAGGTAGGTGATCGGGGTCTGGGTGACCCCCGGACCGGCGTGCCCGGCGAGTGAGCCGGCGATCACCCGGACCAGCGAGCCACCGTCGTCGGAGGCGAGCAGCGCCACGTCCCGGGCCTCGATGTCCTGGTAACGCGGCGTCACCCACTTCTGTGACTTCGGGAGGTTCACCCACAGTTGTACGCCGTGGAACAGCCCGCCCTTGGTGACCAGGTCCTGAGGCGGTAGCTCGCTGTGCAGGATGCCGGCTCCGGCTGTCATCCACTGGGTGGCACCGTCGGTGATCAGGCCGCCGCCTCCGGTTGAGTCCTGGTGCTCGACGGCCCCGTCGATGATGTAGGTGACGGTCTCAAAGCCGCGGTGGGGGTGCCACGGTGCGCCCTTGGCCTCACCCGGGCCGTACTCAACCGCCCCCAGGTGGTCGAGCAGGAGGAACGGGTCGGCGAGCGAGAGGTCGATGCCCGGGAACGGACGGCGTACCTGGAAGCCTTCGCCTTCCAGGTAGCGGCGGGCGGTGACGAGTCTGGTGACCGGCCGCCAAGCCGTCCTCTGTTCCGACTGCTGGGTCAGGCGGGGCAGTGTCATGGTGTCGGCGGTGATGGCGGGCATGCGACCTCCTCGGACGGACAGTCCCAACGCTAGTCCGTAGCGTAGTTGATGATTCAACCATTCCCCGGCTCCGCTGCCCCGCCGACATGAACTCACAGATCGCGCGGTGGCGGAGGAATCAACGCGAGGCAAGCTGCGGAGCACCGGCACCACACGAGTACTGCGGCAACGTCGGCTCCGCGATCCGGTGAGGTCCGGCCAGGGTGGCCCAGCCAACCACACCCGACGCCACCGCCAGCCCCGCACTGATCAGCATCGCGACCGGGAACGCACTGCCAGACGCACCCCCCGCCAGCAACGGCACCACCGCCACCCCGAGCAGGCCGGCGGTACGTGCCACCGCGTTGTTCACCCCGGACGCGACACCGGCCACCTCGTCGTCGGCGGAAGCCAGCACCGTGGCGGTCAACGGCGCCACCACGAGCGTGATCCCGAGTCCGAAGACCAGGACGCCGGGCAGCACCAGAGTCCAGTAATCAGCACCGGGACCGATCCGGGCGAACATCGCCAAACCGACGCCGGCCACCACCGGACCGACCGTCAGGGGCAGCCGCGGCCCGATCCGGGCGGCCAGCCGGCCCGCCAGGTCCGAGCCGGCCAGCATCAGCAGGGTGATCGGCAGGGTCGCGAAGCCGGCCGCCAGCGGCGAGTACCCGAGTTCGTTCTGCAGCCGTACCACCAGCAGGAACAAGGATGCGGACAGCGCCGCGTACAGGCCCAGGGTCACCAGGTTCGCGCCGGTGAACCGGCGGTTGGCAAACAACCCGGGCGGCAGCATGGCGTGCGGCAACCGGTGTTCCAGCAGCACGAACCCGGCCAGTCCCAGCACACCGGCCACCAGCGAGGCCACCACGGGTCCATCCGCGCCGTGCTCGCCCCACCGGATGAAGCCGTAGGTGAGAGCGGCCAGCGACACCGCACCGAGCAGCGCCCCAGCGAGGTCCGGCCGCTGCCCCGCCGCGGCCTCGTCCCGGGACTCCGGTACGTACCGCAGCGTGATCACCACCACGGCGAGGGCGACCGGCAGGTTCAGCGCGAAGATCCACCGCCATGAGCCAGCTCCGATCAGCCAGCCGCCCAGCGCCGGGCCAACCGCGGTCGCCACACCCACAAGGCCCGACCAGGCGGCGATGCCCCGACCCCGGTCCTCCGGTGCCAGCGTGGTCTGCAGAATCGCCAGGCTGACCGGGGTGAGCAGCGCGGCACCAACCCCCTGTAGAGCGCGGGAGGCGACCAGGACCTCAATCGTGGGGGCGACCGCACACAGCAGCGACGCCAGGGCGAACCAGACCGTACCGATCAGGAAGACCAGCCGGCGTCCGAACCGGTCCCCGAGCGAACCACCCAGCAGGATCAGCGCGGCCAGGGTCAGCAGGTAACCGTCGATCGTCCACTGCAGGCCGGCGAGTCCGGCTCCGAACTCGTCCCCGATCGCCGGGAGCGCGATGTTGACCACCGTGGAATCCAGCAACGCCATCCCGGACCCCAGCACGGTGGCGGCCACCACCCAGCGCCCCTCAGCGGTCCCCAACCGAACGTCCGTCACCACTGCCATCCGATCCCTCCCGGCGGGTGGTCAGGCACCCGACCTCAGGTACCGCTGCATGCCGGCAACATAGCGCTCAGTCACCTGCTGCTGCACCACCCGACCAACGGGATGGGTAATCCGCTGCAAAAGTCCGTCAGGTCGGCTGAACGCGGTCACCCGCAGCCACACCCCGCCGTCACGGTCCCGTTCCACCACGAAAGCCTCTTCGCCGCTTTCCGGGTGACCGGGCAGGGTGCCGTAACCGAAGCCGGCCCGGTCCGGTTCGTCCAGCAGGTACACGATCCGGCACGGGATCACGATCACCACTGGCCCCACCGGCATGGTGCAGATCAGCACCGCGCCGGGCTGCGCGGTCGGGGTCTCGGCGATCACACCCAGACCGGCGCGCCGCTGCACCTGAAAACGCAGTACGGCATCCGCCGCCCTGCGAAACACCGCCTCGCCTTCGCCGAGCCTGCCCCGGGCGGTGCTCCCCCGGAACCCGGCCGGGGCCCGCTGCTCACGGGTGGCGCCGACGTCCCGGTAGCTGTACGGCGCGTCCCGGGAAGCCCGGAGGAGCCCCGCCAGCCGCGCTTTCGAGGGACGCCAGAGCAGGATCACGGACCCGAGTCTGCCAGGTGGGAAGCCCCCCGAAGCCCACCCCCGGAATCCCGCCACCGGTACACCGTCAGCCCAGCCACTCCCTGGTACGCCGTACCGTCTCGGCGTCCGGGACCAGGGGGCAGGTGGCGCAGTACTGCCCGCGCCAGGCCGGTGCCTGGTACACCAGGCAGCACACCGGGCGGCGTTTCCAGATCACCGGTACCCCCCGGTGCTCGAACTCCAGCCAGGCGACCCGGTGCCGGAGCGGCGGTTCCGCCGTGGCCAGGAGCGCGTCGGCCTCCCGCCGGCCACCGTCCGGGTCACCCAGTTCCCGTCCGGCGAGCAGCAGGTACGTGGCGAGCCGGTCACCCGCGTCCACCCACAGCGCCCGCCGGCCACGCCGAGTGCTGGTGGCCACCCGCTCGACCATGGGGTCGAGCAGCGCCCGGTACCCGGACACCGCCGCACGACGTAGCGCTTCCAGGTCGGCCACGGTCACCACCCGAGGCTGGCCGGCAAGCGGATCGTCGGGAAGCACCGTCACGGTGACCCGGTCGACCGCCACCGCGTCCACTCCGGTGTACGCGGGTCGTACCCAGGCCCGGTCCGGCGTTGGGACCACCACCCGCCGATCCTGGAACAGGGCGCCGGTCAGCGGCGCGGCGAACGCGGCGCTGACCGAACTGGCGAACAGTGCCGCCGCGACGGTCGACGGGGCTCCCGGGGCTGCCTGGTTGACGTACCGGACGATGGTGTCAAGACCGTCCGGTGTGGACAAGATGTGGTACGGCAGCCAGCCCGGCCCCGATGGCGGGCCGACCTGGGCCTGGAAGTGCCTGGTGACGACCGCACCGCGTACGAACACCTGTTCCGGAGTCACCAGACTGACGCTAGCCGTCGAATTGGTGTCCCCCATCCATCTGGTTCGGGCGACAATGGCCTTCGTGGGACGTGTGTAACGACCAGAACCCGAACCTGGAATGTCTTACGGGTGTGCCCGACACGTCGCACCGCACACCCGACCGGCAGGGGCCGATCCCCGCACGGTGCCCAGCGCAGATCTCAGACCAGCGAGAGAGTAGGAACGTGACCGAACAACAGCCCCCTACGGAACCCGTCCGGTGCACCGTCTGTACTGGGCCAATCGTGGACACTCCGATCGGGTGGACCCACGTGGACATCCGGGGGGTGCTCATTGGCTGGCTGTGCCCGATACCTCACATGACCCTGGCCCAACCGAGGAACCTCACCAAGATCGGTGAACCGGACCTGACCGGTTCCGCGATACTGGCCGGTGCGATGGCCGCCGGCACCAGGCACGCAAGCTCCGCGCACGCGTTCTCCGGTCTGTAGGCCGCTGTCGGCCGTCCGGTCATGGACCTTGTGCGGGGGCGTCCCCGTACAAGGTCATGATCGGGTGCCGCGTCAACTCCCGGCGCGTGCCGTGAACACCGCGAAGCGGGTCTCCTCCGCGATCTCCAGACGCCACTCGTAGCGGCCCGGGGGCAATGGCAGCGGCGGCAGGTTGAGCACGAACGAGGTGTCCAGCATGCTTCCGTGCGGGATGCCCGGGGGGCGTCCCACCTCGATGTCGCCCTCGTGTTCCACACCGACATCCCGGCCGTCCGGGGTCTTGAGGGTCACGGCGTCGCCGTCAGTGGTCCGTAGCACCAGCCTGAAGTGGATCTTCTGGTTGGCGCGGTCCCAGGGAATCTTGGCGAGTACCACGACCGAATGGGGCGCGGTGGGGCTGGACGTGACCGACCAGCCGGCACCCAACATGTGGACCTTGCCGCCGGCCGAGTCAGCCTGGGCGGCGTCACAAAGGATGAGCTGCGCGTCGACCGCGGACACCATTACCACCGGACCAGTTCTTCCGCAGGCCTGTTCATCCCGTCCATGGTAGGGCAGCGATCTTCGTGGCCCGCACCGTTGTCCAGGGATCATCAGCGGCTGACCCGAAATCCCGTGGTAGCGGCGGTGGCCACGGGACAGGATGGCGGCATGGCCGAGATCCGTACCGTCCATACCGCGAACCTGGATGCCGCCACGTCGCAGGCGGCACGGGCACTGCTGTTCGAGGTCTTCGACGACATGACCGAGGAGGACTGGGAACATTGCCTCGGCGGGATCCACACCCTCGCCTGGGAGGGTGGCGAGCTTGTCGGTCACGCCTCGGTGGTGCAGCGGCGGCTGCTGTACGGCGGGCGGGCGCTTCGTACCGGCTATGTGGAGGGCGTCGGGGTACGCCCCGACCGGCAGCGACACGGCATCGGCGGGGCCCTGATGGAGCCGCTGGAGCGGGCTGTCCGCACGGCGTACGACCTGGGAGCCCTGGGCTCCAGCGACGCGGGCGCGACGTTCTACCAGCGACGCGGCTGGAAGCTGTGGCAGGGGCCGACCCGCGCGCTCACCCCGACCGGGGTCCGGCGCACCGAAGCCGACGACGGCTGCGTCCACGTGCTGCCCGTGACGGTCGCGCTGGATCTGACCGGGACGCTGACCTGTGACTGGCGCGATGGCGACGTGTGGTGACTCGGACGGCGTACATCTCGGGTGGTTCAGGGCTGAAGGGTGTAACACGGCACCGGGATCCGGCGATGCGTACGGTGGAGCCCCGCGAAGCAACCGGACCCCGACCGGCCGCCCAGCGGGGCTCTACTTCGTTCTGACCCTCTTCGTATCGTCCGTCGAGCCGCCGGATAACGAGCCGGTTCGCGCCGGCTGCGCGACCATGGGCTAATGACGGAGAAATATGCGTACAAGGTCGTGGAGCTACGCGAAAAACTGATCGGCGGCAAGATGTCCGGGGGCAAACTGGAAAATATCCTCAACGACCACGCCGCGGAGGGCTGGCGGCTCCGGACCATCACGTCGGCTGAGGTGAAGGGACGGGTCGGTCCCGGTGGTGTGGAGGGCCTTCTGATCACCTTCGAACGCGCGGTCGCCTGACCGGGAGAGCGCTGACCGGTTGCATCGGGTTTGCTGGCGGCGATCCGGGCTCCCTTCCGCCTGCTCGGGGTGCGGGACTACCTCCGGCTGACAGCCGCTGACCAGGCTCCGTGAGGAAGCGGGCCCGGCAGGAGATCGCCCGCCGGGCCCAACTGCCACTACGGCGATGCGGTGGCGTAGTACTCATTCGCGGGGTCGGTCGCCTCGGTACGGGTGAACAGCGCCGCGAAGGCGTTCCCGGCGTTGTCCAGACCGGTGTAGTCACCGAGGAAGTACCCGTTCGCGAACGGCGCCCGCTGAATGTCGAACGAGCCGCCGAGCCGGGTCTCATTCCCGGCCCAACTCGCCGCGTCAGCGCACCCGGCGTGGCAGTGCACCACGAAGAAGTCGGTGTCGGTGCCGTTGCCCGGCGCGTTGTTGCGGAAATCGTAGTAGCTCACTCCGACCGTGCCGTCATCCGCGACGTGCACCATCGCGGTGAAGGCATCCGGACTGCCGGCCGGGGTCTGGTTGACCTTGACCGCCTGGCTCCACGTCGCCCCGCCGTCGGTCGACATCGAGAACGCGATGTCGTTGCGGGCGCCGCCGCTGAACCGGGTGTCCATCCACACCGCGTACAGGTTGCCGTTGTTCGGGTCGGCGGCCACGTCGGGGAGGATGTCTCCGGTCCGTACCGGTCGGCCGGCGTTGTCGTCACCGGTCGGGATTCGTACCTGCGTCGAGAGGATCTTGTCGATCCGGACCGGGCGACCGTGCGGCAGCCAGGTCTCACCCTTGTCCGGGGAGTACTTCATCGACAGGTTGAAGTCGAACTGGGTGCCCCCGTCGTCGTTGCGGAAGTTCAGGATCTCGTTGAAGAAGTTGTAGAGCACACCCTGGTCGTCAACCACGATCTGGTTGCCGATCGTCTGGTTGACCCCTCCCGGGTTGTAGAGCACCGTCGGCTCCGACCAGGTAAGGCCGCCATCGGTGGTACGGGAGAACAGCGCGGCGCCCTTGAACCCGAGGCCGCCACCGAACGTGCCCCGGTCCGGGTTGATCGCGGCCCCCGTCGGGATGTCCAGAAAGTCCCACACGGCGTACACGAAGTCGGAGTCGGTGTGGTCGGCGGTGAGCGTGTTCTTGTCGTGCAGGTCGCCCTTGTCGTCGAACGCGATCAGGATCGGCGCACTCACCTCGGTCTCGGCCACGGTGCCGTCTGCGAACGCGGCGGCCGGGATCTTCTGCACCATCATGCCGTTGGACCCGAAGCCACCGGGCCGCCCCGGCGGCGCGTCGATGTTGAGCACCAGGTGCATCACGTGCAGGTCGCCGTTGGGAGCGAAACTCAGCCACGGGTCGGATGCCCGGTCAAAGTCACCTCCGGTGCACCGGGTGACGTCAGGGAAGGTGAGTGTGGACCAGGTCGCTCCCGCGTCGAAGCTGATCCCGGCGACGTTGCCACGGGAACCACCGTTGCTCCAGCGGTCCTGTTGCCACAACCCGGCGACGATGTCCGGGTCGGCCGGGCTGACATCCACGGACGGCTCCACCTCGCTGTCGAGGACGAGGGTGCCGCCGGCCGCCGTCAGGCCACAGTCGGCAGGGAACGGGCTGATGCCGGAGACCTGCACCACTGGTCCGGCGGCGTACGGTCCGGCTGATGCCGGATTCGCGCCCAGGGCCACCACCAGGCAGCCCACCGCGAGTAGTACGAAGCGTCTCATGTGCTCCTCCATGTGGGATCGCCTCCGGAAGTGCCGGAGGCGGAGACATGACGAGCCGTCCCACACCGGTGCACCCGAAACCGGCCCGCCGATCACCCCCTCCGAGCGCCGTCGCGACGGCATGCCCGCCCACGTGCCGCAGCCGTCTGCCAGCGATGACCGGCCGAGGTGGCCCGATACCGCCCAGGGGCGGGGACGACACTTCACCCCCGTGGGCTGCCGGCCGATGGCCGTCCCACCCTTCACGCAATGAGTTAGCTCAACGTAACCCCGTTATCACTGATGGGTGGTGGATTCGCGGCTCTCAGCCGGCGGATTCGGTCGCGAACAGCGCCAGCAGGTACCCACGCTGCGGCCGGACTCCACGCGGTGCTGGAACTGCCCGGCCACACCCGGCGCCGCCGGTCCGGATCGCCTTGCTTGCGGCCGTAGCCGGCGACACGCCGACGTCAAGGTGTTCATGGCCGGTGTGGGCCAACTTGTCCAGCAGTCAGGATGCCATCCCCGCATGGTGACCTGACGGTGCTTGCCCTGCCGCAAGCAATTTTCGAATCCAGGTTCGGTCGCCGTTGGTAGCGGTTTCTGATCCGAACCTCATATTCGCGAATCACAAGTTTCAGCCGCGACTCGGAAGTAACCGCACTGCTGGACGTTTGGCCGATAGTGTCTGGCAACGATCCCGGATAATGTTCCAAGTTCGGCGGAAGCGAAACGGACGGTGCGGCGATGTACGCGGTGCTGGATCTCTACGGCACCGGGTTAAACCTGGGTCAAAGCCACAGGATTACCAAGGCAGACATCGTCTCCTCGGACCGACCCAACCAAGTGGAGTATGAATCATGCAGCTCAGCGAACCCGCGATGCGAACTGGGTCCGCAGGATACTCACGGCTTTCGAGCTGCCGAAGTACGGCACTCCGACCGGTCAGCCTGTCAGGTTGCCCATCCGGAGCGCCCGTCCGGCAGGACCCCAGGAGAACCCCGGTGAACGGGCCGGTCGCCGACCCGACCTCCAACGGTCAGTCTGGGCCAGCCGAGTTCCTGCCCGGGCCGGCGTCCGTTGACGGAAGGCCGGTCCGCGGCCTTCTCGTCATCGCGTCAGGGCTTGACGGTAGCGGTTCTGCCGCATTCGCGATCTGGCATCTCGACCTGGTCGGAAATCCGACCGGCGCCTGGGTGGTGCCCGAGTCAGAACTGTTAAGAAACAGCGCGAAAGCGCAGCAACTTCTCGCCGTTTGCGAACGGCGTGCGCTGGCCGCGTACGACCCGACCGAGGCACTCGACATTCTTGCCCTCACCGCAGCCGCCGCCAGAATTCCGGCGGACATCGAAACGGTATGGGGAAAACACCTGTGTCTATTGGGACGTGCCCTCGATGAAACGAGACAAGCCCGTGCCACCTACGGCCGCGCCGTCGAATTGGAAAAGGCCCGCACCGGGCGCGCATTGGCACCGATCGAATGGCAGGACCCACTTCCGGACACCACACCGGCAAGTCTCGGAGAATTTCTCGGCCAAGCCGGAGTACTCGCACCCGCAGGCGTCTCACCAGCGGCTTCAGCGGCGCTGGCGGTCGGCCGTGCGGTCCGTTGGTGCCTGGAGGTCTGGACGAACACCGAAATGGCCCGCAGCCGGCGACCGTACCTGCGGGAGCGATTCGGGTCTGTCCAGCCCGTACCGCCGTCGTGGCGGGACGCGGTCACCGGCGCGTACCAGCGAGTGCTGCCGCCACCTCAATAAATCCTGGAGCGGTACCGGGTTGCCGGTGACCCGGTCACCGGTTGACCAGCAGCCATACCGAAGTCAGGTCCTCGGAAGGTGAGACCCACACCAGGTAGCTCTCGTCCTCCCCAGGGTTACTGATTTTCACCTGCCATGCGGAGTCGTCGCCGTCCTGGGTCAGGTCCTCCACCACAAGGTTCGTTTCCTCGTCAAGGTTCAGCGTCAGCCGTGCCCCGGCACAGGCCAGTTCCGCCAGGTCGTCCTTGTCGAGCTGCGCCTTCCCTTCCTTCTCAGTGCGTTCCCGTAACCGGTCGGCAACGGCTCGGACGGTCAACCGGATCGCATCGTAGAGCGCGTTGCCGACGACTCCCGCGACTGCCGCCTCGGCGAGAAACAGCACCAGCTGGGTGCTGATGTTGCCGCCGGTATAGCGGGCTCGGCGGACAAAAAAGCCGTGAGCCGTACCGCCGAGCTTCGACGCCAGACCGCGCATCGTCTCGTCAAGGGCCTCTCGCTCCGCCAGGTCCACGGCACCCGTCGGCGAACGCTCCGCGTCGTGCTCCACGTGCCCATCATCGACGCGAAGATCCTTCGGCGGAAGCCGGGCCATACCTCACCGTACGCGCTCCCAGATGTACGCCGGCCACCCGTCAGGCGGACCGGGCGGCAGCCCGCGCTCGCCAGCGGCCGAAACGCCTGATCACACGCGGGAGATCCCCGTCACGACCTGCTGACTCCCGCCGGCGCGGCTGGATAGCCTCCCAGCCACGGAAGGGTTCGCCGCCGAACTCCGCAACACACTCCCCTCCCAAGGCCGCGCACTTCGCCACCAGCGGTCACGGACCAGCGCCCGATCACCGGACCGGAGGAAGCCTGATGTCACTCCTGCTACTGGCAAAGCTGGCGCTCATCATCTGGACCGTCGCCGCCCTCACCGGACTGGCGGCCACCACATGGCTGGAACACCGCCAACTGGCTGAGGAAGAGTAGACAGGTCCGGAAGCCCCCCCGGGTGATTACCCCAGCGACGACGTACGGCAGCCGAAGCAGTGGCCCGCCAGCCGGACCCGCGGGGCAACATGCGTTCCCGGCGCCTGATCCACAACGTGGCCGGTCACCCGGAGGACTAGTCGAACCCTCGAATCTCTATAAGTTTCTCAAAACTGTCTTCTGTGGAAGGCGGGCCACGTCATGGGTACACGGCGAAGGACAGTGCTTGCGGTAATGGCATCGGCGGCCGTTGGAGCTTCTGGGGTACTCACACCCCGACTGACGTCGCCGGCCGCGGCAGCGGACAGCTATCCGTCGAACACCGCGCTGTACGCGGACCCCAGCCTCGTGGAGGGCACCGACTACGCCCGCCGCTACCGGCGTCACCCCTCATTCGATGACGACCTGACGCAGAACGCGCTGTTCCCGCAGTTCGCGGTCATCGCGCCGCACGGCGGCGGGATCGAACCCGGCACCTCGGAACTATGCCTCGCCATCGCCGGCTACCACCCGGCCACGCTGGCGGTCACTCCCAGCGGCGGACCAGCGTACGACTACTGGATGTTCGAGGGACTGCGGTCCTCCGGCAACAGCGAACTGCACGTCACGTCAACACACTGCGACGACCCGTACGCCCGCTCGCTGTGTGCCGGAGCCCGGTACGCCGTCTCCCTGCACGGCTGCACCACCACAGCGGCAGGGCTGCCCGACGGCACCGCCGCCGTCCTGGTCGGCGGACGTGACAGCACACTCAGAAGCTATCTGCTGCAGAAGTACGGGCAGGCCGGCATCCAGGCGATCGACGCGCAGAACCATCCCTCGCTCAGTGGCACCGACCCCGACAACATCGTCAACCGGACCCTGCTCGGCATGGGCGCGCAACTGGAACTCACCACCCCGCTGCGCAACACGATGTTCGGCACGAACACCCGGGCACAACGCAAGAGCACGACACTCGCATCGTTCTGGAACTTCGTCGCGGCCACCCGGGCGGCCACCGCGAGCCGCGTCAGCGCCTGAGCACCGGCAGGCACCCACCGCACCTCACACCGTGATCACGACCTTGCCGCGGGCGTGGCCTTCTTCCACGTACCGGAGAGCCTGCGGGACCTCGCTCAACGAGTACGTCCGGTCGATGACTGGCGTGAGCTTGCCCGCGTCGATGTACTCTCCCAGGACCCGCAGGTTCGCACTGTTCTCTGTCGACATCAGCCCGCGCAGCTTCTGGCTCACGAACAGCGACAGCATGGGCGCCCGGAGGGTGCGATCGAAGCCTCCGAACCACCGGCCTCCCCCTTCGCCTCCAACGATCACCAGGGTTCCCTTGGACGCGAGAGCACGCCGGAGGTGTGACAGTGGACGGTTGCCCGCCGTGTCGAGGATGAGGTCGTAACGACGGGAGCTGTCCACGAAGTCCTCACGGGTGTAGTCGATGACGTCGTCCGCACCGATCGACCGGACCAGGTCCACCTTGGTCGTGCTGCAGACACCGGTCACTTCCGCTCCGAACGCCTTGGCCAGCTGCACCGCGAACGTCCCCACTCCGCCAGCCGCACCGATGATCAGTACCTGCTGCCCGGGCCGCACCTGGCCCGCGTCGCGAAGACCCAGGAGCGCGGTCGACCCGGAGATGGGGACCGCCGCCGCCTGCTCGAAGCTGAGGTTCGAAGGCTTCGCCGCCACCTTGTCCTCCCGGGCACTCGCGTACTCGGCGAAGGATCCCTCGCAGGTGCCGTAGATCTCGTCACCCGGCTGGAACCGTGTCACGTTCTTGCCGACCGCCTCGACGCGCCCCGCGACATCCCGGCCCCGCACCCGGACCTTGGGCGCGCGGAGTCCGAAACCGAAGGCACGAACCAGGTACGGCAGGCCCGTCATCAAATGCCAGACTCCTGGGTCGACGCCGGCCGCGCACACCTTTAACAGCAGGTCGTGATCGCCGATCACCGGTCTGTTGATGTCCCTGAGTTCCAAAACGTCGTACGAGCCGTATGCGTCCTGGACGATCGCCTTCATGGGTCTCCTTCTCCATTGCTGGGAAGCACTCCAGTGGCGGGAACCCGGTCGAATCGTTCAGTGGACATCATCCGGGCCCGGCAGTGCTACGTCGTCACGTTGCCCAATCCCTACCGAAGGAAACGGACAGGGTCGGACGACGAACCCACGCCCCGGGCCGTGTCAAACGGGACGGGACCAGCCCATACCCCCATACCAATGTTAGACGCCCGATACGCTGGCGTTCACCTGCAAGAACGTCACCGGCCGAGCCAGGAGAGGCCCCTCGATGAGCGTCACCGCGCCGCGTCACGGCATCGCCCTGGTACGTGAACCCAGCGCCCGATTGGCAGACGGGCTGGTCACGCACATCCCCCGTACCCCGGTCAATGTCGACGTCGCCCGCAGGCAGCACGAGGAGTACGTCGCGACGCTGCGTCGCGCGGGGTGGGAGGTCCGGTACGTGCCGCCCGCCGAGGACTGCCCGGACTCGGTGTTCGTGGAGGACACCGTCGTGGTCTGCGGTTCACTCGCCGTACTGGCCCGGCCCGGAGCCCCGGAACGCAGACCCGAGGTGGCCGGTACCGAACAGGTGGTACGCGAGCTTGGCCTGCGGGTGGCTCGCATCGAGGAGCCGGGCATGTTGGACGGTGGTGACGTGCTACAGGTCGGTACGACGGTCTACGTCGGGCTTGGCGGAAGGACGAACGCCGAGGGCATCCGGCAACTGGGCAAGCTGCTGGCCAGCGAGGGCCGCGAGGTGGTCGACGTCCCGCTCGGCCTGGTGCTGCACCTGAAGTCGGCGGTGACGAAGCTGCCCGACGACAGCCTGATGGCACTGCCCTGGCTCGTGGACACCACCCGGCTACCGGCCTTCCGTGCGGTGGACGAGAGGCCGGGGTGCCATCTCGTCCTGCTCGGCGACGACCGCGTGTTGATCGCCGCATCGGCACCACGCACCACGGCGCTGCTGGAGCGGGAGGGCCTCACACCGATCGTCGTGGACGTCAGCGAATTCGAGAAACTGGAGGCTTCCGTAACCTGCCTCAGCGTCCTCATCCCGGCAACCTGACCGCTGCGCCTGTAATCAGCTCTGACCTGAGCAGACGCTGGAACTGACGTTGACATCAGTCGAGCCGTCCGGACGCATGTCCCGAACGATCGGGAGCGGCCGGATCCAAGCCGCGTCCGCGGCGGCGGCCGCCTCTGGCACACTGGTGACGGACCAGACTCTGCTGTGGGTCGGGTCCGGACGTACCGGGATACTCGTCGCTCGCTTCCCCCGGCTGGGTACGGCACGGGTGTCCCGGCAGGTCCGGAGGGTTCGCCTAGTGGCCGATGGCGGCGGTCTTGAAAACCGCTAGGGCGGGGAACCGTCCTCGTGGGTTCGAATCCCACACCCTCCGCTCTGTGTGCCGCTGACCAGCAGAGACGTTCGGTCAGCGGCTCTTTTTGTGTCCACGGACCGCTTGCCGGCTGACCGCGCCGGGGTCGCTGTGGACACACGCCGCTAGGAACCGGTCTCTTCGCTGGCCTGCTGCCGCTCTGGAAGCAGGCTCACTATGGCCTCGGCCGCCTGGCCGTGCACCGTGCGGCGTACGTGCTCCACCACCAGGAGCAGAGCAACGGCAGGCCACGCCGAGATCAGCCGGGAGATCGCATCCTCCGGTGCCGCTGCGATGTTCGCCGCGACCGATGCGACCACACCGATCACGAACGACGCCCGCGCCCACGGACGGGCGGGGCGGCCGGCTTCCCGGTCCTCCGTCATCACGATCGAGGCGACCACCAACAGGCCGTCCACCGAGATGGGCAGGAGCTTGGCGAGGTCCTCCGGCTGCCCGTGCTCGGCCGCCAGGGTCAACACCTGGTTCCGGTACTTCACGCCGAGTCCCCCCGAGGTTCTACAGGGGACGTCCGGGCACCCGGACCGGTCGCTGCGGAGCGGGCAACTCCGCGACCAGGGCGTCAAGGATGTTGCTCACCGGGCACCCCCTGTCCGGGTGCAGTGACCCTCGATCAGGTCGACAGCGACCGTCAGGGCCTCAGCCAGCCGGAGCGCGTTGCCGGGCGACAGCTCCCGGTCGGCCGCGCCGGAGACCAACACGGCGGCCGGGTCCCGGGTGCCCGTGGTGAGGCTGTCGGTCGCGCTGACGCACACGGACACGGTGTGGTCGTCGCCGTCGATGGTCGGCACGTGATTTTCGGTGGAGGTGTGCAGCCTCGAGTCGTCGTCGGCGTGGTCAGCGGTGCAGCCCGGGAAGTGGCATTCCGGGCCCATCAGGCGGGTACGGATCTTCGGGCCGCGGTACATCGGGATCACGGGCACCGTCACCGGCTCGACCGGCCGCGGCTGGTGCGCAAGCGCGGTGAACGCGTCGAGCACTTCCCGCGCGCGGCGCGGACGGCCCTGGGCAAGGGCCTCTTGGGCAACGCCGATGGCGAACCACGCCGCAAGGTGCGCGTCCTTGGCGAACCGCTCGGCGAGGCGCTGCAGCACGGGATCCGGGGAGTACTGGGGCATGCCGTGTCGGTGGTTCGCCGGACCTCACCACCCTGCGGACCCTGGTTACCTCAGGCTTGAACGCTGGTCACTTAGTGGGAGACTGAGGACGTGGCGAGCGTATTGGAACGGGAGATGTTCTCCGAGGCCGCGGCAGCGCAGTTGCTCCGCGTGCCACAGTCGACGCTGCACTACTGGCTCGAAGGTAGTACGCGCGGCGAACGCCGCTACCGGCCGATCATCCGGATCGAGCCCAAGAACACCCGCACCGTGACGTGGGCCGAGTTCGTCGAGGCAACGTTGTTGCGTGGCTATCGGCGCGAGCGCGGAGTGCCGATGGCCGAGTTGCGCAAGTTCGTAGACCTCCTCCGCGACGAGTTCGGCGTGCCGTACCCGCTCGCGGACCGCCGGCCCTACGCGTCCGGCCGTGCCTTGGTGTACGACGCCCAGACCGCCGCTGGCCTCGACGCGGAATTCTGCCTTGTGGCCGTCGCCAATGATCAGCTGATGCTCACGCCCGCCTCACAGTCGTTCATGGAACGGATCGAGTGGAAGGGCAACGAGCCCACCGCCTGGCGCCCGATCGCCGCCGAGGAGAAGTCCCCGGTCCGGGTTGACCCGGACAAGCGGTTCGGCCGACCGTCGATCAAGGGCATCAGCACCGAGATCCTCTGGGAAGAGGAGGACGCCGGCGAGGACGTCGAAGTCATCGCTGAGACCTACAATCTCGACGTGGCCGACGTGCGCTGGGCGCTGGCGTACGAGAACTCGCTACGCGCCGCGTGAGCCGGGTCAAGCCGGCCGAAGTGCGGTTTTACATCGACGCCGACGTGCTGGGGCTTGCGCATGTGCTGGTCAAGGTCCGATCGGACGTGACATACCCGGGTGATCCCGGCGGCGTTTTCCACAAGCGGGAGCAGCCGGCCTGCCCCATCACCGACGTGGACACCAAGGACACGGTGTGGATTCCGGTGGTGACCCGTCACAACTGGTTGGTCATCACCCGCGACAGCAAGATCCAGGGGCATCGCCGGGAGATCGCCGCGGTACGGGACGCCGGCGCCCGCATGATCGCGTTGACGTCACCCGACGCCCGCGGCGCCTTCGCGCAGCTCGAGACCGTGATGTGCCGATGGCGGGATATCGAGAGCAAGCTCGGCGAGCCGGGGCCGTTCATCTACGCCGCGACCCGTACGCGGCTGCACCCCGTGCCCCTCGACTAAACACGCCTGGATTCAGTGGACACCGGTTGGACACAGACCGGCCCGACCAGGCCGGGACTGTCCGCGATCACCAGGGAGTCACGTTGCGCTCTGACCAGCAGGAATGACAAGGACCGTACCCGGCTGGGATCGGCCGGGACGGCTCTCTGCTGACCTGAAAACCGCTAGGGCGGGGAACCGTCCTCGTGGGTTCGAATCCCACACCCTCCGCTCGGTCCCAAGACATCGGAAAGCCCTCAACCTGCGGGGGGTTTCTGATGTGTCGGGGTTGGACATTGGCGTCGGCGGTCGTGACAGGGTCGTCCCCGCCAGTCGTCGGCGCGACCGGGGGCGGCGACACCCCGGGCCTCTACGCTTCGGACATGGCCTCCATCGTGCTGCGGATCCGGCTCACCAACGGTGCTCACATCGACGTGAAGTACGAAGACCCCGAGATCGCCGAAATTGACGATCTTATCGAGCACGCCGTCTCAGAACTTGCCGAAGACTCCGGCATCCTCCGAACCCGCCATGGTGACCGGATGATGGTGCTGTACGGCCGTGGCGTCGCCGGGCTGGAGGTGGCACCACGCGGCGCAGTGCTCTGACAACCGAGAGCGCGTCGCCTCTGGAAACCGGTGGGCCAACCAGGGCAACGGTCAGTGACCCGCTCCACAGGGCCTTGGTCACCCATGACGAGGCCCTGTGGATAGATCTGTGGACGACGTGAGGACCGTCGCGGTGCGTGCGTCAATGTCGATCCCGTTCTTCTACATGCCGGTGCGGTGGGACACCGCTGACGGGAAGCCGTCGTGGCTGGTTGACAGGGGATGCTCTCGAAGCATTGGACAGGAAACCAGGTGTCAGGCACAGTCAGCATGACGCTGGCAATGCTCCGTACGCTCACCGGATTCTGCGACCCCATGCACCTCGAGGACCTTTCCACCTCACACGCGAGGACCTGGACACTCCCTATGAGAGCGGCCGGGCTGCCGCCACGAAATTCCTCGATGGGAGTCATGATCGCCCACCCTGGAATTCGACACATACGTTGCCGAGCAAAGAACAAAATCGGCACGACGACACTCCACACGGATCCCTTTCCAACGTCATGGTTCTGGATCGAGTTCGAGGACCACTCAGGCATCACCGAGTGCGCCGATCCGGCGGGAGCATCACGTTTCTCGGTGAGGATGCGCCAGGTCTTCGAAGGCCCTTCTGAAACTGGGTGAGGTGTCGTCCTTTGTGGGGAGTGCGGTGGCACCCTCACCCGCCGTGGCATGGCCGGTCCCGTGAGGCACCGGGACGCCGGGGCCGGTCGTGGGGTCAGAGAGGGTGCTCGTACCCGTGGATGTCGGGAAGGATGACCGCGTGGTTGACGTGACGCTGGACGTGATGCACGCCGATGGCGCGGATTCCGAGCCCCTTGCGCTGGTCAAGTTGCAGGGGGAGGAGTGGGAGCTGAACATCCGGGCGGCACTCGCCGACCTGGTACGGCTGCAGGACGTCCGGTACGCGGACTGGGCCAGCCGCAGGGCGCTTCCCATCGGCACCTGTGCCGGAGCTGGCGTGCACTGGGCGTCCAGCGAGGGCCAGGTGGCGATCCTGATCGGAGACGACGACGAGACCTGGGACATCGCGTTCATTGTCGCCCCAGCCGTCACCGGCGAAATCGTGGCGCTGGCCCAGCAAGCGCTGAGCGGGCGGTGACCACCGCGAACCGGCCCGCTCAGCTCCGATCCCGGACCTTCCAACGGAGGGTACGGAACGTGACCGAGTACCGTTCGGCGGCCACCGCTGGGATGCTGTGCTGCCATACGGTGCGGCTGCGCCCGGACAGCAGATACGCCGAGCGGGGTTCCAGCGGCTGCTCGTACACCCGCCTGTCCTCCCCGGTGCCGCGCTGGAACCGGATCACACACCCGGACCCCAGCGAAACCCCGACCACATCGCCGAACGCGGGCGCATCCCGGTGCCACCCGATGCCCGCTCCCGGCGGGTAGCGGGTGACCAGTACCTCCGCCAGCACCACGACCGGCAGGTCGAGCAGGCCGGCGCAGCGTTCCCGTACCGGGTTCAACCATTCGGGCACGGCCTCGCCGACCGTCACGCCGGCCGAGCCGTACTCATAGTCGACCCCGAAGTGCCGGACCACCCGCCGGGCCACCTGGCCGTGCATCCGCACCTCGCCGTACTTGAGATCAGTCAAACGCTGGCGAAGGTCGCGCTCCTCTGCCGGGTCCAGGAACTCCGGCAGGTACCGCAGTCCCTCCGGCCGCTCCACGGTGCCGCGCATCCGGCCCATGAGCCCGACGGTACGGAGACTCGGGCCGAACCAGTCGCGTTTTGTGGACTTCTGGTTGCTAAACCCGGCCCGGAAGCAACGAGTTATCGATAACTCGTTCGAAAGGAAGGGTGGGGTGGGTGGGTGGGTGGGGCGGGCAGGACGGGAGGACCGGGGGACGGGGATGGGTCAGCCGAGCACGGGCTGCGGAGCGGCGAGTACGGCGGCGGGGCGGATCGAGCCGACAGGTTCACCGTGACCCAGTACCGGCGCGGTCATCAGCTCGGAAGGAATCTCGACCCCGATCCGGCGCAACGCGGCTGCCATCACAACCGGACGGGCCCGGGAGTTGCCGTCCGCGATCTTCACAGCCACCCCGTGCCCGTCAGGCAGGCCGACCGCGAACACGGCTTCCGCGCCGTCCTTGGCAACCAGCCCGGGGACCGCACGCATCAGCGTGGTGACGTCGCGTCCAGCGCCGCCGACGTACTCCGGGTAGGTAACCATCGCGTCGGCGACCTTCCGCTCCAGGGTCCCTGGCGCCGCGGCGGCGAGCCGGGCGAACGCCCGCGCCAACCCGACCAGTGAGATCCCGAGGACGGGAGCGCCGCAGCCATCGATTCCGACCGCGGCGACCGGTTCGCCGGCCAGGTCCGCGACGGTGTCTTCGATCGCCTCCTGAAGGGGGTGGTCAGGCTCTCGATAGCTGTCGGTGGGCCAGCCGTTGGCCACACAGGTGGCCAGCATCGCGGCGTGCTTGCCGGAACAGTTCATGTACAGCGGGGTCGCGGTGCCCCCGGCGGCCAGACAGGCCCGCAAGGCGGCGTCCCCGAGCGGCAAACCCGGAGTGCATTGCAGCATCCCCACGTGCAGCCGGGCTGAGGCGAGGATCCGGCGTACCCCGGCGATGTGGAAGCCCTCACCGCTGTGGCTGGCGCAGGCCAGGGCAAGCAGCTCATCCTCGAGATCGAGTCCGTGGCGGAGCATGGCGAGCGCCTGCAACGGCTTGTTGCAGGAGCGGGGGAAGATCGGGACCTCCGGCTCCCCGATCCGGAGTTCCACATGGTCATCGTGCAGGGCGATCACCGAGCCGTGGTGTACGGATTCCAGGAATCCGCTGCGCCATACCTCTGCCAGCAGCTCGTGCCGCACCGTCGCAGCCTCCATATATCAGCCGTGCCCGCGGGTCTGGGTGGGGAAAACCGGAAAGCGAATCGCCTACTGTTGACAGTCAACATACCGCCTCGATCAGGCGGTCGGAGGACGAGGGGACCATGGGAATTCCCACACCGCAGCGGCTCAGCCTGGCCACCCAGGCCGTCGATGCGCTGCGTGAACTGGTGCTGACCGGGGAGATCCCGCCGGGCGGCAGGGTGAACGAGGTGGCGGTGGCGAGCCGGCTCGGCATCAGCCGGGGGCCGCTGCGTGAGGCGATCCGCCACCTGGCCAGCGAAGGCCTGCTGGTACTGCGACCGAACCGGGGGGCACAGGTGCCCACGGCAACCGCCGAGGACATCCGGGTGCTGTTCGAGTTACGTGCCGCGCTGGAGTGCGAGGCGGCCCGGTACGCGGCGCGACGGCGCACAGCGGAGGACGTCGACCGGCTGCGTACCGTGTGCGCCGAATCCCGGGAGCACTTCGAGCGGGGCGGGCCGTTCCCGTATCGGCTGGACCTCGCCTTCCACTCCGCACTGCTGCGGACCGCCCGTAGTCCGCGGATCGCGGAGCAGGCTCGGCTGGTGCAACAGCAGGTGATCCTGTTCCGCAGCCAGGTGCCCGACGAACCCGGGCACAGCCTGGCGTCGGTGGACGACCACGACGCGGTGACCGAGGCGGTGGTGGCCGGCGACGCCGACCGGGCAGCCCTCACCATGCGGCACCACCAGGACCGGGTACGCGACCAGATGTTGCGGGTGTCGCCAGACTGAACGGACCCATTTAGGGCGTGGTGTCCACTTGGTGCTGTCCTACCGGGACACCCGATGAAGTAAATCTCTTCCATTACCCGCCGCGGCTTGGGCAGTGTGGTGGACAGCGCCGGTCGGGGGAACATCGAAGGAGGCGCGTATGCGACGAGGCAGGCTCCTCACCGTGGCCGCTGCGGTTGCCGCAATGCTGTTGCCCGCGACGTCCGCGGTCGCTCACGACCCGGACGAAGACCACCCGGGCTGGTTCATCCCCAGCCCGGAGAGCCAGAGCCAGAACACGCACCTGCTGGCTTCGGCGTCCAAGACGTACCCGATCTCCAGCTACCGCAACTCCGATCTCGCGTTCTGGGGACGCACCGCGTTCGCCGGGAACTACGTCGGCTTCCGCACCATCGACATCTCGGACCCCGAGAACCCGAGGGTGCTCGCCGACGTGGCATGTCCGGGGGCGCAGCACGACGTCTCGGTGTACCAGGGATGGCTGTTCCTGTCCGTGGATTCGCCCCGAACCAAACCCGAGTGTGACGGCACCGCGACCACGGGCGGGGCTCCGGGCTTCGAAGGGATCCGGATCTTCGACGTACGGAACCCGGCGAATCCGGTGTACGCGGGTGCCGTGGCGACCGACTGCGGCTCGCACACCCACACCCTGGTCCCGGACGGCGACCGGGTGCTGCTGTACGTGTCGTCGTACCCGGCGTCGGCTTTCGGGACGTCGCCGTACGGCAACAGTTGCGCGCGGCTGAACCCGGACGGTTCGCAGGGCCACTCCAAGATCTCGATCGTGGAGGTACCGCTGGCCGACCCGACCACGGCGCGGGTGCTCTCCGAGCACGGCGTTGAGTTGCGGGACCTCCGGAACATCCCGGGCTACCGGGGCTGCCACGACATCTCAGTGTTCATGGAGATCAAGCGGGCGGCTGCCGCGTGCCTGTCCGAAGGACAGATCTGGGACATCAGCGACCCGGAGCACCCCCGGACCATCGCCCGGGTACACAACAGCAACTTCGACTTCTGGCACAGCGCGTCGTTCACTCACGACGGCAAGGTGGTGCTGTTCGGGGACGAGGCGGGTGGCGGCACATCGCCGCGTTGCCGCGCCACGGATCCGGACACCCTGGGCGCGATCTGGTTCTACGACCTGGAGTCACTGGACAACATGGACGCCAGTTCGGAGGAGCCCCGGCTCGGGCACTTCAAGATCCCCCGCCCGCAGGGCGACACCGCCAACTGCACGATGCACAACTTCAACGTGCTGCCGTTCGCCGGCCGGTACATCGCGGTGTCCGCGGCCTACTCCGGTGGTACGTCGGTGATCGACTTCACCGATCCGGGGAACTCCCGGGAGATCGGGCACTTTGACCCGCACGGCGCGAACACCTGGTCGTCGTACTGGTACAACGGGTTCATCTACACCAACGACAGCGGTCGCGGCGTCGACATCCTGCTGTTGTCGGACCCGGCACGGGCCGGGGCGCTGCGGTTCGACCGCCTCAACCCGCAGACCCAGATGAACTTGATCTCCTGAGCTTCCGAATCCTGGCCGTCGGGGCTGCCGGCAGCTCGTGCCGGAAGCCCCGACGTTAGGGTTTACGCGTGTACGCGATCACGATTCCGTCCTACGGCGAGCCTGACGTCCTGACCTGGGAAGCGGTACCCGACCCGGTACCCGGACCGGGCGAGGTGCTACTCGACGTGGTGGCGTCCGCCGTGAACCGGGCCGACCTGCTGCAACGGCAGGGCTTCTACCCGCCACCTCCGGGCGCTCCCCCGTACCCCGGGCTGGAGTGCTCCGGCCGGATCGCCGCGCTCGGCGACGGGGTCGCCAGGTGGCGGGTCGGTGACGAGGTGTGCGCGCTGCTGTCCGGAGGTGGTTACGCACAGCGGGTCGCGGTACCGGCCGGGCACCTGCTGCCCGTTCCGTCCGGGGTGTCGCTGGTGAACGCGGCGGCGCTTCCGGAGGTGGCGTGCACGGTCTGGTCCAATGTTGTCGACATCGCGGGCCTGGGTGAAGGCGAGGTGCTGCTGGTGCACGGGGCCGGCAGTGGGGTCGGCACGTTCGCGATCCAGCTCGGCCACGCCCTCGGCGCGACGGTGTGCGGCACCGCCCGCGCTGGCAAGCACGACGCACTGCGTCAACTGGGCGCCGACGTGCTGGTCGACTACACCGCCGAGGATTTCGTGACGGAGGTGAAGCGGGCGACCGACGGACACGGTGCCGACGTGGTGCTCGACATCATCGGGTCGGCGTACCTGGCCCGGAACCTTGACGTGCTGGCCCCGGGCGGCCAGATCGTGGTGATCGGGCTACAGGGTGGCCGGAAAGCGGACCTGGACCTCGCCGCGTTGATGGCCAAGCGGGCCACGGTCACCGGTACCACGCTGCGGTCGCGTCCGCCGGAGCAGAAAACGGCGATCGTACGGGCGGTGCGCGACGACGTGTGGCCACTGATCGAGCGTGGTGAAATCCGGCCCGTCGTGGATCGGACACTCCCCGTCACGGAAGCCGCCGAAGCGCACCGGATCGTCGAGTCCAGTGACCACATTGGAAAGATCGTGCTCACCATTGCCGAGTGACTCTCCATACTGGAGAGTGGTTATAGACGCCTGTGAAATGGGTACAGGTCCCGCAACACTCGCTTGTGCAACGCAGGAGGCAGCGGTGCATACCGGTTCGGTAGGAGCGGTGCTCCTCGTCATTTGGCTCGTCATCGGCGCGGTGGCAGCCGGCCAGCGCGGCTACTACAGCAACGCGGACAACAACTGCGCCACGTTCGGTAATACCGTGATCACCATCGTCGCGGGCCCACTGAACTACTTCGGAGTGAACCCCAAGGTCACGTGCGAGTTGCCGGAGCCGTCGAAGTAACCGCTTCCTCGGTAGCGAGTCCGCGCAACAGCACCCGAGGGCCGGACCCCTGTTCCGCAAGGAGATCACCCGGGTTATAAAGATGGCAGGTGCTCAGCGACAGGCAGCCGCAGCCGATACAGCCGTCGAGGTTGTGTCGCAACCGCTGCAGCAGCGTGATCTGGTCGTCGAGTCGCCGCCGCCATGCCTTGGACAGCCTGGTCCAGTCGGCCTTGGTGGGGGTCCGGCCCTCCGGCAGCGTGGCCAACGCGTCCCGGATCTCCTCCAACGACAGGCCGACCCGCTGGGCGATCCGGATGAACGACACCCGGCGGATCACGCTGCGCGGGTAGCGCCGCTGGTTGCCCCCGGTACGGTCGGAACGGATCAGACCCATCCGCTCGTAGTACCGCAACGCCGACGACGCCACCCCGGTACGCGACGCCAACTCCCCGATCGTGATGTACTCCGGCAGCAGCACGAGGCCCTCCGCGGCGCGAATTGAAGTGAGCTTCAACTCGAATGCTAGCGACCGGCGGTCCGCCTGCCCCGAACCCGTTCCCTGGTCAGGATCCACAACGCCTCGACGCCGTCCCGCCAGGTGATCTTCTTACCCTCTTCCCGGGTACGGGCCCGGTAACTGATCGGCACCTCGAACGGCCGCACCCCACGGGCCAGCAGTTTCGCGGTCACCTCGGCTTCCATCCCGAAGCCTGCGGAGCGGATGTCCAGGGACCGGTACAGCGCCAGCGGCAGCAGCTTGAAGCAGGTCTCCAGGTCGCCGATGTAGCAGTTGAACAGCACGTTGGCAGCGGTGGTCACCGCCTTGTTGCCCATCACGTACCAGAAGGAGTACGCCGTGTGGCCGCCGAAGCCACGGACCCCGTACACCACCTCGGAACGGCCCTCCAGGACCGGGGCGAGCAGGGTGGGAATGTTCTCCGGGTCGTACTCCAGGTCGGCGTCCAGGATGATCATGTAGTCGCCGTTGGCGTGTTCGGCGGCGGTGCGGATCGCGGCACCCTTGCCCCGGTTTCCGGGATGGGTCACCAGTTGGACCCTTGGATCGTCGATCCGGGCCAGGATCTCAGCCGAGCCGTCCCGGCTGCCGTCATCCACGATCACCAGTTCGATGGCGCACTGGTAGTCCACGGCGAGCGCCTGCTTGACCGCGGTCGCGACCCGGTCCTGCTCGTTGTAGACCGGCATCAAGATCGACAGCTTCACGGCGCTTCCCTCCCGGCTTCTCCAGGCTAGAGAGCCTAGCGTCGTTCGGGGCGTCGGCTCGCCGGTCCACCGCCCGGATCAGAACACCGCCGCAGGCTGCCACGAGCCGTACACGGTACGCAGCCGGTCGACCACCTCGCCCAGCGTGGCGTACGCCTTCACCGCCTCGACGCACGCCGGCACCACGTTGTCGCCGCCCCGGGCGGCCTCCTCGACCGCGTGCAACGCCTTGCCAACCGCGGCCGGGTCACGCCGGGACCGCAACGCCGCCAGTGTCGCCGCCTGCCCCCGCTCGACACCAGGGGCGACACTGAACACCTCCAGCGGTTCACTCGGCGCGGGGTGGCGGTTCACCCCGACCACCACCCGCTCCCCGGACTCCACCTGCCGGGCGTGCCGGTGTGCCGCGTCGGCCAGTTCCCGCTGCAGGTAACCGGACCCGATGCATTCCAGCGCCCCGCCACGCCGCTCGATGTCGGCCATCACGTCCCGGATCGCCCGCTCGACGGCATCGGTACGGGCCTCGATCTCCGGTGCCCCGCCCAGCGGGTCCGCCACTGACGTCAGCCCGGTCTCGTACGCCACGATCTGCTGGGTACGCAACGCCAGCGTCGCCGCCTGCTCCGTCGGCACCCCGAGGGCCTCGTCATACCCGGACACGTGCAGCGTCTGCACCCCGCCCAGCGCGGCGGCGAGCGCCTCGATCGTGGTGCGAACCACGTTGTTCAGCGGCTGCTGCGCGGTGAGCGTCGAGCCGGCGGTGAACGCGAAGATCCGCAACTGGTGTGACCGCGGCTCCCGGGTCTGATAGCGGTCCCGGACCAGGTGCGCCCAGACCCGGCGGGCGGCCCGCAGCTTCGCCACCTCGTCCAGCAGGTCCGTGGTCACCGACAGGAACGTGAACAGGGTCGGCGCGACGTCGTCAACGGACAGGCCCCGGCGGACGCACTCGTCCAGGTACGCGATCGCGTTGCCGAACGTGTAGCCGACCTCCTGCGCGGCGTTCGAACCCGACTCCCGGATGTGGTAGCCGCTCATCGCCAACGGCACCCAGCGCGGGGTGTGCCGTACACAGTGCTCGATGGTGTCGACGGCCAGCTTCAACGACGGGCCGGGCGGGAAGATCTGGGTACCCCGGGCGATGAACTCCTTGAGCACATCGTTCTGGATGAAAAGGCCGAAGTCGTCGGGATGGTTGCCGCGCCGCTCGGCCAGGGCGGTGAACAACGCCACCCACAGGTAGCCGATCGAATTCGCGGTGGTACGCACCTGGCTGATCCGGTCGAGGGGAATCCCGTCCATCAGGACCTCGACGTCCTCGATGGAGTCGATGGCCACCCCGACCCGGCCCACCTCGCCGGCCGCTTTCGGATGGTCGGAGTCCAGTCCCAGCTGGGTCGGCAGGTCCAGCGCCACCGAGAACCCGGTCACCCCGGCGTCGAGAAGCTGCCGGTACCGCCGGTTCGACTCCCGAGCGGAACCGAAACCCGCGTACTGGCCCATGATCCAGGGCCGGGGTTCGACGGAGATCCCCCGGGTGTACGGGAACTCGCCCGGCCGCTCACCCATCGCCGCCCGCCTCCCCGGCAAGCCCCGCCCGGAGCAGGTTCTTGGCGATCTTCCCGGTGGCGTTCACCGGGAACGACGCCACCCGGCGGAACTCCTTCGGCTTCTTGAAGCCCGCCAGCCGGGCCCGGCAGTGCTGCTCGACCGCCCGCTCCGACACGTCCCCGGTGTAGAGCGCCACGATCCGCTGTCCCCACTCCGGGTCCGGCGCACCGACCACCGCTACCTCACGTACCCCGGAAACCTCGGCGATCACGTCCTCCACCTCACGCGGGTAGACGTTGTACCCACCCGTGATGATCATGTCGCCCTTGCGGTCCACCAGCCACAGCCGCCCACGATCGTCCAACCGGCCAAGGTCTCCGGTGTGTAACCAGCCGTGCCGTACCGCCCTGACCGACTCCCCCGCCGCGCCCCAGTAACCCCGCATCACATGGTCACCACGGGTGATCACCTCCCCGACCTCGCCTGGCGGCAGGGACCGGCCCGACTCGTCGACCACCCGCACCTCCACCCCGAAGCAGGGCCGCCCGGCACTGGTCAACAGGTCCGGCTCGGTGGACAGCCCCGCGGCGTGGTCAGCGGCGTCCAGAACCGTCACCGGCGGGATCGCCTCCACCAGCCCGTAGTACTGCACCAGGTGCGGAGTGATCCGCTGGTACGCCTGCCGGATCTGCTCTGGCGGCATCGGCGCCCCCGCGTACCCCAGCATCTTCAGGGTCCGCAACGGCGCGAGATCCGGCAGCGCCAGCAGCCGCGCGATCATCGTGGGCACCAGTGCGGTATGGGTGACCCCGCGCTCCTGTACCGCGTCGAGCAACTCCTTCGGGTCGTACCGGGGATGGATCAGCTGCGTGGCCCCGGCCGCCAGAAACGGCAGCACGAACAACCCGCTGGTGTGGGTGATCGGACCGGCGTGCAGGTAGACGTCGGTGGCGGTCGGGATCCCGCCGAGCACGTCGAAGGTCATCGCGACCAGGCTGGCGAACCGGTTCCGGTGGGTCCGCCGCACCCCCTTCGGCCGCCCGGTGGTGCCCGAGGTGTAGTTCAGCGAGACCAGAGCGTCGGGCGGCAGGTCCAGGTCCAGCGGGGTGTCTGGTTGCGCCTGGATCAAGGACTCGTACGCCCGTCCGGGGCCGTCACCGATCACCACGCAGCGGTCCTCGCCGAGCCCGTCTCGCAGCGCCTCGGCCCGCTCCGCGAACCGGGCGTCGTAGATCAGGGCCACCGCACCGCAGTCGTCCGCGATCCGGGCCCAGTCCCTCGGGTGCAGCCGGTGGTTGAGCGCCACCCGGGTCAGCCCGGCGGTCGCGGTCGCGAGGTCGCTCTCCAGGCACGTGTTCTGGTTGGACTGCAGGTCCAGGATCCGGTCCCCAGGCCGCAGACCGAGCCCCAGCAGCCCCCGGGCCAGCCGGTTCACCCGGTCGGCCAGCTCGGCGTAGGTGTGCCTGCCCTGCGGCCCGGCCACCGCGACCCGGTCGGGGAACCGGCTGGCGGCGCGGCCGAGCAGACGACCGACATCCATGACTACCGGTCCGTTCCGGGTGCCAGGTACGCCGCGTCCAGCACCACCGCGCGGTCCGGCAACGCCACCACCGGGTTGAGATCCAGGGAGAACCCGTCCGGCCACGTGGCGGTCAGCTCCTGGAGCCGACAGATCAGCGTGGTCAACGCGGTGAGGTCGACGGGTGGCGTGCCACGGTGACCGGCCAGCAACCGGGACACCCGGACCTCCGAGAGCATGTCCCGGACGTCGAACTCGTCCACCGGAAGCAGCCGTACCGCGACATCCTCGAGCACCTCGGTGAGTACCCCGCCGGCTCCCAGGGTCAGCACCGGGCCGAGCGGACTCGGGGCGATCCCGACCAGCAGTTCCACCCCGGCCGGCACCGCCTCCTCCACCAGCACCGGCCCGTCGGCCGGGGCCAGGTCGGCGAGCTGGATGTACGTCTCGGCGGCCAGTTCGGGCGTCACCGCCAGCACCACACCGCCTTCCTCGGTCTTGTGCAGCAGACCCTGCGCCTTCATCACGGCGAGGCCGCCCAGCTCGTGCACCACCTCGGTGGCCCCCTCCGGTGAGCCGACCACCGTGCCGCGTGGCACCGCGATACCGGCGTCGGCCAGCAGCAGCTTCAGCCGGGCCTCCGTGATGTCAGGCTCCGGTACGGCGCCGCCGGGCGACGGCGTCACCTGTGGCGACGGACGGTGCCGGGTCCGGGACGCCTGCCAGAGCGCCGCCGCGGCCCGGACCGCACGGGCCGGTGTGGGGTACACCGGGATTCCGGCCGCCCGGAGCGACACCGCCGCGCCGGGTGCCAGGTGATCTGCGCCGGTACGGGCGACCAGCACCGGCTTGCCGGTCTCCGCCGCGACCCGCCCCAGCGCGGCCACGACCGTGGCCGCGTCGTCGCCGGTCAGCACGCAGAAGCAGACCACCAGCAGGTCGACCTGGGCATCGTCGGCCACCACCCGCAGCGCGCGTTCCACCAGCGTGGGGTCGCGCATCACGGATGCGGTGACATCCACAGGGTTGTCCACCGCCCCGTACGCCGGGACGACCGCGCGCAGCGCCTCCCGGGTGGCGTACGCGAGCTGGCCGAGCACCAGCCCGTGCTGGGCGATGGCGTCGGCGGCCAGAATCCCGGAACCCCCGGAGGTGGTCACCACCGCCACCCGTGGCCCTGCCGGTCGGTATGGCGATTCGAACGCGTCCCCGACATCCAGCAGTTCGTCCACGTCGGACACCCGTACGATGCCGAGCTGGCGCAGTGTCGCGTCCACCACCCGGTCCTCGGTGGCGAGCGCCCCGGTGTGGGATGCGGCGGCCCGCGCACCCGCCTCGGTGCGCCCGGTCTTCAGCAAGGCCACCGGCTTGCCGCTGCCCGCGAGCTCTCGCAGCCGGTCCACGTCGGTCAGCGCCTCCAGGTAGCCGAGCAGCGCGGCGCATCCCGGCTCGTCGGCCAGCGCCAGCATGCACTCCAGCGCGGTGATGTCCGCCTCGTTGCCGGTGGTGACCGCCCAGCCCAGCCCGAGTCCGCGTTCGAAGGCGAGGCTGACGGTGCCGTACCCGAGCGCTCCGCTCTGGCTCACGAAGCCGATCCGCCCCGGGACGATCCGGGTGTCGACGCCCGTGAACATCGGGCTGAAGCTGGCCACCAGTCCGGTGTGGAAGTTCGCGGATCCGATGCAGTTCGGGCCAAGCAGCCGGATCCCGGCGGCTCGGGCCTTCGCCGCGAGTTCGGCCTGATTCACCGCTCCGTCCGGCCCGGCCTCCGCGAACCCGGAGGACCCGACGATCACCACGGGTACGCCGGCCTCGCCGCAGTCGTCGACCGCCGCGGCCACCCGGTCGGCGGAGACCATGATCAGGGCGAGGTTGACCGAACCGGGGGCGGCCGTCACCGTGCGGTACGCGGGCAGTCCCAGGATCTCGCCGCCACGGGGATTCACAGGCAGGATCCGGCCGGGGTAGCCGTACCGCTGAAGGAACTGGATCGGCAGCCGTCCGAGCGCGCCGGGTCTTTCACTGGCTCCCACCACAGCGATCGAGTCCGCCGACCAGAGCAGTGACAACGGCCCGCCCACCAGTGCAGCGTGTCACGCCATATTTGCGCCCGTCAAGCAGGCAACATAGCGCGGTCCTTGTGGCTCGCGATCCGGGAACCCGGTCAGTGCGCGGCGTGGGCCAGGTCGGCGAGCGCGTCGAGGACCCGGGGCCAGGCGACCGACAACGGATCGATCACAGCGAAGTGCTCAACGTCGGCGAGCTCCACCAGCCGGGCACCCCGCGCCGCGTACCGGCGGGAGTGCTCGACCGGCACCCGGTCGTCCAGTACGCCGTGCACCAGTGTGGTCGGCACCTCCGGCACCGGCAGTACGGCGGGATCCACGGCGGCGTACCGCGCCGGAAACCGCTCCAAACCTCCGCCGAGCAGCTCACCGGTCGCCCCCTCACCGAGGCCCTGGCGATAGGCGTCGGCAAGATCGCAGACCGGAGCCAGCGCCAGCACACCGGCCACCGGCGGCGGCCCATCGAGTCGCCACAGCGCGTCGTCCGGCAACCGGTGCCGGGTGGCCCCCCACAACGCCAGATGGCCACCGGCGGAATGGCCCGCCAACACCACCCGACCCACCCGAACCCCTTCCGAGGCCAGGACGTACGGCACTGTGTCGAAGGCCAGCGCCACGTCATCGAAGCTGCCCGGCCAGCCACCACCCGGCTGTCCGACCCGGCGGTACTCGATCGCCGCCACCGTGTACCCGCGCCAGGCCAGGTCGTTACAGAGCGGCCGAAGGTGCATCCGGTCGTACTTCGCCCGCCAAAATCCACCGTGCACGAAAATCACCAACGGCGCGGCCCGGTCGTCCTCACCGGCCGGCCAGACGTCCACCACCTGGTCCGGATGGGAGCCGTACGAAACCGTGAGCCGCGGTCCCGGCGCAGAGCGGGTGAGTACCTCCCGGGGGTTGACCACTGCCACCTCGCTGACACCTCGGTAACCAACGTTTGCCAAAGCTGAGTATGCTGCCCAGCCAGCATGGACACAAAGAGCGGACCGTACGAAACCTCCGGCGGCTGGCAGTGGGACGGCACCCGGTGGGTCCCGGTACCGTCCGGCACTCCCGCCGCGCCGGCCGACACACCGCAAGACTGGCCGCCAGTCGAGGCTGTCACGCAACCCGCTGACCCCCAGCACGCGTCAGCGGACCAGGACGACGCGCACACCACCGCGCACCTGCCCGCCGTGCGACCGCCAGCACAGCCGTCCCAGCCCACACAAGGGGACCCGCACCCGGCGGGGCCACACTCCGCACCACCAGCATCGTCAGCACCACCGGCATCGTTCGGGGCGCCGCTGTCCGCCCCGCCGGCCAGTTCGGCGCCACCGGGCCCGTACCGCCAGCCCCGGATCCACACCCCGCTGCCACCAGGGTTCGAACCGGAACACGTGTCCCAGCCGGCCCCACCCTCATCCGCGCCACCCAGGCCGTACTCCGCGCCACCCAGGCCGTACTCCGCGCCACCCGGCCCCGCGTTCCCGCCCGCCGGACCCGTCTCGCCAGGGCCGGTGTCCCCCGGACCCGTGATACACGGCGAGGTGCTTTCCGGTCCCGGGTCACCCGCCGCTCCGCACCGGGACGCCAGCCAGTCCGAAATCGGCCACCCCGAAACCGACCTCGGCGGCACGGGCTTCGGCGGCACCGAATACAGCCGAGGCACCGGCCAGGGTCCGGCTCCTGGATGGCAGACCGCGGGTCAGTCGCCTTCGGGGAGCGGCCTCACCGCAGCGGACCTGCGGTGGGGCACCGAGCCCGAACGGGACCGGGGTCGGACGTGGAAGGTGATCGGCGCGCTGGTCGCGGCCCTGGCCCTGCTGGCCGGTGCCGCCGTGGGTGGCTACCTGCTCCGGGACATGAACGAGCCTCCCCGACCCCGGGCGGAACCGACCGCGGAAATCGCCACACCCGAGGAGATCCAGAAATCACTCACCAGCCAGGGGTTCGAGTGCACGAAGGCGTTCACCCGGCCGGTGGCTGTCGACCTCTGCTTCCGGGAAACCCCTGAGTACCAGGAGTCGGTCGGCTTCCAGATGCTCGACGCTGGGCGGGCCAGTTGGCTCAGAATCCGGGTGGAATCCACCAGACCCGCCCGGAATCCCGTCAAGGACCGGGCGTTGCTGATGTTCGGCGCAGTGATCGACCAAGCCGTCCCGAAGCGTGACGCCTCGTCGGCCAAAACCTGGCTCGCCGGAAACCTGCCCGAGGACTACCACAAGAACGAGTACCTGGAGCAGGAAGCCGGTGGGGTCGGCCTGAAACTGCTCCCCCGCGACAAGCAGTGGGCGCTGCTGTGGGTACGCCTCAACGCCGCCTCCTACCGCCATGTCGGCGAACCGGTACTGGCCCGTGTGACACCTCAGGCCATGGAGGAGCACTACCGGGAGGACGGCTTCACCTGCCGACCCAGCGAGGGCGGCGTCAACTGCAAAAAGACAGCGGACGCCGGGGCCATCACGGTGACGTACCAGGTACGGGAAGGCAGAATCTGGTTCGTACGGCTCACCGCCAGCCCCACCGGGGACCTGAACCAGATAGCGCCCACCGCGCGACAGCAGACCGCGGCGCTGCTCGGCCTGGCCCTCACCAACGAACAGCTCACCGGTGCCAGGACCTGGCTGGACCGGGCCTTCGACGGCAAGCCGCACCACACCGTACTGTCCGGTGCAGAGATACGGGTGACGCCGGTGGAGAGTGCCACCCAGCCGCGGTCACGTTACGAAGTGGATGTGAACCCGGCCAACTGGTGAACACCCGGCGGCAGGCTGGACATCCGAGGAGGCCGCGGCGTGAAGATCGACGAACTGGTCGACGTGCGGTACCAGGTTGGGGACGGCGGGATCGCGGTGGTCACCATCAACCGTCCGGACCGGATGAACGCGTTCCGTGGCCGTACCGTCGATGAACTGATCTTTGCCTTCAAGACGGCCTGGGCTTCCCGTGAGGTCGGCTGTGTGATCCTCACCGGTGCCGGTGAGAAGGCATTCTGCGCGGGTGGCGACGTCAAGGAGCGTGCCGAGACCGGCGGGTACGGCGACACCGAGTGGGGCACGTTCGAGATCGAACGGTTGCACCGGATCATCCGGGACATCCCCAAGCCCGTGATCGCCGCGGTGAACGGCGTCGCCGTCGGTGGCGGCCACGTGTTGCATGTGCTGTGCGACCTGTCCATCGCCGCCGAGCACGCCCGGTTCGGCCAGTCCGGGCCGCGGGTGGGGTCGTTCGACGCGGGGTTCGGCTCCGCGTACCTGGCACGGGTGATCGGCGAGAAACGGGCCCGGCAGATGTGGTTCCTGCTGGACCTGATCGACGCCCCCACCGCCGAACGGTGGGGCCTGGTCAACGTCGTGGTGCCGACGGTGGATCTGCTGCCCACCGCGCTGGAGTGGGGACGCCGGATCGCCTCCTACTCTCCGACCGCGCTGCGGTTCCTGAAGCACTCGTTCAACGCCGACTCCGACCACATGGCCGGCCTGTCCCACCTCGCCTTCGACGGGCTGGAGGTGTTCAGCCACACCGGCGAGGCAGAAGAGGGCGCGCGGGCGTTCACGGAGAAGCGTTCCCCCGATTTCACCCAGTTCAGGTAGGAACTGGCTCGCCAGCCGGTCCTGCCGCCACGCCGGGCCGGGCCAGGCAGGCTCAGAGCGATGCGCAAAGATGGGAACATGACCGACGGACCAGGTGAGAACAACGGGGCAGCCCCCGCCCCCGAGCCGGAGCGACGCAGGCGCTCGCAACAGGTCGTTGTGGTGGGACCGGACGGCCGTCCGGTCGGCAGCGTCACGCTCGAGGGCAACGACGAGCAGTCCGACGACGAAACCGACCCGACCCGCCTGGTGGAACAGCCCGCCAAGGTGATGCGTATCGGCAGCATGATCAAACAGTTGCTGGAAGAGGTACGCGCCGCCCCCTTGGACGAGGCGGGCCGCAACCGGCTCAAGCAGATCCACGCCCGCTCCATCGCCGAGTTGGAGGAGGGCCTGGCACCGGAACTGCGCGACGAACTGACACGGCTCTCACTGCCCTTCACCGAGGACGGGACGCCCACCGAACCGGAGTTGCGGATCGCCCAAGCACAGCTTGTCGGCTGGCTGGAAGGACTCTTCCACGGGATGCAGGCGGCCCTGGTAGCGCAGCAGATGGCGGCCCGGGCGCAGCTCGAGCACATGCGGCGCGGGGTGCCGGCGCTGGAGGCAGGCCCCAAGGCGGATCTGGGCCGGCCGGATCACCAGCACGGCACGGGCCAGTACCTGTAAAACCGGTTCGTTGTGGGGCCGGGCGCCACAGGTCGGTACGGCGGTCAGTTCAGCAGGTTCTCCAGGTGTACGGCCACGCCGTCCTCGTCGTTGGAGGCGGTCACCTCGTCGGCCACCTCCAACAGGCTGGGATGTGCGTTCGCCACCGCCACGCCGCGCCCGGCCCACGCGAACATCGGCACGTCGTTGGGCATGTCTCCGTACGCGACGACCTGCCCCGGGTGAACCCCCGCCCGCTCGGCGAGCCACGCCAGTCCGCTCGCCTTGGTCACACCGGCGGCGGAGATCTCCACCATGGCACTGCGCGACGAACTGGTCACCTGCGCGGTGCCGTCCAGCAGCCTGGTGGTCGCGGCGAGGAACTCGTCCGGTGCCCCGCCGGGCAGCCGCGCCAGCAGCTTCACCGCCGGTGCGCCGGCCAGTTCCGTGTGGTCCACGATCCGGTGCCCGATGTCCTGCACGATCGCCGGCCACGCCGCCTCGGAGAGCATCGCGCGACCGTGGTCGATCTCGACGGCGAACACCACGTCCGGCAGTTCCCGGCGTAGTGCGGCGACCACCTCCGCCACCACGTCGGCAGCCAGTGGGGCTCCCCGCATGATCTCGTCCCGCTCCGGGTCGTAGATCACCGCCCCGTTGGCGCAGACCACCGGTCCACGTGCCCGGGTGTGCTCGAACACCGGCGGCAGCCACCGGACCGGGCGGCCAGTCACCATGACGAACCGGATCCCGGCATCGGCCGCCCGGTCCAGTACCGCCACACTGCGCGGACTGACGGTCAGGTCGCCACGCAACAGGGTGCCGTCCAGGTCCGATGCGACAACTCGGAAAGTCACCTTTCGAGTCTGCCCGGTGATCCCGGCACCTCGATCGTCACGTGACCCGCCCCACCCTTCCACGACCAACGGACGGGTAGGCGTGCTATCGCAGCAGGCGGTCCAGGTAGCGGGCCACACCGTCCTCGTCGTTTGACGCGGTGACTTCATCCGCCACGGACAGCACGTCGCGGTGCGCGTTCGCCACGGCCACCCCCCGCCCGGCCCAGGCGAACATCGACACGTCGTTCGGCATGTCCCCGAAGACCAGGACATCCGACGAATCGATCCCCAGTCCAGCGGCCACCACCGCCAGACCGGACGCCTTGCTCACCCCAGGTGGACAGATTTCCAGGTACTCCCAGCCGGAGTGGGTCACGGTGCACAACGCCGGAGGCACCACCCGACGCGCCACCGCGAGCAACTCGTCGGAGGTCAGGCCCGGAACCCGTACGAACGCTTTCAGCAGGGGTACGGCCAGCGCCTCCCGCCGGGCCCGTACCCGCACCACGGTCGGGTACGGCCACGGTGCCCCGGCGTCGGCCCACAACGGCGCGCCCGGGGCCTCCAACGCCTCGACCAGCAGTTGCACCGGGCCGGTCTGCGCCTCGATCCGCCGAACCGCCTCGGCTACGGCGGCACCCTCCACCCGGACCTCGGTGACCACCCGCGGCGGTCCACCGTGGTCCAGGTCGACCACGTAGCCGCCCTGGGCGAGCACCAGGAAGTCCGCGCCGGACAGGTGCCGCACACACAGCTCGATCAACCGGGGTCCCCGGCCGGTGATCCCGACCAGGGTGATCCCCGCCTCGCGTACCCGGGCCAGCACCTCACCGGTGTAGCGGCTCACCGTGTCGTCGCTGCGCACCAGGGTGCCGTCCAGGTCGGTGGCCACCAACCTGGGCAGAGTGGCCGGTCCGTGGACCGGCCCGGTCGGATCGTCTAGCCGAACCATCGCTCCAGGGCCAACGCCACACCGTCGTCCTCGACGGACGCTGTGACCTCGTCCGCCGCGGCCCGCACCTCGGGTGGCGCCTGACCCATCGCGATCGACCGGCCGGCCCAGGCGAACATCGACAGATCATTGGTGCCGTCGCCGATCACCAGGACATCGCAGGATTCGACGCCAATGTCGCGGGCCAGTAAGGCTACTCCTCCCGCCTTGGAAACACCTGGCGCGCAGACGTCAACCCAACCAGAAAATCCGATTTCAAGGGAATACTCGCCGGGATCCACGCCAGCCTCGGCCACCCATTCGGTCGCCACATCGCAACGACTGTGTGCCCGTTGGATCGGGATGCCCGGCAGGCGTCCGGACAGCCGGGTGGTCGTCGCGGCCTCGAGTTCCGAAAGTTCCACCTCTTCCAAAAAGGTGGACGGAAAGTCGCGTACGAACTGGCGGGTGTACCGGTAGCCGAGCACGCCGTGCTCGGCCGCGAAACCGGCCTCCGGCCGTGCCCGCGCCAGCGCCCGCAGCGCCGCACCCGGTTCGATCGTCGCCTGGTGCACCGCCCGGCGACGGGCCGCGTCGTACACCACCGCGCCGTTGGAGCAGACCATGCTGAGCGCCTGCGGCTCGTCGAGTCCGAGCACGGTCGTGGTCGGCAACGTTCCCCACACCGGGCGGCCGGTGGCGACCCCCACCGGCACCCCGGCCGCCATGGTGGCCCGTACCGCACGCAACACCCGGCCTGACGGGGTGGTCTGGTTCATCGCGACCGTGGTGCCGTCCAGGTCCAGTACCACCAGCCGGGGCCGCCACGTCTGGGTCACCGGCGCACCGGCTCCAGCACCTCACGGCCGACCAGTGGTTGCAGCGCCTTCGGCACCCGTACCGAGCCGTCGGGCTGCTGGTGGTTCTCCAGGATCGCCACGATCCAGCGGGTGGTGGCGAGAGTGCCGTTGAGCGTGGCGGCCATCTGCGGCTTGCCGGACTCGTCGCGGTAGCGGATGTTCAGCCGGCGGGACTGGAACGTGGTGCAGTTCGAGGTGCTCGTCACCTCGCGGTACCGGCCCTGGGACGGCAACCACGCCTCGCAGTCGTACTTGCGGGCCGCGCTGGAGCCCAGGTCACCGGCCGCGATGTCGATCACCCGGTACGGCAGTTCCACCTTGGCGAGCATCTCCTCCTCCCAGGCGAGCAGCCGCAGGTGTTCCTCGGCAGCCTGCTCCGGGCGGCAATAGGAGAACATCTCCACCTTGTCGAACTGGTGTACCCGGATGATGCCCCGGACGTCCTTGCCGTAGCTGCCGGCCTCCCGCCGGAAGCAGGACGACCAGCCGGCGTACCGCTTCGGCCCGCTGAGGTCCAACACCTCGTTGGCGTGGTAGCCGGCCATGGCCACCTCGCTGGTGCCGACCAGGTACAGGTCGTCGGCTGGCAGGTGGTAGACCTCGCTCGCGTGGGCACCGAGGAACCCTGTGCCCTCCATGGTCTCCGGGCGTACCAGCACCGGCGGGATCACCGGCGTGAAGCCGACCTCGACCGCCTGCTGGACCGCCAGTTGCAGCAGGGCCAGTTGCAGCAGCGCACCCTGTCCGGTGAGGAAGTAGAACCGGGCACCGGAGACCTTCGCGCCCCGTTCGGTGTCGATCGCGCCGAGCAGCTCCCCCAACTCGAGGTGGTCGCGCGGCTCCCGGAGGTCCGGTCGTTCACCGACCTCTCGCAGCACCACGAAGTCGTCCTCGCCACCCGCGACCACGCCGTCCTCGACCAGGTTCGAGACCGCGAGCTGGGCCGCACGAAGTGCCGCCTCGGCCTGGGTGCCGGCGAGTTCGGCCGCCTTCACCTGCTGCGCCAGTTCCTTGGTACGGGCAAGCAGCAGCTGTCTCTCCTCGCCCTGTGCCTTGGCGACCCGCTTGCCGAGTTGCTTCTGCTCCGCACGCAGGACCTCGAACCGCGACACCGCCGCCCGGCGCTGCTGGTCCGCGGCCAACAGGTCGTCAACCAGGGATTCGGACTCGCCCCGGGCACGCTGGCTGGCACGGAACCGGTCAGGGTCTTCGCGCAACGCACGCAGGTCGATCACGTGGGCCCCCCGCGGGGGTATGAGCGCCGTCGTCGGATGAACACGGCAACCGAGCCTACCCGGCGGCCAGGTCCGGGCCACCGTGATCCTGGCCAGTCTCGCGCCCGCCACGTGAGGGCACGGCGAGGGCGGCAACCCCGGCCGCGAGCACCGCGAGCACCGCCACGTACCAGCCCGGACCGAATCCGATACCGTTCCCGCCCCGGGCGATCCGCCAGCCGACGCCTCCGACGCAGACCAGGTCCAGCAGCCAGGCCAACCGCGCGCCGACGGCGTACCACTGGCTGCGCGGCGGCGAGGAGAGCGATCCGGCCCCGGTAAGGCCGACCACCACGAGGGTCAGTAGCAGGTACATCACGGACAGGAAGGAACTGACCGCGCTGCTGGTGGCGAGGAGTTCGAACAACGCGGTCCCGGTGGAATCAACGACGGCCCAGCTCACCGGACCCAGCGACACCAGGTATGCCAGGACGGTGAGACCGCCGGCACCCACCACGAGCCGTCGCCTGTTCACCGGGTGACCGCCGAGCGATCTTCGCCCAACCGACCGAACAGCCCGATGAAGCAGCCGAGTCCGGCGATCCCGAGGTAGCCGGCGTACAGGCCAAGGCCGTACCGGACGGTCATCGCGCCGTTCAGGGCTCCGCCCACGTTCGTGATCACGAGTGTCGCGACCATGGCGCTGTACAGCGACAGCCCGGCCGCGGTGAACCCGACGATCCGCAACGGCGGCGTCGCCGCGCGGGGGACGAACACCAGGGCCAACGCGCAGGCGATCATGCCCAGGGTGGCGATCCGGTACATCCACGCCAGTGGTGTGGTGGTCACCTCGTGAAGCGCCATGGCGTGGGAGTCGACCCCGTCGCGATGCTCCAGCGTCGCGGTGAGCCAACTCGCCGGGTAGGACGTGGCGATGAGCAGCGTGCCACCGATCCCGGCGGCCATGAGCAGCCATCCCCGTGGTGTGGCCGGGCTGTAGCTGAGTGCGGTCACCAGCCCCGACCAGACGCGGTCGGCCGGCCCGTTCATCCGCGCCGGACCCGGTTCCGAGGTCTTTCCGGACCGCTGCTCCGGGATCACGGCCGGCTCGGGCTCACCAGCATCTGCCGGCTTGTCGTCGGTCGTCGCCGGGCTGTCGCTGCCCGATGGGTTGGTGTCCGGGGGGTCGAGGTGCGAGCTAACCATCCGGCCAGTTTTCCGCATCGCGCCAAACCCGGGGGTACGGCGGTACCACCGGCTGGAGGCAGAATCATGCTCGTGCCGGTGGAGATGAGTCGCGAGCGGTTCGAGGATCTGGTCAGCCGGGCCCTCGACCAGATCCCACCCGAGTTGCTGAAAATGATGCGCAACGTCGTGATCATGGTGGAGGACAACTCCCCGCCCGGAGAGGGCGAACTGCTCGGCCTGTACGAGGGGTACGCGCTGACCGACCGCGGTTGGGATTACGGCGGGGTGCTGCCGGACCGGATCACGTTGTTCCGCAACCCGATCCTGAGGATCTGCGAGTCCGAAGAGGACGTGGTGGACGAGGTCGTGATCACGGTGGTCCACGAGATCGCGCACCACTTCGGTATCGACGACCGGCGGCTACACGAGCTCGGGTGGGGCTGACGCGCTACTGTTCCAGCGCGAAGAGGTTGAGACGGATCCTGGCCGGCGTGAGCCTGCCCGCGACCCCCTGAAGCCGACGCCCTGGATTCTGAGGAGCACCGACGTGCGTGGCGACGTTTTCATACCGGAGAACATGGTCCAGCCGCCGACCCAGGTCGGGATGAGCCTGCAGAACCCGTACTGCGTCCGGTACGTGCTCAACGGCGAGGTGCTGGCCCGTCAGGGGGCCATGGTCGCGTATCGGGGCAATCTCCAGATCGAGACCAAGAGCCAGGGGGTCGGCAACTTCCTGAAACGGGCGGTGACCGGCGAGGGCGTGGCCCTGATGACGGTGCGGGGACAAGGTGAGATGTGGTTCGCCGACCACAAGAACCACTGCTTCGTGCTCGAACTGGAACCCAACGAGTACCTGTCGGTCAACGGGCGCAACGTACTGGTGTTCGAGAACAGCCTGCAATACCAGATCTCGCTGGTGAAAGGCGCCGGGATGTTCGGCGGCGGCCTGTTCAACTGTGTGTTCTCCGGTCAGGGCAAGCTCGCGATCACCTGCGACGGCTCCCCGATCGTGATCCCGGTGAGTCCACAGCTTCCGGTGTATGTGGACACTGACGCCGTGATCGGCTGGTCCAGCCAGTTGCAGACCTCGATCCACAGGTCACAGGGGTTGAAGTCGATCCTCAAGGGCGGCTCCGGCGAGATGTTCCAGGTGCTGTTCCAGGGCCAGGGTTTCGTGATCGTCCAGCCGAGTGAGGGGCCGGTTGTGGCGCAGCAGAGTGGTGGCGGCGGCCTGCTGGGTGCCCTCGGCGGATAGCGCAGGCGGCCCGTACGCTCACCGGCGTGGAGCTGGTGCATTCGGGCAAGGTGCGCGATGTCTACCGGGACGGCGGCGACCTGATCCTGGTGGCGTCCGACCGGGTGTCGGTGTACGACGTGGTGCTCCCGACACCGATCCCCGACAAGGGGAAGATCCTCACCCGGCTCTCACTCTGGTGGTTCGAACGGCTCGCGGACCTGGTTCCCAACCACGTGATCTCGGCGACGGACGTGCCCGAACAGTGGGCGGGACGGGCGATCCGGTGCCGGTGGCTGCGCATGGTGAAGGTCGAATGCGTCGCCCGGGGTTACCTCACCGGTGGTGGGCTGGCCGAGTACCGCGACACGGGCGCGGTGTCCGGGGTACCGCTGCCCACGGGGCTGGTCAACGGGTCCCGGCTGTCGGAACCGATCTTCACCCCGAGCACCAAGGCCGACGTCGGACACGACGAGCCGATCAGCTTCGACCGGGTCGCCGGGGACCTGGGCACCAGCCTCGCCGCCGAACTGCGTGACCTCACCCTGGCGGTCTACCGTCGTGGCGCGGAGGTGGCGGCGGCACGCGGCGTGATCATCGCGGACACCAAGCTGGAATTCGGGCACGCCCCGGACGGCACGCTGGTGCTCGGCGACGAGGTGCTGACGCCGGACTCGTCGCGGTTCTGGCCGGCCGAGCTGTGGCAGCCGGGACGGGCGCAGCCGTCGTTCGACAAGCAGCTCGTACGGGACTGGGCAGTCGGCACCGGATGGGACAGGAAGCCGCCGGGACCCGAGATCCCGGGCGACGTGGTGGCGGCCACCCGGGGCCGCTACGTCGACGCGTACCAGCGGATCACCGGCGAGCCCTGGCACTAGCGTTGGCTGACCCCCGCCCAGCTCCGGCAGCACAGCGCCGGACCGTTCGGGTCCAGCACGTCAACAACCACTCGCCCGGTGTTCGGCAGGTGGTGCGCCAGGGTGTACGCCGGGGAGAGACCATCGCACAACTGGGGCAACGCCACCCGCAGGATCGCGCCGTGGCTGACCACCACGGCGGCACCCGGGCCGGCCCCGGCGCCGTCGAGCACATCCGCCAGAACCAGCCGCATCCGCTCGACCAGGTCTTCGCCAGTCTCCCCGTCCGGGCGGCAACGGCTCAGGTCACCGTCCAGCAGCCAGTGGGCGAGCAGGTCCTCCAAGGCCTGGTGCGCCTCGTCGTCCACCCGCGCGTGCAGGTCGCCCACATGTCCCTCGTGCAGGGCCGGATGCACCCGCAGCGGCAGTCCCAACCGTTCGGCGACGGGCTCGGCGGTCTGTTGCGCCCGCAGCATCGTGGACGCCCAGACAGCCCGTACCGGGAACCCGTCAAGGTCGGCGGGCAACACGTCGGGAAGGTGCTTCGCCTGCGCTGACCCGAGCGGCGACAGCGCCGGGCCGGGGACCTCGCAGTCCAGGCTCCCGGTGGTGTTGGCGATGCTCTCGGCATGCCGTACGAAGATCAACCGGGTCACGCCGCTCACCCGGTACCGCCCGCGCGCAGCCGGGCCAGCCATGCGGAGGCGTCGGCGAAGTCCCGGTCGGTGGTGCCTGGTGTCCGCGTCACCCGCTCCGCCGAGGCCCGAGGGTACGACCCGAGGAACCGTACTGCCGCGCTGGTCCGCCGCAGCCCCAGCAACGCCTCCCCCATCCGGGCCTCTGACACGTGGCCGGTGCAGTCCAGGAAGAAGCAGTACCGGCCGAGCGCCTCCCCGACGGGGCGGGACTCGATCCGGCTCAGGTTCACGCCGCGTACCGCGAGTTCGGTGAGTACGGCGAGCAGCGAGCCCACCCGGTCGTGGGCGATGTAGACCACGATCGAGGTGACGTCGTTGCCGCTCGGTGCCGGCGGCGGGGCGGGGCGGGACACCAGCACGAACCTGGTCACCGCCTCCGGGTGGTCTCCGATGTCCTTGGCGAGCACGGTGAGCCGGTGATGCTCGACCGCGATCGGGGCGCAGATCGCCGCGTCGTACTCGCTCTTGGCGACACCGGCCGCCGCCGTGGCGGTCGAGAGCACGTCCACGGTCGACGCGTCCGGCAGGTGGCGCCGCAGCCAGCCGCGACACTGGGCCGCGGCGTGCGGGTGGCTGGCGATGTCGCGGACACCGTCGAGCCCCCGGCCGGGCCGGGCGGCGAGCACAAAAGTCACCGGCAGCACCACTTCACGGACGATCACGAGCGGTTCGCCGTTCGCCAGCTCGTCCTGGGTGACCCCGACGGCGCCCTCCACGGAGTTCTCCAGCGGCACCAACGCGGCGTCCGCGTCACCGCCGCGTACCGCGTCCATGGCCTCCGGCACGCTGCGGGCCGGGATCAGCTCGGCCCGCTCGGCGGCGGGGATCCGCCGCAGCGCCTGTTCGCTGAAGGTGCCCTCGGGGCCGAGGTACGTGAACCGGGTCGGAGGTACGCCGGGCATGTCCGCCAGACTATCCGTCGGGATCGAGCCAGCCGCCGCTACGATCCCCGGATCCGGTGTCCGGCGGCGGTCAGCGCCGCGATCGCCTCGGCCAGCCGTACCTCCGGCACCAGCAGGTAGTCGGTGTCGTATGTGGAGAAAGCGCAGATGTTGACCCGGGCCTCGGCGAGCGGGCCGGTGAGCGAGTTGAGGATCCCGGTGAGGGTGAGTGGCAGGGTGCCGGCGACGCGCAGGCACCGCCACGGGTCTTCGGCCTGTGCCTCGGGCGGTACCCGGTCCACCGGGCAGATCACGGACACCTCGTCGGCGGTCCAGGTGACCGCGACAACACCGCCCTCGCCGGGCAGCTTGCCGGGCAGCGGGGTGCCCGCGGGCAGCCGGCAGATCGCGTACGACTCCGGGAGCAGGTCCAGATCCAGCACGAACGAAGGCTACGCCGCGGACAGGGCGGGCGGGGAACCTGACCCGCTGGTCAGATGCGACGGAAGAAGCTGAGCGATCCGCTGACCGCCGCACCGTCCGAGACCGGCGTGCTGACCACGTCGACCGTACGGGTCAGGTCACCGAGTCGTACCCGGATCAGTCCCCGGGCCAGATTTCCGGTGGCCAAGGCCAGCAACGGTGGGATCCGTTCAGCCTCCCACGTCGCCAGCGGCCCACCCGCCGCGGTGAGGTCGACCAGTCGCAACACGTCAAGCAGCCCTCGGCCGGACCAGTCCCGCGGCGAGCCGGCCGGCGCGAGCCGGCCATCGGTGCCGAGCAGGTCACGGCAGGACTGGGAGCTGGCTACGATCATCCCGTCCACGTCGAGCACCACGCAGGGATCGTCAGCTTCGGCAACCGTCCGCGCCCAATGCCGTACCGGGGATACCCGGCCGGCCCAGGGGCCCTCCCGGCGCGGTTCCTCGGACCCTCCCTCATCGGAGAGCGACAGCTCGACGTGCGGCACCGCGCCTCCCGTTACGCTCCATGGCCCCTCCGGACACGAGACGGTACCGCTTGACCGCAAGCACCGCGATCGGAGTGCCGCTGGTGTCCGCCACACCACCCGGACCGTGCCAGACCTGGGACAACCAGGACGGATGCCACATCCATCAGGCTAGGCTCCGGAGCATGAACGGATTCGTCGACAGCGAGGTCGGCCGGCTCCGTTCGGTGCTGTTGCACCGACCCGGGCCGGAGCTGAAGCGGCTCACCCCACGCAACAACGACTCGTTGCTGTTCGACGGGATCCCTTGGGTGGACCGGGCCCGGGAGGAGCACGACACGTTCGCCAAGGCGTTGCGCGACCGGGGAGTCGAGGTCCTGTACCTCGGATCATTGCTGGCCGAGACGCTGGCTCTTCCAGCCGCCCGGGAGCACGCCACCCGGGCGGTGCTGTCGGACGTACGGCTCGGCGACACGCTTCGGCACCGGGTGGCCGGATACCTGGACGACCTGGACCCCGATGGCCTGGCCAACGTGCTGATCGCCGGGCTGGCGCACGAGGAGTTGCACACCGGCGCCGGCCCCTCGGCCGGGACGCCCGGCCACAGCCTGGTGTACGCCCTGATGGACCGGCACGACTTCGTGATCGACCCGCTGCCGAACCTGCTGTTCACCCGGGACTCCTCCACCTGGGTAGGCGACCAGGCCGCGGTGACCAGTCTGGCGATGCCGGCCCGGCATCGGGAGACCACGCTCACCGGCGTGGTCTACCGCTACCACCCGAGGTTCGGGGACACCGGGCTGCTGTACGACTCCACGCTGGAACACGTGGAGGGTGGCGACGTCCTGCTGCTGGCACCGGGAGTGCTGGCCGTGGGTGTCGGGGAACGCACCATGCCCTCGGGTGCCGAGCGGCTGGCACGGCGGTGTTTCGCGGCCGGACTGGCCCACACCGTACTGGTGGTGCCGATCGCCCAGGAGCGGGCGACGATGCACCTGGACACGGTCTGCACCATGGTCGACGTTGACTCGGTGGTGATGTACCCGGTCGTCGCCGACTCGCTGGCGGCGTACACGCTGAGTCCGGGGCAGGACGGTGAGCCGATGGTGAGCGGACCGGAACCGTTCCTGACGGCCGCCGCCAAGGCCATGGGCATCGACACCCTGCGGATCATCGACACCGGGCTGGACCCGGTCACCGCGGAACGGGAACAGTGGGACGACGGCAACAACACCCTCGCCATCGCCCCCCGGGTGTGTGTCGCGTACGAACGGAACACCGAAACCAATGCCCGGCTGGAGGATGCCGGCATCGAGGTGATCCGGATCCCGGGATCCGAACTCGGCTCGGGCCGGGGCGGGCCCCGGTGCATGTCCTGCCCGATCGTCCGGGACCCGATCTGACCCCGGGCTACCGGAGGGTGAGCTGGCGACCGAGTAGGCCCTGACGGGCCCGGCGCTGGTCGGGTGACAGCGGCTCGGCAACGGCGAGCGCCTCGGCGTACCGCTTCCCGAATTCGGAGAACGGCTCTTCCCAGCTGGCAGCTTCGGCGTCCCGGGGCAGATCCCAGACCGGCACCAGCAGTCCGTGCGCGCGGAACATCCCGGCAAACTTGGTGCCCTCGCCGAGGCTCAGCGACCCGGCCGGGGCGAGCCGTGCCAGCGCGTTGAGCGCGGTGTCCTCGTCTTCGGGCAGGACCCAGCGGACATGCGCCCGGTCCAGAACCTGGCACCAGTACGCCGCTGGCGCGGCCTTCAGTCGCACCGTCGGCTGGATCGACTCGTTGGCCCGCTCCAGGCTCGCCCGCACGTTGGGGTCGGAGTCGGCGCCGTCCTCGATCCAGAAGTCGAAGCCCTGGTGGAGTGTGACGTCCAGGCCGCCGTCGGCGAGCACGTCCTGCAGCCGGGGTCCCGGTCCCGGCAACGGCGGCACGTCCACCGTGCCACCGGGCTCGGTGTCCAGGGCGGAGAGCAGAGCGGCGGCGAGGTCCCGGCTGACGTCCCCGGAACTGAACTGCCGTTGCAGGCCCAGGAACACCCGCCCGTCGGTCCTCGTCATCGCTGGCCAGGCCAGCGGTAGTACGGTCGCCAGCACCACCTCGCGGCCGGCGGCCCGCTCGGCGTACTCCGGGGCGAGTCGCAGTGGGGCGGTGGCCGAGGGGACCAGCTCCCGCATCGCGATCCATTCGACCTCGTCGGCCAGGCCTTGGAACGGCCGGGCCACGAAGACGTCCCGTACCTTCTGCTTCTTGACACGCCGCGACGTCGCGGTGCGCTGACCGGGGGCGGCCGGATTCTCGGGCCGTACGGCCCGGCGTCGACGCTTGCTCACGGCGAAACAGCCTATGCGACCGGATGCCGGGCAGGGTGTCGGCACCGCGGATCCGTTACGCACGCCGTCCGGTGACTCTGTTGACGACCCCGTGCCGGCGACTCCGTCAGGACGCGACCTGTGACGCCGCTCCGAGCCAGGCCCACACGCACCGGCCCCGCTCGACCGGTGCGACACCCCATCGGGTGGCCAGGGTCGCGACGATCGCCAACCCCCGCCCGCCCACCGCCTCGGGGGTGACCACCCGCATCACCGGAACCTGCGCCGAGCCGCCGTCGGTCACCCGGATCTCCGCGCCGTCGGAATATCCGTGCCACTCGACCGTGATCACGCCGCCGGGGAGCGGTGCGGCATGCCGCACCGCGTTGCCCACGAGTTCGGTCGCCACGGCGGCGGCATCAGCGACGAAGTCGGTGTTCAGCCCGCAGGTCTGAGCACAGAGATCGGTGGTCAGCTGGCGGCGTACCAGGCCTGCACTGCTCGCATGGTGCGGCACTGTGAGCTGCCGCTGGACGGATCCAGCGGTGCTGGGTATGAAGAAGCGCGGTTGCGGGCTGTCCCCAACCCGGTCACCCCGTGCCGGCCGCACCGACACCTCCTGCCTCCGTCAGGGCCTGTGAAATGGCTCAAACCGACCGTACCGTCCCAACGCCCGGAGCGCAGCCTTCCAGTGGGGCATTTGGGGCCGGCACGCCAGCCGTAGGTCCCCTAGATGACCTCCGGGGGCGTGCCGTTCTCGGCTTCCAGCGGACGACCCGCAGCCGCCCAGGCGCGCATCCCACCGTCCAGGTTGATCACGTTGTCCCAGCCGTTGGCCCGCAGAAACTCCACCACCTGAGCGGAGCGCCCACCCATCCGGCACACCACCAGAACCTCACCGTCCATGGGAACCTCTGCCATCCGGGCCGGTACTTGTTGCATCGGCAGGTGGTACGCACCCGGCGCGTGACCGGCCGTCCACTCATCCGGCTCTCGTACGTCGAGCAGGAACGCCTCGGGGGGCACCTGATCGACGGTCACGCTGGGTACGGACGGCTGCATCAGATCGCTCCTTGAGACGAAATCTCGCACAGACCCTACCGGAACGATCCTCACGTCAGCTGATTGACGTACGTGGGATGTCGGGTGGCCCAGACGGCCACCGTCTCGTCCCGAACCGCCTGGAAGAGGCTGGGAGCCGGACGGACCAGTTCGGCGTACCAGGTTCCCTCGTTGCGCCCCTCAACCGGGACCTGGATCGCTGTCAGATTCTCTGGACGGATATTACGTAGAGTGAAGGCAAGGTCGGCCACTGGTAGCCGGTTGTCGATGGTCAGTGACGAGCCGGCGGCCCGGATCACCCGGTCCAGCCTGCCCAGGTCCCGGTGCAGGCCCTGTTCCCGGGCCTGCCGCAGCAGCGCCTTGAGGAACTCCTGCTGGTGACGCATCCGTGCGAAGTCGCCGTCCCTGAACTGCTTGCGCTGCCGTACATAGTCCAAGGCGGCGTGGCCGTCGTAGTGTCGGCAACCTTTCTCAAAGACCCGGTACGGCGGGTGGATCGACCGGAGTTTCTGCTTTCCTTTCGGGGTCTCAATGCAGAGGTCGACACCGCCCAGTGCCTGCACGACCTTGACGAAGCCGTAGAAATCGACCACGGCACCGCTGTCGAACCGTACCTCCATCAGGTCCGAGAGGGTTCTGGCGAGCAACCGGTAGCCGCCCGCGCCGTTCCCCCCGTGCATGAAAGCGGCGTTGATCTTGTCTTCGCCACCCTTCCAGCGACCATCCTTGGAAGCCGGTATGTCGACCAGAGTGTCACGAGGAAACGAGATCAAATACGCCTGATCATGGTCACGTGGCACGTGCAGCACCATCACGGTGTCGGCACGCCACAGCGTGCCCTTCAGCTTGCGGTTCTTCCGGTAGTCGGAACCGACGAGCAGGATGTTGAGCGTGCCCGACAGGGTCGCCCCAACGCCTCCGTCCCTACCCGCGTCACCCAGCAGGTCATCCTTGGCGATGCCACTGGTGTACCGGTCCGCCAGGACGTTGAAGCCAGTCAGGGCCCCGCCCGACGCGACGGTCAGCACGGTGCCGACCACCACGCAGACCCAGGCCCACCAAGGGCCTCGTGGCCGGGTGCCGCGGCGTACGCTGCCGCGCGCCACAGATCCCTCCAGCGCAGCACACGGCGACCATCGCCATTACTGCGCGTTACATTCCACTTTAAGGGCGTGGTGATCGGGCAGCGACTGGATCTTACGGTTACATCGGGTTGACGAACTCGGGGTTACGCAGAATCCAACCGTCGAGCTTCTCTTCCTTGATCGCCTGGAACAGGGTGTCCGCCTTGCCGTCGGTGAGCTTCTGGTACGAGATCGCGTTCTCGTTGTAGGCGTGGACCGGCACCTTGAGGGCGGTCAGGTTGTCCGGACTGATACCGCGCAGCGCCCATGCCATCTCGTCCAGAGGGATGCTCTGATCGAGCAGCAGCGACTTGCCCGCGGCCTTGATCAGTGAAGGGATTTTTGTCGGGTCATCAAAGCCCTTGCTGAGCGCCTGCTTCAGGATCGCCTTGATCAACTGTTGCTGGTGTCGCATCCGGGCGAAGTCGCCTCCGCCGGGCTCCTCGTCGAACTGGTACCGCTGCCGGGAATAGTCCAGGGCTTCCGCGGGACTGAGGTGCTGGCAGCCCTTCTTGAAGGTGCGGAACGGCTTGTGGATCGACCTGAAAGTCTGTTTGCCCACCGGGGCCTCGACACACATCCTCACGCCGCCGAGCACCTCGACCGTCTTCAGGAACCCCTGAAAGTCGATCACCGCGCCGGTGTTCATGGACAGCCCACTCATCTTCTTGATGGTCTTGGCCATCAACTGGAATCCACCGGCAACGCTGAACTTGCCGTTCGACCGCCGGCCGCCGTACGAGAACGCGGCATTCAGCTTGTCCCGCCCGCCCCGAAACCCGGCGTCCCGGTGGGCGGGGATGTCCACCAGCGTGTCCCGCTGGAAGGAGATCAGGTACCCGCGGTCGTGCTCCTTGGGGATATGGACCATGATGATGGTGTCGCTCTGCCAGGCGGACCAACCCTTCCGGCGGTCCGTGCCGAGCAGCAGCATGTTGATCGGCCCCTCCAGGGCGGCGCGGGCCTCCTCGGGGGCCTTGGCGTCACCGAGCAGGTTGCCGGTCTCCACGTTGCTCGACAGGTTGCCGATCAGCAGCGTGCCGCCGACCAGGACACCGCCCGAACCCAGCATCATGATGGCGCCGAAGACCACAAGAAGGAGTGCCCACCAGGGACTTCGGGGGGCACCTTCATACGGTCGGTGTCTGCCGCCCAATCGAGCCTCGCAATCGCAATCCGGTCAACGGCTGCGAACACTGTACGGTTCCCGGCCGGTTGTACGACACCCACTCAGGTCACCGTAACTATGAAGCGTCGCCCAGAGGCAATCCGTCACCGCACAGGCACGTGACCGAAGCAACAATCACCGGTTCTTCTTCGGCGGGTTCTGCTTCACCCACTCCGCGACCTGATCGTTGGCGACAGCCTCATACAGCGACGCCGCCTTCTCCTTGTCGGAGACGATCACGCTCTGGCCGTCGATCATGCCGGTGCCCCGGTGTGGGCTGGTCATGAAGATCAAATCCTTGCTGCGCAGTTTGCGGAACTGGATCGCCATGTCGAGCAACGAGAAATCGTCATCCACGATCACCGCCTTGGTCACCGACCGCAGGAATGCGTTCATCGCGGCGGGGTCGGTGAACACCTCGTTAGAGGTGGCCTTGTCCATCAGCGCCTTGAGGAAGTCCTGCTGGTGCTTCATCCGGGCGAAGTCGCCGGTCGGGAACTGCTTGCGCTGCCGGATGTAGTCCAGGGCCACCTTGCCGCTCATCATCTGGCAGCCCTTCTTGAAGGTGCGGAACGGCTTGTGGATCGACTTGAAGCTGTCCTGCCCCGGCGGCATCTCCGGGCACAACCGGACCCCGCCCACCGCGTCGACCACCTGCTTGAAACCAAAAAAATCGACGATCGCCACGTGGTCGATGTGGACCCCCGTGAAGTTCTCCACGGTCTGCACCATCAGCGGAGGTCCACCCCAGGCGTACGCCGCGTTCAGCTTCGCCCGCACCCCGCCGTGCTTACCGTCCGGGCTCTCCGGCACCTGTACCCAGAGATCACGAGGCAGCGAGATCAGGTACGCCTTGTCGTGGGTTGACGGCACGTGCAGCAGGATGATCGTGTCGGTACGCCACTTGCCGCTGTCCTGCTTCGCGTCCGGGTCCCGGGAGTCCGAGCCGAGCAGCAGGATGTTCAGCGGCCCGGCCACCGCCTTCGGTGCCCGATGTCCGTCCAGACCCGCGAACGCGTCCGTCCGGCGCATGTCGTCGTTGAGCGAGGAGACGTACGCCCACGCCCCAAGCCCGGCCACCAAGGCGAGCACCACGACCACGCCGAGCAGTACCAGGAAGATCCGGCCCCAGCGGGGACGGACCCTGCCGCGTCGGCCATAGCCGTCGTCGTCGTAGTCGCCGCCCCCGCCGCCGTAACCACCGCTGTACCCACCGCCGTGGCTACCAGACCGGTGACCGTAGTAATCGGTGCCGTAACCGCCTGAGGCCGGGGTGGTCCGGCCCAGGATTGCCCTACCAGGGAGGGGGGGACGTGTCGACATGCCCCCAGGGTAGAGAGCCCGGTCGAGAAACCCGACGAGCCGGGGCCGTTGATCCCGGCGTGTCCGAAAATCGGCCGCGGGCGAGTGGATCCCGGCCAGTCCGGCTAGTTGCCGATGCCCAGATGTCGGGCGAAGTGGTCGATGGTGCGTCGGAGTCCTTCCTCCGGCGTCACCGACGGTTGAAAGCCCAGCACGGTACGGGCCAGGGTCAGGTCCGGACGGCGCAGGTTCGGATCGTCCGCCGGGCGTGCCACGTACGTGATCTCCGAGGCCGAGCCGGCGAGCCGCACGATGGTCTCCGCCAACTCCCGCATCGACAGCTCGTGCTCCGTACCGCAGTTCACGGGCTGGTCGAGGTCGGAGTCCAGGACCGCGAGGACGCCCCGTACCAGGTCGTCGATGTAGCAGATGGACCGGGTCTGCGAGCCGTCCCCGGTGACGGTGAGCGGTTGACCCCGCAACGCCTGACAGATGAACGTCGGGACCGCCCGCCCGTCGTCGGGGCGCATCCTGGGGCCGTACGTGTTGAAGATCCGGACAATTCCGGTGTCCAGGCCGTACCGTCGCCGATACGCCATGGTGGCGGCCTCGCTGAACCGCTTCGCCTCGTCGTACGCACTACGCGGCCCGATCGGATTCACGTTGCCGCGGTAGGACTCCGGCTGCGGATGTACCTGAGGGTCCCCGTACACCTCGGAGGTGGACGCGAGCAGGAACCGTGCCCCATCCGCCAGTGCCCGGTCCAGGCAGTGGAAGGTGCCAAGCGAGTCCACCTTCAGGATCTCGACCGGCAGCCGCTCGAAATCGACCGGACTGGCCGGGCAGGCGAAATGGAGTACCGCGTCGAACCGCCGTGCCATCTCCAGGTCCTCCGGGAGGCCCGCCGCGACGTCTCCCTCCACCAGGGTGAACCGCGGGTGGTCGACGAGGTGGAGCAGGTTGTCCTTCCAACCCGAGCTCAGGTTGTCGACCGCGACGACGTCGCAGCCGCGCCCGATCAACGCGTCCACCAGGTGCGATCCGACAAAACCGGCACCCCCGGTCACCAGCATCCGGTGACCCTCGCCGAACCGCTCCGGGACATCGACCACAATCAACCAGCCTAGTCAGCCCAGTCGGTGGTACCGGCCGCGGTAGTAGAGCAGCGGCTCGTCATCACCCACCGTGACCTCCTCGATGGTGCCTTCGATCAGGCGTCCCCAGCCGGCGTCCCGGGTCGTGGCCAGGCGGCACCCGACCCAGGACCCGACGTCCTCCAGCACCGGCCCGAACGCGGTGTCCCGCCACCGCTCGCCGCCCCGGAACAGGCCGCCCGGGGCCGGTGCGAGACCCCCGAACCGGTCCGCCAGGTCCTGATGTCGCGGTGCCAGCAACTGCACCGTGAACGCACCGGTGTGGTGGATCGCCTCGTACAGGTCGGAGTCGGCGTCCAGCTGACCGAATACCCGGCCGGGGTTGCCGTCCACGACCTGCGTGGACGCGAGGGTGAGCCCTGCTGGGCGGGGATCGTCGTTCGCGGTCCAGAGCGTGACCGGGGCGGGCATCCTGGCCCGGAACCGGCGTACCGGCCCCCGGACACCCGCCGGGTCGGCGAACGGGTGTGTGGCGTGAATCTGGGCTCCGGGTTCCGGGGAGGTCACATGTTTGATCGTGCCACCGGACGAGCCGGCCAGCTCGTCCGGTGACCGGCTGTAAATCGCTGGCGTGAGCCGGCCGAGTGCTGCGAAACTCGTACGTCACCACAGACCACGCCTGAGTCGAGGCCCGGGTGAGAAGGAGGTCGAGTCATGCGTACGCCCGCTGTCGGGGCGGCCTTCGCCGACCCCTTCCCCGCCTCCACCAGCGACCTGGTGCCGCACCGTGACCGGTATCTTCTGACCGGCACCGTCTGACCGGCGACCACGCCAGGCCCTGGTGGGGGCATCCAGACCTCGAAGGAGAACCCACCAGTGCGTGACTTCGCACCGATCCGTCGCAGGCGGCAGCGCTTTGACGACGACAACGACGACACCCGCCTCCGATCGCAGGTCGCTGAACCGGACACCTTCGACGAGGCGACCGACGGACTGCCGGCCGGCGACCGGTGGTCCACCTGGGACGTCTCCACGGCCGGCGAGCGCGGTCCCGAACCGTACCCGGAATGGCTGGTGACCGAGCTGGCAGCGGTCGACACCGACCTGGGTGTGCTGAAAACCGGCAAGGAGGCCGACGTCCACCTGCTGGAGCGGGCGGTGCCCGGCGACGGCCGGAGTTGTCTACTGGCGAGCAAGCGGTACCGGAACCCGGAGCATCGGTTGTTCCACCGGGACGCCGGGTACCTGGAAGGCCGGCGGGTCCGCCGCTCCCGGGAGATGCGGGCGATGACGAACCGGACCAGTTTCGGCCGCCAGTTGATCGCCGGTCAGTGGGCGCAGGCGGAGTTCGGGGCGCTGTGCCGGCTGTACGAGTCGGGGGTGCCGGTGCCGTACCCGGTCCAGATCATGGGCACCGAGCTGCTGATGGAGTTCGTCGGGGACCCGGGCGGGGTGGCCGCGCCGCGGCTGGCACAGGTCCGTGCCGGGGACGACCTTCCCGACCTCTGGCAGCAACTGGTCGACGCCCTGGTCACGATGGCCCGGCTGGGGCTGGCCCACGGCGACCTGTCGCCGTACAACCTGCTGGTCCACGACAGGCGGCTGCTGATCATCGACCTGCCGCAGGTGGTGGACGTGGTCGCCAACCCGCAGGGACCCGGCTTCCTGGAACGGGACGCGACGGTGGTCGCCACGTGGTTCGCCGCCCGTGGCGTACCAGACACCGGGAGGCTGGCGGATCTGCTGCTACGGGAGGCCGGACTGCACTGAGCGGGTGCGGCCCGGTACCCGGGCCGCACCCCAGTTCGGCTACCTGATCGCTCCGAGATCGAGAATCGCGTAGCCGGTCTGGTCATCAACCGACCAGAACAGCAGCCGGGAATCGGGGTCCCTGAGACCTCGTGTTGACGAACTCCTCGAAGGTCATCGTGTCGTCCATGACACCTCCCGTACGCCCCAGGGACGCACGGCACCCGGGAGTCCGCTGCACGGACGGCGAAGTCCCAGAAACTCGCCTTCACTGTTCAGGCGGGCTTCGAGATCACCGGGAGTGGCGTCAGTAGGCGCCCTTGCTGCGGAGCACCGCGCTGAGCGTGCGCCACAGGATCACCAGGTCGAACGCGAGCGACCAGTTGTCCACGTAGTACAGGTCCAGCCGTACCGCGTCGTCCCAGGAAAGGTCGGAGCGACCGGAGACCTGCCACAGCCCGGTGATGCCGGGCCGGACCAGCAGCCGACGCCGTACGTCCCCGAGGAAGTCGCCGTCCTCTGCGTACAACGGGCGCGGACCGACCAGGGACATCTCGCCTTTCAGGACATTGATCAGCTGCGGCAGCTCGTCGATCGAGGTACGCCGCATCCAGCGCCCGACCGAGGTGATCCGGGGGTCGTTACGGATCTTGAAGAGCAGGCCGTCGCCCTCGTTCTGGTCGATCACCTGGGCCAAACGCTGCTCGGCGTCAACGTACATGGTGCGGAACTTCCAGACCCGGAACTTCTTGCCCTCCCGGCCGACCCGGCCCTGCCGGAAGAACACCGGGCCGGGGCTGGTGGCCTTGATCAGGATGGCCGTGGCGACCAGCAGCGGCGACAGCACGATCAGCCCGATCGCGGCGACCGCGCGGTCCATCAGGTACTTGGTCAGCCAGCCGACACCCGAGATCGTGGGCTCTTCCACGTGCAGCAGCGGCAGGCCCTCCACCGGTCGGATGTGCACCCGGGGGCCGGCGATGTCGGTGAGCTGCGGGGCCACGATCAGGTCGATGCCGGTGCCCTCGAGCTGCCAGGCGAGTCGCCGCAGGTCGGTGGAGTTGGAGCCGGCCGACCCGCACACCGCCACCGTGTCGGCACCCAGGTCGTGTACCAGGGTCACCACGTCCCGGTCCCGTGAGGTGTACACCGGCAGCGAGGTCTGGCCACCGCGGGCCGCCGCCCGGCCCTGGGTCAGGTAAACCCCCACCGGGATCAAGCCCGCGAACGGGTTCCGGGCCACCACGACGCTGACTTCAAGTGCGTCCGGCAGTGACCCGACCAGGAGCACCCGGTGGACGCAGGCTCCCTGCTTGCGCAGCAGGTGCAGCAGCCGGCGGGCGATGTACCGGGTGATCAACAGAAAGATCAGCGTGGCCAGCAGAGACGTCGAGGTGGCGAGCCGGGACAGATCCGCCTTCAGGGTCAGGCTGAGGAACGAGACGATCGCGACAACGGTCAGCGAGGCCCGGACCACCCGCTTGAACTCGTCCGTACCAAGCCCGAGGTACCGCCGGTCGTAGCAGCCATGACCCCACAGCACCACCAACCAACCGAGCGGCAGCAGCACCATGCCGATCAGGTACATCTGTTCCGGGGTGTTGAACCCGGCGGCGGCCTGGGGCCACTTCGTGACGGCCAGCACGCTGGCCGCGACCGCGCAGATGAAGTCGGTCAGGACCAGGATCGCGGCGTACGGCTGGTGCCACCGGCTGATGCGCTGCGGCCGAAACCACGCCGAGCGGGTGACGCCGTTGGTCTCCGGTGACTCCGGAGTGGTCACAGCCGTCGCGGAGGGCAGTGTGAGACCTGCCACGTCCCCCGTCGATGGCGTTACCGGTCCCGGTGCCGTGGGAGTCGCCGAGCCACTCGTCGGGCGTTGCAGGCTGGTCGTCACAGCGGTGTGTCCTCCAGTGCTGGGTGGTACGGCCGGGGCATGTCGGGACACAGCGGTGCGGGGAGCCGGTTCCGGATCCCTGTCACTTCCCGCGTACTCACTCGTCGTCGCCTCGCCGTGACGTGATCCTGCCGGCACCGGCCACCCGACCGGTGCCTCGCCCCGATCTCCCACCGCTCCGCGAGCGGACTCGCGGGAACCTCACCTGTCCTGCTGCTCCGTACCTGGGACCGTCGCCGGGGCGAGTGGATGTGCCCGGAGACACCTCCGCTCACAGCCCCATCAGTGTGACATGTGAGCCTGAATACCCAACGACGACCGGCCGACACTATTCGGTCCCGGTTCGCGTGTCGAGTCCCGGTCCCCCGAACCGGTGCGGTCACCGGAGCAGTCGGGAGAGCCTACGGTCCGCCAGCACCCGCCCCCCGGTCTGGCAGGCCGGGCAGTACTGCAGGCTGGAGTCGCTGAAGGACACCTCCCGTACCGTGTCCCCGCACACCGGACAAGGCAGGTCGGTCCGGGCATGCACCTTGAGGCCGGACCGCTTCTCGGACTTGAGGGTGGCGGCGGCCTGCCCCACGGAGCGGTCGACCGCGTCCCTCAGCACATCCCCGACCGCCTGGTGCAGCCGGGTCACCTGGTCGTCGGTGAGCCGGTCGGCACGGGCGAACGGGGACAGCTTCGCGGCGTGCAGGATCTCGTCGCTGTACGCGTTGCCGACCCCCGCGAACACCGTCTGGTCGGTCAGTACACCTTTGAGCTGTGCCCGCTGCGCACGGATCCGGTCACCGAAGGTCGCCACGTCAAGTTCCAGCGGGTCGGGGCCCAGCCGCGCGATCCCTGGCACCTCGGCCGGGGTCCGCACGATGTAGCAGGCCAGCCGTTTCTGGGTGCCCGCTTCGGTCAACTCGAAGCCGGAGCCGTCGTCCAGCCGCAACCGGAACGCGAGCGGTCCCTTTCCGGGCCGTGCCGGCCGGGGCGGCAGGTTCTCCTTGTACGTCAGCCAGCCGGCCCGCGCGAGGTGGACGACCAGGTGCAGTTCGGGCCCGCACACCAGGTCCAGGAACTTGCCGAACCGTTGGACGTCGGTGACCACGGTGCCTTCGAGCGCGGCCGGCGGCGGGTCGTACGTCTTCAGCACGCTGATCGCCGCGACCTCGACCGTGCGGACCGGGTGACCGACCGCCCGCTCCCGCAGGTACGCGGCGAGCGCCTCCACCTCGGGCAGTTCGGGCATGGTGACCAGGCTACGCGGGCACCCGGGTCGGGGAGTCCTGCTCGGACTCCGGCAGCCGGTCCCGGGCCCGAACGTACATCCACACCTCACCGGCGAACACCAGAATCCAGAGCGGGGTCGTGCCGACCAGTTCGTCCTCGGAGATCACGCTTGCCAGACCGGCCACGGTGAGCACCGGGATCCAGACCGGCACCCCACGCCGGAACACTCGCCCCAGCAGGAGCCCCGCCCCTGCGACGATCAGGAGCAGGCCGACCACACCGCCCCGACGCAGCGACCCCACCGGCACGTTGTCCGCGCTCAACTCCGGCTGACCGGAGTACCCGGGGTCGGCCGGGTCCTTGTAGCGCAGGATCTCGCCGCGGGGGAAGTCGGTGTTGCCGAAGCCCTTTTCCACCACGCTGTCGCGGCGGAAGTCCTGGAAGATCATCCCCCAGACGTCCGCCCGGCCGGAGAGTGCGGCGTTGACGTTACGCCGGGACTCCTCCTGCTGGGCGGGTGTCAACTGCGCGGCCGGCTGCGCGTACCGCTGCTTGAACAACATGTCGGTGCCGCCCGCCGCGCCGAACACCAGGAACGTCACCGCGAGGGGGAGCAGCGCGTGGGCGAGCACCCAGCGGGCCCGAGGGGTGGTGAACCAGGTCCAGAACCGGAACCGGGGCAGCCCGCTGCGCCAGATGTGCAGCAGGCCGTATGTCACCGAGGCGACACCTGCCATCAGCAATGAGGTACGCGAATCGGCGATGTAGAGCAGCAGGGCACCGTTGCCGACCGCGGCGAGCCGCTGCCAGGCCGCGAACCGGGCATCCGCGCCGATCCGGATCGCGACCAGCAGGCCGGTCATCGCGATGAAGTTGGGGTGGTACACCAGCCACGGGCCGCCCCAGAACCGGCTGGACTGCGCGTACCCCCAGGCGCTCTCGGAGGTGGCGTGGAACTCGTTGGTCTCGAAGACGTACTGCGAGCCGAGGGCGAGCAGCAGGGCGTGGCAGATCATCAGGCCGGCTGCGACCCCGACCGAGATGTCGCGGCCACGCCGCCACAGCGTCTGGAACACGAGCAGCGCGACCACCACGGCGAACCCGCCGTACACCACCCGGCCGGCCAGCACGCTCACCTTGCCGAGCAGTAGCGCACTGACCGAGCCGGTCAGCCACAGCCCGACCGCCAACCAGAACCCGCCGAGCCGTGGCAGGTGCCCGGCGTCGCGCCACCACGGGTAGGTCCAGACCACGGCGGCCACGCCGACGACGCCGGTCACCAGCCAGACGTAGCCGGGCTGGTCCAGCCGGGTCCAGGCCATCATGGCGGCGAACGGGATGCCGATCCCGAGCAGTAGTCCCTGCGGGGTCTTGCCGGGGAGCGAGACCGCGACGGCGAACACCCCGACGGCGATCACCACCGCCAGCGTCGCGCCCAGCCCGTCCACCACGCCGCTGCGGGTTCCCCACCAGACCCCGACGACGACCGCCGCCACCAGGGTCGCCGCGGCCACGGCGATCACCGCCGGTCGGCGTATCGGGACAGAGTAGGGCCGACGCACCGCGCCGGACTGGTCGGCCTGATCGGAGCCGGTTAGGTGCCGCACTGCGATAGCTCCCTGTGTCGCGTCCGTGAGACCTGTCCGTTCGCCGACCGGCGCTCTGGCCCCAAGCTCTCCGGCGTTCCCCCAGTCTTACCCAACAGTCGGTTCGACGGCGTCGCATGCGAAATGTCGCTTTGCGTCACGTCGATCCGGCCGAGCGGCCGGCCATACTCCGGTCGGGGTAACGTGCATGCCCGAGCGCGGGCGGTTTCATGCGCCCGGCAACGCACGGCGGAGGTAGCTCACCGGGCATGAAGGTCGTGATCGCGCACAACCGGTACGTCTCCAGCCAGCCGTCCGGGGAGAACACGGTGGTGGACGGCGAGTCGCGGCTGCTCACCGAGGCGGGCGTCGAGGTGCTGCCGTTCCTGCGCAGCTCGGACGAGATCCCCGAGCTGCCAGCCGCCGAGAAGGGGCTGCTGCCGGTTTCCCCGCTGTACGCCCGGCGGGCGCAACGTGAACTGGCCACCCTGTTGAGAGCGGAACGTCCGGACGTGCTGCACCTGCACAACCCGTACCCTCTGCTGTCGCCTTGGGTGATCCGGACCGCGCATGCGTACGGCGTGCCGGTGGTGCACACGGTGCACAACTTCCGGCAGGTCTGTGCGGCCGGCACGTACTTCCGGGACGGGCACCCCTGCTACGACTGCCGGGGCCGGACGTACCCGTACCCGGCCGTCCAGCACGCCTGCTACCGAGGCTCGCGGGCGCAGAGCCTGGTGATGGCAAGCGCCCTGGCCGCACACCGGGGGACGTGGCACTCGGTGGAGCGGTTCATCGCGCTCACCACCGCGATGGCCAGCCACCTGCGCGACTACGGGATCCTCGATGAGCGGATCACCGTGAAACCGAACAGCGTCCCCGACCCGGGCCGGCACACCGTCACCGGCTCCGGGTTCCTGTACGTGGGCCGGCTCAGCGAGGAGAAGGGGCTCCGGCTGCTGCTGGACGCTTGGTGCCGGCACCCGGTGGACGCGCTCGGCGGGCTGCGCATCGTCGGGGACGGACCGCTGCGCGACCACGTGGCCGGGGTCGCGGCCTCCCGCCCGGACGTCCACTTCCTGGGCCAGCAGGACCCGCCACGGGTACGGGAGGCCATGCGCTCCGCCGCCGCGCTGGTCGTACCGTCCACGTGGGACGAGGTGTGTCCGATGGTGGTGATCGAGGCGCTGTCCGAGGCCCGCCCGGTGCTGGTGACCGGCAACGGCGGGCTGCCGTTCCTGGTTGGAGCGGATCAAGAACAGCCGGCCGGCTGGGTGAGTGAAGCCACTGTGGACGCGCTGGCGGAGACCCTGGGCCGGGCCGCCCGGGAAGCCGCCGGACTCACCGGACCCGCCCGGCAGCGGTACCAGGCGGTGTTCTCGCCGGACGTGGTCACCGGCCGGTTGATCGCGATATACCGGGACGTGGCGCGGGCGGCCGGATAGCCAACCGGTTACGGCTCGCCGCCTACGACCTGCCGCTTCGCCAGTTGGCGCACTGCCCGGTGGTAGAAGAAGTACGCCGCCAGCAGGCCGGCGAACGCGCCGACGACCATGCCGTACGCCGCACCGAGCACCCCGCGCGACACCGCACCGACCAGACTGGCCGGAAGCAGTACGACCACGAAGACCACGTACTGCAGGAATGACAGTCTCGCCTGTTGCAAACCCCGCAGGGCGGCGTTCAACGGGGACTGCACCAGGTACAGCCCGGCCTGCATCGCGATCGGCCACACCAGCACACCGAATTCCCGGTACGCCGGCAGCAGCCGGACCAGCAACCACTCCCCGAGCGGCACCAGCGCCACGACCAGGAGGCCGACCGCCGTGAAGGCGAGTACCAGGGTCTGGGTACGCCGCCGGATCCGACGCAGCTTCCCCGCCTCCGACAGTTTCGAGTAACCGGGGACGATCAGGCCGCTGACCGCCCAGATGAAATTCTGGGCCGGCATCAGCACCAGCATCTGGAGCATCCGCAGGCCACCCAGTTCGGCGTGGCCCAGGTAGCCGCCGACGAAGTAGAGCACCACCCAGTTCTGGGTCTGCGACAGCACGGCCGAACCGGTGAACCAGGTGGACAGATGCCGGGTGGCGGCGAACCAGCGTCGCGGCCGGCCCCGCAGCGGGTTGAACGCCAGCAGGCCCAACGCCATCCCCGCCCCCACGGTGGTTCCGATGCCCCACGCCACCAGCAGCCACGCCGGGCTCACCACGTCACGCAGCACCAGGGCGACCACCATCCCGAGCTGCGTCAGCAACGCGATGCCCGTGATCATCATGGAGCGTTGCGGCCGGAAGTGGGAGAGCAGCGCGTACCGGCCGGCGTCGGCGAGCAGGGCAGCGGGCAGGAACGGAAGCACCCACAGCAGGTCGCTCATCAGCTCGAAACCGAGCAGCCAGATCCCCGCGCCCACCACCATGGCAAGGCCACCGATCGACAGCGACGTGGCGGCGGCGTCCCGTACCTGGTCCCGGAAGTCGCCGCCGTCAGCGCGGGCGGTGTAGGTGAGCAGCACCTCTCCGGTGAAGGCGCGGGCGACAGCCAGGGTGATGAACGCGACCCCGATGGCGGCGACGTACCGCCCGTACGCGGCAGGACCCAGCAGCACCCCGGCGACCAGCGCGTTGACCGCGTTGGCACCGGCGGCAAAGGCCTGGTCGGTGAGGCCGGCGAACGCCCGGCCCCCGGGACCGATCACCGGGGCTTCGCCGGCCCGCTGCTGCGTCATGGTCGCATCAGTGGTCCGCCGGCCTAGGGAACGTCCGGGCTGGGATATTCCGAACGGCCGTTCCCCGGACGCAACGCGTGAACCGCCGCGTGGGCCACGGTGGCGACCAGGAACAGCCCGTTCACCAGGAAGAACACCACGAGGACCCAGATCATCGCGATCGGCGCGACGGTGAGTACCAGGCCGCAGAAGGCAACCACCGCGCCGTAGTCCCGGATCAGCTTCACGATCCGTACCGGCAGGGTGGTGCTGGTGATCATGCTGGCGGCCTGGGAGCTGCCCTGCATCGCGGACGTCACCAGGTTGACCATCCAGGTCGCTGCGAAGCCGGCGACCAGCCACGCCGGGGTGTCCGGCTGGTACGCCGTCGCCGCCGCCCCGAGCGCGGTCACCAGCGATATCTGCACCATCACGTCGGCGAGGATGTCGACCCGTGCCCCGGCGGTGCTGGTCTGCCGGGTGACCCGGGCGAGTTGCCCGTCAGCGCAGTCGATGGCGTACGCCAACTGCCAGGCGATCAGCGCGGACGCCCCGAGCGGCCAGGCCGGCAGGTCACCGGCGGCTGCCGCCGGGGCCAGGATCACCACCGCGGCCGAGGCGCCGACCCCGATCACCAGGTTGACCAGGGTGAGCAGGGTCGGTGCGATCCCCAGCCGGTCCGCGACCACCGCGACGACCGCGCCGATCCGCTGGCTGACCGCTTCGCTGTAGAGACCCCCGCCCCGGTTGACGGCGTAGAAGGCGTTGGCCTGCGGCCGGTGCCGGCCCGGTGCGGCGTGCCGGGATGACCCGGGACGCCGCTCCGCGGCCGAACTCTCAGCCGACCGCATGCGCGTACTCCTTGAGCTTGGTCCGGACCTCCTCGGGCCCCATCGCCAGGTGCTCCAGGATGGTGTAGCGATCCGGCCGGGTGGCCGGCGCTTCCAGTACGGCGGTGACCAGGTTGTCTTCGCTGATGCCGAGGTCGGCGGGCACCCGGGGCAGCCCGTGGCGGGCAAGGCAGCGCGAGAGCTGGCCGAACCTGGCCTCGTCGTGGCGCAGGAAGGTGCAGAACAGCGCGCCGAGGCCGACCTGCTCGCCGTGGGTGGCGACATCCGGCACGATCCGGTCCAGCGCGTGGGAGATCTCGTGACAGCCACCGCTGCACGGACGGCTGGAGCCGCACACCGCCATCGCGATGCCGGCCATGGTGAGCGCCTCGGCGAGGGTGGTGAGGAAACCGCCTTCGGCGATCGAGCCCGGGTGGTTCAGCAGCGCCTCGGCGCTGTTCCGGGCCAGTGCCACCGCCAGGCCGTCGATCGGCTCGCCGCGCTCGCGGTGGGCGAGTTCCCAGTCCGCCACGGCATTGAGGTTGCTGAGCGCGTCCCCGATCCCGGAGCGGGTCTGCCGGTCCGGGCCGGCGGCGATCAGGTCCAGGTCGACCACGACGGCGATCGGCATGTGGACGCCGTACGACGGGCGGGTCCCGCAGTGGTCCAGGGTGGCGACCGGCGAGGCGATCCCGTCGTGGGCGAGGCTGGTGGGCACGCTGACCATGGGCAGGCCGAAGCGGGAGGCGGCGTACTTGGCGGTGTCGAGGGTCTTGCCACCGCCGATGCCGACCACCGCGTCGTAGCCGCACTTGGCGAGTTGGTCGCCGAGTTCCAGCGCGGCGTTCAGGGTGCCGCCGGCAACCCGGTACGTGGTCGCCTTGCCCAGGCTGGGCTTGATCAGTTCGGCGATCCGCTCGCCCTGTCCGGGGCCGACCACGACCGCGACCTCACCACCGGACGAGATCCTTCGGTCGGCGAGGATCTCACCGAGATCCGAGATCGCACCCCGGCGAATCTCGATCGCCAGGGGCGTGGTGACGGTACGGGCTAGCAGCGGCACGCGATCTCCCTGGCTCGTGCGAGGTCGGCATGGTTGTCCACCTCGACCCAGTCGACCGCGCCGATGGGCGCCGTCCTCACCTCCCCGCCCCGGTCCGCGTATTCCTGGTAACCGTCTTCGTAGTAGAGGCCGGGGTCGCGCCGCCAGGTGGCCTCCAGGGAGTGGGCGAGCGGCACCGCCACGTCAGCCTCGATCAGGGTCGCGCCGATGTACTCGCCGTACGCGCCGGCCGGGTCCATCTGCTTGGTGATCCGGGCGAGCTGACCGGACTCGTCCAGGACGACCTTCATCTCCTCGTCGGCGAGCGGTTTCACGGTGTCGACCGCGAGCAAAACTCCGGGGCCACGGTGTGCCAGCAGGGTCTTCTCGACGCTGACCGGGTGCACCGTGTCGCCGTTCACCAGCAGTGCGCCGTTGCGCAGGTGCTCACGGGCGAGCCACAGCGAGTACGCGTTGTTCCACTCCTCGGCTCGGTCGTTGTGCACCAGGGTGAGGTTGACGCCGTGGCTCTCCTCCAGGACTTTCTGGCGGTCGTGGACCGCGTTCGCGGCGTACCCGACGACCACGGCCACGTCGGTGAGTCCGACTGCGGCGAGGTTCCGTAGCGCGATGTCCAGAATGGTGGTGTCCCCGTCCACTGGTACTAAGGCTTTCGGCAAGCTGTCGGTGTACGGGCGCAGCCGGCGACCTGCCCCGGCTGCGAGAACCAGACCGATCATGCGCTGAGTGTCCTTTCCGTCTTGGTCACCGGGCGTTCACTGTTCTGCCTTCCACCCGGGCCGCTTTGTACGCAAGGTGAACGTTATCGGGTCCGTCCGGCGGCGCGAGTTCGGGTTTCCAGACATCCTCGGACGAGTCATCTCGTATTACGATCCGGCCTCTCGCTGACCTGGCGATTTCCGGGGCCGCGGGTAGGGTCGGCGCCGTGTCGGGGTTCCTCCATCAGGACTGGGTACGGGTGCCGCGCCGGCCCGGCCGCGTCGAAGGCTGGCTGCTGGTCGGCGTGGTGGTCGCGGCGCTGGTCTGGTCGGGGGTGGCACCGGCCGTGCCTGGCACGTGGTTTCTGGAAGTGGTGTGGGTGCTGGTCGGGCTGCCGTTGGTCCTGGTGGCGTGGCGGTGGTTTCCGCTGACCCGGCTGCTGTGCTGGCTGCTCGCGCTGCACGCGGTGGTGTTGTGCTACGGCGGTCACTATACGTACGCGGAGACACCGCTAGGTGACTGGGCGCAGTCGGCGTTTGGGCTGGAGCGCAACCCGTACGACCGGCTCGGGCACTTCATGCAGGGCCTCACACCCGCGATCCTGATTCGGGAGATCCTGCTGCGGCTGAGTCCGCTGCGTCGGGGTGGCTGGTTGTTCGTGCTGGTGACGAGCGTGTGTCTGGCGTTCAGCGCGTTTTTCGAGTTGTTGGAATGGTGGGCTGCCCTGGTCGCCGGCAGGTCGGTCGACTTCCTCGCCGGCCAGGGTGATGTGTGGGACACCCAGTGGGACATGTTCCTGGCGCTGTGCGGTGCGGTGATCTCGCAACTCGTCTTCGCCCGCTGGCACGACCGTCAACTCTTCGCCGTGGACGGCCCGGTGCGGCACCCGGAGCGGGTCCAACCCTGACCACTCGTCACCACCCGCCCAGTTCACCCGATTGGTTTGGCTGCTGCACGCCGGTCCGGCCAGATCTTGGAAAGTTACCGCGATTATTTGACGATAACTTTCCAAGATCGCAGGTGCCCTGATGCGTGAGGCGTGCGGTTTTGATCAACTGGGACGAGTAAACGGCTCGCCGCGTCCCCAGCGGAGGCTCCGCCGAGACACGGGCGGTCCGGGCCGAACGTCAAGGAGGCGCAGACCCGGTCGAGATTCGTTCCAGGAGTCAATGGCTGGCTTAAGCCAGGTCGTCTTACCGTGTGTTCCATGGGGAAGGAACAGGAACTGACCAGCGGGTACGCCGCACAGCAGCCGCCGAGCAGACGAATCGCCGACAAACTACGCCAGGCGATCAAGACGGGAGTTCTTGAGCCGGGGCACCGACTTCCGTCGTCACGGGAGCTGGCGGAGAGGTACGCCACCGCCCGAAACACAGCGAGCGAGGCCGTCAAGATCTTGCAGTCCGAAGGGCTGGTCGATGTCCAGCATGGCAAGGGCGCGTTTGTACGTAGACGCCGTCCCTTGATGAGGCTCGGTAGCAATCGGTACTCCCGTCGCCTCCGCGACGAGTCCGGGTTGTCGCCCTTCCGGCTGGAGGCGACAAGACAAGGCTGGACCGCAGATGTGGAATGTCGTTCCGTTGAACGCGTTGCACCGCCCGAGGACGTCGCGGAACGGCTGAATGTGCCGGTCGACGCGAAGTCTGTGGTTCGCCGCGAGAACTGGTACTTCGCTGACGGTGAACCGGCGCAGTACGGCGTGACCTACATTCCATGGACCATCGCGAACGGTACGCCGCTCACCAAGCTTGGTACCCCCATGCCAGGTGGGATCTACGCATACCTGGAGACCCTCGGCCATGCGGTGGCCCGAGCACGGGAGGAAATCACTGCGCGGATGCCCACACCGGAAGAAGCACGCGACCTACGGGTCCAGCCCGGCGTTCCCGTGATCGAGGTGCTACACACCAGCATCGACCAAGATCAGGCGCCTTTCGACGTGACAAGGTTCGTGCTCCGCACTGATGTGATGGGACTGGACTACACGATGCCGGTCGAGGATTGACGGGTGACGAAACAGCGCGCACCAGGTCTCGCCTCCACAGAGGAACGGCTGAACCTGAACGCTCCAGCAGGTCCCCAGGAACACCAGTGGGGCCGATGAATCCGCCAGCCACCGTCGTCAAGGTTCTCGCCGAGACCGGGCCGATCCTGTTCGACTTCGACGGGCCGGTGTGCGGCATCTTCGCCCGTCTCAACGCCCACACTGTCGCGGCGGAACTGCGCCGCGTCCTCGCAGACGCCGGAGTAGCCCTGACGCTGGCAGCATCCCGGGAAGCGGACCCGCTCGCGGTTCTGAAGTGGACAGCCGCTCATTGCCCGGAGCTGGTCCCGCGGATTGACGACGAGCTACGCCGTGCCGAACTCCTTGCCGTGGCAACGGCCCATCCCACCCCGTACGCCACCGACGCCATCATGGCGGCACACCGAGCCGAACGTCCGATCGCCATCGTCAGTAACAACAGCGAACCCGCGATCCAGTCATACCTCGAATCCCACCGGCTCACCCGCTACATCCACACGGTGACAGGCCGACCGTACGCCGAACCAGACCGGATGAAACCCCACCCCGGACCGGTGCTCCGGGCCATCTCCGCGCTCGATGCCGAACCCCACACCTGTGTACTCGTCGGCGACTCCCCCAACGACATCCACGCCGCCCGCCACGCAGGTGCCCGCAGCATCGGCTACGTCAACAAGCCGGGCAAGCGCCGAACACTCATACGAGCCGGAGCCGATGCCATCACCAATAGCACCGATGGCATGGCTCAACTCGCAGCCGCGCTGGGCACGCTGAACTTTCACACACATGGCGCCAGGAAGTCGCGGTGAGCGAGGTCGTCCACAGCCACGATCAGATGCGCTTCGACGTGACGAGGATCGAGGACTGAACTCGTGACCGCAGGTGTGTTCCGGGTGGCGATACTCGCTCTACTGTGGGGTTCCAGCTTCCTCTGGATCAAGATTGCGCTGCGTGGCTTCCCGCCGATCCAGATCACGGCGGTACGGCTGGCAATAGGCGCGGCCGTTCTCGCCGCATGGCTGTATCTTGCTCACGGGCGGTTACCGCACGGTCTGATGGTGTGGCTGCACCTTGCCGTCGCTGCGACCGTGGCGAACGTCCTTCCGTATCTTCTTTTCGCATTCGGAGAGCAACAGGTCGACTCGAACGTTGCCGGGATGCTCAACGCGACGACCCCCGTCTGGACGGCCCTGCTGGCGGTTCTGGTCAAACAGGAGCCCAAACCCAGCTCTTGGAAAGTGGCCGGCCTGGCGCTGGGCATCACCGGGACACTCCTGATATTCGCGCCTTGGCAGATCGGCTCACAGTTCTGGACCCTCGGAGCAGCGGCCTGCCTGGTCGCCGCCGCCAGCTATGCCGTCAGCTACGTCTACATGGCTCGATTCCTGGCACCGCGCGGGATGTCCGCGCTGGAGCTGTCCGCCGCTCAACTCGTCGCCGCCACGCTGATCGGTGCGCTTGCCACACCGTTTCTCGGTGGCTGGCAGGCACCCGTCTGGCGTTTGGACGCGCTCGCCTCACTCACCGTTCTCGGCATAAGCACTGGGCTCGCGTACGTCATCAACTACCGACTGATCCAAGAGGACGGAGCCACAACCGCTTCCGTCGTCATCTACCTGCTGCCGGTTGTAGCGATCCTGCTCGGAGCCGTTGTTCTCGGAGAGATCCCGGCTCTCAATTCCGTCGTAGGGGTTGCCGTCGTCCTGACCGGCGTGGCGCTCACGAGACGACGAACGCACAGTATCGCAGTCCGTCCGACAGCCCGACCACCGCAATAGCAGCCGGCCAGTTAATTCCCTACGCATCCGAGTCACCTGCGAGTTGCCCAATCGAACACCGAAGGCACAAGTCATGTCGCGGTCGTAA
>DASUSI010000082.1:0-42958 GCA_036375165.1 Micromonosporaceae bacterium | reverse complement strand
AGCACGTACCCGGTTATCCACAGGCGACAGATCCGTCCTGGACGGATCCCACGCGTTCCTCCAACGTGTACTCATCACGAGCGGCCAGTCAGGAGGAACGGGGTATGAGGGCTGATGAGACCATCCGGGTGGACCTTCCCTCGGTGCGACGCATCGGGTCCCGGCTCACCGTCATCGGCGGCGCACTGATCCGCGACTGCGACGAGGCCATCAGATCACTCAGCGACGAATCCGCCACGGACTGGGCCGTGGCCGCCGCAGCGGACACCCTGGGAAAACTGTGGCACGGCCACCTCTCCGGCCTCGGCTCGGCGGTGTCAGACCACGGGAGCCGATTGGCACGGATCGCGGACGCCTACCAGGAGACCGACGCGAAGGCAGCCGAGGCCCTTGGTGTGGCGCTCCCTCGGGACGTCGGGCTCCGGTCTGGGCTGACGGCGAGGTGACCGACGATGGTGACCTTCCAGCAGTTGCACCGCTTCGACCCCGGGCACCTGCGGCGCCTGGGTGCCATCTGGTCCGGCCTGGCACGACAGGTGGAACGTCGCGGCGACCAGCTACACGAGCAGACCCTCGAATTGCCGAAGCACTGGGAAGGCACCGGTCACGACGCGGTTGCGGACCGATCTCGGAATCTGCTCCGCCGTGTCGACGCCACATACTTACCCCTGACCTCGATCGACACGCACCTGACGGCCGCCGCGGACGATCTCCTGCGGGCCCAGGGGATGCTGCTGGACGCGCTGGACCGGGCGGCCAGGATTCCCGCCATCGTCAGTGACGACGGTGAGAAGGTCAGCTACATCGGCGACGACGTGAACACCGACCCCGCGCACCGGGAACGGATCGTGCACCGGATCGGGTCGGTCCTTGACGACATCGACGCCGCGCTCGACATGGCCGAACAGGCCGACCGGGCCGCTGCTGACGCCCTTCGCCAGTTGGTTCCCGGATACGACCCCGCCGATCCACACCGGGGCTTCGTTCCAGCGGCTGAGATTCCGGTGCCGGGCACCCCACCACGCCAGGTTCACGCTTGGTGGGAGAGCCTGACCTCCGCGCAGCGGCAGTACGTGATCCACAGGTGTCCCGGAAGGGTCGGTGATCTCGACGGGGTGCCGGTCATCGCCCGGGACCAAGCCAATCGGACCGCACTGGCACGTGCCCGGGAGGACGCCGAGGCTCGTCGCCGCCGGCTCGACGACCGCGGGCGAGTTCTGGAGGCGGAGCTACGTTCCGGCTGGGGCGTCCCCGCGCTGATCCACCTGGAACTGTTCCGGATCCGGCAGGACCTGGACCTCATCCAGCGTGAGATGAAGGGGTTCGATGCCATCGAGCGCCGCCTCCACCACGCGGGGCCGGGCGCGGCGCGCGCCTATCTGATCGGTTTCGAGGCCGGCAGCCACCGTGACCTCGACAGTGGCGGCGGATACGACGACGGGCGGGCCGTCATCGCGCTCGGCAATCCTGACACCGCTGATCACGTCGCCACATATCTGCCCGGTACCGGTGCCGATCTCGGCAGTCTCGGCAAGGACATCGAGCGGGCCGAGAGCATGGCGGATGATGCGCGGGCGATGGCTCCGACCGAGCCGACCTCCGTGATCATGTGGTTGGGCTATGACGCGCCGGACACCGTGCCGCACGCGGTGTCGGACGACCACGCCGAGCGGGCAGCCGGAGCGCTTCGCCGCTTCCAGGAGGGCCTGCGGGTGACACATGACACCGGTACGTCGCACAACACCGTGGTCGGGCACTCGTACGGCGCCACAGCGATTGGCTACGCCGCCAGGAACGGCGGACTCAACGTCGATGAACTCGTGTTCGTCGGCAGCCCCGGCGTCGGCGTCGGCCACGCCTCCGACCTCAAGGGCGTGTCGGCGGATCATGTCTGGTCCACCCGTGCCGAATACGACGTGATCGGGTGGGTGCCCGACCTGTGGTTCGGTGAGGATCCGTCCAACGAGGAGTTCGGCGGTCGGACGTTCGACAGTCACCCGGGTCGGGCCCTCGGCCAGTTCGCGGCACACTCCGCGTACTGGGACGACGGCAATCCCTCACGTCGAGGAATCGCGGGCATCATCACCGGCAACCACCACCTCGTCCCAGCACATGACCCGGCACCGCAGGCCGGTCCGGTACCACACCGGGGTCCGACACCATGCCCGGCTCCGGCACCGCAACCGGTTCCGGTACCGGTACCGGTACCGGGGTGAAGTGCCCCCTGGGAGGGACGTACCAGCCATGCGACCGACCATGACCACCGCCGAAGCGGTGCGACGGGTCGAGGACCACATCTGGCGGGCCGTAGCCCGACTGATCGTCGTCGAACGACCACTCGTCATGGTGCAGCGGGACGCGGCCAGGCGCGGCGCTCGGCAGAGGTGGTTCGCCCCAGGCACGGCAGAAACCGAGAGAACATCAGACGTGGCAAGAAGTACCCGAGGATTCGGAGCGGACCCGTGACGACTGAGCAGACCTCCCCAGGAGTGCCGGCGACGATCGTGCCGGTGCCGGCGGAGCAGGTGGTCGATCTTCGGGGACGACGCGCGATAGTCGGCGAGGCCGGCAAGGGATGGCGCGGCGAGCTACGTACCGATCAGCCGGACACTCCGGACGGCGTGCCAGCCAGCCACGTACCGGTCCTCACCGAGGTGGACTTCTACCGCGCCGAACTCGACCAGATCGAGGTGTTCGCACCACTCGTGCCGATTCAGCAGGTCTGGATCGAGCAACCAGAGCCGGGCCCGGTCTGGCCGGGCGCGGTCGACCCCGCCCGGGGACGTACCTCGCTGGACGCCCCGCCGGTCCGGCACCCGAGTCCGGCCGTCGCCACCACGCCCCTCACCGGACGACGGGTTGCCGTCATGAGCGGCGGCGGCGCGCGCCGGGATCTGCGGGCGGTCAGCGAGCCGTACCGGGACCGAAGTGGCGGCGACAGCGTCAACGTGTGCCCGGAACGGGACTGGTACGCGTGGGCGCTGACCGGACGGGTTCCAGAGGTCGAGACGTACCCCGCTGATCTTGTCTGGGCGGAGTGATTCGCGACACTATCCGGGGACGCTGAGTAACCATGCGTGGTGCATACGGCACGTTTCACCAGGTAGTCGCAGTGGCTGGGTTTTCACGGCGGTGACTTCTCAGTAACTTTGCCTTGGCTACGCCGCGGGGGGCCGACGCCGCTGAGTGGGGAGGAACCCGTGCCCGGACGTCACCGCTCGCTGCCTACCTCGTGGGTAGGGAGGTTCCTGGAGCTGCCCAGGGGATCGGCGGTGCCCGTGAGCCTGGTCGCCGCCGGTGTCGTGCTCGCCGTCCTCGCCTGGTCGGCGTACAGCTTCTTCGTACAGCAACTCGGCGGTGATCAGTGCGCCTCGCCGACCACGATCGAGATCGCCGCCGCGCCTGAGATCGCCGCGGCCATCAACGATGTCGCAACGGCCGAGCCCCGGCAGGGCGAGAACGGCGAAGGCTGCTGGCAGGTGCGGGTGATCTCCGCCGAACCGCAGCAGACCGCAGCGGCCCTGGCCCGGCCGGAGTCCCAGGAGGACACGGCAGAAAATGGAAAACCGGATGTCTGGGTGCCGGATTCCACGTTCTGGCTACGCCAGGCGCGTGCCGGCGGGGCCTTCGATGTCCCTGGGGAGGGAGTCTCGATCGCCTCGTCGCCGGTCGTGCTCGCGACCGTGGAACCTGTGGCACAGCGGCTCGGTTGGCCAGAGCGACTGGACTGGCAGAAGGTGATCGGTTCGCCGGAGAGCCGCGACCCGATACGTACCGGGATCGCGGACCCGGGGCACAGCCCGGTGGGGCTCTCCGGGCTGATCGCCATCGACCGGGCGACGGCTGAGAGCGACGAGCCCGGCGCGAATCGGGTGGCCGCGCTTCGTCAGGTCTCGAAGAACGTCAGCGCCGTGGCTTCCGACCTGTTCGGGAAGCTGCCTGCGGACGACGATCCCACGACGCTCGCCACCGCACTGGCGGCCTTCCCGGCGAGCGAGCAGTCGGTGCTCTCGTACAACAGTCGGGCGCTGATGGTGCCGCTGGTCCCGGTGTACGCGGCGAAGCCGGGGCCTTCGCTGGACTACCCGTACACGGTGATGCCGGGGACGCCCAAGCGGGTACGTGACGCGGCCGAGGGCTTCCTCACCACCATGTTGACCGACGCGGCGCGCGAGCCATTCACGTCACGTGGCTTCCGCACACCGCGGGGTGATACCGGACCGGGGTTCCCGACCACGCGGGGGACCGAGCAGCAAAGGCTGGAGCCGGTGGTCCTGCCGGATGCCGCGTCGGTGGAACAGCTGCTCACCGTCTGGACGGGGATCAACCGCAGCGGCCGGATCATCGCGGTGGTCGACGTGTCGGGTTCCATGAACGAGCCGGTGCCGGGCACCAAAATGACCCGTATGGAGATCACCCGGCTCGCGGTGATGCAGGGCATCCCGTTGTTCAAGGACACCACCGAGATGGGGGTATGGATCTTCTCCACGAACCTGGACGGCGAGAAGGATTACCGGGAGTTGGTGCCGATCGGACCTCTTTACGCCAACAAGAACAAGGCTCTCGCCGCGGCGAGCAGCTTCCGGGCGGTGGAGGGCGGCGGCACCGGCCTGTACGACACCACGCTGGCGGCGTACAAGGTTGCCCGGAAGCGCTGGGACCCGGCTCGAATCAACGTGGTGCTGCTGCTCACCGACGGGCAGAACGAGGACGCCAACGGGATCAGTCGTCAGGCACTGCTTTCTCAGTTGAAGAAGTTGGCCGACCCTCGAAAGCCGGTGGCGATCATCAACATCGGTATCGGCCCGGACGTGGACCGCGGCGAGCTGAAGTCCATCTCGGACGTGACAGCCGGGCACTCGTTCGTGACCAGGGATCCGACAAAGATCGGGGATGTCTTCCTGGCCGCGCTGGCCGTGCTGACCGGCAACAGGCGTTGACTGGAGGCGACGGTAGCCGGAGACAGCGAGCCAGAACCAGGCAGAGCCGGAGCGTCGGACGACTCAGTAGGGGTCGTATGGTCCGGTGTGGCCCAGTACGGTGATCGCCCGGCCGGGCCAGAGCCGCAGTCCGATCTTGATGACCAGGTTTCGGATGAACCACGGCAGTTGCCGCAACAGCCGGGCGCGGTCAGCGGGAAGGGGTGCCCGCACCGCGAACCGGGCCAGCGAGTCAGACCGGTCCAGGTAGGCGTACCGCCGCGAGCAGAGCACCTTGACCAGTACACCGAGGGTGACCCCGAGGGAGGAGTAGCAGTCGTGCGCCAGGATCTCGCCGTGCGGCGGCAGCCGGTCCGACCACCGAAGGTCGTCGGTGAAGGTCCAGTAGTCGTGCTTGCCGTCGATGTACAGCAGGTCGATCGGCTCCGTGAAGGACTGGCGCAGCCTGGTGCTGTAGCCGACCACCAGGTCAACCACCCGGTCCAGGCCCGCCACCGCGAGGTTGGCCTCGAACCTGGCGCGGGTCTGCCGCCCGCCGAACAGCCGACCTTCGACGAACGGGTCGATCGCGATGACACTGGCACCCAGGGTCCGGGCGGCGGCGGCCAGGACCACGGTGGAACGGCCCTGATGGCTTCCAATCTCGACGATCCGGGCACCGGAGTCGAGGCGACCTACGGCATCCCAGAGCATCCGTGCCTGGTTCCGCTTCAGCCAGCCGGGGATCCGCTCGGCGTACGCCCAGACCTCGTCGAATGTGGTGAGCGGAACCGTGACATTCATGCATACTCCAGGCGTCCAGCCGGTAGCCCCGGCCTCTGGCGAGCCAAGGGTACCGACAGCCGTGCCTAATATCTACTCAGTGGTAACAATGGTCGGGGGTCCGCACCGCCGCGCCCGGCGCTGGGCCACGGCGGCGTGCCTGCTCGGGTTGACGCTGGTGTCCTTCCTGCAGGCACCCGGCAAAGTTACCTTCGATACGAAGCTCGACCTCTCGGTGCGCCCAGACGACTACCTGAGCCGGGCACTGCACATGTGGACCAGCGAGTCCATCTTTGGAGAAATTCAGAACCAGGCGTACGGCTACCTGTTCCCGATGGGCCCCTTCTTCGCATTCTTCCAGGCCCTCGACGTGCCAGTGTGGCTGGCACAGCGACTGTGGAGCAGCCTGCTGCTGTGCGCCGCGTTCCTCGGCGTGCTGCTGCTCGCCCGGGCGCTTCGCATCGGGTCCGAGCCCGCTCGCTACCTCGGCGGCCTGGCATACGCGCTGGCGCCCCGGATGCTGACCGAGATCGGACCGGTGTCCTCCGAGATGCTGCCAGCCGTGTGCCTGCCGTGGGTGCTCCTGCCTCTGGTGTGTGCGCAGCGGCTGGGTCCGCGTCGAGCGGCCCTGCTGTCCGGGGTCGGGGTGCTGTTCATGGGCGGCGTCAACGCGGCGATGGTGCTGATGGCCCTGCCGCTGCCCGGGATCTGGCTGCTCACCCGGCGGTGGGACCGGGAGCACGTCAGGCTGGTGGTGTGGTGGACCGTCGCGGTGGTGGCAGCCACCTTGTGGTGGGTCATTCCGCTGCTGATGCTCGGGCGTTACAGCATCCCCTTCCTCGACTACATCGAGTCCGCCGAAAACACCACCGCTCCGCTGTCCCTGTTCCAGGCGCTGCGCGGCACCAACCAGTGGGTGGCGTATGTGATCTCCGGCGAGCCGTGGTGGCCCGCCGGCTGGGCCCTGGTGGACTCGCCGTTCCTGATGGTCGCCACCGGGCTGATCGCCGCGATCGGCCTGGCCGGACTGGCCCGCCGGAACCTCCCGGAACGACAGTTCCTGGTACTCGGCATGCTCACCGGGCTGGTGTTGCTGACCCTGGGCCACGTCGGCCCGCTGGACTCCCCGGTGTCGCAGTGGTGGCAGTCGCTGCTCGACGGGCCGCTGGCCCCGTTCCGGAACGTCCACAAGTTCGAGCCGATGCTGCGGTTGACCCTGGTGATCGGGTTCGTCCACGGGGTCGGGGTGGCATGGTCCAACGCCTGGTGGCGGAAGCTGGAGATCGGCCTGGCGGCGCTCCTGGTGTTCGCCGTGGCGACGCCCGCGTGGCTGCTGACCCTGCGCCCCGGGCCGGGCTGGGACGACATCCCGGGATACTGGCGCGACGCGGCGTCCTGGCTCGCGTCGCAGGACCAGCGTTCCCGGACCCTGCTGCTGCCCGCCTCCGGCTTCGGGGAGTACAACTGGGGCCGTACCGTCGATGAGCCGATGCAGCCGCTGGCCGACTCGCCCTGGGCGGTGCGCAGCCAGGTGCCGCTCGGCTCGGAGGGCAACACCCGGTTCCTGGACGCGGTGGAGAACGCGCTGGTCAGCGGTCGCGGATCGCCAGGTCTGGCACCGTACCTGGCCCGGGCCGGGGTCCGGCACCTGCTGGTACGCAACGACCTGGACCGCACCCGGCTGGGCATACCGTCACTGCACCTCTACCACTCGGCGCTCGCCGCCTCCCGCGGGATCCGGCACGTCGCAAAGTTCGGCCCCCCGGTGAGGCTGGACTGGTACGCCGCGTCCAGCCTGCTCGACGCCGGTTCCCGACCGGCGCTCGAGGTGTACGAGGTGGCCGGTCCGACCAACCAGGTCTCAGCGACCGCGGTTGACGACGCGGTCACCGTGAGCGGCGGCCCGGAGTCCGTGCTGCCGCTGCTCGAGCAGGGACTGATCACCGGGGACCAGCCGGTGGTGCTGGCAGGTGAACCGGGCCTGGACCGGGCGTCGGGGCCACGGGTGGTGACGGACGGGCTGCGACGCCGGGAACGCAACGTCGGCCGGGTCCACGACAACCTCAGCCACACCCTGGCCGAGACCGATCCGGTACGGCAGAAACGTCCGGCACTGGACATCCTGCCGTTGCACGGGTCCGGGCGGCTCACCACGGCGGTCTACCACGGGGTACGCGCGGTCACCGCGTCCACTGCCGGTGGCTACGCCGACGCGTACGGGAGCACGGACGCGTCTTTCCTGCCGTACGCCGCGATCGACGGCGACCCCGCGACCCTGTGGCGTTCCTCCAGCCTCACCGGCCCGGTCGGCCAGTGGTGGGAGGTGGAGCTGGACACCCCGCGGGTACCGGACCGGATTCGGCTCACCCTGATCGACGACGTCCGGATCGCGTGGCCGATCTCGCGGTTGCGGATCACCACTGACGCCGGTTCGTCGGTGCACCGGGTGCCGCCAGGTGCCGGCCCCCACGAGCTCGCGCTGCCGGAGGGGACGACCAGCCGGATCCGGATCAGCGTGGTCAGCATGGTGGGTGACCGGGAGGACGGCAACGTAGGGATCCGGGAGGTCGAGATCCCCGGGCTGGAAACCTCGCGTTCGCTGCGGGTGCCGCCACCAGGTCCGGGGGTCGGGCCACCTGTACTGGCGTTCACCCGAGGTGCGGATCCCCGGCCGGCCTGCGTGCCGGTCGCGCCGCGTGCCACCGGCACGGGCGGCCCCCGCCTGCCCGGCAGCCCGGGAGGCCCGGCGTACGGCGTACCGGTGCGGTGTGACCCGGTGATGTTCCGGGCCGGTGAGGAGCCGCTGGGCCCGGACCGCCGGTTCCTGGTGGACGGGGCGCCCGGTACCCGACCGCGTTACCGGCTCACCGCGACGGCTCTGCCGCGTACCGGGGGTGCCCCCGCGGTACCGACGCCCGGCTCAGCACTCGCGGTGACCGCGACGTCGCAACTGGCGGGTGACCCGGCGGTCGCACCGTTCCTGGCGATGGACGGCGACCGTGACACCGCCTGGGTCGCCGACGTCACCGACGCGAACCCGGTGCTCCGACTGCGCTGGAAGGGTGTCCGGACCATCAACCAGCTGCGGATCATCCCCGCGAAGGCCCCGGCCGCCGCCCAGCCGGTCGCGCTGGTGCTGCGGACCCTGGCGGGCAGGGTCGACGCGTCGCTGGAGGACGGGGTGGCGCGGTTCCCCACGCTGACCACCGACCACCTGGACATCGAGTTCCCGATCACGTCCAAGGTGCCGCTGGACCCCACGGGCCGGCGCAGCGAGCACTCGGCCACGTTGGGGATCGCCGAGGTGCGGATTCCGGCACTGCGGGATCTCGCGCGACGGATGGCCACCGACCAGTCCATGGTGCTGCCGTGCGGCTCCGGTCCCGGCATCGAGATCGACGGGAAACGGTACGACACCTCGATCGTCGGTCATTTCGGTGACCTGCAGGCGTACCGGCTGGTGGAGGTCCGGCCCTGCGACGAGTTGCTGGACGGTGTCGTGCTGCGGCCGGGCGAGCACCGGATCCGCACCGTTCCCTCGGACCGGTTCGTGATCCACGATCTGGTGCTGTTGCCCGAGGGCTCCTCCGCCGAAGCGGCGGTGACCCGGCGTGAGGTCACCACCCGCAATTGGGGTGCCACCCGGCGTACGGTCCGGGTGGCTGGCGGGCCGAAGGCATACCTGTTCTTTCCGGAGAACGCCAACGCGGGCTGGACCGCGACCCTGAACGGCAAGGTGCTGGACCCGGTACGGATCGACGGATGGCAGCAGGCGTGGCTGCTGCCGGAGGGTCCGGGCGGTGAGGTGACGCTGGAGTTCATCCCGGACCAGACGTACCGGACCGGGTTGCTCGTCGGTGCGATCGCCGCGGTGCTTCTGGTGCTGGGCGTCCTGATACCGGCACGACGCCGACCGGCGGTGCCGCTGACCGCCGAGGTGGACCGGGCGGTGACCGGGTTCGTGCTGCTCGCCCTGCTCGGATTGCTCGGCGGGGTGCTTCCGATCGCGGTGTTCCTGGCCTGCGTGATGCTCCGGCGCACCATCCGGCTTCCGGACCAGCCGTGGGAGTCCCCCGGACGTCGGCAGGTTTTCCGGCCCGCCAGTTCCCTGTCCGTGGTTGCGCTCGGCGGGATGTCGCTGGCGGTGGCGGTCGCGGTCGCCGGGCGGCTCGCCGGGTACGGACAGCAGTGGGCGCTCGGGGCCTGGGCCCAGGCCGCCGCTCTGGTGGCGTTGGCCGCGGTAGCCGCCTCCTACGTCCGCTCGCCGGACCGTGACCAGCCTGGACAGCAGCTCTCAGCGCGGCCTGACCGGCCCCCTGATGACGCCCCGGACAGCAGGTCGTTCCATCGCCAGGCCGAACAGCACCAGGCCCGCGGTACTTACCAGCGCCGCGGTGGCGACCTGTACCAGCGAGCCGTGCAACCACATCGTGGCGAGCCCGATCTCGGCGACCACGGCGACCCATACCGCCGCGGATGACCATCGGTCCGCTGTGGCGATCCGGGAATACAGCAACAGGTAGCTGAGCGCGAGCATCGAGCCGATCATGGCGAACAGCCACGCCTGGTCGCCGTAGCTGCCGTACCGGGAACCGCCGATCATCTCGAACAGCGAGCCCCGGAACACCACCGCGACCAGCACGACGGCACTGTCGAGCAGCGCGATCAGGCCCAGCGCCCACGGCATGGCGCGCCGCCGGTCGTCGGGGTCGGCCAGCCGGGGCAGCACCACCACGCCGACCGCCTGCGGCAGCCACAGGGCGATCTTGGTGATCACCGCTCCCACCGCGTAATCGCCGGCCACCGCCGCCGGAAGGTGGTGCCGGGCCAGCATCACGTCCAAATTGATCAGCAGCACCATGCCGAAGATCGGCCACGTGGCATGGACGATCTTCCCGGCCAGATGCGCGTGTCCGGCCAGTGGCCGGCGCCGGCCGCACAACACCCAACCGGTCACGGAGATCACCACGGCTCCGCAGGCGATCCCAGCGACCGTCCCGGCGAGAGTACGGGTCAACAGCAGTCCGACGAGGCCGCCGCCGAACTTCGCGGTGCCGTCCACCACCACCAGCGCCGCCAGCGCACCGAACCGGCGATTGCCCTGCAGCGTCCCCTGGAACAACCCGTGCAGGGTCAACGGCGCGAACCCGAACGCCAGCCACAGCAGCGGCCAGGGACTCGGCAGGTGGAGATACGCCCGGAGCAGTGGCGAGAGCAGCAGCACCACACCGGCCACCAGGCCGGCTGCGATCAGGCCGGACGTGAGCAGCCGCCGCTCCCCCGCGACCCGGTTCGCGGCCGGGAGCCCGGCGAGGTGGAGCGCGGTCGCGGTCTGCAGGCCCATCGCGGGCACCACGCCCACCAGCAGCAGCGCCATCAGGGAGCCGAGCGCCCCGTACAGTTCGGGAGCCACCGCGCGAGCGGCGGTGACGTTGAAGACGTACCCCAGTGCGTTGGCCGACAGCAGGGCCACCGACACGGCGAGTGCCTCGATCCGGGCACGCCGGGTGTCCGGCGTGCCCGGCGCGGGGGACACTACATCGGCCAGGTCGGGGGTCGGTGGGCGGCTGAGATCGGCGATAGCCGGCACTGTAGCTGATGTGACCAGCGAAAACACCGACGCCACAGGGAGGGGATCGTGCTGGCCGGAAGTGGGACAGGCCGGTGGTCGGTGCCGGTCGTCTGCGTCGCGCTGACGCTCGGGATCCTCGCGCCCGTGCTGGCTCCCGGCTTCGTGCTGGTGTACGACATGAGCTTCGTTCCCCGCCAAGCGCTACTGCCGGAGACCCTGGGCCTGGGCACCGGGATGCCGCGCGCGGTGCCCGCTGACGCCCTGGTGGCTCTGGCGACCACGGTCGTTCCCGGCGACATGCTGCAGAAGCTGGTGTTGTGCGGGCTGGTGTTCGCCGGTGCCCTGGGAATCGCCCGGCTGGTGCCGAGCCGGTCCCCGCTGACCCGTTCGGTCGCGGCGGTGGCGTACACCTGGAACGCGTTTCTCGCCGAGCGCCTGTTGATCGGTCAGTGGGGGCTGCTGGTCGGCTACGCCGCCCTGCCGTGGGTGGTGACCGCCGCTCTCGCCCTGCGGGAGCGACCGAACCTCCGGCAGTGGGCCGGTCTGGTGGTGGCCAGCCTGCCGGCGGTGATCACACCGACCGGTGGGCTGCTGGCCTGCGGTGCCGCGCTGGCGGTCGCCGGTTGGCGTCGCGCTCCTGGCGTGCTGGGGATCGCGGTGGTGCTCAACGCGCCGTGGTGGTTTCCCGCCGTGCTGCGGGGTGGTACGGGGGTGTCGGACCCGGCCGGGGTGGCGGTGTTCGCGGCCCGGGGCGAGGGCTGGGCTGGCCCGGCGGTCTCTCTACTGGGTTTGGGCGGTATCTGGAACGCCGAGGTCACGCCGGCCAGCCGGGAGAACCCGGTACTTCCGGTGTTCACGCTGCTGGTCGTCGGCCTGGCGGTCTGGGGCCTGGTCCGGCTGCACCGTCGGTGGGGGGCGGCGGCCCTGGGGTTGACGGTGCTGGCCGGGCTGGGCCTGACGCTCGCGCTCCTCGGATCGGTTCCCGGGCTCTCGACCGTGCTGGAGCAGGCGGTGGCGCGGCTGCCGGGAGCGGGACTGCTGCGGGACGGCCAGAAGTGGGCCGCGTGGTGGGCGTTGCCGCTGGCGCTCGGGTTCGCACTGGCCACCGAGCGGTTGCGGGAGCTGACCGGGGACCGGCTGGCCCGGGTCGCGATCGGCACGGGAGCGCTTCTGCTGCCGGTGGCGATCCTACCCGACCTGGCATGGGGCGCGACGGGCCGGCTGGACCCGGTGGACTACCCCCGGGACTGGCAGGTGGTCAGCGAGATCCTGGTACGGGACGAACGGCCCGGCGACGTGCTGACGGTCCCACTGTCGGCGTACCGGCGATTCTCCTGGAACGCGGACCGCACCCAGTACGACCCGGCCCTGCGGTACCTGCCCCGCCCGACCGTGATCGCGGACACGTTGAAGGTCGGTCCGGTGATGGTGTCGGGCGAGGACCCCCGTGCCGCCCGGGTGACCCGGGCGGCAGCTCGGGGTGAGCCACTCGGCCCGCTCGGGGTCGGCTGGGTGCTGGTGGAGCACGGCACTCCCGGACCTCGGGTGGCACTGAACGGTCTGCGGCCGGCGTACCACGGTGAATGGCTGAGTCTGTACGAAGTGCCAGGTAACATCGCATCCGGTACCGGCTGGCCTGCGACGACACCCTTGGTGGCGGCGGTCGACCTGACGGCGGTGGCCCTCGGTCTGGTGGCCGGCGCGGGACTACTGCTACCGTTCGGTAGGTTAACGGCCTCACGCGGAAGTGTGACCTCACGTCGGGAAGGTGAGTAGTGGGTTCTCTGATCGGAGGCGTGGTCGCGCTCCTCGTCGGCGCGCTTCTCGCTGTCGGCGTCTCGACCGCCATCGTTTCCAGCCAGCACCCCGACTCGAAGACCGAGTCCGGCTCTTCGAACAATCTCGGGCCCAACGAGACCTCCGACCAGAGCGTGCTCAACTACGGAGTTAACTGATCACAGTTCACCTGATGCACGACGCGGTCGAAACGGCCTGTCGGGTGATCGGGCTGTACGGCGACCCGACGATCTCCTGGAGCATCCTGCTGGAAGCCCGGCTACCCCAACCGGTGAACCCGGACGGGGTCGCCAGCCGGCTGGCGGACGCGACGGAACGATATCCACATCTCGGCCAGCCACCCCCGGTCAAGCTCGTGGAGCCAGCAGCATGGCCAGCGGTGTGTGCCGACTTCGCTGACCGTCCGTACCGTGATTCTGATTCCCTGGTACGGGTCGCGGCCGGCACGGACCGCCTGCTGATCGCGGCGCATCACGGGGCGGTGGACGGGTTCGGCCTGCTGGCCCTGGTCGGGATCGCGCTCGAGGTACCCATCCGCAGCAGCGCCCCGGGAATCGGGGGCCGGCCGGCCGCGCGCGGCTTCGTGGCATCGAGTGCGCTACGTCTGCTGGAGGCGCTGTTCGTGCCGCCTTCCCGGGCCGCCGCCCCGGGATCGGGCGTGCCGTCCGGTACTGCTGGAGATGTCCTGACCAGCGTTGACCTGCCAGCGAGCCGGGCCGGATCGGCAGCCCTCACCGCCGCCACCGCCCGGGCGGTACGGGTCTGGAATCAACGCCATGGCAGGCCGACACCGCGCGTGGTCGCCGCTCTCGGCGCATCCCGCCGGCCCGGGGACGCACTGGCCCCCGACCGGTGTACCGGCTTCTACCGGCTCCGGGTGCCGCCCGGGGCGGACGCCATCACGGTACGACGACTGCTGGACCAGACCGCTCCCGAACCGGACTTCCCGTCAACCGGAGGCAGCATCGCCCGGCCGGTGATCCGGACCCTCACGAACCGGCTCGGCGCCACCTTCCTGGTCTCCAACCTCGGCGTGGTACGCGCTGGACCGCTGATCCGCTCGCTCGCCTTCCACCCCGCGGCCTCCGGCCGGTCCGGGATCGCGGTCGGCGCGGTCACCTGCGGTGACACCACGACCGTGACCGTCCGTGCCCGCCGCACCAGCTTCGATGACGCGGCAGCCGCCGAGATCCTGCGGCTGATCGTCGACGGGGTCCCAGTACGACACGGCTAGCGCGCCGCGGCCGGCGAGCCTCACCTGCCGACCGAGGATTGGCGCGGCAGCGGATCCCCACCCGGAAGCAGTGAGTCGAACGCCTTGATGCTGTTCGCCCAGGTGAAGGTGAGCGCGCGTTGCCGGGCCGCCTCCCCCATCGCGCACCGCTCCCGGTGGTCGGCGAGCAGCCGCGAGACCGCTTCGGTGAACTGCTCGGCGGTGTCGGCGAGCAGCCCGGTGGCGCCGTCCACCACCGACTCGGCGAGGCCCCCGGCGTTGCGGTACGCCACCGTGGGTACGCCATGCATGGCGGCCTCCATCACCACGATCCCCCAGCCCTCCTTGAGCGAGGGACACAGGTGCAGCCACGCCCTGGAGAGGATCTCGTGCTTGGTGTGTTCGTCGACGTAACCGTGCATCGTGACCCGGTCTTCGACGCCGCGTTCCCGGGCGTGCGTCATCAGGTTCTCGGACCACCAGCCCTCGCCGACCACGTGTAGCCGTAGCGTGGGCCACCGCTGGGAGAGTCGGTACAGCGTGTCGATGGCATGCTCGACGCGCTTGTGGGGGACCAACCGCCCAACCGTGACCAGGGCCGGCTCCCAGGGATCAGGGCTGGCCATGCCGGAGTCGGAAGCGTCGCCCGGCACGAACCGGTGCCCGGCGATCGCCGGGGGGACCGGGTAGGTCCCGTTGGGGACCACGGTGATCCGCTCCGCCAGCACCCCCAGCCCGACCAGTTCGCCGCGGGTCACTTCGGAAACCGTCACGTACTGGCAGTCGCGGTAGAGCCGGGGTGCCAGCCAGGACTCGATCCACCACCCGAAGCGGGCCAGCAGGGCCGGCAGCACCACCCGCCACTGCTCCCGGTGCACGTGGTGGACCAGCACGATCACGGGGCATCGGGCCACCAGGACGCTGAAGAACGGCATTCCGTTCTGCACGTCGATCACCACGTCGGCCCGGTGCCGCAGTACGTACCACAGCGCGTGCAGGTAGATGGTGAGCCGACCGCCACGACGCCAGAACCGCACTCCGTTGACGATCTCGTCAGCCGGTGCCCGCGGATGCGCCGCACAGAAGATCGTGACCTCGTCCCCGAGTTCCGCGAGCCCTTCGGCGAGTTGCTCGATGTACCGCTCCGAGCCACCACCCTCCGGGTGCCGGGTGTCGCGCCAGTTCAGGCACAGCACTCGACGGCCCGTGCGCTGTGAATTCCCAGCCACGCCGTACCTCCCTGGACCGAACCGGCTCAAGTTACTCGACGGTAGTTACCGAACCGGCCGATGGTAGCGTGCGCCAAAAGGTTCGTGAAGAGTCTTGGAAGCCGGCCCCCAGGGGCAGGTCCCGTGCCCACAGCGCCGTACTCGGACACCGTACGCGAGTCGACACAATGCGTACCGGAAGAAGTCCGACGGCCGGGAAGGACAGGGATGACACAGGGCAATGCGGTGCGGGCCAACACCGCGGAACCCCACCGCCCGACGCTGGCGCGATCCGTCCGACTGTTCCGGGCGTTTCTCAAAGAGCAGTCCGATCCAGACCACTTCTACCAGGTTCTCGCCCGGGATTCGGTCGAACAGGTGAGCGCGTACGTCGACCTTTTCGGGGCGACGGTGCTCGACGTCGGAGGCGGACCAGGCTATTTCGCGGACGCCTTCCGGGCGGCGGGTGCCCGTTACGTCGGGGTGGATCCGGACGTCGGGGAACTCTCCACGCGGGGTGTCCCGGCACCCGGCATGCTCATGGCGAGCGGAATGCGGCTCCCGGTCCGTACCGACTCGGTGGACCTCTGCTACTCCTCCAACGTGCTGGAGCACGTACCGGATCCATGGCTGATGGCAGCGGAGATGGTGCGGGTGACCCGGCCGGGCGGAACGATCTTCCTCTCGTACACGCCCTGGTATTCGCCTTGGGGCGGGCACGAGACATCCCCATGGCACTTCCTCGGCGGCCACTTCGCCCGTCGCCGCTACGTCGACCGGTACGGCAGGCAGCCCAAGAACCGGTTCGGGGAGAGCCTGTTCGTCGTCTCGGTCGCCGATGGCCTGCGGTGGACCCGACATTGTCCCGCGGCGCACCTCATTGACGCCTTCCCCCGGTATCATCCCTGGTGGGCGAAGCCGGTGGTGCGGCTGCCTCTGGTGCGCGAGGTTGCGTCCTGGAATCTGGCCCTTGTACTCAGGAAGGCTTGACGGGGGGCCGCAAGACCCAGTTACCGTCGGGTAGTCTCCGGAGACACCGCCGGAAACCCGATACTTTCTCACCCCCACTACGGACGGTTCGCATGCGACGTATCATCGGCCTTCTGCTGATCGCCGTCGGGGCCTTCGCCCTGGCACTCGGCCTGCTGATGCCGCTCTACGCCTACCCCAACCTGGCACGCCTGGAACGGGGCGGTGCCGTCATTCAGACCATCGCCGAAGGCAGCGGCATGACGGTATTCGACCCGAAATCCGTCACCGACCCACAGCTCCCGGTCGAACGCCAGAACGTCGACGTGGTGGCCAACCGCACTATCAAAGGCCTCACCAGTGCCCCCGAGGCAAAGCCACGCGGAAACGTGGCGGTCTGGGAGGTCGGCCTGGTGATCATGGACCAGACCAATCCGAACCCACAGGAGCCCATCTCCGTGGTGGAGGACAAGATCTGTATCGACCGGCGCACCAGCGCCGCGGTCCACCCCTGCTCGTCCGAGTACGTGAAGGACAACGGTCGCTCCCCCGAGCACAGGGTGTACACCGGCCGGCACGAAGGTCAGATCTACAAGTTCCCATTCGGCACCGAGCGCAAGAACTACCGGTACTTCGACACCATCGTCCGCGAAGCGCCGGTCGCGCGTTACGTGAAGGACGAAAAGCTCGGCGGTCTCACGGTGTACCGGTTCGAGCAGGTGATCCCCAGGAAGCAGATCGAGGAGCGGGAAGTGCCGGGCCGGCTACTGGGCCTGCCGGAGCAGGACGTGGTGGTCGCGGGCCGCTACTACGAGAACCGGCGGACGATGTGGGTCGAGCCCGAGACAGGCGTGATCGTCAAGGGAACCGAAGAGGTGCAGCAGACCCTGGAGGACCCCGCCAGCGGAGCCTCCCTCACGCTGATCGCCGGCACCCTGGAAATCAACAAAGCCACTTTCGACGCGAACACCAAACGTGCGAAGGATGGCATTGGGAAACTGCGGATGCTGCGGGTGACCGCACCATGGGTACTCGGCATCGGCGGTGGCGTACTGATCGTGGTCGGTCTTCTGGTGGCCTTCATCGGTCGCCGCCGGAGTGAGCCCCTGTTCCGGGAGGACTGATCGCCCAGGAGCACCAAGCCGTGGCGGGCGGCCTGGGCCGGGACCACCGGCTCCGGCCGCCCGGGATTTTGCCAGCCGGCTGCCAGCCGGCCACCAGCCCGCCCGCCGCAGGTCGTGCGGCCGCCGGATCAGCGTCAGCGGTGCAGGATCAGGCTCATCGCTTCGCTGCGTGACTTGGCGTCCCGCTGGAAAATGCCCCGTACCGCCGACGTGATGGTACGCGCGCCCGGTTTGCGGATCCCGCGCAGCGACATGCACATGTGCTCGCAGTCGACAACCACGATCGTGCCTCGCGGCTCCAGCCGCTGCATCAGCATGTCAGCGACCTGAGAGGTGAGCCGTTCCTGCACCTGAGGGCGGCGGGCGTACACCTCGACCAGCCTCGCCAGTTTCGACAGTCCGGTGATCCTGCCGTGTTCGCCGGGGATGTAGCCGACGTGCGCGACCCCGTGGAAGGGCAGGAGGTGGTGTTCGCAGACCGACATCACTTCGAGGTCGCGTACCAGCACCAGCTCGTCGTGCTCCTCCTCGAACGCGGTGGTCAGTACGCTCGCCGGATCCACCCGCAGGCCCGCGAACAGCTCCGCGTACGCATGTGCCACCCGCGCCGGGGTGTGCCGCAGCCCGTCCCGGTCGGGGTCCTCCCCGATGGCCACCAGGATTTCGCGTACCGCCCGCTCGATCGACGGGAGGTCGACCACCTCGTGGATCGGACGTCCGTTCAGCCCACCGTTCACCAGCCGCGCCGCGAGCATGTCGAGCCCGCCAGCATCGTCCACGCCCCCCAAGGAATCAACCAACGCGCCCCCGACCTCGATCACGTCGTCCGGTTCGGTTGCGGAGACGTCGGAACCGGCACGGACATCAGAACCGGCACGGTTCGGACGGTGGTCGGCCCGACCCCGGTCCCCGCGCGAGCCGCTCAGCGTTGACCCTCACCCGGCAGGCCGGGATCGCGCACCCTACGGGTGGGCGGTCCGTCCGCCGCAGGCGTACCGGTGGTACGTGGCAACGGCCGGGTGGACTCTGTCGCCACTTCTCCTCCGTTGCTACCGGCAACCATCGGATCGGGGCCAACCACCGGGGAGCCGGACCCGCCGGACTGCGCGGTGGCGGAGGTCGCCAGGGCTTCGGCCCCGTCCTGCTCGGCCTGGCGGCGCAGCAGCAAACGTTCGGCCGGGGTCACGACGGGTGGCTTGTCGCTTGGCTGTCGTTTCCCGAACCCGTTGTACGGGGCCATCGGCGGGCGTTTCCTGACCCGCGCGGCGATCCGGGCCATGTCGTCCCGCGAGACGGTCTCCTTCTCCATCAGCTCCAGCACAAGGTTGTCCAGCACATCGCGGTACTCGACCAGGATCTCCCAGGCCTCATCGTGCGCGAGCTCGATCAGCGCCCGGACCTCCGCGTCGATGTCGGCCGCGATCGTGTCCGAATAGTCGCGCTGGTGCCCCATGTCCCGCCCGAGGAATGGCTCTGACTCGTTGGTGCCGTACTTCACCGCACCCAGTTTCGCGCTCATGCCGTACTCGGTGACCATGGCCCGAGCCAGCTTGGTGGCCTTGTCGATGTCGTCACCGGCACCCGTGGTCGGCTCGTGGAACACCAGTTCCTCAGCGGCCCGGCCACCCAGCGCGTACGCCAGGGTGTCGATCATCTCGGCACGGGTCTGGGTGTACTTGTCCTCGGTGGGCAGCACCAGGGTGTGCCCCAGGGAGCGGCCACGGGACAGGATGGTCACCTTGTGCACCGGTGCCGCGTGCGGCAGGGCCCACGCCACCAGCGCGTGCCCGCCCTCGTGGTACGCGGTGACCTTCTTCTCCTTCTCGCTCATCACCCGGGTACGCCGCTCCGGCCCCGCGATCACCCGGTCGATCGCCTCTTCCAGGAACTCGTCGGTGATCGCCTTCTTGTCGGACCGGGCGGTCAGCAGCGCCGCCTCGTTGATGACGTTCGCCAGGTCGGCCCCGGTGAATCCGGGGGTACGCCGCGCCAGGGTGTCCAGGTCGACGCCGGGGGTGAAGGGCTTGCCCTTGGCGTGCACCCGCAGGATCGCCTTGCGGCCCTCCATGTCCGGGCGATCCACCGCGATCTGGCGGTCGAAACGGCCCGGACGCAGCAACGCCGGGTCCAGGATGTCCGGCCGGTTCGTGGCGGCGATCAGGATCACGCCGCCCTTGACGTCGAAGCCATCCATCTCGACCAGCAACTGGTTGAGGGTCTGCTCCCGTTCGTCATGACCGCCACCGAGGCCGGCGCCGCGGTGCCGGCCGACCGCGTCGATCTCGTCCACGAACACGATCGCCGGAGCGTTCGCCTTCGCCTGCTCGAACAGGTCCCGGACCCGGGAGGCACCGACGCCGACGAACATCTCCACGAAGTCCGAGCCGGAGATCGAGTAGAACGGCACGCCAGCCTCACCGGCCACAGCCCGGGCCAGCAGGGTCTTGCCGGTGCCCGGTGGGCCGTACAGCAGCACGCCCTTGGGGATCTTCGCGCCGAGCGCCTGGTACTTCGCGGGGTTCTGCAGGACGTCCTTGATCTCCTGCAACTCCTCGATCGCCTCGTCACAACCCGCGACGTCGGCGAACGTGGTCTTCGGAGTGTCCTTGCTGATCAACTTCGCCTTCGACTTGCCGAAGTTGAGTACCCGGCTGCCGCCACCCTGCATCTGGCTCATGAACAGCAACAGGAGGACCACCACGACGACAACGGGGAGCAGCGTGATCAGGATGGAGACGAAGACGCTCTCCTGCGTCACCTCGACGTCGAGCTTCACGCCGGGCTTGCCGCTGAGTTCGTTGAAGATGTCGTCGCTGGCCTCGGCCGGGAAGGAAGCCTGGATCTTGCGGGTGCCCTGTACCTCGTCCTTCAGGTCGAGGCTGAGGACCTGCTCCTTGTCCTCCAGCCGGACCTTCGTGACGTTGCCAGACTCAAGCTGGCTCAGGACGACCGAGGTGTCGACCTTCTTGTAGTCGTCACCGCCGGTGAAGAGGGTACTGAGCAGCAGCACACCGAGGATCACCAGTACGAACCAGAACAGCGGCCTGCGGAAGAATCGCGTGCGTTCCATGCTCTTGCGGGCTCTGGCGCCCGATCCTCCTGATCTCACCCAATCGTTACGCCCTCACGGCTGAACCGGATGTGGGTTGGAGCCCAACCCGGTACGGTTACCGCGCGAACCCGAACTCAAAGCGGATACTCGACGGTACACCGTACGGACTGGTACCGCCGAGCCGGCGTGGCTTGCTCACAGAGAGCTCACAGCTTGCCGGGCCTGGTATGACCCCGGCGCGGGTGAGGGCCCGCCGGATCCGGGTCAGCGGCGGTAGACCTCAGGCTTGAGCACGGCGACGTACGGCAGTTCCCGATAGCGCTCGGCGTAGTCCAACCCGTACCCGACGACGAACTCGTCAGGGATGTCGAACCCGACGTAACGCACCGGGACGTCCACCTTCATCGCGTCCGGCTTGCGCAGCAGCGTCACCACCTCGACCGAGGCGGGATTCCGGCTCGACAGGTACTTCAGCAGCCAGGACAGGGTCAGGCCGGAGTCGATGATGTCCTCCACGAGGAGCACATGCCGGCCGGCGACGTTCCGGTCGAGGTCCTTCAGGATCCGGACGGTGCCGGAGGAGGTGGCACCCTGGCCGTACGAGGAAACCGCCATGAACTCCAGCTCCACCGGCAGACCGAGCGCCCGGGAGAAGTCGGCCATGAACATGACCGCTCCCTTGAGCACCCCGACCAACAGCAGGCCGTTCTTGTCGACATAGTCGGCGGCCACCTGTTTGGCCAGTTCGGCGACTTTCTGCTGGATCTCGTCCTCAGTGACGATCACCCGGTCTATGTCACCGGCGTACCAGGTTTTCTCGGAACTTCGCGCTGCTTTCCCGGAGCTTCGCACTGCTCCCTCGGAGGCTCGCACAATCCCCTCGGCCATGCGTACTGTCCCCTCGGCCATGCGCACAGCCTGCCTGATACCGGTGGCCGCACGCCATCCGGGGTGCCGCGTGTCGCGGCCGTGGTCGAACAGAACCCGATCAGGTGACCGTGACCAGCCGGCCACCGGTACGGCGTACCCGGATGTCGCCGGGCAGGTACACCGCACCCTGCCCGGACCACGACGTCAGCAGCGCGTCCAGGGCGTCAACGTGACGGGCGGACAACGCGGAGCCTGGACACCCCAACGAAAGGGCCCACCGGTGCAGTACCCGGGTTCGTACCGCGGTCGGGTACCGGGCGAGCCGCGTGGCGTCCAGCCCGGACCCGGAGGTGTCGGACAGGTCAGCCGGGTCGGCTGAGTCAGCCGGGTCGGCCGGGTCGGACACCCTGGCCAGCACCCGCCGGCCCAACCCGTCGAGCACGGCCGCGTCCGCCGCGGCCAGCCTGGCGGTCCGGGCCAGATTCGCGACCACGCCGGGCCCCAGGGCCCGCTCGATCGTCGGGAGCAGGGCCCGTACCCGGGCCCGTGCGTAGGCCGGGTCGACGTTGTGCGGGTCCTCCCACGGCGTCAGATCCAACGCGGCGCAGGCCGCCCGTACCACCTCGCGGGGCAGGTCCAGGAACGGCCGCCGGTAGACGCCACGGCGCTGCGGCATCCCGGCGATGCCGCGCAGCCCGGATCCCCGGGCGAGCGCCAGCAGCACCGTCTCCGCCTGGTCGTCCCGGGTGTGGCCGAGCAGCACGGCGACAGCATCCAACCGTTCGGCGGCATCGTCCAATGCCTGGTATCTGGCGGTACGCGCGGCAGCCTCCGGGCCGCCCGCGACGCCCACCGTCACGGTGACCATCTCGACCGGCTCCATACCCTGAGCCTTGGCCCAGTCAGCCACGGTCGCGGCCCGCGCCGCGGAGCCCTGCTGCAACCCGTGGTCCACAGTGACCAGTCCGGCGCGCAGTCCGATCCTGGGCGCGACGAACCCGAGTGCGGCGGCCAGCACCAGGGAATCGGAACCCCCCGAGCAGGCGGCGAGTACCAGCGTGTTCGGGACGCCCCGCAGGTCGGCCAACGCCCGACGTACCGCGACCCGCACCTCGGCGACAGCAGGCGGTGGTCCGGCCATCCAGCGGTCAGCCTTCGGGGGAGTTGGGAGGCTCCGGTGGTGCCGCGGGGCCCGACTCGCGGGGGCGGTCGCGCCGGGTCGGGTCTGTCGGCGGCTGTTCCGCCGGCTTCTTCACGGCCTTTTTCGCCGGCGTCTTCACGGCCTTTTTCGCCGGCGTCTTCACGGCTTTCTTCGCGGTCTTCCTGACCGTCCCGTCGGCCGGGGCACCGGGCTCCGGGGCGGGAGGCGCGCCGGCCCGGCCGTCCACCACCCGGTCGACCCAGGCCCGCGGGTCGGACAGCTCCGCCGTCCTGGGCAGCGTCTGCGGGGACTCCCAGACCCGGTTGAAGTCGGCCATGCCGACCTGACCCACGGCAGCGTGCACGAACCTGCGGCCCTCGGCGTACTGGCGCAGCTTCACGTCGATGCCCAGCAGCCTGCGGATCACCCGTTCGACCGGGCTCGCCACCTCCCGGCGCTGGTTGAACTTCGCGCGGATCTCCTCGACGCTGGGCACCACGGTCGGGCCGACACCGTCCATCACGAACTCGGCGTGGCCCTCCAGCAGGGTCATCATCGCGGTCAGCCGGTCCAGCACCTCCCGTTGTCCCGGGGTCTGCACCAGTTCCAGGACATTGACCCGCCGGTTCGGGTCGCGGACCGAGGCGGCCACCGCCTCCACCGCCCGGCGGAACCGGTCGGCGAGCTGCTCAGAATCGAGATGACTGGCGTTCACGAACGCCTCCACCTGGTCGAACAGGTACTGGCGCAGCCACGGCACGGCGGTGAACTGGGTCCGGTGGGTGACCTCGTGCAGGCAGACCCAGAGCCGGAAGTCCCTCGGATCGGCGTCGAGCTTGCGTTCCACGTCCACGATGTTCGGCGCCACCAGCATCAGCTGGCCGGGATTGGTGGAGAACACCTCGTACTGCCCCAGCACCCTGCCGGCCAGGTAGGCCAGGACGGTACCCGCCTGCACGCCAGCGATCCGGGAGCCGACGATCTGCGTGATCGGGCCCGGCTCCCGGCCCTGGGTGAGCTTGGTGACCAGCGGTGTGAAGACCTTGTCCAGCCCTGCCAGGTTGACGGCCGCCCAGTCCGGGCGGTCGACCACGCGGACCGGAGGGTGACTCACCTGGGGACGCAGGTTGGTGAAGTCCCGGACGTGATCTTCGGCGAGATCGGTGAACTCGCGGAGCTCGGCCACCACCGTGGCGGCCTCGGCATAGCTCACCTTGGGTCCTGACCTACTCAGTGTTCCCGCCGTCGTCGCGGCGAGGTCCCAGTCCACGAACTGCACCATTACCCCACCGTACGCGTACCTCGGCGGCATCACGATCGGGGAGATCCCCGGTCCTGCGTCACCCGGGATCCCCCCTGTGGGGTGTCATTCCACGCTGGCGTACTCCGGCGATGCCTCCTCCGCCTCGGCGAGCGACGCCGACAGGGACGAGGAGCCGATGTGGATGTCGTACGCCCGCTGCTTCTCGGCGAGCGAGGGCCAGAGGTTGATCACACAGCCGTACAGGTTGATCGACTGCTGCATCATCACCGGGGCCGCGGCACCCGAGGAGGGGCAGCTGGCGTGCCCGAACCCCATCCAGTGACCCACCTCGTGGTTGAAGACGTACTGCCGGTACTCCGACAGCGGCCGTGACGACCAGGTGGTGGTCCCGTTGTTCCACCGCGTGATGTTGATGTACACGTTGTCACCGACGCGGCAGCTCCACTCCTCGTCGCAGATCGGGTCGGCGGCGGCCACTTCCTGCGGGCTGGCGAGCCAGATGTTGAGGCTCGGGGTGCCGGAATGGATCCGGCTGAACCGGATGTGCCGGCCCAGCGACCAGCCCCGCTGGTCGTTCAGGGTCTCCCGGGCCACGTCCGCGAAGTGCTCCAGCGACTGGTTGCCGACATCACCCTTGATCCCGACCCTGTACGTGTAGTGCCGGACCGGCTGGGACAGCGACGCCGGTGAGCCGCCCCGGGTCAGGAAGAAGTCACCGGCCTGCCCGTACGAGAACCAGGCGTCCGCGGCACCGGTGCTGTGGGCATACCGGAGCTGCCATTCCAGGCCGCGGACCACGCCGACCTGGTCGATGCCGGCCCCGTCCTGCCAACGTCCCACCACCGGGACGTCCCCGGCCTGGGTGCCGTACGAGAACCAGGTTCCGGCGTACCCGCCGGTCCGCTGCTCGGTGGCGAGGTACCACCGGCCGCCACGCCGGAGCCCGGGAAGGTCGGCGGTGCTGCCGTCGGCGGTGCCGTTCCAGTCACCGGCCACCGGTGAGTCGGTGGGCCGACCGAACCGGGCGGTACGTTCCTCCGCGCCGCCGGTCAGGTTCAGGTCGAACAGCCACCGGCCGGCCCGGAACGCCGCGATGTCGTCGTCCCCGTCGCCGTCCCAGTCACCCACCACAGGGATGTCGCCGGGACGGCCGAAGGACACCGTTCTGTCCACCGAGCCGCCCCAGAGCCGGTTGCGGAGCAGCCACTGTCCATTCCGGAACAGTCCCGGTGTGGCGGTGCCGTCGCCGTCCCAGTCGCCGAACAACGGGTGGTCCGACGGAAGGCCGAACCGGAACGAGACCTCCGGTGCGCCACCGCTCAGTGTGTTGCGCAGATACCAGTCGTTGCCCCGCACCAGGGCCGGGGCGCTGGGCTGGCCCGCCGAGGCGCCCACCACCAGGTTGGTCGCCGCTTCCACGGCGGTCACCATCAAAGGTGACGCCAGCGCGAGCACAAGCACACTGGCCAGGGTGACCCGCCGCCGCCGTCTCGGCCCGGACAGCAGCCAACGTGTGCCGGGCAACCGCCGACGGCGGGAGGAGTCGGTGATACCGGCGGTGCCGGCCACGCCGACGGAGCCTGCGGGGTCTTCGGGACCGGTCGGCTCGACCGGCCTGTTCAGGTAGACGGACATCCTGGAAACCTCACTCCCCACTGGCTACTGGACGTCGACGCAGTCGCCGGCCGACGTCACCGGCGGGGTGGTCGTGGTGCCCGCGAAATACCACCGCCAGCAGCCGTCCACCGACGCGGTGGTGGTCGTGCTGAGGCCACCGGTGGTGCTGGAGGTCACCGTCTTCACGTCGCTGTACGTGCTGCCGCCGGCCAGCCGGAACTGCAGTCTGACCGACTGACTGGAGTAGCCGGTGTAGTTGCGGGTCTCCCAGTTGGCCCGGGTCAGCTTGCCGGTCACGGTGACCGTCGCGCCCTTGGCCACCGGCTCCGGGGAGGCGTTCGCCGTCAGCTTCGAGTAGCGCTGCAGCTTGAACGTCCCGGCCTGCTCACTCGTGACGAAGTCTCCGTCGTTCGCCTCCACCTGCGCCGCGACGTACCAGGTGCCAGCCTGGTCGTTGTCGTACAGGTCCACCCTGGGATCGACGGTGAAGCTGCCGGTGCAACGGGACTGGGTGGCGCTGGACGCGGTGCACGTGATGGCACCGCCGGGCCCGGTGAAGCCCGCGGCCGGACCGTACAGGTAGAAGTCCGCGGCCCTCACACCCGAGTCGTCGGTGGCCGTCACCGAAACCGTGAAGGTCTTCGTGGCGGTGGTGCCGAGCACCACGTTCGTCCCCCCGTTGACCGTCACGCCGGTGATCGTGGTGTCCCCGGCGGCCTCGGCCCGGACCGAACCAGCCACGACGAAAAGCGCCGCCGCTGCGAGCACCGCGATGATGGTGTTCCTGTGCATAGCTGTCTCCCAACGACAAGCTCGCAAACCCCGTGACGGCAAACGCTGGACAACCCGCCATGGCCCGTCATCGCGCTGGTCAGGCGTCGGGGGCCGGACAGCCGGTCCGTCACACGATCCCGGAGAGGCTTGAATGTGTGCCGTAACCGGCGGGGCGACGCGGACCTAGGCACCGCGAACCTACCCAGCGATCTCAGCCTCAGTCAACGCGAATGCATCCCGGCCACCCTGACAGGGGACCTTCCCCTCAGGACGGTCGACCGGCCGTCACCGACAACCACAACCGGCCAGCGCGGCCGCGATCCGGTCCAACACGGCCTCGGCCGCGTCGGGGCCACCGGGGACGCCGTTGGCGATCAACGAGAAACTCAGCAGCCGCCCGTCCGCGTCCACCACGACCCCGGCCAGCGCGGAGACCCCGTTCAGGGTGCCGGTCTTGGCGCGTACCAGACCGGCGGCCGTGCCGGAATGTCCGGCGAACCTGTCGTGGAGAGTTCCTGAGTAACCCGCCACCGGCAGCCCGGCGAACAGCCCGGAGAGCTTCGCGTGGTCGTCGCCGGCCGCGAACGTCAGCACCGCGGCCAGCAGCGCGGTGGTGAGCCGGTTGTTCCGGGACAGGCCGCTGCCGTCGAACAGCCGCACCTGTCCGGTCGGGAGCCCGAGTTCTTCGAGAACCTCCGTGGTGGCCTGGGCCGCCCCCTCGAAACTGGCCGGCGCGCCCCGGGCCAGCGCGACCTGCCTGGCCAGGGACTCGGCCACCACGTTGTCACTGTCCCGCAGCATGATCTCGACGAGTCGCAGCACGCTGAGGGAGTCCACCGCGCCCAACTCGGTCGCCCCCTGCCCCGCCCGCCCGACGGTCACCGCGCTCGGGGGTACGCCGAGCAGCTTCGCGAACACCTGCCCGGCGGCCAGGTCCGGCTGCCGGGAACGGGGGGCCTGCTGCTTCGGGCGCACCCGGCCCCCGTTCACCATCAGCCCGGTGATCGGGGCTGCGTACCCGTACACGGCGATGTCGGAATCCCACCCCGGGCCCAGGGCGGGCCCGGTGAACACGGACGGGTCCACCAGGACCCGGGTCGGCCTGGTGGCACCGAGAGCCCGCTTGACCTGGGCCGCCAACTTGTCCAGCCGGGCCGCGCCCCGGTACGTGTCGGCTCCGTCCACCGCAAGCGTCGGGTCACCGGCCCCAACCAGCACCACCTCGCCCGGTTCAGGTCCTTTCACCGCGCGGGTGGCAAGCCGGTGGGCCGGTCCCCGGGTCGCCAGTACGGCAGCGGCGGTGACCAGCTTGTTCACGGAAGCGGGCACCTTCGGGACCTGGCCGCTCCGGTCGTACAACGACTCGCCGGACACGACGTCCACAATCGACGCGGACAGCTGACCGACCCGGGGATCCCCGGCGAGTGCGTCGAGGGCTGCCGCCAGCCCCGCCGCGGTGGGTGGTGGCGATGCGCTGGCCAGGTCCCCGAGCACCGGTTCCGGGGGTGGTGGGCTCGCGGTGGGGCTCGCCGTCGTCGTGGGTTCCCCCAGCAGTGCCCGGACCGGTGCCGGGCGTACCACCAGCAGCGCGCCGGCCATCACGACGAGCAGCAAGGCCAGGCCCGAAATCCACAGCAGGCGTCGTGGCTTACCGGACTTCGGGGGGTCCCCGGTCGGCACTTCGGCGACCCCCTGGCCCGCCGGCCACGGCTGCGGTTGATGTGGCTGCTGCTGCGGCTGCTGCGGCGACGCGGCAGCCGGGCGACGGGACGGCGGCGCTTGCTGAGGGGGTACGGGGTTGGACGGCGGTACGGGTACCTGGGCGCGACCTCTGGCGGGACCGCCAGCAGGCGGGTACGGCCTTCCCGGCTCACCGTCGTCCTGTGCTCCAGGCCTCCCCATCAGGCCCTCCTCCTCGTGGTCCGCAACCCCTGGGCGACACTAGTCCTACCCCGCACTGTCAGGTTGCTCAGGCGACACGGCCCGTCGGGATCCCGGTCCGGTCGTCCCAGGGGACGCAGGCACACTCGCGATAGGGGATGGCTCGTGGAGTTCGACGTCACGATCGAGATTCCGAAGGGACACCGGAACAAGTACGAGATCGACCACGAGACGGGCCGTATCAGGCTGGACCGCACCTTGTTCACGGCCACCCAGTACCCCGCCGACTACGGCTTCGTGGAGAACACCTTGGGTGAGGACGGCGACCCGCTGGACGCGTTGGTGCTGGTCCAGGAGCCGACCTTCCCGGGTTGCCTGATCCGGTGCCGCGCGATCGGGATGTTTCGGATGCGGGACGAGAAGGGCGGCGACGACAAGGTGCTGTGCGTGCCCGCCGACGACCCACGCCAGGAGCACCTGCGCGACATCCACCACCTGCCGGAGTTCGACCGCTTGGAGATCCAGCACTTCTTCGAGGTCTACAAGGACCTGGAGCCCGGTAAGAGTGTGGAGGGCGCCACCTGGGTGGGACGGGCGGAGGCAGAGGCGGAGATCGTCGAGTCACTGCGCCGGGAGCGGGAACGGCGCGCCGCTGCCGCCGACGCGGCCGGGGACGGCACGGAGCACGGCTGATCCGGATCTTCGGAGCGGTGCCGACCGCGGGCCGGGCCGGCACCAACCCTCGGTCAGTCGACTGTCACGACGTCCAGGCCGCCCTCGGCGTACCGGGCCCGGAGTACCTTCTTGTCGAACTTGCCCACGCTGGTCTTCGGCACCTCCTCGATGAACGACCACCGCTCGGGTAGTTGCCACTTGGCGACCCGCTCGGCGAGGAACTCCCGCAACTGCTCGGGGGTGACGGCGGCGCCTTCGGACACCACAACGGTCGCCAGCGGGCGTTCGTCCCACCGGTCGTCCGGCACCGCGATCACCGCGGCCTCGGCCACCTGCGGGTGCGCCATCAGGTGGTTCTCCAGTTCCACCGAGCTGATCCACTCGCCACCCGACTTGATGACGTCCTTGGCCCGGTCGGTGAGCGTGAGGTAGCCGTCCGAGGACAGGGTCCCGACGTCCCCGGTACGCAGCCAGCCGTCATGGAACTTGTCCGGGTCCGGCTCCGCGTCGCCGATGTACCGGCCGGTGATCCACGGGCCTCGGACCTCGAGTTCGCCGACGGCCTGGCCGTCGTTGGCGGCCGGCTGGCCGTCGGGTCCGATGATCCGAGCCGACACCGACGCCGGCACCCGACCCTGGCTGAGCCGGTAGCGCCAGGTGGTGTCGGTGTCCAGGCCGGCCGGCGGGCGGGCCACCGATCCCAGCGGGGAGGTCTCGGTCATGCCCCAGGCGTGCACCACGTTGATGTGGTGCCGCTGCTGGTACGCCTCCATCAGCGCGGGCGGGCACGCCGACCCGCCGACCACGACCTCCTTCAGTGAGGACGTGTCGGTGGGATGTTCGTCGAGGTATCGCAGTAGGTCGTTCCAGATGGTGGGTACCGCCCCGGCGAAGGTGGGCCGTTCGGTGGCGATCATCGCGGCGAGTGGCGCGGCCTGCAGGAACCGGTCCGGCATCAGCAGCGAGGCTCCGGACATCAAAGCCGCGTATGGCAGCCCCCAGGCCCCGGCGTGGAACATCGGGACCACGGCGAGTGTCCTGCTGGCCTGGTCGAGCCGGAACGCCTCGGCCGTGCAGACCTGCATCGAGTGCAGGTAGATGGAGCGGTGGGAGTACGCCACGCCCTTGGGGTTGCCGGTGGTGCCCGACGTGTAGCAGAGCGAGGCGGCGTCCCGTTCGTCGAGCTCTGGCCAGTCGTAGCTGTCAGGGCGGCCGGCGAGCAGGTCCTCCCACCGGTGCACCTGCTGGCCGGCGGTCTCCAGTGGCGCGGTGTCCGCCGGTCCCACCACCACGATGTGACGCACCGTGGTGAGGTGCGGCAGTACCGCCGCCAGCAGCGGGATCAGCGTGTTGTCCACGATGACGACGTGGTTCTCGGCGTGGTTGGTGATGTAGCCGAGCTGTGCCGGTGGCAGCCGCAGGTTGAGCGGGTGCAGCACGGCTCCCATGCTGGGTACGGCCAGATAGCTGATCAGGTGTTCGTTGTTGTTCCAGCACAGCGTGGCGACCCGCTGGTCTCCGGTGACCCCGAGTTCGTCGCGCAGTGCGTGCGCGAGCTGTGCCGCCTGCCGGCCGACCTCGGCGTAACTCAGCTTTCGTACGCCGTCGCCGGTCCAGGTCACTACCTCGCTGCGGTCGCCGTGGACCGTGGAACCGTGTTCCAGGATCCGGGTGACCAGCAGCGGGACGTCCTGCATAGTGCTTCGCATGCTTGGACGCTAGTGTCCCGGGTCACCATCGTGAAGGGGCTGTTGGTCACTACCCGTAGTGCCGGTCGTAGTACCGGTCAGGGCTCCCACCTGGGCCTGGGCGGCGGTGGACTCGGCGTCCGGGGCCGGCCCGGTCGCCCGGGGTGGCTTCCCGGTGCCGCCTTGCAGCACCTGGTTCGGCATCAGGGCGGTGATCACCACGGCCACCAGCGCCACCCCGGCGCAGACCAGGAACACGGTGCCCAGTCCGGTCACGAAGGACTCCTGGATCACAGCCCGGATCGGCTCCGGGAGCGCCATGATCGCGGACGGCTCGTTGAGCAGTTCCCGGTTCGACCCGGACGGCAGCCGCTCCGCCGCGCCAACGGGCAACTCGGCCAGCGCACCGGGCATCAGCTTCGCCATCCAGTGGTCGACCCGGGCGGTGAGCACCGCACCCAGGGTGGCCACGCCGAACGAGCCGCCCAGCGAGCGGAAGAACGCGACGGAGGAGGTGCCGGCACCCATCTCGCTGAGCGCGAGCGAGTTCTGCACGGCGAGCAGCAGGGACTGCATCGACAGGCCGATCCCGATTCCCAGCACCACCATGTAGCAGAACGCCAGCCACAGCGGCGTGTCCACGTCCAGCTGGGCGAACAGCAGCATCCCTGTGGTTGTCACCACCGCGCCGGAGACGGTCGCCCACTTGTACCGGCCGATCCGGCTGATCGCCCGGCCGGTGACGATCGAGGTGATGATCACGCCGGCCATCATCGGCACCATCAGCAGTCCCGAGTCGGTGGGCGAGGTGCCCTTGACCACCTGGAGGTACATCGGGACGAAGATGATCGAGCCGAACATTCCAAGACCGAACACGAAAGCCCCGGCGTTGCCCAGTGCGAAGGTGCGGCGGCGGAACAGGGACAGGGACAGGATCGGCTCCCGGACCCGGCTCTCCACCACCACGAAAGCCACCGACAGCGTCAGTCCGGCGACGAGCAGTCCGATGATCAATGGCGAGGACCACGGATACTCGATCCCGCCCCAGGAGGTGGCCAGCAGCAACGCCACCACTCCGGCGACCATGACCACCGCGCCGAGGTAGTCCACTGTGTGCTCCCGGCGGTGGTGCGGCACCAGCCGCAGCACCCGGTCGGTGACGAACAGCGCGAGGATCCCCAACGGCAGATTGATGAAGAAGATCCAGCGCCAGTCGTGTTCGGCGAAGTACCCGCCGAGCAGCGGCCCGGCGATGCTGGACAGCCCGAACACCGCCCCGAACAGGCCCTGGTAGCGGGCCCGGTCCCGGGGTGCCAGCACGTCGGAGATGATCGTGAAAGACAGCGCCATCAGCCCGCCCGCGCCAAGTCCCTGGATGCCCCGGAACGCGATCAACTGGGTCATGGTCTGTGACATCCCTGCCAGCAGCGAGCCGATGACGAAGGTCACGATCGCGAACCGCAGCAGCGGGCGGCGGCCGTACAGGTCGGAGAGCTTGCCGTACAACGGGGTGGATGCCGTCGACGCGAGCAGATACGCGGTGACCACCCAGGAGTAGTGGTCCAGGCCGCCGAGCTTGCCGACGATGGTCGGCATCGCGGTGCCCACGATGGTCTGGTCCAGCGCGGCCAGCAGCATGCCGGTCATCAGTCCGCCCATCAGGGCGAGAATCTGGCCGTGTGCCAGCGCTGGCCGTTCGTCGACGGTTTCGGTCGTCACTTCGGTCCTTCGCGTGTGGTGGTGCCCGGTGGGACGGCCACAGCGACCCTCCGCGGGCGCCTGTGATCCCGCGGACCCGGGAGCCCATTCATGGAGCCTGCCAGATGGCGCGCGCCGGGTTCAGGGGCTCCTGTCGTCGGGTCGGTCACGTCCCGCCGAATGCCGGGCTACCCCGTTTCGAGATCCCGCCGCCGGAAGCCGGCGAAACCAACAGCCGTCAGCCCTGCCGCGATCACTGTGAGGATCAGCAGCGGAAGCACGGCAAAGTCCTCGACCGGCGTCCGGGGGATGTGCGTGTACGGGGACACGTCGAGCATCCAACCCGGCAGGTCGAGCAGGCCACCCAGGTAGACGACGAGGACGGCGTACACGATCAGGGCCCAGGCCAGCCCGGTGGCGCGGGGAGCGATGCCGAACCCCGCCACGGCGAGGCCCACGGTCACCCAGAGGGCCGGCGCGTACGTCAGGATGGCGCCGACAACCTGCAGTAGAAGACCGGCGTCGCCCGACCCTGCCGCGGCACCGGCACCGAGCCCCACGCCGGTGATCAGCAGCAGCCCCACGCCGCCCAGCATGGCGGTCGCCACGTGGCTGGCGAGCCAGCGGGACCGGGACATGGCGGTGGCAAGCACCGATTCGGCGCGGCCGGCGGTCTCCTCCCGGCGCGGCCGGAGCGCGGCGATGATCGCGAAGATGGTGCAGACGATCGACAGCAGCGAGATCACCATCGCCAACCAGGACTCGGTGAGCGTGGCACCGCCGATGCTCCTGACGATCTCCTGGACGGCCTCGTTCCCCGCGTAGGTCTCGATCACGTTGACGGCCGACCCGTACGCCATGCCGAACAGGAACATGGCGGCGCTCCACCAGATCACACCCGAGCGTTGCAGCCGCCATGCGAAGCCCGTCGGTGTGCCAAGGAAGACCGAGCCGGTTGCCGCGCCGGTACGTTCGGCCCACAGTCCGGCACCCAGGTCGCGGCGGTCGCTGAGCAGGAACGCGGCGAGTCCGAGCACGACGGCGAAGGCCAGGGCGAGCCCGAGCGGCCACCAGTTGTTGTCGACGTAGGGTGCCGAGGCCTGTGCCCAACCGATCGGCGACAGCCAGGACAGCGCGGTGTCACCGACGTCGCCGATCGCACGGAGCGCATAGGCGACCCCGATCAGCGCGCCCGCCATCCCGGAGGCCGCCCGACCGAATCCGGTGAGCTGTACGGTCACCGCCGCGATGCCGGCGAAGACCAGGCCGACCACCGCGTATGCCGCGCCGAACATGAACGAGCCCGGCCAGTCGATTGTCTCGATGCCGAGGCTGCCCATACCGAGCGCGGTCAGCAGCCCCAGGACGACATTGGCGATCGTCACGGCGACCAGCGCGGCTGTCAGCGGCGCGTACCTCCCTACCACGTTCGCGCGGACCAGTTCGGCGCGACCGGTCTCCTCCTCGGTACGGGTGTGCCGGACGACCATCAGCACGCTCATCAACGCCACGAAGATCACCATGAAGCCGAGGTACTCGTTGGTCATCATGGCGCCGTAGGTGTAGTTCTCCAGGCCGTGGCCAGGGCCGGTCATGGCCCTGATCGCCGGGTTGTCACCCATGACCGCCGCCTGGCCCATCCGGTCGGCTTCCGTGGGATAGAGATCGGGGTAGCTGGCGGCCCCGGACACCTGGACCAGGATGATCCCGGCGAGCCAGGCCGGGACCCGGATCCGGTCTTGCCGCAGGATGAACCGCAGCAGGGTCCCAGTGCCGGTCAGGGCATTGCCACGGGCGGCGTTACGGGTGGGCGCGGCGGCCGAAGTGGCGACGGCGGTGGTCATCGCGACACCTCCGCGTCCACTGCCACGCCGTTGCCGCGCAGTTCGTCGCCGTAGTGCCGGAGCATCAGCTCCTCCAGGGTGGGGGGCTGGCTGGTCAGGCTGCGAATGCCGAACTGGCTCAGCGCCCGCACCGCGCCGTCGAGGTGCTCGCCGTCGACGGCGAACCGCACCCGGTGGTCTTCGACGATCAGGTCGTGAACCCCGGGGAGTTGATCCAGGCCGGCAGTTGGCTGGGTGGTTTCGGCATCAATCGAGGTACGGGTCAGATGCCGCAGGTCGGACAGGGTGCCCGACTGAACGACCTTGCCGAGCCGGACGATACTGATCTTGTCGCAGAGCTTTTCCACCTGCGCCAGGATGTGGCTGGACAGCAGCACCGTCTTACCCGCGGCCTTGGCTTCCCGGATGAAGTCCTGAAAGACCACTTCCATCAGCGGGTCGAGCCCAGCGGTCGGCTCGTCGAGCAGTAGCAACTCGACGCCGGAAGCGAGGGCGGCGACCAAGGCGACCTTCTGCCGGTTGCCTTTGGAATAGGTACGGCCCTTCTTGGTGGGGTCGAGGTCGAACCGCTCCAGGAGCTCGGCTCTGCGTCGCTTGTCGAGCCCCCCGCGTAACCGGCCGAGCAGGTCGATGGCCTCGCCGCCGGTCAGGTTCGGCCACAGATTGACGTCGCCCGGCACGTACGCCAGCCGGCGGTGCAGCCGGACCGCGTCGCTCCAGGGATCGCCGCCCAGCAGCGAGACCTGGCCACGGTCGGCCCTGAGGAGGCCGAGCAGGATGCGGAGGGTGGTGGTCTTGCCAGCGCCGTTGGGTCCCAGGTAGCCGTGCACCTCACCGGTTTCGACCCGCAGGTCGAGCCCGTCGAGCGCCACGGTCTTGCCGAAGGTCTTCACCAACCCGGACACCGAGATAGCGGTAGTCATGGCCCGGAACGTACCACCGATTTCACAAGTGTGTGAAGCTACTAAAACCCGTTATCCATGTAACGTATCCGGCGGGAGGAGAGGACATGGCGACCCCGGTTCACGAGACACCGACCCGCGACCACGACGAATTGCTGCGTTTCGTGGAACGGTTCGCGATGGTGCTCGCCGAGTCGGGCATCCCCCGGATGCCGGCACGGGTCTTCGCCTACGTGCTGGCTGAGGACGCCGAGAAGTACACCGCCGCGGAACTGGCCGGCGGCCTACGGGTCAGCCTCGCCGCGATCTCCGGTGCGGTCCGCTACCTGCTACAGGTCGGCCTCCTGACGAAAGAGCGCGAACCCGGCTCGCGTAGCGACCACTATCGGATCTTCGACGAGGACATCTGGGGGACGATCATCAGCCAGCGGGTCCCGCTACTCAAGATGCACGAGGACGCCGCGGCCGAAGGGGTGAGGCTCCTCAAGCCCGGCTCACCCGGAGCCCGGCGGATGCGGGAGACCCAGGAGTTCGACGCGTTTCTGCGCGCCGAGCAGCCCAGGATGATGGACCGGTGGCGGGAGTATCGGCGCACCCGCCTCGCCGACGCGGAGCAGGACCGGGAGAGCTCCGGGGCGGACACCCCCTGAGCAACGGTCGAGACTGGCGTCGAGCCCAGGGCGCGATCCAGCGGGCCCACACCCCGAGCCCAGCACCCGAGCCGGCCGTCGACGACACCCCCGACCCCGCGCCGGATCCGGGACTCCAGAAGCGACCCGAGCCCATCGCCGAAATCCCGGTTAACGCGGGACCGGACCCGAGCCCGCCGGTTCGCCCGTTGGCCGGCCCTGGTCTCCCTCGTGATCAGGTTCGCTGGGCTGGACGTCCGCGCCGTGGCCGGTGGTGGTCGCTATGTCCGGCGTGCCAGTGATGGTGCTTGCCCTGGGTGCGACGCTGGCTCATCTGATCGCGGAGGGACAGCACCGGTAGCCCTGGACATGACGAAGCCGCCCCCGTCTCCGTAGTGGCGGGGGGCGGCGTGGGGTCGGGAGCAAGTCGCTGAAGGTCAGGGGCAGGTAAGGGTCTGACCCGATCATCGAGGCCGTACCATGCAAGGCATAGGGGAAGGGGGTGGGAATGGTGAGCTACCCACCGACGTTGGCTGCTGCGCTTGGCGGCGTCACGCTGCATCAACTCAAGTATTGGCGGGCACAGCCCAAGCCCATCCTCCGTCCCGAGAGAAGCGGCAGGCCAGTTCGTTACAGCTTCCGAGACTTACTCGCGATCCGCACATTCGGTGCCTTGCGCACCGAAGTGTCAATGCAGAAGATCCGCAAAGCGGTCGAAAACCTACACAAGATCGAGGACGTCGAGCACCTCTCCAACTACAAGCTTGTGACGGACGGCACAACAATCATGTGGATAGCTGCCGACGATGCTGTCGACCTACTGAAGCGGCCCGGCCAACACGTCCTCGCGGTAATGCGCGACGTGCTCGACACGTTCGAGTCCCGTACCGGACAGCGTGTTGTGCCGCTACTTCGCCCCGCACGGGGCGTCGTTGTCGACGCTGAAATCTTGAGTGGCTTCCCCGTGGTGGAGGGCACTCGAATCCCGTATGACACCATTGCGGGACTGGTGAGTGACCATGTTCCCCCCGAGTCGATCAGGTACTTCTACCCTTCGGTGTCTGACCTGGGCATATCGGGTGCCGTTGCACTGGATGACTACGTAAGCGGGTACAACAGTCAGGCCGCGTGATCACAAGATAATGAAGATCATTCTTGACGAGTTGGTGCCACGTCCCGTGCTTGAGCCCCTGAGAAACGTCCTACCAAGCCATCAGATAGATCACGTGCATCTCTTGAGTTGGAGTGGAAAGAAGGACCCCAAGCTGTTCAGAGACGTGGTACGTCGCGGTTACGAGTTGTTCGTGACAGCGGATAGCGGGCAGCTCGAAGACGACACGGAATGCAAGCTCATCGCCAAGGCCGGATTCCACCACGTCCGCTATCGACAACACGGCAGTAGAGCAGCACATCTGGCCAGCAGTCTCGCGACAATCCTGAGCGGGCTACCAGCGGCAGTGGAAGCTCTCCAAGGAGCGACGGGGCAACGGCTGGTGCTTTTGAAGCTGGTTAAGTGCGATACAGGTCAGTTCCAAATACAGGATCCGGAAGTCGACCCGCCGCCATACTGGCCACGTCGGAGAGTTCGCCGCAGTTCCCCGTGAGGGAGCGCCCTCTCAGTTCTTGCCAGCGCCCGGCTCGGCGTGCTGGTCCCGTACCCACTGCACGGCTGCAGCCAAGTCGTGGTGGGTCTCCCCGACCGGTCCCAGCGATGTACCTCGGGCCTCAGCGCACGGGGTTCGCCGGGAGTCCGGGGAGACCGCGCAGCATACGACTCCCTGTAACTTCTGGTGCATCCACGTGGATACTCGTGGATCGACCATACCTATCGATTCCGCACATTTACCGTGGTCGCATGGCCTACGATCCGGACAGCGCGATCGAACGCGGCGGCATGGTGCCGCCGTACCGGCAGCTCGCGGGCATCCTCACGGCAAGGATCGAACGCGGCGACTGGCAGCCGGGCCGGAGGATGGCGTCGGAGACGGATTTGCAGCAGGTCTACGGGCTGAGCCGCAAGACCATACGCAAGGCGATCAGTGTGCTCGAAGATGACGTGCCTGGTCGTGGTGGTGCCTCAGCGCGGCACGTACGTCCAGCCTGTGGAGTAACGGAAAAACACGGCGGGGTGCGCCGGTTGCTGTTCGGCGATGCTGCACCCGGTTCTGCACCCACGAGGGGCCGGTAGACGCGAAAACGGCCCCCGATTCTGCGGTGTTTCCGCAGTTCAGGGACCGTTTTCTGAGTTGAGCCGCCTGACGGAATCGAACCGTCGACCTGCTCATTACGAGTGAGCCGCTCTGCCGACTGAGCTAAGGCGGCGGGGCCGCACCGGGTGGTACGGCGAGCCGGTCGCCAAGTCTAACAGCGCCGTAGCGCCGCGAGCCTCCGCGTACCCGGGCCGGTCACGACACGTACCGGCAGCGGGCAGGGTGTGCGCGGCGACCGATCGGTATGTGGCATGGTGCCGGGATGAGCACGCCACGAGAGCGCATGCCGCGTTCACGCCTGTCGGTCCGCGCCAACGCCCTCCGCCCCCGCGCGGACCGCGAATCCCGTGGGAACCGGGCATGAGCCATCTCCACGAACGACTCCGGTACCGACTGCTCACCGGACCCGACGACGCCGACTTCGGTGCCCGGGTCAGCCGGCTGCTCGATGAGGGCTACGAACTGTACGGCTCCCCCGCGATCACCCACGACGGTGAGCGAACCATCGTCGCCCAGGCCGTGGTGCTGCCGCCGTACGAGGCGGTGCGGTTCCGTGGTCCGGTGGCCCCGGTCCACGAACCACGCGAGGAACCTGGACCCGGGATGACCCCGTCGTGACCAGGGGAACAGCGCGCGAATGACCTTCGCCGGCCAGACCACTCCCACGGCGTCCCCCAGGCCCCGCGACCTCACCCCGGAGCAGCTCGGCTTCACGCCTCAGCCGAGGGTGCCCTGGCTGCGTCCGCAACTGCTCGCCAACACCGCGATCCGGGCCGGGCTGGCCCAGATGTTCGGGGCGTACCTCGACAAGCGGGAATTGCAGGGGGCGTTGCTCTCCGAGGTTCACCGCCACGACACCGACTCCGACCTGTGGCTGGACTACGTGGCGGACCTGGGCGACGGCTTCGATCCGACCTATTCGGTCGCGTGGCTGCTCGCCCAGGGCCGGCTACAGGTCACCGATCCGGAGGGCACCGAGCACCTACTGCCACGCGGCCAGATCCTCGTGATGGGCGGGGATCAGGTGTACCCCACCGCGGACTGGCGGCAGTACGAGAACCGCGCCAAGGGCCCGTACCGCTCCGCCCTGCCGGATCTGGACGCGAGCCCGCCGAGCCTCTACGCACTGCCCGGCAACCACGATTGGTACGACGGGCTGACCGCGTTCCTGCGGCTGTTCGGCAAGCGCGAGCCGATGGGCGGCTGGCAGACCCGCCAGACCCGTAGTTACTTCGCGCTCCAGTTACCACACGGCTGGTGGCTGTTCGCGATCGACGCACAGTTCGACGCGTACCTGGACGAGCCGCAACTGGAGTACTTCCAGGCCGCGGCCGACCGGCTGGCCCCCGGAGACCGGGTCATCGTCTGCGCGCCCCGTCCCACCTGGGTCCACGCGTCAGACGCTCCGCACGAGTACGACACGGTCGACTACTTCATCCGCAAGGTGATCGCCCCGCACGGCGCGACCGTGCCGTTGCTGCTCTCCGGGGACATCCACCACTACGCCCGGTACCGGGCTTCGGCTGTCGCGGTTCCCGCAGCCGGCGCACAACCGGCCAGCACCGCACCGGACGACTCGGTCCGCCATCTGGTCACCTGTGGTGGCGGTGGCGCGTACCTGGCGGCCACGCACATGCTGCCGCAGGTCCTGGAAGTGCCTCCGAGTCAGACGCTGGTGCGGTCCGCCAGCCCGACCCGGCGGTACCAGCTGACGGCGCGTTACCCCAGCGCCGAGCGCTCCCGGCGGCACTCCTGGGGCGTCTTCTTCCGGTTGCCGCTGCGCAACCCCGGTTTCGGGACCCTGCTCGCGGCGCTGCACACGCTGCTGCTCGCGGCATACCTGTCCGTGGACGGGAACGTGCCGTGGGTGACCGTGCCCGCACTGGTGATGACGGCGCTGTTCCTGCTCACCGGTGTCGGGTTCGCTTCGGTCGGCCGCGGGGGCGGGTCGCGGGCCAGACCTGTGACGCTCGGGCTGTTACATGGCCAGGCGCACGTGTCGATCGGTTGGCTCGGGGCCTGGGCCTGGACCACGCTGCGGGTCGACAGCCTGCCCACGCCGGTACGGCTGGCGGTCGCCGTCGTCGGGTACGCACCGCTGGCCGGGTTCGTGGCGACCGAACTGGTGTGCCTCTACCTGGTGGTGGCGCACTGGTTCCGGGTGAACCTGAACGAACTGTTCGCCGGACAGGGCATCGAGGACGCCAAATGCTTCCTGCGGCTGCGGTTCGGCCGGGACGGTTCACTGACGTTGTACGCGCTGGGGGTGGACCAGGTCTGCCGCCGCTGGCGTGCCGCACCGGGCGACCCACCCGGCGCGCCGTGGATCGCGCCGGTCGATCCGCTCCACGCCCGGCTGGTGGAACCCCCGGTGCGGATCTGACTGTCACTCAGTCGGTGCAGCGCTCCTCGGCCACCCCGCCCTACTTGTCGCGCGTCTCGTAGGCACGACGTGCGCCGCAGGTGTCGGCGACGGCGCACCGACTGACCGTTCCATCAGCACTCCGTCGGAGCACCACGGTTTCGCTCGGGGCGTGCCGCGACACTACGCGTGCCTCCTCACCGTCCGACATGGTCACACGCTGGCCCTGCGTCAGGTTGTTGATACTGCTTTCGGAATAAAGTGGGTGTTCGTACTTCAGGCAGCACATCAGGCGGCCACAGGCGCCCGAGATCCGCAGCGGATTGAGCGGCAGGTCCTGGTCCTTGGCCATCCGGATGGTGACCGGCTCGAAGTCGGTGAGGAACGTGGCGCAGCACAGGTCGCGGCCACAGGACCCGATGCCACCCTGCACCCGGGCGGAGTCCCGCGCGGACAGTTGCCGCAGTTCGACCCGGCACTTCAGGGTGGCACCGAGGTCGCGTACCAGGGAACGGAAATCCACCCGGTGGGGGGCGGTGAAGTAGATGGTGGTGCGCTGTCCGTCCGAGTCGGGTACGTGGTCCACCGCGACCACCTTCATCGGCAGCTCATGCTCCCGGATCAGGCGCTTGGCGGCGACCTTCGCCTCTGCCTTGCGACGCCGGATCACCGCCTCCCGTTCCAGGTCGCGATCCTCGGCCAAGCCCGCCAGCTTCGGGAATCCGTCGGTGTCCTCGGAGACCCACTGGGGTGGCCAGACACACTCGGCCACTTCGGGGCCGTCGTCGGTGGGCACCAGGACCCGGTCACCCACCTTCAGGTCAAGCCCGGCCGGATCGAAGTAGTACAGGCGTCCGTACCGGTTGAAGCTGACCGCGCACAGCATGCCCATGGCGAAACCCTACGCTGAACCGGCGGCCCGACGGACTCCGTTCACATGGCGGCGGGGGTCCGGTGGGGTTTGGACGCCGCACCGGTCGCCGCCACCGGGTCACGGTGCGCACGGTGAACCGCCGATGTCCACAGGGACAATCGCCCTATTCGGCGGCGTTCGGGAACACACTACGTGATTGGTCTACCTCGGATGGGTGAATATTTGACGACAGCGTTTTCCTGGGGGATGGTCGGGGTTAAGTAGGAGACGAGTGCCGCTCAGGCACCGCCACAGGCCTGCGGGGGGTGCAGGGAGCCGCGGCGTCGGAGCTGGGTGGATGTGATGCCACGTCCCCCTCCGGCGCCGCTGGCCCCTCCGGGGCCGTTCCCGCCTACAGCCGCACCCAACCAGCACCGGGATCAGCCGCAGCATCGCCGGGTGACGTGACATGCGGCTCTTCCAGCGCTGCCATTCGGCCGACCCAGTCTCCGACCACGAACGTCTCCACAGCCACGTCGTACCACCGGCTCACCGTCCCCAACGTGGCGGCACCGATGGTCGCCGCGGCTCCGACCAGACGATCGCCATGATCCACTTCAGCTGTCACCACGGCCCGGCGAAGCCCGGCGGCGTCGCCGTCCAGCAGGTCACACGCCTTGAGCGTGACCGCTTCGGTGGAACCGAAGGCCTCCGCCAGGGTGGTCGCCACCGCCTGTCGGGCCTGGGAGAACCAGCCCGCCACCGACTCCGCGAAATCAGCCGTAAGCTCCAGCTTCGCCGCCATGGACGTACCGTCGTCGGCTGTCACGTGGCGGGCCTGCACCGCCCACCGCCGCGCGAACGCGTCGAAGCCCGCGCCGCTCCATCCCAACTCCGTGACAGAGCGGCTCAGTGGCGCGACCAGTTCGTCACGGTACGCCACCGCAAGCCTCCGCAGCTCCGCCGTGGCGGCCAGCAGATCCCCCGGAGACGTGTCGAGCAGCGCCCGCAGGGCTTCTCCGGGTCGCAGTCGCAGCCGTTCCAGCAGCGGCAGCAAAGCGTGACCCGCGGGCGTACCGAGGTGCTCGATCACCAGGTCGACGCGGCGCAACAGGTCACGACCCTCGGTTGCGACCAGCCCCAGCGAGTCCTCGGCGACCGGAAACGCGATCATGGGGCCCCCTGGTCCGGCCGCACCGTGACGCTGTGCCGCTCCGGGCGGGCATACCGCAGCACATCCGGCCCGGAGTCCGATTCGGCACGCGCGATCCGGGTGGACAGCGTGATGTCGGTCTCCGCATAGTTGGCCGCCACCTTCCCGAGGTGCTCGGCCAGCTCCACCAGGCGGGCACCGTGACGCTGCGCCTCGGTGGTCCGGGCGTGCAGGGCCGACGCCCACGCGTCGTACAGGTGCCGGTGCAACTCTCCGAGGGCCCCCGGTGTGTCGGTGCCGAATCCCATCCCGCCGGGGTCCACGGCGTCGATCACCGTTGCCGCGTTGCCCAGCGTCTCACCGGTGTGGAGCAGCCAACCCGCGAACTCCACCAGACCGATTACCTGCTGGTCACGGCCTTGCTGGGTGGTCACCGCGACAACTCCTCCGACGGATGTGGGGAAAGCGGCCGGTAGTCCCGGAAGTGCTCCTCGTAGAGCTTGTGCCGGGCCCACTCCCGTGCGCTGGAAGCCGCCTGGCACGCCGCCAGGACCGCCCTGGCGAGGTTGCGGCTGGCTCTGTCAGGATCGACCGCCTCGTCCGTGATGACGACGTCGCGGAACTCCCCCGCTCCGGTCACCACGATCTCCACCAGCCCGTCCGGCGACCGGACCGTGACCTCCAGTTCCGTGGCCGCCCGCTCGAACTCCTCGCGCAGCGCCTCGATCCTGCGGTATTGCCCGATGGCCTCCTCGACAAA
>DASUSI010000081.1:0-11362 GCA_036375165.1 Micromonosporaceae bacterium | reverse complement strand
CGTTATCGCAACACGGCCGTCGTCGTACCGTGGGAATCCGCCGACACCGTGGAAGCCAACATCAGGGACAGGTTGTACCTGTGTCTCGACAACTGGGCCGACTCCGGAGAGCCGCTGTTCCGGGACGGAATTTACTCGATTGAAGAATTCGAGAAAATCCTCGCCGATCTCCTGATCGAGATTCAGAACCGCATTATCAAACGGGATGGTGCGGCACGCCGAGTCCAGGAAGCCGGTCCGACGTCACGGCCGATCCTCACCGGGCCGGGGAGTTGAGGTCGGTGCGGGGCGGAACCATCATCACGTTCTATTCATACAAGGGCGGCACCGGTCGGTCCATGGCCGTCGCGAACACGGCATGGATCCTCGCCAGTAACGGTCAGCGGGTTCTTGCGGTCGACTGGGATCTCGAAGCCCCGGGACTCCATCGGTACTTCCACCCGTTCCTTGCTGACAAGGACCTGCGGCTCTCCCGGGGAATTGTGGACCTGGTATGGGACTTCGCTGCGGCGGCCGTCGACTCGGAAGCCCCGAACGAACCTGGATGGCACGAGAAGTTCGCCGAGATCTCGCCGTATGCGATGTCGCTCGAGTACGAATTCCCTGGCAAAGGGACAGTCGACTTCGTCCCGGCCGGTCGCCAGGACTCTTCGTACTCAACCTTGGTGAGTTCGTTCGACTGGGAGAACTTCTACGACAGGCTCGGCGGTGGGGGTTTTCTTGAAGCCCTGAAACGCAACATGCGGGAACGCTACGATTACGTGCTGATCGACAGCCGTACCGGACTCAGCGACACCGCCGGGATCTGCACCGTCCAACTTCCCGATGTCCTGGTGAACTGCTTTTCCCTGAGTACCCAGGCGATCGACGGTGCGGCGGCCGTGGCCGCCTCGGTAGGTCGGCAGCGGCGGGACGGCCAGGTGCGGATCTTTCCGGTGCCGATGCGCGTCGAAGATGGGGAGCAGGACAAGCTCGACGCCAGTCGGGACTACGCGCGGTCCTGCTTCGGGAGGTTCCTCTCCCATGTCGCCAACCCCGAGCGCTACTGGGGGGAGGTCGAAGTTCCGTACAAGAGCTTTTATGCGTACGAGGAGATACTCGCTACGGTCGGCGACCGTCCCCATCAGGAAAACACCATCCTGTCCGCGACGGAACGCATCGTGGGATACCTGACCGACCAGCGGGTCACCGAGCTTCAGGCGCTGCCGTCAGAGTCCGAACGGCGGGCACTGCTGGCGTTGTTCCAGCGCGGTGCGAAAACTGTCCGCGGTACGACAACTGTCCCTGGTGCTGACGTCCACATCGGTGGCGTGACGTCCAGGGTTTTCATCTCGTACGCGTACGAGTCGGCCGAGCACTTCGAAGCGGTCCGCGAACTGTGGTTTCTGCTCCGGAGTCGGGGCGTCGATGCTCGGATGGATCTCCCGCCGAATCAACGACAATCCGGCTGGTCGGGGTGGCTGATGGAGGAGCTACGAGCGGCCGACCTGGTCCTGGTCGTTTTGTCACCGACCTACAAGCGGTTCGCGGACCGTGAAGCCGCGACAGCCGACGACCGTGGACCCGGGCCGGAGGCATTTCTGCTGCGGGATGCGTACCGGAGCGGGCTTGCCACCCGGCGGATTCTTCCCGTGGTGCTGCCGGGAGGTTCCGCCGCCGACACTCCCGAATTCCTGTCCGACACCGATCCCGCTGTCGTGGCGGACCTGACCGTGGCCGGGATCGATTCGCTCCTTCGCAAGGTGCTGTGGCAAGGGCAACACCGCGAAGGAGGCATGTCGTCCCCGCCGCCCGCACCGACCGGCTGGTACTCCGAGCGATCCGCGAGCAGCTTTTCGCGAACCCGGGTTCTTGACGCACTCGCAGCCGGTGAGCGGCAGCGGGCGCTTCGCGTGCTGAACGACCCGTGGCCGCTACCGGTGCGGTGGTCTGTGGCTTCGCGCCATGGCCTGGCGAGTTCGCCGGTGCGAGGGCAACGGTTACAGGGATCTGCTGATGATCTTGTCGAGACCTACCTGGGGTTGCTGAGCGGACAACTGATCGTCGTGGGAGCACCCGGTTCGGGGAAGTCCACGGTGACGAGCCGGATTATCCATGAAATGCTCACGGGATGGGATGGCGGACCGGTGCCCATTCTGTTGCCGGCTGCCTCCTGGCTGCCGGATATCGAGCCGCTCGATTCGTGGATCATCCGGCACCTGCAACAGAACTATTTCGGGCCCGACCTGGAGCCGCTGATCGCCGCAGGGCTGATCGTCCCTGTTGTGGACGGCCTCGATGAACTACCGAACTTCCTGCGTGGCATGGCGCTTCAAGCGCTTTCCCGTAGCAGCCTTCCGATGGTGGTGACGTGCCGCACCGAGGAATACCTTGAGGTGGTGGCGACCACAGGTCGGCCACCGCCCGGTGCCGTCGTCGTAGAACTCGAACCTCTCAATGTCGAGGACGTGATCAGGTACCTCACCGACAGCACAGTGGATGAGGAGCGATGGTCACCCGTATTTGCGCATCTTCGGAGGTATCCGGCCGACCAACTTGCCAAGGCTCTCTCCACGCCCGCAGCGCTGCGGATGGCACGGAGCGCCTATTCCAAGCCTGATACAGATCCCGCCCAACTGACCGATCGGACACGGTTCCCAAACCGGATGGAGATTGAGGAGCATCTGCTTGACTCGTTCATCCCTGCCGTCTATGCACCACGTCCACCACACTCGAGTTCCGAGCGGGTCACGGAGCCGGTGTACGACCCGGCCTGGGCTCATCGATGGTTGACGTTTCTGGCATGTTGGATGCGCGAGAACGACACTCACGACCTGGCGTGGTGGCACCTGCACCGGGCAATCCCCGTGCTAACCGGCAGATTCCTGTTCGGACTGGTCGGTGGCTGGTTCGCTGCCACGGTACTCGTCATCGTCGATGCCTTCCTTGGTTTACCAACCGTGACGTTCTTAGGTCAGGTGCCGGTTGAAGTAATAACCGGATTTTCACTGGGTGTCTTCGCCGCCGTGCTGGCGCGACCGCCGTCGCGGCCGAGTTCCGGACTGCGGGTCGGAGCACCCATAACGTACCGGCAATGGCTGTTGCGACAGCGTCGGCCCGCTGACCTCAGCCGACACCCGAATCCCCGTGCCTCACTCCGGGCGGCCTGGGCAGCCACGATGGTCGCCGGGCTCTGGTGGGGGGTCATCGTCTCCGGTGGCGTGGCGACCGTGACTACCTCCGTCGGTATCTCCCCCCCTGAGCTGCGCGTTCAGTCCGCTGCTGTCCTGGCGGTTGGCGTGATGCTCTTCCACCTCAACACCAGTGCGTGGGGTTGGTACACGGTGGCCCGGCTGTGGCTGGCGATGCGACGGTCATTGCCGTGGCGGTTGATGAGATTTCTCGATGACGCCCACGATCGGGGTGTGTTGCGTCAGGAGGGCCCGGTCTACCAGTTCCGCCATGCCCTGATACGAGACCGGCTCGCCGTTCGAAGATAGATCTTGGAAAGCTACCGCGATTATTTGACGGTAGGTTTCCAAGATCGCGTCACGGCGCGGCGGGGGTGTCGCGGCGGGGGTGTCACGGCGGGGGTGTCACTGCTTGGGACGCTGGGACGCGACCTTGACCCAGCCCGCCATCTCCTCCTGTTCGATCTTCGAGACCATCGCAGCCAGGGCTTGGTCCCTGGTCTGTGGCTCGTCGTACGGGGCCGCACCAGTGTGGTAGAGGCGACGCTCCGCTTCCACCGCCTCCCGCGCTCCGCTGAACCGCAGATAGTTCTCCTGCCAACTGAACGTCGAACGCAGTCCGGACAGGACGACGATTGTGGAACCCAGGATTGCCGGTATGGCTGAGTATGTTGGCGCGATGACGGCGGAGACCGGAATGGCCGCCGCGATCACCTGGAGCGCCACAGCGGAAATCCGGTGATTACGTCTGGACCGGATGGCGGCACGTCGATACCACTCATATGAACCGTCAGCGATCCCCAGCGCGTAACTCGGCTCCGCAGGGAATTCGGAAGATTCGGAAGATTCCAGGGAATTCGCGACCATCAAGCCTTCCCAATCCGTTGGAGGTTGCAGACCGGTACGCCGAGTCCAGACGGGGCGAAGCTCCCAGCAGACCAGCGAGTCAACCAAGACGAACGCCGCCTGCCGAGGAGCTTCGGTGGAACTATCGTGGCACGGGCACGCTCGTTCCAGCCACGCGCTGGGCAGGGTCGTCGGGTCGCCGACGCAGGGAATATGTCGCGTAGAGGCGGCATCACCGTGTCCGCCCGCGTCTGTCCGGTCGGAGGACGCGTCCGATGTGGAGATGTGGTCCCATGCGGCGGCGAGTCGGCTTGGCGACAGTATCGGAACCGATTTCCGCGAGATAGTTGCGGGGAGGACGGTCGGCGCCGGTCTCCATAGGAGGATCCATGCTGCAAGGTGCGCGTCGTGTCTGGAGCGACGTTCTGGCACGGCGTCACATCGAGGCGTACGTGGTCGCGGGGACCGCTTTCACCATAGCGGTCCTGTCGTTGCTCACCGATGTCGTGAAGGACGAGGTACGTTGGGCCGCCGTACTCGCCGGGGTGGGAATTCTGGTGTTCGGGATGACGCTCCCGCCGCGAGAGATCACCGACCTCGACGCTCACCTCCACGACAGGTCCCGCTTCGACGAGACACCGCTGTACAAGCGGCTGGTGAACGCGCACGAGGTGTGCGTGTTCGCGCCCTCGGCGGCCAACCTGCTGTCCGCGAACCACTGCGACATCATGCGGCGCACCGTCCTGGCACGACCGGACGGCGCGCTCCGCGTGGTGGTGCTCGACCCGGACAACGACAACGCTGTCCTGCATGCCGAGCGGTACCTCGACGACACGGTCGACTTTCCCGGTCAACGGCTGCGGGAATCGCTCGCGACGACGCTGCGGCAACTCGCGACCATGTCCCGGTGGCAGGTGCCCGGGGCGGTTTCCTGGCGGCTCGCCGACGTGAACCCCGGCTTCAGCCTGGTCGGCATCGACATGAACACACCGTCCGGGGTCGTGATCGTCGAATTCCACGGGGCGCACAACGTCGCGGTGGCCGGACGGATGCACATGGAGATCACCCGCAAGAAGAGTGAGCGCTGGTACGTGTACTGGACGGGCCAATTCGAAGCGCTCTGGGCGGAATCCCGGATGACCGAAGCGCAACCCAGCGTCCCCACTCAGCGTGACCCCAAGGCGGTCAACGGATGACGTCGGTCGTACTCACCAATCTGGTACGGAGCATCGCCGGCCGACCGGCCGCGGACGTGCTCTTCTGGTCCGGCGCGGGAATCTCCGTCCCGGGACCGACCTCGCTTCCCACCGGATGGGAACTGACCGAACGGGTGTTCCGTTCGTTTTTCGAGCCGGACGCGCTCGCGCGAATCCTCGGCCATCACACCCACGCCGAGTGGCTGTCGTCCCCGTTGTGTGACAGGCGAACCATGCGAAGCGCCCGGCTGCCCCGACTGGAGACCGTGCTCGGTGTCGCATTCCGGCAGTTCGGCACACCCGCTCATGCCGTACTCGACGACATCAGGACCGCTCCGCCGAACCGGAACCACGACTTCCTGGCGGCACACCTCCAAGCGGGCGGCGTCCAGGTCACCGCGAACTTCGACACCTGCATCGAGGAAGCCCACATTGCCGAGTACGGGAAGCCTCCCGTAACCGGGGCGGTGGAGCACTTTCACCGGAGCCTTGACGCGAGCACCACGCCCAGCGAACTCGGAGCCACCCTGGAACGGATTCAAAGCGGCTTCACAGAGGACTACGCGGATCAGATCGTGGAACGGGTCGCCAACGCGCCGGTCAGCGTCTTCGTCGGCTACAGCGGCAGCGACTTTTTCGACATCGACGTGGCGTTCGCCACGCTGGGCCGTGACCGCCTGGCCGGCTGCGAGGTGCATTGGATATCCCACAGCGAACACGGTGACTTCCACACCGTCACGCCGACTGGATCGGACGAGCCTCAACTGGGTCGACTGCTCGCCCGAGCCGGTGCCACGGTCCGGTATCACTGCGGTCCCACCGGGGCGTTCCTTTCGTACCTTGGGGACGCGTGGGGTTTCGATCTGGAGCCGATGTCCGCCAGCCGCCGCCAACTACGGGACATCACTGTCAACGTCGACGGGCGCCGCGCCGCGACCCTCGCGCTGTACCGGGAACTCGGCCTTCCCGGGGAGATCGAGCGGCTGCTCGACTCGGGCGACCTGGCCGGCGTACCTCCCGAGGTGTTGTGGCAGGCGCGGTCGGAATCACTCTGGGAGCAGGGTCAGTGGAACACGCTGCGCCGGATGTGGGCACACGGTGACCGTCCACCTGGGATCCCGGACGCCATGCGTCAGGAGCGGATCGGCGCGTGCTTGTGGGTTCAGGGCCGGTTCGTCCCCGCGTACCTCTGGCTCGGCTGGCACCGACGCCGGGCCGAGCGTGCGGGTCGGGACGCCGACGCATGGACGCTCGCCGAGACGCAGGCCCGGGTGATCGAACACATGGCGCGTACCCCCGAACTGCGGCTCGTCGCTCGGCTGCTGGCGCGTGGTGCGGTGCGGCGGCTCGGGAAACCGGACCAGCGCGACGGCGTACACCGGTTCCGGCGACATTCGGATCTGGACACCAGCCTCAGGGCCACCGCGTCCGGAATCCCCCGCCAAGCCGACCACGCCGCCACGTCGGAGCGGTGGTTCGCCGAGGCCGGGAGCATGATCGGTGCCTTGGGGTACGCGCACCGCGCCCTCCGTGACTCGTTCAACTCCGGGCAACCCCGCGACGAGGTACGACGGCGCTACCGGCAGCACTTCAGGTGGGCTGCCGGGGTCGGCTCCCGGGCCGGCGCGTGGCGGATGATCCTGCTCCCGGACGCGCACCGGGTCTTCACGTTCGCCGAGGTCATCGCTGGTGTTTCCGCTCTCCAGTACGGCCACTGGCAGCGGGTCCGAATCCTCACCCGCTCCCTCGCCAAACGGGGGTGGGCGGCGCTGGGTGCTTGGGCTCGCCACCCTGGATGGTGAGCGACGGCTACCGGTCCGGAATCATTCGGCTGACGGCTTGGACGAAGCTGGAGAAGGAATCACTCTGTGCTTGCGGCGAACGCACCACACCGAGTTCTCGGGCCTTCTGAACGATCGCGGGTGCATCTGATTCTCGGTAGTCACGTGGCTGCTTCCCGGGTACGCGAACAGCTCGGCGGAACTCCTCCTTGGCGTTAGGGATAAGTCCTACGTGCCGCCCCTTGTACCGGTGAATTGAATTCCAGTTTGGCCGGTATGCGGACACCGCATCGGGCCAGAGGAAGAGCCAGGATTCGAACTCCCACGCAGGTGTCACAGGGACGACCTCGAAGCCGCAAGCGTCGAATTCCCGTTCTATCTCCGCGCTTTGGGCTTGATGTGCGGGCTCCAGTGCGTCACAGTCTCGGTGGACCAGTACGCATACCACATCGGAGGTTGCTTGCTCGGCCGCTATCAGATGACAGATTCTCTGAACACGTGACCTGACATCACGCCGATTTGTCCCCCTACTGTAAATGGGAGGCCGCCGCATCGGCTTGATTCTCCCTGGAAAGTCTGGCCGAAGCCCGAGTACAAGCTCTTTGATTGATTTTGTGTCGTTCTCGTCCTCACCGAACACGAGGACAATCTTCTCGGGTTGATATTTCCCTTTCTTCATTACTCGGGGACACCGCCCAGTGCACCCGAAAACCATAGTTCGCCCAGCCCGAGTTCCCCACCAACCGCTCTCTCCTTGAGGCGGATATCCGAGGGGTTGGCGGCCGGCAAGATCGTCGAGCCGTCCGGGGCACGCTCACAGACGATGAGTTCTTCTGGTTTGAGCCTGTTCACGAGAGCAGGAGAATGCGTCGCGATGAGGAACTGTGTTCTCCGTGAGGCGTCTCTCAGGCGTTCGACGAGCCGGTCGAGCAAGTGTGGATGAAGTCCGTGGTCGATCTCCTCGATGCAGGTCAGTAGCGGCGGCTCTGGGTCGTACAAGAGGGCCAACAAGGCAAGTACCCGGACGGTTCCGTAGGACGCGTCGGCCAGATATGTTCCATCTTTCAGTCCACGTTCGATCAGTCGGACACCGATTGCTGGGACCGCTCCGTCGATACCCTCAAGTACGATGTCCTCCAAACCGGGGACCATCGCCCGTGCATCATCCAGGAAATCCTGATAGATCTGATCGTCTGCCCTAAGGAGCATAATCGCGGCTGCCAGATTGCTGGCGTCCTCTGTGATGGAGTCTGGTCCTGCTCGTACCGGCTGTCGGGCCTGGTTGACGTCCGGGTTGAAGACCCGGAACGTGGAGAACAGTTGTGCTACTCGATCAATTTCCTCTCCGCCTTCGCTCTTTGGCAACTGGCGAAGCGTAGAGAGCGCCAGTGCCGTACTCCGGAGGTGCAGCTGCTGTTCCCGGGTCTCGTCACCACTGGTGACTCGAATGAACTCGGCTTTACCTCCGCTGACAGTAATTCGCCGGCCGCGTCCTCGGATACGTTTAAACGTGAATTGTTCTTCGCGTGCGAGGTAGCGTCGCTGGCCAGATCTTCCCGTCCAAAAAATGAGCCGATATTCGTCTGGGGCCCGCTCCGTGCTGTGTTGCGTGACGTTGGCCTTAACGTGAATCGAAACGGAGCCGCCGGACTCGCCGCGAAAACGAACGCGATTGAAACCACCCCTTTTCTGGAGTGCCGGAAGTAGATCGTGTCTGGCTGAATCACCAAGAAACGCGATGAGGTCCAGAAAGTTCGACTTGCCAGCCTGGTTCGGCCCAACGAGCACGTTCAGCGGTTGAAGCTCCACGCTGACGCGGCGCAGGCTTCTGAAGTTCTGGGCGCTGATGGACAGCAAGGGACGCACGCGATGACCATACCGGCTGATCCTGGTCCGTCGGACGTTCGCTTAACGATCCGCGATCCGCTTTGACTGTGGCATCCATTACCAAGAGTGTCATCACGTAGTGAAGATGCGACGCCAGGTGGTTTCCGAGACGGAGGGTTTCCGGGTGGCTGATCATGGGGATGTTGCCCGCCAAGGGGATCATGGACGGTCCCCCTGTGAGGGGGTGCGGGTCGACTTCACGGCGGTCATCGAAACGGTCGGCACAGCGGTGGACCTGGCCGGAGTCGCGGTCATCGTGGGCAGTGCCCTGGCCGGCACCGTCCGGTACGTCCGCCCGGCTGTTGCGCGGCGAGCCGCCGAGCGAGGCGTTCCCGCCACACCCGCGTGGAGCGTGCCGCAGGAGCAGTGGACGGAGATGGTTGTCCCTCATTTGCATGATGTCCCGCCGGGGCCGGGCTGCCATCGTTCGCTGATGAGGACCATCCGGGTCCTGGTGGTCGACGACCACCGCCTGTTCGCCGAGGCGGTGTCGGCACGGCTCGCCCAGGAGCCGGACCTCACCGTGCTTCCTCTCGCGTACAACGAAGAACACGCCAAGCGACTGATCACGGAGCACCGCCCGGACCTGCTGCTGCTCGACCTGGCCCTGGGCCGGGACAGCGGGATGGCCGTCCTGGAGCACGCCCGCCGGCAGCGGCCTGACACCCGGACCCTCGTCCTCACCGCCGTGGGCTCCGCCGATCACCTGTTCGAGGCGGTGCGCCGGGGCGCGACCGGGTGGTTGCCGAAAACCGTCGACACTGACCAACTGGTCGCGGCGGTGCGGGGGGTCGCCGGAGGCGAAGGCTGGATCCCGGCGGAACTGCTCGGCGACCTGCTGGCCAGGCTGGTCGCGGTGCCACAGGGTGAGGACCCGGGAGTGCTCTCGGGACTCACCCCACGTGAGTTCGAGGTGTTCCGGTGCATGGTCGACGGCCTGTCCCGGCAACAGATCGCGCGGCGGCTGTACCTGTCCACCGAGACCGTGCGCACCCACACCCAGAACGTTCTCGCGAAGCTCGGCGTGCATTCCGTGCTGGAGGCGGTGGCACTCGGGCTGCGCGCCGGGATGCGACCCTCGGAATACCAGGAGCGTCCCTGATGCGGCGGCTGCGGGTGGCGAACGTGATCACCCGGATGTCCGGCGGTGCCGGTGGGGTCGCGCTGCGGGGCGCGCTCGCCCTCGACCCCGCCCGGTACGAAACCACGATCATCACCGGGGGTGCTGGGCTGGACGGGAGGCCCGTGCTGCCTGAGGGCCGGTATCCGCCGGTCATCGCCGGGGCTGACGCGCTCGTCGGCGCGCCCGCCGGGGACCTGCTCGCGGAGGCGTACGCCGCTGGGCTGACCGTGGTCCGGCTGCCGGACCTGGTGCCGCAGATTGCACCAACCAGGGACCTGGCGGCGCTCCGGGTACTGACCCGGTTGTTCACCGACGGTGGGTACGACGTGGTGCACACCCACACCTCGAAGGCGGGCGCGCTCGGCCGGATCGCTGCCCGGAGGGCCGGTCCGATACGCACCGTGCACACCTTCCATGGCTTCCCGTTCCACGACTTCCAGCCCCTGTGGCGGCGGTCCCTCTACATCGGTGCGGAGCGTTGGCTGGGACGGCGTACCGACGCGTTCCTGGCAGTGGGATCGGCGGTCGCGGCCGAGGCGGTACGTCGTGGGCTCGCCCCGCCGGACCGGATCCGGGTGATCCCACCGGCCATCGGCCCCGGCGGTCACCCGGAGGACCAACTCGCCCGTGCCAGGGCCCGCCGCCGGATGGGGCTGCCGTCAGGCGTGCCGCTGGTCGGTGTGGTGGGTCGGGTCGACTACCAGAAGGCACCGGAACAGTGGGTGGATGCGATCGCGGCGGCCGGTGACGATGTGTGGGCGGTCTGGGTCGGCGACGGTCCACTCTGGGACCGCCTGATCGCCCGGGTTCGCAGGCGAGGGCTGAGCGAGCGGTTCCGCTGGCTCGGGTACCGCACCGACGTACCGGACCTGCTGCCGGGGTTCGACGTGTTCGCGCTGGCCAGCCGGTACGAGGGCCTGCCGTGCGTACTGGTGGAAGCGATGCGGGCGGGGGTGCCGGTGGCGGCCACCGCGGTCAATGCCGTACCGGAGCTGGTGTTGCCGGGGGAGACCGGGATGTTGGCACCGCCGGGCCAGCCGAGGCTGCTCGGCCGGGCGGTCCGGTACCTGCTTGACCATCCGGACGACGCGCGCCGGATGGCGGCCACGGCGGCAGCCCGCCTCGGCGACCGGTTCACCCCGGAGGTGCTCGGCGTGGTGCTGGACCAGACCTACCGCGCCGCCGCGCCGGACCGACTCGCCTCGCCCGCCTGACCGGCCTTCGCCTTCCCTCCCCCTCCCCCTCCCCCTCCCAAGAACAACGGTTTATCGATTTCTGGTTGTAAAGGACGCGCCCAAAGCAACGAGAAATCGATAAACCGCGGAAAAGGGGGGGGGAGCGGAGGCGGGGGGGAGCGGG
>DASUSI010000080.1:0-4396 GCA_036375165.1 Micromonosporaceae bacterium | reverse complement strand
GAAGACCAGCGCCATCCGCCGCTTCGGTTCGTGGCTGGCCCGCTCCAGCTGGAACGGGTCGCGGCGGGAGAAGTACTCCTGAACGTCCGCCCAGATATCGCCGATCGGGCGGCGGAACACCTGCTTCTCCAGCCGGGCCCGGTCCGCGTCAGGGATCTCTTCCAGGCTGGCGTACGTGCGGTACAGCTCGTACAGGGAGCGCGCCCGCATCGGGAACAGCGTTCCCCGGCGGAGTACCTGAAGTTGCACCCCCATCTCGAACATGTCGGCGGCCGGGGCCATCTCACAGTCGGCGACACCGGCCGCAGCGAGCAGTCGCCGGGTCGCGGGCGCGGTGCCGGACTCCACACAGGACTGGTTGATCGACCCGGTGACCACATAGTCCGCGCCGAGCGCGAAGGCGGCGGCCACCGCCTCCGGGGTGCCCAGTCCGCCCGCCGCGCCGAGGTCCACGGGTGCCCGCTGGCCGGGGAGCAACGGGGTGGCGTCGCGTTGCCGTTGAATGGTCGGAAACAGCACGCCGAGGGGACGACGGTCGGTGTGTCCTCCCGAGTCGGCCTCCACGGTGATCGCGTCGGCCATGGGCAGCGCCTGCGACAGGTGTGCCTGCTCGGCGGTGACCAGTCCGGCCGCCAGCAGTTCGGCCACGATCGCCCGGGGCGCGGGGGCGAGGAACTTCGCCGCCACCTCGGGTCTCGACACCTTGGCGATGACCTGGTTGTCGGCGACCACGCCGTGCGGGCCGGCGCGCAGTCCGGCGAGCCGGTAGCGCACGATATGGCTGGTCAGGTCCATGAAGGCGGAAGCCTCGACGCAGCGGATGCGGTACCCGCAGTACAGGTCCACCGCCCGGCGTTCGAGTCGTTCCTCGCTCGGGCTGTGGATCAGGTTCACGGCCAGCGACCGGCCCGGGATCTCGGCCTGGAACCTTTGGAGCGCCTCCTCGATCCGCTCCGGCAGCAGCCCGGCCGCCCCGAACGACGCCAGGTAGCCGGCCCGCGCCAACGCGACCACCAGGTCGGCCGAGGCGATCCCGTTCGCCATGGCACCGGCCATGTACCCGGCGCGTAGTCCGTGCCGCCGCCGGAAATCAGCGGAACCCAGGCTCTCCGGCGGCAACGGACCCACCACCGCGACGACGGCGGAACGGTCGGCGGGTTCCCGGGAACTGACACCGATCCCGCGCGCACTGCGGACCACGTGAACAGGCTCGTCGAGCCGGGACAGCACGGCGGCGATGCCGTCCACGGTGACGGCCGGGTCGGGGTGAAGGTCGGGGACGACGTGGTTCATCGGGCGGTCTCCGATCTGGCGGGGCGCACCGCTACGGCCACGCCGGTCAGTTCGTAGATGCGCAGGCCCGGCTTCCACACGCTGGCGTCGCCCACGACGATCAGCTCGCCCGAGTCGGTGCGTCGTACCTCGCGGACGTGCGCCTCGAACGTCATCTCGCCGTCGCCGCGCAGGATCTGGCCCCGGTAGCGCCAGGTGTACGGGGTGTCGAGGGGAATGCCGAACTCGACCTGGCCCATGCCGTCGGCCAGGCCGCTGTCCATCACGTACACCTGGAGGGCCTGGAGCACCGCCTCCACGCCGAGCGAGCCGGGCATCACCGGGTCGCGGTGGAAGTGGCAGTCGAAGTACCAGTCGTCGTCGGCCACCGTGCGACTACCGAACAGGTAACCCTGCCCGTGCACGCCGCCGCCCGGCACCACGTCGACGTGATCGATGATCCGGAGCAGGCCGTCGGCCAGCCGCAGCCCGCTGCCCGGGTCGGGCCGGAACCACCGGTCATCGGCTCGTACGGTCAGCCGGCGGACCGGCAGTCCGTCGCTCTGCTCCGCCAGCCACGGGGCGACGTACGTCCCGTTGTCGAGCCCGGCCTGCTGCGCCAGGGAGGCCGCCGTGTGATAGCCGAACAGCGACTCGCCCCGGTAGAACACCTCGCCGTCGGCGCTCAGCTCGTACCGGAACTTCTGCAACACGTCGCCGGCGGCCGAGCTGAACAACAGGGTCGAGTCGTGTCGGATGGTCTTGCCGCGCAGGTCGATGTCCCGCACCAGGCTGGCGGTGCCGTCGAGGTTGCGGATGGAGAACCGCACGTCCGGCGCGTCGAGTGTGGCACCCAGGTAGTAGCCGCACAGGATGGCCGCCTGCAACGAGGTCTCCATCAGAACGCAGTTCGGCAGGGTGGCCGTGGAGTTGTCGGCGTAGTACCAGGCCTCCGGTGGCGAGTCGTATTCGGTGACCATCCGGGAGCCGCCCCTGAGCTGGCCGCGCACCCCCTCCAACGCCATGATCCGGTCGACGAACTGGAACTCGGAGTTCGGAATGTGCGGTGCCCGGCTGTTGGTGTAGACATCGAACTCGGGACCCATGGCCACGCCCAGGTCACCCTTTGCGGCGTGCGCCAGGTGCAGTTCGTTGATGAATGCCGGCTCACCCGCGAGGTTGCGACGACCCAGGAACGGCGGCACGCCACCCGGCCCGGGTCGGTACGACGTCCCCGGCTTCTCCCGTACCTGCACGCCGAAGTTCTGCATGCTGATGATCGGCTTGTCACCGTCGTACACGGTGATGTCCGCGATCACGGTCGGCCGGGGCAGCAGGGTCACGTCGGTGACCTCGACCTCGTACCGGATCTCCGGGGTGGCCGGGGTGATCTGGCCACGGACCTTCACCGACGTGGTCAGGCCGGGTACCGACTGGAACTCCGCGTCCGGGAACACCAGGTGCAGGCCCAGGTACATGGCGTACGTCTGAAGGATCTGCACCCCGCCCTCGGCGACCATGGAACCGGCCAGCACCGGGTCGCCCTGGAAGTGGCAGCGGAAGTACCAACCGTCCGGGTCCAGTCGCTTGCGGGCGGTCAGCGCGCCGAGCCCCCGCGGCCCGCCCCGCCGGTCGATCCGCGAGATCTCGTCGATCATGCGGAGCATGTCGTCGGGTAGCCGGATCGACCGGTTCACTCCGTCCGCCCTCTGGTCGTACGCCGGGCCGAACACCTCGGCCGGTCGGCCGGCGGCCAGCAGCGCCAGGTCGGCGGCTGTCAGCTCGGTGCGCGGGGAGCGGACCAGCGGTTTGAACCAGGTCGGCGGCCACGCCGCCCGCCGACGCCGGTCGGCCTCGCTGGTCACGACGCCGAGCGAAGTTTCCAGTTCGGGGGCGGAGAAGAAGCCGGCGCACGCGTCCAGCAGTTCGAGGATCAGCTCGCCGTCGGCGTAGCAGCGGTAGTTGAAGAAGAACAGCAGCGCGTCACCGTTCCACACGAACCGGTCAATGTGGATCTCGTACCGGAGGGTCTGGCCGGCGCGGGGCAGTGGTCCGTGGAACACCAGTGTGCTGTCGAGCAGGCGGTAGACGCGTTCCCCGCGGTTGCGGAAGTCGATGCCGAGGTAGCTGATCAGCAGCAGGTCACACTGGCCGGCCTCGATGGTCACGGCGCACGGGACCAGTCCGTCCACCAGGTACCACGCGTCATGCGGGATGTCGTACTCGGTGACGATGGACGCCGGCTCGAAACTGCCGGGCGCGCCGTCCACACTGACCACCCGGGACACGAACAGGTACGGCGGTAAGGGCAGGCGCACCCGCACCGGGTACTCGTCGATCTCGGCGAACTCCGGACCGAACACGTTGGCGACCCTGCCGCTGGCGAACTCGAGGAGATCGGCCTCGTCCCAACGCACGCCTGGGTCCCGGTCCCGGCTGTGCGGGGGCGGCGTCGGCGGCGTGGCCGGTGGTGCCGGCGGCGGTGGGACTGTCGTGCCGGTCGGCGCTGTGATCGCTTTCGGTGCCACGGGCAGCGCGGCGAGGATCCTTTCGGCGAGCGCCGCCTGCGTGGCCATGGCCGCCCGGTGCGCCTGGCTCACCGTGGCGGCCATCACGCGCGCCAGGTTCGCCGACGCCGAGCGCGGGTCGCCGAGGTGTGCCCCTGACGTCGGTACCGGCACCCGGGCGGCGTAGGCCGGGGCGGTCCGGGCCGGAACCGGAGCCGAGACCGAGACCAGGGCCGGAGCCGGGGTGGCGGCTGGCTCGGCGGAGCGCAACGCGGCGGTGGCCGCGTCGCGGACCCTGGTGACGATGGACGGGCCGCCGCAGCTCACGTCGAGCCCTTCCGAACGGCGTGGCTCGGAACTCATCAGCGCCTCCAGACGAACCTGGACACCGTGGCTGACCAGCCGCGCGATCGCCCCGGCCAGAGCGGTCGCCGTGGCGGCACCGCGCCGGTCGAGGGAGACCGCCACGTGCGGCTGGGCATCGGCGCGCAGCACGTCGGTGATCCACCGGGTGCAGGTCGCCGCCGGCCCCACCTCCACGAAGGCCCGGAAGCCCTCGGCGTAGGCGGTGCGCACCAGCCTCGGGAAGTCGACCGGCCGACACAGGGTGTGCGAGT
>DASUSI010000079.1:0-4733 GCA_036375165.1 Micromonosporaceae bacterium | reverse complement strand
TGCCGGGACCTCCGTCACAGCTCGATCCTGCCACCGGATCCCAAGAGCCTGCCCGCCTTGTGACCCTTTATCTCAGCTACCGTGAATGGCTGGCAGGTCCCGTAACGGACCATGGAGGGGGTGTCAGAGCTTGTCATGTCGATCGTCGAGACTGTGACGGTTTTCGTCGGTCTCCCCGCGTTGGTGATCGCGGTGGTGGCCGGCCTGGTATACCTGTCCGGCGCCCGGTCCAGCCGGCGCTATCGGCCAGGCCGCCCGTTCGAGTTCAGCCCGGTTTGGTTTCTCTCCTCGCCAGAGGTCGTCAACACCGGCACGCCGCACACCGACGGCCACCCCGCGATCGAATCCGGGGCGGCTCAGGAACGTGCCGAGTCGTCGGCAGGCGTGAAAGGAGGGGCCCGTGGCAGCTGGTGAGGTCGCCCGGGTCAGGCTGACCCGACCCCGCGAGATGGCCCGCGCTGGCGGTGTCGCGGCAGCCTCCGGGGGAGGGCGAGCACCCGACGTGCTCGACGGGCCCTTCACCACTCGGCAACTGCTGCGCATCGACGAGGCACTGACGGTGGCCGACGCGGAGACCGGTCTGACGTTCAGCGTGTACGTCGGCCCGCTCGACGATCCCACCCGCGACCACGCCGAGCGCCTCCATGGTCGGATCCCCGGACAGCGGTCTGCGGTGTTGCTCGCGATCTCCCCCAACCAGCGTGTCCTGGAGATCGTCACCGGGGAGTTGGTTGACCGCCGGCTGCCACGCCAGGTGTGCGCGCTCGCCGCGCTGTCCATGACGGCCTCATTCGGGGGCGGCGACTTGGCTGGTGGCATCGTCACCGGGCTGCGTATGCTGGCCGACCAAGCGAGCGGCTGATTCCCGGACGTAGGATCACGCCACAGGCACTCGCTGAGGGGGTGGGCGTGTGCGGCGCGTCAGTTGGACGGTACCGGAGCATGTTCGGGCCGGTCGGCAGCAATGACCGGCCCCGGCCCTCCGCCTCCGGCATCGAGCGGTGACCGGTTCGCCCGTCGATGGGCCGACGCTGTCATCGGAACCAGCTTCGTACCGCTCAACGCGTCGGAAATCGGAAGATTCCTGGCTCGGCTGACCGGGCGGCTGACCGAAGCGCTGCTCGCCGAACCGTTCGAACCCGCCTTGGGACGGGCGGTCGGGCAGGCGCTGATCGATGCCCACTTCGTAAGCCCCGCCACCCTGGAAGCCACCCTCGGGGTGCTGGACGCCGGGTGCATTGACGAGCTGGGGCTCGACCCGGACCATCACGACGACCTGTTTGCACGGCTGACCTGGGTACGGGGCGCCCTCGCCGCCGGGTACACGGACGCGTTGCGCCGCCGTACCCTCCACGAGCAGGAGATGATCCGACAGGCGATGCTGATCGCCCGGGAGCACGCCGAGGCGCGGCTGCAGGCGCAACTCCGCCACCAGGCGACCCACGATCCACTCACCCAGCTACCGAACCGCACCCTGTTTCTCGACGAGTTGACCAAGGCGCTGTCCGACGCCGACCGGATCGGCATCTGCTTCCTGGATCTGGACGGATTCAAGGTCGTCAACGACAGCCTGGGTCATGACGTTGGGGACCAGTTGCTGGTGGCGGTGGCCAACCGGCTGCAACGGTCGGTGTCCCAGCACGGGCACCTGTTGGCCCGAATGGGCGGCGATGAGTTCGTTGTCCTGGTGCGGCGGCCGGCGGGCACTGGGACGGTCGTCGACGTGGCCGACTCCGCGCTGGCTGCCCTCAGCGAGCCGGTGGAGATCGGCGACCACCATCTTTCGGTGTCCGCCAGCATCGGCATCGTGGAACGGTCGACCGCTGGCACCTCCGTCGCGGAGTTGATGAAGGCCGCGGACATCACGCTGTACTGGGCCAAGTCAGACGGTGGCAACCGGTGTGCCCTGTACGAGGAAGAGCGCAACGCCCGGGACATCGCGAGATACACCCTTTCGGCCACGATGCCCGCCGCACTACGTCGTCGTGAGTTCTTCCTCCACTACCAGCCACTCGTCCACCTGGCGGATGCCTCGGCCATGGGCCTGGAGGCCCTGGTGCGGTGGCGGCATCCGGAGCACGGGTTGATACCCCCCGGGCGTTTCATTGAACTCGCCGAGGAGACGGGGCTGATTGTCGAACTGGGCCGCTGGGTGCTCCAGGAAGCGTGCCGGGAGGCGGAGGCATGGCGCCGTGGGTGTCCGGTGCCGTTGTTGATCAGTGTCAACCTGGCGGTTCGCCAGTTGCGGGACCCTGGCCTGGTCGGCGATGTGAAGCGGATTCTCGTCGAGACCGGCCTGCCCCCCGAGGCACTGCAGCTGGAAGTGACAGAGAGTGGCGTGATGGGTGCTCCAGGTGCGCCACTGGACGCTCTGTTCGCGCTGGCCGACATGGGGATCCGGATCGCGGTTGACGACTTCGGCACCGGTTACTCGAACCTGGCGTACCTGCGCCAACTGCCGCTGCAGGCACTGAAGATCGCCGGATCCTTCGTGGCGGGCATGAGCCCGGAGGAACAGCCCGATCCGGTGGCCGAGCGTATCGTCTCGACGCTCGTGGACCTGGCGCACACTCTCGGTCTCGAGGTCACTGCTGAGGGTGTCGAGACCCGGGCCCAGGCCGACAGGCTCCGTGCCATCGGCTGCGACGCGGCGCAGGGCTGGTACTTCGCCCGCCCGATGTCCCCCGCTCGGCTCACCCCGCTGCTGTCGGCGAACCGCTGGCCAGCCGACGGAAGCCGGTGACCGGCGAGCAGGGGTCCTACGCGATCAGCCCGCTGCCACGTCGCACGCCCGTGCGGCCATCGACCGGATCACCCCGTCCTTGCCTTCCGCCACCAGGCGGCGCAGCGGGGCCGGGTGGCTCGGGTCCGCCAGCCAGGCGTTGGTCGCGGCAATCGTCTCTTCGCTGACCTGGTATGCCGGGTACATCAGGACGGTGAATCCCCGCGCCATGTCGCCGTCCCAGGACGCCCAGATCCCGGCCACCTGCTCGAAGTAACGCGACACGTACGGCCTGGTCAACTCCAACTGGTCGGGGTGCTGGAAGCCCAGCGCGAGGGCGCGGCGCTGCGAGTTGGACAGTTCCTGGTCCTCGGTGAGTCGGCGCCAAGCCTCCGCCTTGGCCTCGGCGAGCGGGATCAGCGCGCGGGCGCGGGTGGCCTCCACCTGCCCGGTAGCGGTGGAGTCGCGTTCCAGTTCGGCCTCGATCTCGGCGGATCCCGCGGCCCCCGCGGCCACCAGGCGCTGCACCAGGGTCCACCGCAGGTCGGTGTCGATCGCGAGGCCCTCCGGCACCTCGGCGCCCCGCAGCCAGCCCCGCAGTACGGCGAGGTCGGCGTCGTCCCGGCTGGCTCCCGCGTAGGCTCGCGCCCAGGCGAGCTGCAACCCGCTACCTGGTTCCGCGGCGGCGAGGGCCTCTGCGGAGCCGCGGGCGAACCGCCGCCAGCCCTCGGGGGCCCAGCCCGGATCGGCGTACAACGCCAGCGCCGTCGAGGACTGCCACAGCACCACGGTCACCAGGTTGACGTCCAGTTCGGGGGGAAGCCCAGCGACGGTCTGCGCCAGGTAGTCCCGCGTGGCGAGTTCTGCGTCCCGCACCATGTCCCAGGCGGCGGCCCAGCACAGTGCGCGCGGCAGCGACGCCGGAAAACCGGCGATGTGGTCGCGCACTGTGGCCGCCGAACGGGCGTCCAGCCGGAGCTTCGCGTACGTCAGGTCGTCGTCGTTCACCAGGAGCACATCCGCCGCCCGGACACCGGACAGCTGCGGCAGCGCAGTGCGGTTCCCGGAGACGTCAAGCTCGATCCGGCCCCGGCGTGCCAGGGAGCCGGTCTCCGACAGGTCGTACAGGCCCACCGCCAGCCGGTGGGTACGCAATGTCGGATAGCCGGCGGGCGCTTCCTGACAGATCACCACCGAGGCGTAGTTGCCGTCCTGAGTGATCTCCACCTCTGGGCGCAATGTGTTCACCTGCGCTGTTTCCAACCACTCGGCGGCGAACTTGCGCAGTTCCCGGCCGGAGGCCGCCTCCAGCGCGCTCAGCAGGTCGTCGAACGTGGCGTTGCGGAATTCGTTCGCCCGGAAGTACGAGCGCAGCCCCGCGACGAACGCGTCCATGCCGACGTACGCGACCAGCTGTTTGATCACGCTCGCGCCCTTGGCGTACGTGATCCCGTCGAAGTTCACCTCGACGGCTGCCACGTCCGGGATCTCGCAGTACACCGGGTGGGTGGAGGTCAGCTGGTCCTGCCGGTAGCCCCACGCCTTGCGCTGCGCCAGGAAGGTGGCCCACGCGTTGCCGAACCGGTCGCTTTCCGCCATACACCAGTAGCTGGCCCACTCGGCGAACGACTCGTTCAGCCACAGGTCGTCCCACCACCGCATGGTTACCAGGTCACCGAACCACATGTGTGCCAGCTCGTGCAGAATTGTGTTGGCACGCTGCTCGTACTCGAAGTCCGTGACCGTCGACCGGAACAGGTAGTGGTCCTCGGAGATCGTGACGCATCCGAAGTTCTCCATCGCACCGGCGTTGTACTCCGGCACGAAGATCTGGTCGTACTTCGGCAGCGGATAGCGGTAGTCGAACTGCCGGTGGAAGAAGTCGAACCCCTGCTTGGTGATCCCGAGAATGTCCTCCGCCTCCAGGTGGGCCGCCATCGAGGCCCGGCAGTAAACCGCCAGGTCCAACCCGTCGTGCCGGTCCCGGACCACGTGGTACGGCCCGGCGCAG
>DASUSI010000078.1:0-6372 GCA_036375165.1 Micromonosporaceae bacterium | reverse complement strand
CGATCACCAGGTGGATCGTCGCGCGCATCAGTACGGCACGAACCGCCTGCCGGTCCGCGATCAGGTCGGACAGCTGCTCCGGCCTGAACTCCGCCAGCCTGGTCCACAGTCCGAGGTACGGAGCTTGTGGTGACTGCGCCTGCATGCCGATCAGGTGCCGCAGTGCCGTGGCGACATCCAGATCGGCTCGGTCCAGGAGATGTTGGCGTGCGAGCAGGGCGCGGTTGAGCGCCTGCGGGCCGAGGACCTCCATGCCGCGAACGCTACCGGCGAGGTCCGACAGGGCCGCTACTTCACGGCCCGCCGCAGCTTCCCGAACTCCTCTGACAGCCGGTCCAACTGGTAGTGCGCGTTGAGCCCGCTCGGGTTGGGCAGCAGCCACAGCCCGGTGTCAGCGATCGTGTCGGACTGCCGTCCCACCGTGGCCCGTGGCTGGCCGAATCCTTTCCGGTAGGCGGTCACCCCGAGCACCGCGAGCCACTGCGGCCGGTGCCGACGCACCTGGTCGACCAAGCGGTCCACGCCAGCGGTCAGCTCCTGGTCGGTCAGTTCGTCGGCGCGTGCCGTGGTACGCGGCGCGAGGTTGGTGATGCCGATCCCGTACTCGAGAAGGTCCCACTGTTCGTCCGGGCGCAACTGCCGTGGTGTGAACCCGGCCCGGTGCAGCACCGGCCAGAACCGGTTTCCCGGTCGGGCGAAATGCTGGCCCAAGGCACCGGACCACAGCCCGGGATTGATGCCACAGAACAGGACCTCGAGGTGCGCAGCGACTATGTCCGGCACCGTGCGTTGCCGCGCCGCCGCCAGATCATCGGCGGTCGGCCCGCCGCGACGCACCGGCGATGTCAATCGTCACCCCGCCTCTCGTCTGAGTAACCCGGCACCGGCACGATACGTCGGCGAGGGATGGAAAGTGCCCGCCCCTCGCCGACTGACGACTGGACCGATCGGATCAGCTACCGACTGCTGTCCGTTGCCGTCTCCCAGTTTCGGTCCGATCCGATCAGCGCTATTCCTCGGGAATCTCTGCCGTCGTGGTGGCCCAACCGAACGGGCCGCCGTCCTCTGGGATCCCGAAGAAGTTGATGAACGGCCGCACGATGGCCGCACCCTCGGGTGAGAATCGCAGGAACACGGTCTGGCTGTTGACCTTCTCGCCGTGGTAGATCACGACCCGCTCGCCGCTGTTGACCACGGCCGTGACCTCGAGAGTCTCCAGGTCCATGTGCGTGTTCTCGAAGCTGAGCGTCTGGCCGTTGCTCTTGGTCAGCAGGATGCCGCCGACATGCATCAGCGTCCCGTTCTCCGGGTTGCCGACCACCGGCATCACGAAGTCGTTACCGACTTTGCGGGCCGGACCGGTGGCCGTGCCCTCGATACCCAGCAGGGGGCCGAGTTCCAGGAGCGGAGAGCTGACGGTTGTCTCGCCCTTCTTGACCGGCGCGGCCACCACCGGTCCGGAGACCGCGGTGACGACGGCCGCCGCGAGCGCGACGATGACGACACCGCGGATCACTGTGAACATACGTGTACCTTTCTCTCTTCCCGCCCCCGTGAGAGAACTCGTACCCGCCCGGCTGCGCGGGGGTCAACAGAGCGGCCGCGATTCCCCCGAACCGGGGAATCGATATCCGAGCGGCCCGGCCCGGCACGGGGGGTCGAGTGTGGACATCCACAGGGGCTGTGCGGGTATGGCGAGGTGGCTGCCCCGGCGCGGGAGGTCCCCGCTCTGACCCAACCCGCACGCGGTCGTAGCGCACCGTGAATACACCCCCAGCTACAGCTCGTCGGGCCGACACATCACCAGAATACGGACTATATAGCCCAGTTCTTGACAAAGAACGTGAATATCCCTCTTAATCAGACCCACACAAGTACAAACAGCCAGTTCAACGACAGGAGGGGTTCGCGTGCGCGTACGTACCTTCCGCCTGGCCGCGCTGTCACTCGCCACAGTGGCACTCGCGCTCGGCACCTCAGTCACACCCGCACAGGCCGGAGCCACCGAAGCCGGACAGTTCTCCGATACGGCCCGGAGCTCAGCGCACAACACGGTCTCGGCGATCACCGACAGGCTGGCACGGCAGCTCGCCTCATCTCTGGCCGACGACGCCCGGCAGGCCGGCCTGTTCTCGGCGGCCGCGACCCAGGGGGTGAACCTGGCGACGGTTGACGCCAGCCCTGCGCTCGCCAGCGTGGTGGCACGGGCGAACCGTGCGGTACTGGACACCAAGGGCCTCCCCTCGGACGGGACGTCCCTGCTCCAGATACGGCTCGCGAATCCGGATGCACAGGCTGCACTCGCACGTGGTACGGCCCCACTGATCGCGGCTTCGCCGACAGATGACGCCGTGACCTCGGTGACGGCATACGACCTCAGCAGCGGCGCCAAGGTACTGCTCGACACCAGCCGGCTGCCACAACGCCCGCTGTTCCTGGTCGAGGTGGACACTGAGCGGGCCGTGCCGATCGGCCTCAAGGTGATGCGGGCGATGTTCGACACGCACGGCCTGGGCAGTGCCAAGTCGGATGTCACGCCGCAGGGCGGCTACTGGGCCAACCAGGTCACCGCGATCCGACTGGCCGTCGACCACGAGCCGGACATCAAGGGCGCGGCCGAGATCTTCGGGATCGCGGGCGGCTTCGGCTTCGACAGTCATGTCCGGGTCGACACCGTGACCATGCCGTACCTCGACTACGACGGCCGTACGTACTACCCGAACCAGGTGATCGTCCACTACGGCTTCTACAAGTACAACTTCGCCGACTTCGTAATGTACGAGGACGACGGCGACACCAACTACCGGGACCTGGCCACGGCTCTGATCAACGCCCTGCTCTACATCGTGGACCAGGGTGCGTACCAGGCCCTGGTTAACGCGATCATCAACGCCATGCCCAACGAGTGGTGGACCGACGACCCGGACTACACCGACTCCTGGTACAGCCTGTCCACCGGCAGCAGCGGCCGATTCTACGGCGCGGCGGGCAACGGGTGGATGGACATCCGGCCGTACTGGATCGAGCAGTTCTGACCCCAAACTGGCGGACCGCTCCTCGTCGGGCATCAGTCTCGCCGGATCCATGAGCAACGCGGTGGCCCGTGCCTGCCGGCACGGGCCACATCCGTTCGTGAGCGGGGTTCGTACCGAGTCGTTGCCCACCGCTGTGGCAGGACCGTTTCCGGTACGGCCCAAAAGGGGCTGACTCGTGGAATGGATCCTGCCCCGGATGCTTGAATCCCCGGACGATGAGGGTGTTTTCACAGGTCATCGTTGACAAGGACATGAATATCCCTCTTAATCGAGAGAATCCGTTTATTACCCCATGCACCATGACAGGAGGGGTTCGCGTGCACCCACGTATCTCCCGCCTGGCCGCGGTGTCACTCGCCACAGTGGCACTCGGGCTCGGCACCTCGATGACCCCGGCCCAAGCGCAGCCGGTCGACGGGGGACAGTCACCCGCTTGGTCGCCAGGGCGCGACACCGTCGCCGCGATCGAAGACCGGGTCGCCCGGCAACTCGCGTCGCCGCTGGCCGACAATGTCCGGCAAGACCTCCTCGTAGCAGCCGCCGACCAGCCGGTGCACCTGTCCACGGTCGACGGAAATGCGGCATTGGAGCGGACCATACAGCGCGCCGACACCGCTGTGGCGGCTGCCAAGGGTCTGCCCGAAGACGCAAGGTCTCTGCTCCAGGTACGACTCGCACACCCTGACATGCGGGCGGCACTCGCACGTGGCGAGGCACCACTGATCGCCGCGGCACCGACGGACGACACCGCCGCGGCGGTGACGGCCTACGGCCGCAACGGCGCGAAGGTGCTCCTCGACGCCACGCGGATTCCGCAGCAGCCGGTTTTCGTGGTCGAGGTCGACACGGAGAAGGCTCTCGCTCTGGGCCTCAAGGTGATGCGGGCGACCCTGGACGCACGGGGCATCTTCAGTGCGAAGTCCGGGGTCACGGTGCAGGGGGGCTACTGGGCCAACAAGGTCAACGCGATCCGGTTGAACGACGACAAGGAACCCTGGGTCAAAGGTGGGGCTGAGATCTTCGGCATCGCAGGCGGCTTCGGCCCCGACAGCAAGGTCAGGGTCGACACGGTGACGATGCCGTACCTGGACCACGACGGCACGACGTACTACCCGAACCAGGTGATCGTCCACTACGGCTTCTACAAGTACAACTTCGCCGACTACGTGATGTACGAAGACGACGGCGACACCAACTACCGCGACCTCGCCCTCGCGATCGCCAACGCCCTGCTCTACATCGTGGACGGCGGCGCGTACCAGCCACTGGTCAACGCCATCATCAACGCCATGCCGAACTCGTGGTGGACCGACGACCCGGACTACACCGACTCCTGGTACACCCTGGCCACCAGCACCAGCGGCCGGCGCTACGGCGCAGCCTCCAACGGCTGGATGGACATCGTTCCTTACTGGATCGAACAGTTCTGAGCCACGCGGCAAGACCTCGCCGCATTGGTGAGGAAGTTGTGGCCCGTGCCATCCGGCACGGGCCACAACGCCATCCCGAAACACCTCGCCATCCCGAAACACCTCAGCCAGGCCCGGACCGGCCGAGGGAACTGACGCGGACTGTCCATTCGAAAACTGACAGTTGACGAAAACGTGAAAATCATTCCTAATCGGTGTAACACTTCCTAATCGCGACAACGTCGTACCGACAGGAGGGTTCGCGTGCACCCACGTATCTCCCGCCTGGCCGCGGTGTCACTCACCACAGTGGCGCTCGCGCTCAGCACCTCGATGACACCCGCTCAAGCGACCGATGAAAGCCAGCCCACCGACGCGGCCCGGCCCTCCAGGCACGACACGGTTTCGGCGATCACCGATCGGGTGGCCCGCCAACTCACCTCCCCAATGGCCGACAAGGTCCGACCGGGCCTGCTCTCGGCGGCCACCACCGCCGCGGTGGATCTGTCGACCATCGATGCGGGTCCGGCGCTCGAACGCGCCATAGCCCAGGCCAACCGCGCGGTACTGGCGGCAAAGGGCCTGCCCGGGGACGGGACATCGCTCCTTCAGGTCCGACTCGGTCACCCCGACATGCGGGCGGCACTCGCTCGTGGCGAGGCTCCACTCATCGCACCGGAACCGACAGATGACGTCGTGAAGCCCTTGACCGCGTACGCTCTCAACGGCACCAAGATCACCCTCGACGGCGACGGCATCCCGCAACATCCGGTGTTCGTGGTCGAGGTGAACGTCGAGAAGGCGGTTCCCCTGGGGCTCAAGGTGATGCGTGCCATGCTCGACGCGCGTGGCCTGACCAGTGCGATGTCGGATGTCGGCACGCAGGCTGGCTACTGGGCCAACAAGGTCACCGCGATCCGGCTGGGCTACGACCACGAGCCAGCTCTCAAGGGTGCGGCCGAGATCTTCGGCATCGCGGGCGGGTTCGGCTTCGACGGTCACGTCCGGGTCGACATCGTGACCATGCCGTACCTGGACTACGACAACGTCACCTACTACCCGAACCAACTGATCGTCCGGTACGGGTACTACAAGTACAACTTCGCCGACTTCGTGATGTACGAAGACGACGGCGACACCAACTACCAGTTGCTCGCCACGTTCCTGATCGACGCACTGCTCATCATCACGGACCTGGGTTACTTCATTCCCGTGGCGAACGCCATCATCGACGCGATGCCGGACTCGTGGTGGACCGACGACCCGGACTACACCGACTCCTGGTACACCCTGGCCACCAGCACCAGCGGCCGGCGCTACGGCGCCGCCAACAACGGCTGGATGGACATTCAGCCGCACTGGGTCGCATAACCGAACGGCTTCACCTCGCCCGACCGGCCGACAATGTGGACTCGTTTCATGACCGACACGCGGGGCGCGTCATGAAACGGGTCCTTCGATGGGCGGGGCACCAAGCTACGTCCACTGCGGCTGCGGTACTGCTGGCCGAGCGAACTGGACCTGATGGCGCGACTGGCCGGGATGCGACTGCTGGAGCGCTTCAACGACTGGGACCGCAGCGCAGGATCACCCCCGCGTGCGCGGGGAACACAGGAAGTTGTGGCACGACAGTGACGCGGGCCAGGGATCACCCCCGCGTGCGCGGGGAACACGAGTATGGCGGAGTGATCGAGGACCTTCAGTGCGGATCACCCCCGCGTGCGCGGGGAACACAGCCCCCTCAGTTTCTCCTCGGCGCGTGCGTCGGGATCACCCCCGCGTGCGCGGGGAACACCGGGCCCGGAACACCGGGACCCTGATACGGCGGGGATCACCCCCGCGTGCGCGGGGAACACCCGATCGACTTCCGAGCCGGCCCAGTGCTCCTCGGATCACCCCCGCGTGCGCGGGGAACACGACACCACGCC
>DASUSI010000077.1:0-102256 GCA_036375165.1 Micromonosporaceae bacterium | reverse complement strand
CGGGTCGCCCGGCTCCGGCAGGTCGGCCCGGGCCAGGAACCGGACCATGCGATCACCGAAGCCGACCAGCACCAGGCTGTCAGAGGGATGGAACCCGATCAGGTACGGGACGGCGGCCAACAGGTCCGAGGCGGAACGCAGCCGCAGGCTTTCGGATTGTGGGGAGCGAGACATGTCGCTGAGCGTCTGACACCGACTGCGGACCGTGCCACCAGCCGATCCGACGCTGTGAAGCACACGCCATGGGCTCCACAGCCTGGGAGCCCTTTGGGCGTCTGGAATCCACAGGCTGGGCCGGAATGCCCCGAAATTTCCTGTGGGCAAGCCTCAGTAGCTGAACCGCAGATCGTGCAGTTCCAGCCCGTCCCGCCACTCATGGGTACGCCGTCCAACGTCCAGCGTCAGGGTGACCGAGGACAGCACGGTGTAACCCACGCTGTGCAGACAGCGGATGGCGTCGAGGTTGCGGCTCGCGGGCGAGATCGTCAGGTGGCTGAACTGACGGCGCCTGGCTTCGGCCGCCACCCTGCCCAGCAACGCCCGGCCGATCCCCTGGTGCCGGTGTGCCTCGCTCACCACCACGGGATCCACTACGCCGTTGCCGGCCTCGTCGCCGAGCACCAGGCCGACGAACCCCACCACGCCCTCCTCGGCGTGATCGGCCACCCACATACCGGACAGGTCGAGCCGGGTGAGGTAGTCCTCGAAGCCCGCACCAGAATCGTCCCCGCCCCGGGACGGATCGGCGTAGAGCCGTCGGTGCTCCTCCACCAACTGGCCCCACAGCGCTCGACACGCCTGGTGGTCGGTTGGGCGGTACGGCCGGATGGTCACGGCGACATCTGTGATCGGCATGGTGTCAGCCATGGGTCATGCATACCGCATTCCGGGGGACGACACCCCATGTTGCTACGGTCCGAGGGTGGACCTCGGGTACCTGCGCGCACATCCCGACCAACTGCCGGTGTTCCTGAAGCACCAACGAATCCGTACCACTCCGGTGACCGGAGGCTCCATCTGCGACACCGAACGGCTGACCCTCGACGACGGATCGGATCTGTTCGCCAAAAGCCTGGCCGACCCGCCCGAGGGTCTCTTCGCTTCCGAGGCCGCGGGACTGCACTGGCTGCGCCAGGGCTGCCCCGACATCGCACCCGAAGTGATCGCGGTGACCGACCACATGCTGGTGCTGCCGTGGCTGGAGCCGGGCGAGCCGACCCGGGAGGCAGCGGTCACGTTGGGCGGACACCTGGCGCAACTCCACGCCAGCGGGGCCGAGTCCTTCGGTGCGCCATGGCCCGGATACATCAGCACCCTGCCGCTGGACAACACCCAGGCACCGGGACCCTGGCCGAGTTGGTTCGCCGAGCGGCGGCTGCTGCCGTACCTAAGGCGGTCGGTCGACAACGGTGCTCTGGACCGGACCGACGCCGCTCTGGTGGAGGCGGTGGTGGCACGGATCGACCGGCTGGCCGGACCTGGCGAGCCGATGTCAAGGCTGCACGGCGACCTGTGGCCGGGAAACGTCCTGTGGGGTGCCGATCACGCCTGGCTGGTCGACCCGGCGGCACACGGCGGGCACCGGGAGACCGACCTGGCCATGCTCCAGCTTTTCGGGGGCGTGCCGTACCTGGAGGAGATCATCGCCGGATACCAGGAACAGTGGCCGCTCACCGACGGATGGCGGGAGCGGGTGCCGTTGCACCAGTTGCACCTGTTGCTGGTGCACACCGCGATGTTCGGCGGGGGGTACCGCTCGGCCGTGCTGGCCGCGACCCGCCGGCTGTGAACCCCGACGATCGTGATCATGCCTTCCTGGACGCATGCCATCGGAAATCCCGAAAGCTCTGCGTGAGGCTGTGACCATGAGCGGTTGACCGGATAACGTCGTGAGGATGAGCAGTCCGACGACACACCACTCCAGGAACGGTGCGCGCCCGGACGTGTCGGGGTTGGCCGATCGCCACGGCCGGGTGGCGACCGATCTGCGGGTGTCGCTGACTGACCGGTGCAATCTCCGCTGTACGTACTGCATGCCCCCCGAGGGCCTGCCGTGGCTGCCGTCCGCCGACATCCTGACCGACGACGAGGTGGCCCGGCTGATCCGGATCAGCGTGGAGCGGCTCGGGGTGGACGAGGTCCGCTTCACGGGTGGCGAACCTCTGCTGCGGCCGGGGTTGGTGGCGATCATCACCGCCGCATCGGCCCTCATGCCCAGGCCGAAACTCAGTCTGACCACCAACGCGATCGGGCTGACCCGGCTCGCGGAGCCGCTCGCGGCGGCGGGCCTGGACCGGGTCAACGTCTCGCTCGACACCCTGGACGAGGAGGAGTTCGTACGGCTGTCGCACCGGCGTCGGCTCCCGGAGACCCTCGCCGGCATCGAGGCGGCTGCCGCCGCCGGCCTGAACCCGGTGAAACTGAACGCGGTGCTGATCCGGGATGTCAACGACAGTAACCCGGCCCGGCTGCTCGACTTCGCGCTGGCCCACGGCTACCAGCTGCGCTTTATCGAGCAGATGCCGCTGGACCCGCAACACGGCTGGGACCGGTCGATGATGGTCACCGCCGACGAGATCTTCCATAAGCTCTCCGACAAGTACGATCTGGCTCCGGATCCGGCCCACCGTGGCAGCGCGCCCGCGGAGACCTGGCTGGTGGACGGCGGCCCGGCGACCGTGGGCATTATCGGCTCGGTCACCCGGCCGTTCTGCGGGGCGTGCGACCGGACCCGGCTGACCGCGGACGGCCAGGTGCGCTCCTGCCTGTTCAGCCGGGAGGAATCGGACCTGCGGGGGCTGCTGCGGGCGGGGGCATCCGATGCCGAGGTGGCGGAACGTTGGCGGCTCGCGATGTGGCAGAAGCCGGCCGGTCACGGCATCAACGATCCGAAGTTCCTGCAGCCGAGTCGGCCGATGTCAGCGATCGGGGGCTAGGCGTGCTGGTGGTGCGGTACTTCGCGGCGGCCCGCGCGGCTGCCGGCTGCGCCGAGGAGAAGGTCACGGCCGACACTTTGGACGATCTTGTGGCGACGCTGGTGGCGACCCACGACGAACCCCTTGCCAGGGTGCTGAGCGTGGTGTCCTTCCTGGTGGACGGGGTCGCCTGGCACGACCGGGGCGCGAGGCTGCCAGACGGGGCCACCATCGATGTACTCCCACCCTTCGCCGGCGGCTGAAACCCCTCACCTGACGACAGGCCGCTACCACTCCGCACCATGATCTACGACTGAACCGGCGCGCCCCGAGCGGGCTATCCGTGTGGAGTTCGGTTGGCCGGGTGCCTAAGCTGTAGGCCCATGCCCCCAAATGCACCAACTGAGGGGTTACGTGCATGTTGCCACAATTCGCCAGGAGGTTCGTCAGGCCACAGAGCACACCGGCCGGTGTCAGGCCGCCCGTGGCACACCCGAGGATCCCGCGACCCCGGCCTGCCGGCAACGGCGTACGGCCGTGGGACATCCGGCGGATCGTCCTGGTGAAGACGTCGACCTGGCTCCTCACCCGCAGTGAGCGGCCAGCCTTCGCGGTTGCCGGTGCCAGGTACCCCGACCCGGGCAAGCCGGATCCGCCGGCCTCGGACCCGCTGCTCCAACTGCTGTCGACGATCAACAGTCCACGCTCGAACGGCAGGGCCTGGATCAGCCGTGCCGCACCCGGGTCGGGGACGATGTCCGGCTACGTCCCCGCGGACAGGGCATTCGGCCAGATGACGATCAGTCAACTCACCGGTGACGTGGACGACGTCTGGCGGGAGTCGCGGTCCTGGACCGCCCCGATCGACGAAACCGCGCAGCGACGCCTGAACGGGCTCCGGCACCGCGTCTTCCTGGACCCCGACCGGTTCGAATCGATACTCGACCGACGGACATCCGAGCATCTCGCCAGCGTACGGTCCGACGGCGCCACGTACTACGTGGTACTCGATCTGCGGTTCCTGTTCGTCCTCGGTCAACTCCGGTGCCACGTCAGCATGGCGATCTTCAACGCGGTACCGCTACACCCGGAGCATCGGCCGCGGGAGCTGGCAAGAAGCGCTTTCACCCCCGGTCGGTGCGACGCCGGCCGCTACCGGATGCTGTTCGAGCAGGTCGCGGCGGCGGCCGAGGCGTTGCTCCAGCGGTCCGGATACCTCCGGGTGGAAGGCATGGTGGGTGACGGGGCGTACGGACTCCCCGTGTTCTGGGTGGTACGCCTCACCGAGCCCAGCATCGACCCGATGGACTACCTGCGGCCAGGCACCCGGGCCTGCGACACGACGAACCATCTGGCTCACACGTTCCTCGACGTGGGCCACGCCGGGGACAGCATCGTGTCGCACAGCGTGCTGGGAGGCGACCTGCTCGCGCTGCGCCGCCCGGTGTCCGATCCGGACGGCCTGGCAGTGCCGCACTATCTGATACTGCCGGGTGGGCAGACCTCGCGACGGCGGGCGGACCGACAGGACCTGGAGTTGTGGGTCGCCGAGACGGTCACGCAGCTCACCGAGCTGGAGACGGAAGGCGCCAGCCGGCTGCTGGCGATCAAGGCGGACCTCGAGATCTGGCGCAACCACCTGAGCATGTACAACGCGGTGGTCGACCGCGCCGTGTTTCTCTGGGACGCGCTGTCCACCCACCTGCCGATCCGCCGCCGCACGCAACTGGGTGCCACGCACCGGGCGATGGAGATGTTGCACCAGATGCTGCTGCAGACGGTCGGAGACCTCGGGCACATCGCGACGCAGGTCACGGCGGCGAGAGCGGACATCACCGACATCGCCGACGACCTGTGGGACCGGTTCAACGCGTACCTCACCGAGCGACACCCGCCGTCCCAGGCCGGGTTACGCGCGGCCCTCACCGAAACCGGCCTGTTCGAGCACGTGAAGCGGGAGGCCGGTGAGATTGTCGCGGAGGCGGTACGGGTCAAGGGCGCGTGCGACGACCTGCTCAAGGCCGTCAGCTTCGCGTTCGACGAGCGACGGGCTCGGGAGTTCGACTCGCTGCAGCGGTTCAACTACGGGCTCGGGTTTGCCGTCGCCATGGTGGCGCTGGTGACCGTCCTGGACGCCACGGTCCAGATGAAAATGCCGGAAGGCTCCGACATGGCGACAATCCTGGGCGGCGGCCAACTGTGGGGCGAGGTCGCGGTCCGGGTCAGTTGGGGTTTGGGACTACTGCTGCTTCTTGTAGGCGGCTACAGCCTGCGTCACAGCTGGAGCCTTGACAAACTCGGGTCCAGGCCATTCCGGCGGTTGTACGACGGCCGCCGGATCCGGCGCTGGTTCGCCCGGAAAGTGTGGCCAAGACAGTGGACCTGCCACATGACCGGATTCCGCCGCTGGCTGCAACCGCCGCGTGGCGTGTGGCAGTTGCTGAAGGACATGTCGACGAACTGGCTGGAACACCAGCCTTTCGGGACCGCCGACTTCTGGCTGTCCCAGGACCGGTGCCTCGCCGCGGAGTTCGCGATGGTGTTCGACGACGTCAGCGGCATCCGTGGTCTGGCGAGACGGAACGGTCCCCGGCGGGATATCAGGGCGCTGTCCCGGCAGATCGAGCAGTGGGGAATGCACGCGCTGTTGCTGACCGAACGGCCGCGTCGGATGTACCGGTACCCGCTTCCGGTCCTCGCCTGCCTGTTCCGCTGCTGCCACCGGCTCGACGGGTGGCAGCGGAGAAGCACCTACCAGACCAGGCCGGTGTCCATGATGGCCACCGAGGACTTCGCCCGGTCCCTGACCCGGCTGGGTTTCAGCAGCGCCGAGATCACGGAGATCGACGAGTGGCTCGCCGGTCCCGGGCGGACGTATCCGAGTGCCGCCGATGCCCTGCGGACGGTCTCGACTCTGGGTCTGAAGCCAGCCATGACCCGCGAGGAGCGCTGGACGACCCTGCGGGTGGTACGTCAGGACGCGGTGCTGACGCGGCTCGGCGGGCGGTCGGGCGCGGGCGACTCCTGACTCAGGGCCGGGAGCCGCCCGCCCATCGCGAGCCAGGCGGTCCGACGCGGTCAGCCTGAGGCCGAGGGAGCCGGTACAGGGGACGGAGCCGGTACGGCTGAGGGAACCGGTTCGGCCGTACCGGCCGCCTCCGGCTCCGTACCGGCCGGCTTCCCCGCCACCGGAGTGTCCGGCTTCGGACGGCGGCGGAACCACTGCTTGGTGCGCTCCACGATGGTGTAGAGCGCCGGCACCAGCAGCAGGGTCAACGGCGTGGACGAAACCAGCCCTCCGATCACCACGACCGCGAGCGACTGCGAGATGAAACCACCCGAGCCGGTGATCCCCACCGCCATCGGGACCAGGGCGAAAATCGTGGCGATGGCGGTCATCAGGATCGGCCGCAACCGGCGACGACCACCCGCGATCACCGCCTCACGGATCTCCATGCCCTGCGCCCGGTACTGGTTGATCAGGTCGATCAACACGATCGCGTTGGTGACCACGATGCCGATCAGCATCAGCAGACCGATCATTCCCGGTACGCCGAGCGGGGTGTCGGTGAGCAGCAGCAAACCGATCGCACCGGTGGCCGCGAAGGGGATCGACACCAGCAGGATCAGCGGCTGGATCAGGCTGCGGAACGTCGCCACCATGATCATGAATACCAGCGCGATGGCGAGCAGCATCGCCATGCCCAGATCACCGAAGGCATCCCGCTGGTCCGCGCTCGCGCCGCCGATCGTGTACGACGCACCTTCCGGAAGGTCCAGTTTCCGTAACCGCTCGGTGAGCGCGGAGGTCACGGCACCAAGGTCGTCGAGTTCCGCCGCCGCCGACACGGTGGCGCTGCGCTCCCCGTCGATCCTGGTGATCTGCACCGGTCCGGCCACCTCCGCCACCTTCGCGACCGAGGACAGCCGCACCGGGCCGGTCGCTGTGGGCAGCGTCAGCTTCTTGATGTCATCCAGGTCAGCCGGCTTGTCACCAGCAGAGAGCACAATGTCGCTGACCCGTCCGTCGATCGTCACCTCGCCGAGCGGCTGCCCCCGGAACGCCTGTACCACCGCCTGGCCCACCGCTGCCTCGGTGAGCCCGACCGCAGCCGCCTTCTTCCGGTCCACGGTGACCTCGACCCGGGGAGCGGCGTCCTCCAGGCTCGACGTGACGTCGCGCAGCCCGTCGATCCCGGACACCGCGCCCTCGACCTGACCGGCGGCCCGCTCCAGAGCCTGTCGGTCGGCGGCCTTGACGATCACCTCGACGGCGTTGCCGCCCATTGCCTCACGACCACTGGTCTGGCCGACGGTCACGTCCCCGACTCCGGACAGTTCGGCGATCGCGTCCCGCAGTTCCCGCTCCACAGTCGGGGTGTCGGCGGCCCCGTCCACCGCGACCGTCAAGCTCGCCCGGTTCGTGCTGCCGCCCCGGCCGCCGAACAGTGGGCTGCCGGAACCGATGTTGACCTGGTACGAGTCCACTCCCACGTTGTCGGCGAGCACGGCTTCCACCTTGCGAGCCGCCTGATCGGTGGTCGCCAGGTCGGTACCGACCGGCATCCGGAGGCTGACCTGGGTGGTGTCCTGCCCGGAGGAGTCGATGAAGTTGGTCTTCAGGCTGGGGATCAGGGCCACGGTCCCGACGAACACCGCAACCCCGATCACCACGGTCAGCACCTTGAACCGGGTGGCGAACCGCAGCACCGGCACGTACATCCGTTGCAGCGGGCTGCGCAACTCGCGGCGCTCGGCGCCTTCCCGGACCTGCTCAACACTGCCGGCCGGCGGCTTCAGGAACCAGTACGCCAGCACCGGGATCACGGTCAGCGAGACGAACAGGGACGCCAGCAGCGCCACGGTGACGGTCACCGCGAACGAGGAGAACAACTGGCCGACCAGCCCGGACACGAACGCGATCGGCAGGAACACCGCCACCGTGGTCAGGGTGGAGGAGGTGACCGCGCCGGCCACCTCGCGTACCCCGTCCACGATCGCCTGGCGTTTCGGTTCGCCGTACCCGAGATGGCGTTTGATGTTCTCGAGTACCACGATCGAGTCGTCAACCACCCGACCGACCGAGATGGTGAGTGCTCCAAGGGTCAGGATGTTCAGCGAGTAGTCGCCGAGCCAGAGCGCGATCAGCGCGATCACCACCGAGAGCGGGATCGACACGGCGGTGACCAGGGTGGACCGTACCGACAGCAGGAAAACCATGATCGTGAGCACCGCGAAGATCAGGCCGAACAGTCCTTCGGTGGTCAGGTCCTCGATCGCCCGCTCCACCGAGGGCGCCTGGTCGAAGACCACGGTGATCCCACTGCGACCGCCGAGCGCGTCCTCCAGGTCAGGGAGCAGGTCACGGACCTCGTGGGAGATCGCCACCGCGTTGCCGTCGCTGGTCATCGTGATCGACAGGCCGAGGCTGGGCTGGCCGTTGGTGCGGGTGATGGAGGCAGCTTCCTCCGGCCGCAGCTTCACGGTGGCGACGTCGCCGAGCTTCACCGGAGCTGGCAACCCGGCGGCGGCCGGTTGCGACGACGGCGTCAGGTAGAGGTTCTCGATCTCCTTGACGGAGTCGAGCTGGTCGCCGACCTCGACGGTGAGGGTCCGTTCGTCCCGGGTCAGGCTGCCGGCGGGTACGGCCACCCCGTTCGCCTGCAGTGCCGCCGGGATCGCGGAGGCGCTCAGGCCGGCTCGGCCGAGCTTCGTCGAATCCGGCGTGATGACCAGCTGGTCGTCCCGGGCTCCGGTGATCGCGACATCCCGTACCCCCTGGATGCCGGCAAGCTCGGACACCACGGTGCGCTCCAGCTTGTCGAGCAGGGCACGTTGGTCGTCGCCGTCACTCACCGCGAGCGCCATCACCGGGATGTCGTCGGTGCTGCCGGCCACCACGGCCGGAGCGACGTCGTCGGGCAGGTTGGCCTCGATGCCGTCCACGGCCTGTTCGATGTCGGCGACGATCTCGTCGAGTTCGGTCTCGTAGTCGAAGGCCACCTGAACCCGCGAGAGGCCCTCGCTCGATGTGGACGTGATCTCCTCGACACTGTCGAGGCCCCGCAGGCTGTTCTCGATCGGCTCGGTGACCTGCCGCTCAACGATCTCCGGCGACGCCCCCGGGTACGTGGACACCACCGTGACCACCGGGAAGTCGAGCGACGGGAACAGCTGCTGCTTCAGCCCGGGTATGGCGTACCCGCCGAACCCGCCGATCAGCAGCACGATCATGACCACGAGGCTGCGACTGGCGAGGCTGAGCCGGGTCAGGGATGTCATGGGATCGGCCCCCTTCCGTACCGGATGCCCCCGTGGGGTTCGGAAGACGCTAACATTTCGTTTTACGCGAACTGTTCGCGGGGCATGCCACAGTCGTACGGTTTTCGCAGGCCAGTGCCCCGGACGAAGGAGTGTGCGACCGTGTCGGACAGCGACGATCGGGGGGAACTGGTCGAACGCATCATCCGGCTACAACACGACCTGGGCCGCGCTTGGGCGCACGACCGTTCGTTGCCGGTGCTCGCCTCGACGCTGACCATGCAGCAGTTCAAGGTCGTGATGATCCTCTCCCTCCAGGGCTCCGCATCCGGCCAGGAGCTGGCCCAACAACTCGGGGTCGGACTGGGCACGGTGACCGGGATCGTGGACCGGCTGGTGGCACGTCGCCTCGTGGAACGCCACGAAGACCCGGACGACCGTCGGATCCGGCGGGTCGCCCTGACACCCGCCGGCCGGGAGCTCGCCGACGAGGTGGTCCACGCGGGACTCAGCCGATTCCGGTGTGTCCTGGAACTCCTGGACACCGAAACCCTGCGGGCTTTCGAGAACGTGATGCGCGAGTTCGCCGCCGCCGCGATCCGGTTCGCCGCCCGGTCCTGAGCCCTTGCCACCCCGATTGATCTGCCAACTCACAAACCACTGTGGAGGGACGTACCGGCCGGTTGCAAGGTCACTTCAGAACGGGATCGCCGCGACACGCCGTGAGGAACCGGGCAGGTACCGGCAGCGAAGTGCCAGGATTCTGGTCCGTGGCCTTCTACGCCGACCTGCACATCCACTCCAAGTACTCACGAGCCTGCAGCAAGGACTGCGACCTGGAGCACCTGTCCTGGTGGGCGCAACGCAAGGGCATCGCGCTGGTCGGCACCGGTGACTTCACGCATCCGGCCTGGTACGACCACCTGCGGGAGACACTGGTCCCCGCGGAGCCCGGCCTGTACCGCCTCAACCCGGACCTGGAGCGGGACGTCGCCCGGCGGGTGCCGGCGGCCTGCCGACAGCCGGTGCGGTTCATGCTCTCGGTGGAGATCTCCACCATCTACAAGCGGGACGACCGGACCCGCAAGGTGCACCACCTGATCTACCTGCCCGACCTGGACGCGGTGGCCCGGTTCAACACGGCACTGGGACGGATCGGCAACCTCGGCTCGGATGGCCGGCCGATCCTCGGCCTGGACTCCCGCGACCTGCTCGAGATCACCCTGCAGTCCAGCGAGGACGGTTACCTGGTTCCGGCGCACATCTGGACCCCGTGGTTCTCGGTGCTCGGCAGCAAGTCGGGCTTCGACGCGGTGGCCGACTGCTACGCCGACCTTGCCGACCACATCTTCGCTGTCGAGACCGGACTGTCCAGTGACCCGGCGATGATCTGGCGGGTCTCCTCACTGGACCGCTACCGGCTGGTCAGCAACTCCGACGCGCACTCGCCACCCGCACTCGCGCGGGAGGCCACGGTGTTCGACGCCGAGGTCGACTACTACTCGGCACGACACGCGCTACGGACCGGGGAGGGCTTCGGCGGCACCATCGAGTTCTTCCCGGAGGAGGGCAAGTACCACCTCGACGGGCACCGCAAGTGCGACGTGGTGCTGGAACCCAGTGAGAGCAAGCGATCCGACAAGAACTGCCCGATCTGCGGCAAGCCGCTCACCATCGGCGTGCTGCACCGGGTCGACGATTTGGCTGACCGGCCCGAAGGAGCCCGCCCACCGGGTGCCGCGCCGTTCGCCAACCTGGTGTCGCTGCCGGGGATCGTGGGCGAGATCAACCGGGTCGGGCCGCGCAGCAAGACCGTCCACAACAAGATCACCGAACTGGTGGACCGGCTGGGCCCGGAGCTGGAGATCCTCACCACCGTGCCGACCGACGATGTCGCCCAGGTCGGCGGCACCCTGCTCGGCGAGGCGCTGCACCGGTTGCGGCGCGGCGAGGTGATCCGGCAAGCCGGATACGACGGGGAGTACGGCGTGATCCGGCTCTTCCAGCCCGAGGAACTGCGACGCGGGTCTCTGGCGGTCTCCAACCCCGGAGACGCTGGCGACGACGGCGCGCTGTTCGACGTACCCGCGTCGGTTCCGAAAACCGCGACGGGCCGCAAGGCGGGTGCCGGGCCAAAACCGGCGACGGTGCCGAAGCCTCGACCGGCCCCCGAGCCACTGCCTGAGCCGGCACTGCCCGAGGCTGTGCTGTCGGAGGCGCCCGTGCTGGTGGGCATGGAAGAGGTCGGTTCCGGGCTGCTGGACCGGCTGGACGCGATGCAGCGGGTGGCCGCGTCGGCACCGGGTGGCCCGCTGCTGATCGTGGCCGGCCCGGGTACCGGGAAGACCCGGGTGCTGACCACCCGGATCGGGTACCTGATCACCGAGCTCGGAGTGCCACCCGAGCAGTGCCTGGCGATCACCTTCACCCGGCGAGCCGCTGAGGAGATGCGGGAACGGCTGACCGGCCTACTCGGCGAGATCGCGGAGAAGATCACCGTCACCACGTTCCACGGCCTCGGGCTGAGCCTGCTGCGCGAGCATCCCGGTCCGGCGGGGCTGTCCCCGGACTTCCAGATAGCGGAACCCGAACAGCAGCTCACCACGATGACCGAGGCGGTGGGCAACGAACGGGACGCCCGCAAGCGCCTGAAGGACCTGCCCGGGTTGCGCCGGGCCGCGCTCGCCGCGTACGACGAGCCCGAAGGACCGGATGTCGCACTGCTGGAGCGGTACACCAAGCTGCTGCGGCAGGGCGGCTTGGCCGACCTGGATGAACTGGTGACCGTGCCGGTGTCCATGCTGGACGCCGACCCGGTGCTGACCGACCGGCTGCACGCCCGCTGGCCGTGGGTGTTCGTGGACGAATACCAGGACGTGGACGAAGCGCAGTACCGGCTGCTGCGACTGCTCTGCCCACAGGAGGGCAACCTGTGTGCGATCGGTGACCCGGACCAGGCCATCTACCGGTTCCGCGGCTCGGATGTGCGGTTCTTCCTGCGGTTCGCCGAGGACTACCCGGACGCCCGGACGGTGCGGCTGAGTCGCAACTACCGCTCCACCGCGCCGATCCTGGCCGCCGCCGTGCAGGCGGTCGCGGAGAGCAGCCTGGTACGCGGCCGGATCCTGGAACCCGCCCGGCGGGATGTGGCGCCGGCGCTGATCGGCCGGTACGCCGCAGCCTCGGTCGCGGACGAAGCCGACTTCGTGGCGCGGACGATCGACGGACTGGTCGGTGGGGTCTCGCACCACTCTCTGGACACCGACCGGGTGGACTCCCGGGCGGAGACGCCGACCGGGCTCTCGTTCTCTGACATCGCGGTGCTCTACCGAACGGACAACCAGGCGAAGCCGATCGTGGACGCGCTCAGCCGGGCCGGGATCCCGGTGCAGAAACGCTCCCACGACCGACTCACCGACCGCCCCGGCGTGACGGAGATCACTCACGAGCTGAAATTCCTGACCGATACCGAGCCGGTCGCGCAGCGGCTGCGTGCCGCGGCGCGCAACCTCACAGGCCGGCTCACCGAGACCGACCCGGCGGACCTGTCAATGGCCGTGGAGGTACTGACCCCGTTGGCCACCCGGTGCGGGGACGACCTGGACCGGTTCTTCACCGAGTTGGCGATCGGCGCCGAGGTCGACGCGCTGGATCCGCGTGCGGACCGGGTCGCCCTCCTCACCCTGCACGCCTCGAAGGGCCTGGAGTTCCCGGTGGTGTTCCTGGTCGGCTGCTCCGACGGGCTGCTGCCGTACCGGCTGCCCGGCAGCGAGCCGGACCAGGAGCAGGTCGCGGAGGAACGCCGGTTGTTCTTCGTCGGCATCACCCGGGCACAGGTCCAGCTGTATCTGTCGTACCCCAGCCAGGGGCGCTCCAAAGTGCGCCCGTCGCGCTTCCTGAATGCCATCGACCCAGCGCTGTTCGAGCAGCTCAACCCGGCGACGCCGCAACGCCGGTCCCGGGACCGGCAGCTCAGGTTGCTGTGAGCTGACCCGATCGGACCCGGTGATCACAGTGTCGGATTACCGGCAGCCGCGCGCTGGCAACGGGTTGGGAGCCGCGCGTTACCGTGACCGGTAAAGGTTCGCGCGGCTTCGGACCACCACGCGGTCGGCGCACCCAGCGCCGGGCACTCTAAGGTCTGCCCCGGGGCGTGCTGATCGAGGAGGAACCGATGTCGATGTACGGACCGCCGGGAGGTGGGCAGTACCCGGGGCAGCCCCAGGACCCGTGGCAGGGGGGCGGCGACCCGTACGGCGGCAACCCGTACGGCGGTCAGCCCCCCGATCCGTACGGGCAGCCCAGCGGCGTACCGTACGGCCAGCCCGGGTACGGGCAACCGGCCGGGACACCCTACGGACAGCCGGGGTACGGACAGCCGCCCGGCAATCCGTACGACCCGTGGGGGGCACCGCAGCAGTCGATGTCGGGCCCACCGTGGGGACCGCCGCCCGGACCTCCCCACAAGAGCAACACCGGCCTGGTGGTGGGCTTGGCGGCGGTGGCGGTCCTGGTGATGCTGATCGGCGCCGTGGTGATCTTCCTGGTGATGAACCGGGACGCGACACCGAGTGCCGACCCTTCGACCAGCGCGACCGCCAGTCCGGCTGCCAGCGAGGCACCGACCAGTGCGACGCCGACCGATGAGCCGACCAAGTACGACATCGACGACGCCGAAGCGGGCGACTGCCTGTTCGACTCGGATCCGAACGACACCAAGGCGAACCTGTCCTTCGCGTCCTGTGACAAGCGCGGCGAGGACCACTACAAGGTCCTGAAGCGGTTCGACAACACCACGGATTCGGCAAAGTGCGAGGACGTACCTGGTTACGACTCGTCGTTCACGTCCAGCAGTGGCAACTTCGTGCTCTGCGTGGAGGAGTTGCTGTAGTCGCGGCGTCTCCAGTGGACGCGCTGGCAGGGATGAGATTCCGCACGACACGCCGATAACTCGATATACAAAAATCTACGACTGAGGCTAGAGAACCAGATACTGTCCGATCCGTGGATCCGATCCGCAATCCGTACGCACCGGGTGCGGGCCAGCGCCCGCCGGAACTCGCCGGCCGCGACCGCGAACTCGGAATGTTCGAAGTCGTCCTGGAACGAGTCGCCCGGGGCCGCCCGGAACGCTCGCTGATCCTCGCGGGGCTACGCGGGGTCGGCAAGACCGTGCTGCTCAACGCGTTGCGTAGCCAGGCGATCGGCCGGCTCTGGGGAACCGGCAAGATCGAGGCCCGGCCGGACCAGTCGCTGCGCCGGCCGGTGGCCGCCGCCATGCACATGGCGATCCGGGAACTGGCACCCCGGCACCGGGCCCCGGACCGGATCGAGGCGATGTTGGCGGTGCTCAAGGCGTTCGCGCTGAAGGCCAACCCTCCGGGCGCGAAGCTGCGGGACCGCTGGCAGCCCGGCATCGACGTGCCGCTGGCGCACGGCCGGGCCGACTCCGGGGATATCGAGATCGACCTGGTGGAACTGTTCACCGACGCGGCGAGCGTCGCCGCCGACGTCGGGACCGGCATCGCCCTGTTCATCGACGAGATGCAGGACGTCAGCCCGGCCGACGCCTCGGCGCTGTGCGCCGCCTGCCACGAGCTGTCCCAACTGGGCGCACCGCTGATCGTGGTTGGTGCCGGGCTGCCGCACCTGCCGGCGATCCTGTCGGCCAGCAAGTCGTACTCGGAGCGACTGTTCCGCTACCAACGAATCGACCGGCTGGAGCGCGGCGCGGCGGACCTGGCGCTCACCGCGCCGGCCGAACGGGAGGGCGTGGAATACCACCCGGACGCGCTGGACGCGCTGTACCAGAAGTCCGGTGGCTACCCCTACTTCGTACAGGCGTACGGCAAAGCCACCTGGGACCACGCACCCGCCTCCCCGATCGCGGCCGACGACGTGGCGGTCGCCGCCCCCGAGGCAGAGGGCGAACTCGCGGTCGGCTTCTTCGGTTCCCGGTACGAACGCGCGACCCCGGCCGAACGCGAGTACCTGCGCACCATGGCGACCCTGGCCGCCGACGACGCCGCGGTGTCGACCACGGAGGTCGCCAGGACCCTGGGACGCAAGGCGTCCAGCCTGTCCCCCGCCCGGGACGCGCTGATGAAGAAGGGCCTGATCTACTCCGGCGAGCGGGGGACGGTCTCCTTCACGGTGCCGCACTTCGGTCGATACCTGCGCACCCAGCCGGTCGATGCCTGACCGGGTGTCGGCCCGGCTCGCTTGATGTCAGGGTGGAGGCATGGGTTACCGGCGCACGGCATCGGACCACGTCGACTTGGTACGGGCTGGTAGCGTGCCGGCCTCATGAGCGCCCTGCAGCGGGAAACGGCGACCCTGCGCCGCCCCAGCCCGATCTTCCTGGCGATTCTCGCCGTCTTCGTCGGCTGCGGTCTTCTGCTCTGGTACGGGCTGGGCCCGCTCAGCCTGGTCGCGTTCGGTTTTGTACTCGCCGGGTGGGTGGTGTCGCTGTGCCTGCACGAGTACGCGCACGCGGCGACGGCGTACCACTCCGGCGATCGCAGCGTGCTGGACAAGGGTTACCTGACCCTGAACCCGCTGAAGTACAGCCATCCCCTGCTCAGCATCGTGCTGCCGCTGGTGTTCGTACTGCTCGGCGGGATCGGTCTGCCCGGGGGCGCGGTCTACATCAACCCGCACGCGTTGCGCAACAAGGTGCGGGAGAGCCTGGTCGCCGCCGCCGGTCCGCTGACCAATGTCGGGTTCACGGTGGTGATCGCCATCGCGATCGGATGGGCGCTGACCGGAACCTCCGGGCACGTGGCGTTCTGGTCCGCCACGGCCTACCTGTGCCTGCTGCAACTGACCGCGAGCATCCTGAACCTGTTGCCGATTCCGGGTCTGGACGGATACGGAATCGCGGAGCCGTGGCTGCCCGAGGAATGGGTGGTCAACGCGCGCAAGATCGCCCCGTTCGGGATCCTGTTGCTGTTCGCGCTGCTCTGGGAGCCGAAGATCGGCCGGGCCTTCTTCTCCGCGATCTACTCGATAATTGAGCTACTCGGGGTGCCGTTGCAGCTTGTGGCGTACGGTTCGGACCTGTTTCGGTTCTGGTCCTGAGCCTCACCGCTGGGGCGGCCGGGGAAACCCCGGTCCCGCCGGGTGCCGCGGGTCAGCGTCCGCGTTGGTTATGGTTCCGCCGACGCGCTGCGTCGGCCAGTTCACGTTCCAGATCGGCTCGGGCCTTCGCCCGTGCCCAGCGTCGCGCCTCGGCGAAGTACGACTTGGGATCGGTCAGGATGTGCGCCAGCCGCTCACGTTCGGCAGCGCCGCGCCACGGCCTGTCGGCCGGTGCAGCCGCCGTCATCGAATTACCCCCATCCCTCGCGTGCCGTGCCCCCGCGACGTCTTCCCATTCAGGATCGCATGTGGCCCTCGGGCCCAACAACGGCCGTCCGGCCCTACTTACGGTCATCGGTTGAGACCCGCCGACAGCAGTTCTCCGAGGAGTTGCACCACTTCGGCATCCTGATCGGTGAAACCGCCTGAACACATTGTGTCGACCGTGAGCAGACCAAACTGCTGCTGGTCGGTGGATATCGGGACAACCACCAGAGCGCGGTGGCTGTGCTTGTCGTCCGCCCAGCCGACAGGCGCCTCCAGGGCCAGGTCGGGGAAGAACTGAGCGTCGTCCTCGTCGAGCATAGCGAGGGCGGCGTCTCCCAGCGGCGTACCCGCCGTGAGCATCCAGGTGGCCGGTTGCGCCCGACCGTAGTAGCCAGCCAGTTCCAACCGGCGTTGTTTACCTTCGACGAGCCGGAAGAAGCAGGCCCGGGCGTCTTCGGCGTCAACCAGTTCGGTCGCGGCTGCCAGCACCACCTGCAACGCCTGGCCCTGCAACCGCTCCAGGGTGGCGCTGCGCGGTTGCGCGTCGGTGATCTCCCCGAGCAGGTACGCCAGCGGCGTGAGCACCCGGCCCACCACCAGGCGCATCTGCTGCTTGGCCGACTCAGCGGCACCGCGAGCGTCCGACGCACGGTTGGCGGCGGCCCGCTCGGCGTACATCGGAACCCCGGCCGCACCCGCGGTGAGCGCGGCGGCGACCACGAGCAGTGACCAGAACGCCGCATCGGGCGTCGAGGCCAACACGCTGCTGAGAGCAAACGACCCCACTGCGCACAGCACGGCGAGCGGGCGATAGTGGCGGACGACCCAGGACGAGAACTCCGGCATGGTGCCGTTCACCGTACTTCCCGTGATCGCGCGCAGCGAGGAACGTAGGGGCGAGTCGGCCGGCGGGTCATCTCATAACCGACTAATCTTGTGCGGTCGGACAATTTCCGCTACGTCGTCGGACCCCGCTGGCCCGGTGTCGACCGGTCCCTCTAACCTGCCGGGTGGATGTCGAAGCCACAGGCGACAGGGGTGTCTTCGTGACTGAGCTACGGGTGCCGGGTCGAACGCGGCCTCTGACGCTCGACCGCCGGACGGTGATCCGGTTCGCTGTGATCGGGGTCGCCTGCGTTGCGGCGATCACCGCGACCACGCTGTTCGGCCGGGGATACCGGTTCTTTGACATGCGGATCTACCACGATGCGGTGACCTGGTGGCTGCAAGGCGGGGAGCTGTACGGGTACGCCGAGCCGAAGTACCGCCTGGGCTTCACGTACCCGCCGTTCGCGGCGATCCTGCTGCTGCCCACCGCGCTGGTGTCCGCCGTCATGGCTGGCTGGATCAATCTGCTCGCCGGGCTCGTGGTGGCCGGGGTGGTGGCCTGGTGGCTGCTCGGACCAGTCGCCGACCGGTACGGCTGGTCCCGTGGGTACGCCGTGGCACTGGCGGTGCCGGTGGTGGCCGCCACCGACCCGGTCCGGGAGTCCCTCGGGTACGGCCAGGTGAACCTGATCCTGATGGGGCTCGTGGTGGCCGACCTGGTGGCGCTGCGGCGCGGCGACCGGTGGGCCGGCATCGGCGTGGGGCTGGCCGCCGCGATCAAGCTGACCCCGGGGCTGTTCCTGGTGTACTTCCTGCTGAGCCGGCAGACCCGGGCCGCGGTGACCGCCGCGGTGACCGCCGGAGCCGCCACCCTGCTGGGGTTCCTGATCGCGCCGAACGCCTCCTGGCGGTACTGGACCACGGTGCTGTGGGACACCGGGCGGGTAGGGCAGAGCGATCTCACCCCGAACCAGTCGCTGGCTGGCTGGCTGGCCAGGCTGTACGACGCTCCGGAAGCACCCACCCTGCTGTGGCTGGCATTCGGGTCGCTGATCCTGGCGGTGGGCCTCAGCCGGGCTGTCGCGGCACACCGTGAGGAGGACGAGCTCACGGCGTTCACGCTCGTGGGGCTCACCACCGTGGCCGTCTCTCCGGTGTCGTGGACGCATCACATCGTGTGGATCGCCCCGGCGCTGCTGGTGCTCGGCGATGCGGCGCTGCACCGCAGGTCGTGGCGACACGGAGTGGTCGCCGGGGTGGTGTACGTGAGCTTCGTGATCAGCCCGATGTGGTGGTACGAGCACAAGTTCGAGTCGCACTGGGCCGACGGGTTCCACGGCATGCTCATCGAGAACACGTTCATCGTCGTGGTGGTCGCCCTGGTCACGGCGATGCCGTGGCGGCCGGGCGCGGACCCGGCGCACCAGCCGTTCCCGGGACGGCGACTCGCCTCGGTACGCCACGCCTGGTAGCCCGCACGTCCCTCGAGCTCGGGTGGCCGGTCGAGCCCGCCGGGGGAACCGGCCCTGGTGACGCCGCTGGCCGGGTTCGTCGCGGAACCCGGCCAGCGGTGCGGGACTGATCGCGGGACTGATTCAGGTGACGGACTCCACGATCACGTTGTTGGAGCCGATCAGGACATTGCCGTCGGTACGTACCTGCACCGAGCCGAGCAGCACCCGCCCGGTCGCCGGGGCCTGGTCCGCGGTGACCGCGCCGGGCACGGTCCATTCCGCGTCCGGTACCCGTACCGCGTTGGCGTCGGTCACCGATACCGAGCCGAAGCCGGGGTTGGTGAACACGTCGAGGTGGTCGTAGTCGGTGGTGCCCTCCGGGACGGCATACCCGTCGATCAGGACCAGCCAGGCACCGGCCGCGGGGTTGTTGACGGTCACCGACTCTTCGGAGTCACCGTCCGCGCTCTGGCGCACCAGCCGGCAGCTGCCACTGGTGCAGTTGTACAGGTACAGGTCGAGGTCGGCACCGGGGTCGGACGGGTTGCCGATGGTGGCCCGCAGCGACGTGGATCCGGCGGTGACGGTCACCGGGTACTGCCGCATCTCAAGGTGGTCGATGGAGAACCGCCCGGTCCGCGCGCTACCGAGGGTGGTGCCGACCGCCCTACCGGTGAACTCGCCGTAGAGGTTGCGCAGCGTGTACGACCGGGAAATCGGGACCCCGGCGGTCGCGGACGCGATCACGTCCGGGTTCGGTGAGACCGACGCGCCGAGGATCGACACGGTGAGCGTGAACGGTGTCACGTCGGTGTCGGAGGTGCGCCGGGCCTCCACCACGATCTCCCACACCCCCGCCGTCGGGTTCGCGGTGGTACGGCTGAGCGGCGTGCCGCCGCAACTGCCACCCGTAACCGGCGGGCTGAAGCAGGACAGCGAGGAGTTGGAGTCGATCGGCACCCCGTACGGGTGGTACCGAAGGAACCGCGCCTGCCCGGTGCCTGGTGTCGCGGACGGGCCCGACAGGTCGACCTTCAGCGCCGGCACACCTGACGGGACCTGGAAGAAGTAGTGGTTGGCCTGGTTGCGGGCCACTTCGCCGATCACCGTGACCCGGTGGTTGTCGGCCGCGGTGAACCTGTGCGGCACCACCACCACGTTCATGGTGGCGTAGTCCACGCCCACGGTGTCCGGGTCGTCGAGTCGCAGCAGCGCGGAGTGTTCCCCGACCGCGTCCGGGGTCACCTGGACCGGCACCTCCACCGGCTGGTTGAGCGGCAGACTGACCGACGACGGCGCGGCGAACGTACCGTCGTTGCCCTTCCAGGACAGCCGGTAGCCGACCGGCTGGCTGCCGCCGCTGGTCCGGGTGAAGGTGTATCTCCGGGTGTACGACTCACCGGCGGTGACACCCTCCCGGTCGTGGATCCCGACGCCGACCCCCGGCTCGGTGAGGAACCCGGACAGCGCGGTGTTCACCGGCACCCGGGACGAAATCCTGACGGGCTTCAGGTTCGTCCGGAGCTGGGAGTACGCCGTGCGGACGTCGATCAGCCCGTGCCCCTGCTCGTACGCCTGGTAGCCGTCGATGAACCGGGCGGTGGAGGTGAGCGCCTGCCGTAGTTGCGCCGGCTGGTGCTGGAAGCCCTCCGCCTTGGCCGCGCCGACCAGCAGCGTCGCCGCGCCGGCCGCCTGCGGGGTGGCCATCGAGGTGCCGTTGAACATCGCGTACCCCGGTGGCAGCGGGTACGTGCCCGCGACCGGGCCGCCCGGCTGCCACATCGGGATGGTGGAGATCGCCGAGCCGGAGGCGATCAGGGTGGGCTTGAACCCGCCGTCCTCCCGGGGACCGCGCGAGCTGAACGGGTGCAGGTTGTCGCCGCCGGGGGACGGGGCGCTGGACCCGTAGTTCGCCGCCCAGGTGGCGTCGGAGAGGTACGAGCCGACGCTGACCACGTCCGAGGCCACCGACGGATCCCCGACCGTGTTCATCCCGGGGCCGCTGTTGCCCGCCGCGATGAACATCTGTACGCCGTACCGTTCGATCAGTCGGTTGTAGAGGATCGCCGTGGTGTTGTCGCCGTCGTTCAGGGACGGCAGCCCGCCGATCGACATGTTGATCACGTCCACGTCGGACTGCTTCGCGGCGTACACCATGCCTTCGACCAGGCCGTGCGAGGTGCATCCGGCGACGAACAGGCAGACCCGTACCGACACGATCTGGGCGCCTGGGGCGGCGCCCTTCATCCGGCCGCCGAACAGCTCGTTGCCCGCGACGATGCCGGCGACGTGGGAGCCGTGGGCGCCGGACACGATGCCGATGTTCACGGCCTTGTCCCGGCCGCTGACCTGCACCACGAACGGGATTTGCTCGCGGAGCGCGGTGGCCGGGTCGTCGCTGCCGAACTCTCCGACGTCGTACGCCGTCTGGTAGTCGCGCATCGCGGACTCATCAGCGAAGGAACGGTCCTGGTCGGTGTCCACCCACACGGTGTCCGCGCCGTCCCACAGCACGCCGAACGTGCCGCTGGAGCCGGCCGGGTTGCCGTCCCGGTTCACGTCGTTGCCGAGTTCTCCACCGAGCCGTGGGTCGCGTTCGTTCAGTCGCCCGAACCGGTAGTTCCCAGCGCCGGGGGCGGTGTAGTCGACCCCGCCAGCGCTGAATGACGGTCCGCTGACCTGGGTGGACATCGCGATCCAGGTGGGGTCGTTGTCGGTGGCCGGGTCGGTGTAGGTCACCCAGTCGATCACCTTGCGCTCCCCGGTGGTGGTCCTGGCGAGCGCCGGGTGTCGCAGGTCGATGCCGGTGTCGAGGATGCCGACCTTGACGCCCCGGCCGTCGTGCTGTGGGTACGCGGCGGTGAACTGTGCGGATCCGGTGTCACCGATCGGCAGGTACGGGTTGTCCACTGGGGTGTCCGCGCCGGGCGGGGGTTGCGGAATGGGGTTCACCGAGCCGTCCGGGCGGGGGTCGTCGAGCGGAATCACCTCGTCGAGGTTGACCGACCTCACCCCGGACAGCCGCACCACCTGTTCGACCTTCCCGGTCGGCGTCACGGCGCGTAGGTAGCTGATGTCGTCCTCGCGGTAACGGACCGTCGCACCCAGTTCCCGCAGCCCGGCGACTACCGAACCGTTGACACCCGGCCAGGATGCGATCAGTAGCGTCACCTCCTGGTCACCGTTGGCGATCGCGGTGGCGAGCAGCGCCCGGTCGTGTTTGGACATGGACGAGCCTGGTGGTGCCGCGGCGGCGGTCCCTCCAATACCGAGACCGACCAACGAAGCAAAGAGGATCAAAGCTGATAAGCCGGCCAGGTGTCGACGCATGATTCCCCCCAGAAAGAGACCGCGGTGAAACGGCCACCGACGAATCGCGGACACCCGCGCCCCGCTGCGGTACTCGCCCGCGTCCAGCAACCTACGCCTGGCCCGCGACCGGAAGCTATCGCCGGACAGCCTGAGGATTCCCGACAACCGGCCCTACCGGAACGCTGTCCGGACCACAGAGGACCTTCAGCTCGGCTCCAGCCGGACCGGCACCCGACCCACCCGGGCTCACGGGCAGTTCACCCATTCGTCGGTGCCGTCGGCGAATTGCTGGTGTTTCCAGATCGGCAGCCGGGCCTTGGCCTCGTCGACCAGCCGGCGGCAGGCGTCGAACGCCTCGCCGCGGTGTGCGCAGGCAACGGCGGCGGCCAGTGCCACGTCCCCGACCTGGAGCGGGCCGATCCGGTGGCTGACCGCCACGGCGTTCACCGCCGGGTGTTTCGCGATCTCCTCGGCGACCTCGCGTAGCACGTCGGCCGCTCCCGGGTGGGCCTCGTAGTCCAGGGAGCCGACCTCCCGGCCGTGGTCGTGGTCGCGCACCACGCCCGCGAAGGACACCACGGCACCGGATCGCGGCGACGCCACCAGGCGTTCGTGCTCGGCGAGATCGAGAACCTCGGCGGTCACCTCGGCCCGCACCACACCGGTCACGGTCGTTCCCCCGCCCGCAACGGCATCGGTACCAGGTCCACCATCTGGCCGGGCTCGCCGCTGGCTCCCGGGGGGATCACCGCGAAGCCATCAGCCGAGGCGACCCCCCGCAACATCGCCGAGCCGGAATGCGACAGCGGGTACGCGCAGCCGTCCGACTCGACCCGTACCAGCGCCAGGTGCGTATCGCCGCCTCGACCTTTCACCGGAGTGCCGAGCGTGACCTGTCGCAACTCCGGGAGCGGCCGGCCGGTCAGCCCCGCCACCAGCGGCACGACCAGGGACATCATCGCGACCACGGCCGACTGCGGGTTGCCGGGCAGGCCGGCGATCCACTTGCTGACACCGTCTTCCGTGGTGACCCTGGCCAGCAGCATCGGAAAGCCGGGGCGAACCTTGACCGTGTTCACCACGTACTCGGCGTCGATCGCGTCGAGCGCCGGGTGCAGGTGATCGACCGGGCCGTGCATCGTGCCGCCGGTGGTGCAGACGACATCGGCGTGGACCAGCGCCTCCTGGATCGCGGTCACATGGGCGTGCAGGGTGTCCTGGACCGGGCCACGCGGGGACAGACCCGGCACCGGCAACGTGCCCAACCGCCGCAACCAGGCGGGCATCGACGGGCCGAGGCTGTCCCGTACCCGCCCGTCCCGGGGTGGGCCGGAGACCAGTAGCTCGTCACCGAAGACGAGCACGGCGGTACGCGGTGGCGGGTACACCATGACGTTGTCGTACCCGCAGGAGGCCGCCAGACCGATCACGCCCGGGGTGACCGGCGTACCGACCGCGAGCAGTTCCTCGCCCTTGGTGGCTTCCTCGCCGGCATGCCGCCAGTCCCGGGTGGGTCGGGATTCGCCGATCACGTACCCAAGCCGGGGAGTCTCCGAATGTTCCACCCGGACCAGGTGGTCGACCCGGTCGGGGACCATCGCCCCGGTCGCGATCTCGACCGCGGTGCCGTCCTCCAACGGTTCGGGGGTCTGACCGGCCAGCACCTGGCCGACCAGCCGCCAGGGCGGTTCGCCACGGGCCGCGAACCCGTCCACGCTCGACGTCGGGAACGCCGGCAGATCGGTCAGGGTGACCAGCGGCGTGGCCAGCGTGGCACCGTCGGCGTCGGGCAGGGTGGTCTGGATCGGCTCGGGCCTGGCCTTGGATCCGGCACGGTGGGCGGCGAGGCGGGCGCTGGCCCAGTCGGGTGCGGTGAGTGTCATGTGTGGTCTCCACCCCTCATGTGGTCTCCACCTGTCAACTGATCGACGGCGTGGGTGAGGATCGGGCCGAGGACGGCGAGGCCGTCGCGGGCACCGCCGGTGGAGCCGGGCAGATTCACCACGAGGGTACGCCCGGCGACCCCGGCCACCCCCCGGGAGAGCATCGCGGTGGGGATCTTCGCGGTTCCATGCGCTCGCAGGGCCTCGGCGATGCCGGGGATCTCATAGTCGAGCACGGCCCGGGTGACTTCCGGAGTCCGGTCGGTCGGTGAGATACCGGTGCCGCCGCTGGTGATCACGGCGTCGACTCCGTCGCGCACCGCGTCCCGGAGCGCTTCGGCCACCGGCTCGCCGTCCGGCACCACGACCGGGCCGTCGACGTGGTACCCGAGTCCCTTGAGCCCCTCCACCAGGATCGGGCCGCTGGTGTCGGCATAGACCCCGGCGGCGGCACGGTTGGAGGCAACGATCACCCGTGCCCTGATCATGGCCGCTCCCAGACGCCGGTCTTTCCGCCTTCCTTGCGCAGCACCCGCACGTTGTCGAGGGTCGCCGCCGGATCCACCGCCTTGATCATGTCTATCAGGGTCAGGCCGGCGATCGCGACCGCGGTGAGCGCCTCCATCTCGACACCGGTCCGATCGGCGGTATGCGCGGCCGCCGTGATCTCGACGGAATCGGCGCGGGGCTGAAAATCGACGGTGACCTTGTGCAGTGCGATCGGGTGGCAGAGCGGAATCAGGTCGGGAGTGCGCTTGGCGCCCATGATCCCCGCGATCCGGGCGGTACCCAGCGCGTCGCCCTTCGCCAGACCACCGCCACTGAGCAGGTCGACCACCTCCACCGTGGTACGGACCGTGCCCGCCGCGACGGCGGTACGGGCGCTGACCTGTTTGCCGGAGACATCGACCATCCGGGCCGCGCCGGTCTCGTCAACGTGGCTGAGGCGAGCGTCTGACACGCCTGTGAGCCTACGTCGCGGGCGGGCGAGGCACCGCGTGGTGGCCAGTGATGTGACGGGGAGTGGCGAGGGCCGTGGGCCCGGAAGCCCAGTTTCTTGTCGTCACATGGTAGCCACGAAACGGACAAGGACGTGTGGCAATCGCACTCCCAGTACCGACGGGCTGACAGGGAATTGCTATTTGCCCCGGTCTCCACAAATGACCGGAGTGCCGCTCCCCTCCCTCACTACCCCGCACGAGGGAACTCACGCCGAACCCCATGAATCGATCAGGTGACACCCCCACCATAGGTAGAACGGGAGGGAGCAATTGAGTCCCGAATCGGCTTTCACGGTCGAGTCGCAATCCGGCTTCGGTCCCGTCTCGGTCGCCATTGAATCTGGCGTAATCGCGAACAACGACAGGCTCCGATGTTAAAATGATCCAATAGCTATATAAATCGGCGAAACGGGTCGAAAGGGGGCTGAAATGCGCGGCAGTGACTGGGGCTGACAGTAAGGATCAGATCACCCGGACGACACATGAGGGGAGAAGCCCGTGTACGGCAGCGACTGGGGATGAGAGATCAACAATGACCGGAGCACAACACGACGAAGGGATGTGCGCGATGCGCGGTAGCGACTGGGGATGACGGTCAAACACCACACTCAACCGCGAAAGGAGCACGCCGTGTACGGTAGTGACTGGGGTTAATCCGACCCGTATCTCCCGTGTCGGCTTTCGTCGGCCTACTCTGTCTCCAGATAGGCTTGCGCTGCGTCTGGGCAGCATCAGGACGACGTACGACAGAACGGAGCTCTCGTTGCCGAGCGCCGGAGTTAGCACTCCCCCGGCGGGGGATTGGCTGCGCCGCTTCGTGAGCCTTGTGGTTGCGACGGCCTTCAGCGTCGCGGTCTTCTTCGGGGCGGGAATATTCTCGACAACGCAGCCGGAATGGTGGTACGCTGCGGTCTTCATCCTGCTGGTCGTTGTCGCTACCGGAAGTAGCGTAAAGATCCGCATCCGCTCGAATATGTGGATCCTGCAATGGGCGGAAGCCGCCATTCTGGTGGGCATCGCATTGCTACCTCCGGTGTGGGTTGTGCTGTGCACAATTCTCGGCACCGGAGCCGTCTATGCACTCAAGCGAGTGCAACCGATCAAGCTTGCCTTCAATACCGCCAAAGCCACCATCGCGGTGGCCGCCGCAATTCCTGTCGCGAATCTGACAGGCTTCGGCTGGACGACCAATCAGCACGGTGAACTCTTCTCCGCCGGGGACGTCTACGGACTGATACTCGTCGCCGCCGTGCTGTTCGCCGTAGGGGAAACCCTCACCACCGTGGTACTCGCGCTCGCCACCCGTACTCGCATTCAGGAACTACTCACCGCAAATCAGGAAGTCCGGGCGGCGGCACTGCTCAGCAACACCGCGGTTGGTGGGGCCACACTCGCTCTACTCACCGTCAACCGGCTACTGCTGGTAGCCGTACCACCGTTGGTGCTGTGCCTGCACCTGTTCAACTCCGGCCGGCTCCGCGCCCAGAGCGAACGGGAGACCTGGCAGCGGCTGGCCGAGGCCACGGACCGGTTCAACGACGTGGACGTCAACGCGGTGCTGCACGCCGCGGTCACCACATCCGCCGAACTCTTCTCCGCCGACCAGACCGAGGTCGAGGTGAAGCTGCCCGACCAGGAACCCCGGCTGGTACGTGGCGACGCGGCGCACATCGTCTGGGACGGCCCCCTCGACGAGGCCCCCGAGACCGGCAGCGACAGCATCAACGTGCCGCTGTCCAGCCACGACGGCGGGATCGAACTGGGCCACCTGCGGTTGCGGTTCCACGGCAAGGTGAAACTCAGTGAACGGGAACGGTACGCGCTGCGTACCTTCGCGGCGTCCCTCTGCACCGCACTGCGCAACGCACAGACCCATGCCCAGACCCGGCGGATGGCACAGCGGTACGCGCACGCCGCCCGGCACGACGCGCTCACCGGCCTGCCCAACCGCAGGCGGCTGCTGGAACTCGGCGAGCACAAAGTCAGCACCCGACCGATCCGGGGCATCCACGCGCTGCTGCTGATCGACCTGGACCACTTCAAGGAAATCAACGACACCCTGGGACACGGCATCGGGGACGGGGTGCTCCGGCTGGTCGGGCAACGACTCGCCGCCGCCGCGGGTGCGGACGATGTCGTGGCACGGCTGGGCGGGGACGAGTTCGCGATCCTGTTCGTGGGGCTCCCGGCTCCCGCCCTGGCCAGCCACCGGGCCCGCAAGGTGCTCGCCGCCCTGGACCCACCCCTCGAGGTGGACGGAATCCGGCTCCAGGTGGAGGCCAGCGGCGGGGTCGCGACCGCGCCCGCCGACGGCGGCATGACCGAGTTGCTGCGTCGCGCCGACGTGGCGATGTACCAGGCGAAACGGGCCGGCCACACGGTCGCCGTCTACAGCCAGTCCCGGGACACCGCCGACCTGGGTCAGCTCTCGCTCACCGGGGACCTACGCAAGGCCCTGGACGAGCGGCAGTTCGCGCTCGGGTTCCAGCCGATCGTCGACCTGGCCAGCGGCGAGGTGGTGGCCGCCGAGGCACTCGCGCGCTGGCGGCACCCTCGGCGCGGTGACCTGGGCCCACCCCGGTTCCTGGAAGCGATCGTGCGCTCCGGCCTGCTCACCCCGTTCACCGAGATCGTGCTGGACGGGGCGCTCAGCGCCTCCCAGGTCTGGCACGAGATCGGGCACCGGATCCCGGTCATGGTGAACGTGTCGGCGCGCAGCCTGCTCGACTCCCGGTTCCCGGAACTGGTCGAGCGGCAGTTGGGACTGCACGACGTACCCCCGGATCACGTCGTGCTGGAACTGACCGAGACCCTGACGCTGAGCCGGCTCGACGTGGTGGAGGACGTGCTCGGGGCGCTGCGGGAGGTCGGGGTGCAACTCGCGCTGGACGACTTCGGCACCGGGTACGGCTCGCTGTCCACGCTCGCCGAGGTCCCGATCCAGCAACTGAAGATCGACCGCAAGTTCATCCACGCGATGGAGAACTCGAACGAGGCAGCGGCGGTCGTACGCTCCACGATCGAACTCGGTCGCAGCCTCGGCCTGGCTGTCATCGCGGTCGGGGTGGAGAGCGAACGCCAGCGTCAGACCCTGTTCGAGCTGGGCTGCCCCGCCGGGCAGGGCCACCTGTTCAGCCGGCCGATGACCGCCGAGCGGCTGACCGGGGTGCTGCGCCGGGGCGGTGACCTGGCACCGCCGCTGAGCGCGGAGGCCGACGTGATCCGGATGCCGGCGAACCGGATCCGCCGCCGCGGCATCCGGTAGCTCGCGAGGGCCTTCTCCGCCCTGCGGTCTGGTTAAGTAGCGGCGTGATCGGGATGCTGCGCACCGCGCACCGAGCCGCCGACGGGGTCTCCGCCGACGTCGGCCTCTATCTGGTCGGTGTGCTGTTCGCCGGATACACCGCCGCCGCGTCCACACTCCCGGCCCATCGCGCCTGGGGCGGGATCGCCTTCTTCGGGTACGCCGTGGCGAGCCTCCTCGCGGGTGCGCAACTGCTGGCCGGAGGCCGGCTACGCGGCACCGCCGCCCGGTGGTTCGTGGTCGGCGTCGGCTGGCTCGGCGGCACCATCCTGCCGTTGCTGGTGCAGGCGGTGCAACGGGCGGGCGGCAACCCGTACCGGGCTCAGGAAGAGGTCTCGGTCATCGAGATGGGGGCGGCTCGGTTACTGGACGCTGGCACGCCGTACCTCACCCGGGACGCCATCGCGGCAGCGCCGGAACCGTTGCTCGGCTACCTGCCGTACCAGCCGGGCATGGTGGTTCTCGGGCTACCCCGGGCAGTGGCCGGTGCCCAGTGGTGGACCGACGCCCGGGTCTGGTTCGCGCTGGCCACGGCGGTCGCGCTGGTTCTGGCCCTGCGGCAGCTCAAGGCCGCCGGTACCGCCGACGCCCTGCTGGTACGGGCCGCCCAGGCGGTCACCGTACTGCCGATCTGTGCCCTCACCCTCGCCACCGGAGGCGACGACCTGCCGGTACTGGCGCTGTGCCTGCTCGCGCTGGGGTTTGCCGGTCGCGGTCGCTGGTCGGCCAGCGGTGTCGCGGTGGGTACGGCCGCCGCGCTGAAGCTGTTCGCGTGGCCGGTCGCCGTGGTGCTGGTGATCCATGCGTTCACCCAGGGTTCCGGTCCGGCGCGACGGCTCCTGCTCCCGGCGGTCGGGATCCCGCTGGTGGCACTGCTTCCGGCGACCCTGGCCGGGCCGGCGGCGGTGTGGGAAAACCTGGTGCGGTTCCCGCTCGGCCTCGGTCTGGTGGCCAGTCCGGCCGCGAGCCCACTCCCCGGGCACCTGATCGCCACCGCGCTGCCCGGCGGCCGGTGGCTCGCGGCCGGGCTGCTGGTTCTGGCTGCGGTCGGGCTCGCCGCCTGGGCGTGGTCGCGACCGCCGGGCACCGCTGCGGCGGCGAACCTGTGCGCGGTCGGGCTGCTGGTCGCGATCCTGCTGATGCCGGCGACCCGCTTCGGATACCTGCTCTATCCAGCGGGTTTCGCGGTCTGGGGGGTGGCGGTCGGGAATCTGGCCGGAACCGGACACCCGCCCGTACCGTCCAAGGTGGTATGAGGCTCATCACGGTGGCGACAGTGGTCGCTCTCGGCATGCTGGCCGGCTGCGGTCGCGGCACCGCACCGGGCGGAAACCCGGGGCAGCTTCCGGAGGGCAGTAGCTTCCTCTCCACCAGCGTGGAAGGCCGCGACCTGGAACCGAACACCCGGATCGAACTCAGTTTCACAGACGGTCAGATCGGCGCCTATGCCGGCTGCAACCACCTGTTCGGCAACGCCAGACTGGAAGGGGAGCGGCTGCTGGTGGACGGTGTCGGCGGCACCGAGATGGCGTGTACGCCGGAACTGATGGCGCAGGACGAATGGCTGCTCGGGTTCCTCGCCGACGGACCCGAGTGGCAACAGTCCGGGGATGAACTGGTCCTCAGTGGCGGTAGAACCCGGATCACGTTGCTGGACCGCAGGTCCGCCGAGCCGGGCAAGCCGCTGACCGCCACGAAGTGGGTCCTGGACACCCTGATCGAGGGCGAGACCGCATCGTCGCTGCCCACCGGTGCCCGCGCCTGGATCACGTTCGGCAAGGACGGGCTGGCCAGCGGCAACGCCGGCTGTAACCAGTTCGGCGGCGGTCCGGACGGCAACTATTCGGTCGCGGGTGACACGGTGACGTTCCGCGACCTGGCCGTCACAAAGATGTCCTGTGGCAAGGAACGGGACACGCTGGAGCGGAAGGTGCTCGCGGTCCTGGACGGCCCGGTCAGGTTCCGGATCGACCGCGACGCGCTCACTGTGACCCATCCCTCGGGCAACGGGCTGGGGTTCCACGCCGGCTGACCGCTAGCGTCCCGGGCATGTCAACGGCTCGGGTCCTGGCAGTGATCGCGGCCGGCGGCGGGCTCGGCTCGGCCGCCCGCTACGGGACCGGGGTGGCCTGGCCGGCGACCCCGGCGGGTTTCGACTGGCCGACGTTTATGGCGAACGGCGTTGGCTGTGCCTTGATCGGGGTCCTGATGGTGCTGGTCACCGAGGTCCGGGCCGGGCACCCGTTGCTGCGGCCGTTCCTGGGGACGGGGGTGCTGGGCGGGTTCACGACCTTTTCCACGTACGCGGTGGGGGTGGCCACGCTGCTGCAGGCCGGTCGTCCGGTGGTTGCCGCCGGCTACCTGCTCGGTACTGCGGTGAGCGCCCTGGCCGCCACCTGGCTGGGCATGACCGCCACCCGACTCGCGCTCAGCCCGATCCTCGAGTACGCCGGGCAGGAAGCGTGACCCTGCTGCTGGTGCTGCTCGGCGGAGCGGTCGGAGCACCGTTGCGCTACCTCACGGACCGGGCGATCACGACCCGGCTGGATCCGGTGTTCCCGTGGGGCACCCTCGTGGTCAACATCGCCGCGTCGCTGCTGCTCGGGATGCTCACCGGGGCCGCCACCGCCCTGCCACCCCCGTGGTACGCACTGCTCGGCACCGGCCTGGCCGGCGCGCTGTCCACGTACTCCACCTTCGGGTACGAGACCGTGGGCCTGATCCGGGGCGACGCCCACCGGCACGCCGCGCTCAACGTGGTGACGAACCTGGTCGCCACGCTGTGCGCGGCGGCTTTCGGTCTCTGGCTGGGCGACGCGCTGACCGCTTGATCAAGCCCGTTCCGTGGTGGCCTTCAGCCGCGCCAAGCCCTTCTCGAAGTCCGGGCCGACAAACCTGTCCATCGACGTGAAGACCCCCATGACCCTGGTCATCAGGGTGTTCCTGCCGGTCATGGACCAGGTGACGCGGGACCCGGAGCCCTCCGGTTCGATGATGAACCTGGTGTCGTTACGCGCTTTCCACGGCTTCTCGAAGACCAGGTCGACCCGTACCAGCGATGGTTCGACCGCCTCGACGATCTCCATCCGACCTTGGCCGACCTTGCGGTTGCCGGACCATGCGTACCGTGCGCCGGTGCCTGAAGCGGCTCCGGAGTAGCTGCGCTTGAGCTGGGGATCCAGGTCCTCCCACGGCGACCAGCTCGTCCAGTTGTGGAAGTCGGTGATCTGGTGGTAGATGCGCGCCTGTGGCGCCTCGATCCTCACCGACCGCTCGACGGTGTACGTCTCGCCTGCCATGAACGCGATCGTAGTGCCGCGGGACGAGCGTCACCTGCGAAAGATCCCCATTCTGGACACAGCTGTGCAGCCGGCCAGTTGGCCGGCTGCACGGGTAGCTGTTGGTGTCGGAGTTACCGGGTGGGCTGGGCCTCCGGGCGGCCGAGCGCCTCGGTGGTCGTCGCGGTGTGGGTGTGGTCCAAGCGGTGGTGGTAGACCAGGTACACCAGCGCGGCGGGGAGCATGAAGTTCGGTGCCCGTTCCACCAGGTCCCAGATCTCAGGCATGAACACGCCGGCCGCGGTCACCCGGGAGGCTGCGGTGGCAAAGCCCCAGAGCACACCCCAGGCGTAGATGGTGACGGCGAGCGGGCTGTAGGCCAACCGGTACAGAGCCCCCCTGGCCTGCACGTTGCCGATCAGCATGAGCAGCATGACGATGCTCAGGGTGATGTCGAGCCAGCCGATGCCCTTCACCCAGGTGGTTGCTGTGTCGGTGGCGACGGTGACACCAAGCACGTTCTTGAACGAGCCGGTGAACAGCTCGACGAACGACTCCTTGCCTCCGATCGCCCACATGCCGTGGCCGAAGAAGGTGCCGATCGCACCCACCGAGAGCAGTGTGTACAGGACCCGATTACGCTTCACGTCCGCCTCCCTGGCGAATCCTTCACTTTCCTTTACGACCCCAGTCTCCTGAAAGGAGAGCAGTGGCCGGTGGAGGCGGAAGTACCCACACCAGCTGTCGATGGGCCTGTTCCGACGGGACCAATGCCATCCCCGCGGCGCACACATCACCACAGGTCACAGCCGGTCGATGACCCGGGTGTCCGATATGGAACGTCCACCGGGCGCGAGGCCACGGTCCACGGAGGATCGTCACGTCCCGTACGGGTCGCCGCGGTCGAGGTTCGGCCGGGGTCAGGCAAGGGGCGAGTTGGTTATCCGTTGAAGTCGAATTCGTTGTCCTTGGCACCCGCCACGAAGGCGTCCCACTCCGCGCGGGTGTAGATGATCACCGGACCGGAAGGGTGCTCGCTGTGGCGAAGCGCTACGCGGCCCGTGCCGTCGTTGAGCGGACCCGCCTCGACGCAGTTTCCACCACCGTTGGTGCTACGGCTGCTCACCTGCCACCGCACCAGGGCCAAGTCCTCAGGATTCACGTCAAAGGCTGCTGAGTGCGTCATGCGAACTGCTCCATCCGAGTCTTGAGGAATGTTTGGGAGTCCTCGACATCGAGCGCCTCACCTTCGAGGCGGGTGTACGCCTGGTTGAACCGGCCAGCCGTGGGCATCTCCAGGTAGAGTGCCCCGCCCTCAGAGTTGATCTGTGCTACGAGCGGGAACGGGTTCGGCATGGCGAACACCGTGAAACCGCCGTCGGGACTGGACAGCGGACCCGTGGAAAACGGCAGGACGCGGACCGTGACATTCGGACGGCGCGACACGTCCAGCAGGCGGGCAAGCTGCTCCCGCATGACCACCGGCCCTCCGACAACGCGCTGGAGAGCCGACTCGTCGAGAATCACCTGGTAGTCGGGTGCGTCTTCGCCGGTGAGCACCTCCTGCCGCTTCATTCGGAAGGTGACCCACTGCTGCAGTTGCTCGTCAGAAGTTTCCGGGCCGGCGGCGCGGATGACAGCCTCCGCATATTCGGGGGTCTGTACCAGACCGGGCAGGACGAGCGTGCTGAAGTGACGGATGTTCGTGGCACGCGCCTCCAGCCAGGCAGCGTCAATGATCTTGTCTGGGACGATCTCCGTGTAACCGTCCCACCAGCCTTTGCGCCAGACATCGCGGGTGAACTGTTCCAGACCTGCCCGGACAGTCAAGTCATCGACGCCGTAGAGATTCAGCAGTTCCATAACGTCAGGAAGACGAGCGGGAAGTGTGCCTGCCTCGATCCGACTGATCGTGGACGGGTCGCGCATGATGTGGTCGCCCGCGTCCCGCAGAGTCAGACCTGCGGTGTCCCGCAGGTCGCGCATGAGCTTCCCCAAGCACTGCGCCCGCAGGGTAGCGGCATGGCTCATGGCATGTCACCTTCTCAGGAGATAGGTCCACTGTGGAGGCGTAGCGTAGCGCAAGGGATGTTCGAGAAAAAACGGAGGCTGAAAGCTTGCGGCGGACGGAGCAGGTTGCCATGCTCCACATCAGACACGCCGGGTGATCTCGCCCGCGAGTGTGACGGATTTTCTGCGTGGCGTCTGCTGCGGCACCCGTACGACAGAAAGACAGGGTCAGGACGGGCCTTAGGTTTGGCCGCCAAACTCGTGACCACGTACTCGCTATCGTGCTGCCTGTCTACCACACCGCGCCCCGATCCGCCGAAACCCCCGGATCGTCTGTCCAGCACCGACGAGTACGGCGTGCTCACCGCTCTGCGTCCGGCCCGCTCCAGTGCGCCGGGTGTGTCCGGCATCCCGCCGCGTGTCCGATTCAGCCAACCGCGCTGATCCCGTCCGGCCTGGTCACGGCCGGTCGGCGTGCCGATCCGAGGTCGGAGGCGTACACAGGACCTATGAGGTTCTCGACCCAACTGGGGTCAGGGACGTACCGGGACCGGGAGGACGCCGGGGCGGTGCTCGGGGACCTGCTGGCCGACTACCGGGGACGTTCCGACGTGGTCGTGCTGGGTCTGGTACGCGGTGGGGTGCCGGTCGCCGCCGAGGTGGCGCGGCATCTCGACGTACCACTGGATGTTCTGGTGGTACGCAAGCTCGGCGTGCCGTGGGCACCGGAGGTCGCGTTCGGCGCGGTCGGTCCGGAAGGAGTCCAGGTCCTGAACCAGTCGATCGCCGACCGGCTCTCGCGGCGGGACATCGACCAGGTGACCGAGCGGGAGACCGCCGAGGTACAGCGGCGGGAACTCGCCTATCGGCCGGACCGCCCGCCGCTCGACCTCACCGGAAAGGTCGCCATCGTGGTGGACGACGGGCTCGCCACCGGGGCCACCGCGCGGGCCGCGGTCGAAGTGGCGTACCGGATGGGCGCGTCCTCGGTGGTGGTGGCGGTGCCGGTGGGGTCTGTGGAGGCGGCCGAACTGTTGGATCGGGCGGCCGACCGGATGATCTGTCCGTTGACCCCGACGGACTTCGGCGCGGTGAGCCGCTTCTACCAGGACTTCCACCAGGTGACAGATTCCGAGGTACGGAACCTGCTGGCCGCCGCCGGGTAGTAGGTCCGTCATCCCCCGGTCCGGGTACGGTCGGCTTATGGAGATGACCTGTCCCAAGTGCCACGGCACCATGCGGCAGTACGAGCGCAGCGGGGTCACCGTCGACCAGTGCGCGGAGTGCCGGGGGATTTTCCTCGACCGGGGCGAGCTGGAGCGGCTGGTCGACGCCGAGGCCGCGTACAACCAGCCGACGCCCAGTCCCGCCGCTGCGCCGCCCCCGCCCATGACCCACACCCCAACGCCGCACGGTGCCCCGCCGCCTCCGCCTCCGCCCGGGTACGGGCAGCCGCAGCCGGGCTACGGGCAGCCCGGTTACGGACACTCGCATGGGCACGGGCGCAAGCGCCGCAAGAGCTTCCTGGAAGATCTCTTCGACTGATCACGTTCCTGGGGCGGCGACGGACGGGCGCCGCCCCTTGCGTGTCCGCGCCTCATGGGTGAACTCGCATGGCATGTTATGCACATGGCTTCCTACAGTCAGGCCGTGCGGGGCCTCCAGCCGATCATCGACCCGGTGTTTGCCGCGATCCAGTACGGCCTTGACGTAACAAACGAGGACCACGCGCGCCGGGACCTCAGCCGTCGCGACGAGCCCTGGTTCTACCTGCACTCGGTACGGCGGGTTGCCTGCCAACGACTTCGTGAACAGGGACTTCAAGCAACAGAGGAAGACGGCCGCTTCCGGTATCCGATGTCGGCTCTGATCGTCCTCTACAACGGATTCGTGGTCCGCATCCGCCACTCGGATGCTGGTCCGGATCAGCACCCCGAGATTCCGGGTCCCGGACGATCCCGGTCCGGACAGCGCTTCTGGCGTCAGGCTCCCTTCGACGGTATGAAAACCGACAATCTACTGCTCATATGGCGGGACGACCACGGGACCCTGGTGGATCCCATGACCTTGGTACGCCCATTGGGTGGCAACCACCGCAAGGAGAGTCTGCAGGTCAACTGGAGCGGGCGACTGTCTCGTAACATGACGGACCTGCGAGCAGATGACTTGGACGAGCTGGTTCCCGATGTCGAATACCGTGCCTTGGGGGAAGTGGACTGATGTTCTATGGCGAGCGCGTACGACAGGTCCGGGAGATGCATCGGATCACGCAGCAGGCGCTCGTCGAGATGGTCCCGACGCTGACCCAGTCACGGCTGTCCCGAATCGAATCCGATCTGGCCGAGCCAGATTCGGAAACCGTCGCGCTGCTTTCCGTGATGTTGGGGGTCACCACCGAATTCTTCAGCCGACCCCCGGTCCCGGGTCTTGCCGCTCACTCTCCGCAACTCCGCGCCCGGAGCAAACTGACCCAGCGGGAAAAGTCATCGGCCCTGCAATGGGCTCGACTGATCAACGAGGTGTACGAGGAGCTCAAGCGGGCGGCGAAGCCGTTGCCGGTACGGCTTGAGCCGGCCGACCAGTCGACACCGGCACAGGCGGCCCGCGCCCTGCGTCCCCTGCTCGGTTTCGGTGCCAACGAGCCGCTTCCGTACCTGCTGCTCGCTGTGGAACGACTTGGCGTCACGATCCTGGGGATACCGCATACCACTGACGCGCTGGACGCCTTCTGCGCATGGCGGGACGAGACACCGGTCATCGGTGTCCTGGGCAATGTTCCAGGGGACCGGCTTCGGTTCAGCGTTGCTCACGAACTCGGACATCTGATCCTGCATCGCGGCAAAAAACCGGGTAGAGAGCTGGAACGCGAGGCAGATGAGTTCGCGGCCGAGTTGCTGACTCCGTTGGCGGCCTTGCGGTTTTCGATGCCGAAGCAGGTCACCTTGAGTTCTCTCACGATGCTGAAGACGCAATGGGGAGTCTCGATCAAAGCTCTGATACGCCGAGCCCGCGAACTGAATGCGATCGATCAAGAGCGGGCCATCAGTCTCTACAAGCAGATCTCCGCTCGTGGCTGGAACAGGGCCGAACCCGGGTACGTGCCACGGGAGAAGCCGAGGGCACTCAGAAAACTGATCGAGATATCGTATGGTCCTGGCGTCAGCGTTGAACGCTTGGCGCTCGACGCCCAATGGTCCCAGGAGCTTACGCTGCAGATCCTGAACGAACACGCCACCGCAGACGAACTGCCATTCCATCCACCGCCGTCCTCATGTCCGGGATACAGCAACGTCGTGGACCTCAGACCCCGCACGGACCAGCCGCAGTCCTCCTCCATGAAGGCGCTCGCACAGTCCCGCCGACGCCGGAGTCTCTGATACGTGAAACTCAGGCCATCCGTGCAGAACGGATATCGTGGTCGGACTATCTCGAAGTTGATTGTTCGCCCCCGCACAGGCCACAACCCTTTCAGGGTCGCAGAGGTCAGCTCAGGCTGGCCTCGACGTACCGGGCCATCGCTTGGCGCATGAACTCGGCCAGTTCCGGATGCGTACGGTCGAACTTCGCCCGGAACCTCGGGTCATCCGCGTACAGGTCGCCGAGCCCCACGTACGACTCCTTGGTCGGCATCCCGAGCCCGCTGATCCACCGGTAGTGCCCGTCGAGCACATCGAGCACTCTCGGGTCGTCCGGATGCGCGCCGGCCTCGATCAGTTCCACCAGACCGGTCAGCGTGGCGGCCCACGCCTGCATCGACCGCTCCCACTCCTTCGGGCCCCAGTCCTTGACCTTTTCCCTGCTGGCCCGCACCGCGTCGGCGCCCCACCGCTCGGCCGCCTCCGCCTCGTCCCGCTCCTGGACCTCCGGGTCGAACCCGGTGAACCAGTGCTCCACCGACACGTTCGCCACGGTGTCAGCTCCTTCCAGTTCCCTGATGGTGTTGGCGACGGTGTCGGCGAGCCGGTGGAACCGGTCCCGCTCGGCGAGCAGGGCCGTGTGGTGCGCCCGGAGCGCCGCCACCCGGTCCCGGCCGTCCTGAACGATCTCCGCGATCGTGTCCAGCCCCAGCCCGAGCTGGCGCAGCACAAGAATCTCCTGCAGCCGGAGCAACTGCTCCCGTTCGTAGTACCGGTAACCGTTCGGACCGGTCCAGGCCGGCGGCAACAGGCCGATCTCGTGGTAGTGCCGCAGGGTGCGGGACGTCACCTTCGCCATCCGCGCCACCTCGACGATCGACCAGGCCATTGCCGCCTCCGTGCTCCCGTCGTCTCCGGTCGGGTGTTTCCCAACCCACGGGTACGACGCTAGAAGTTGACGTCACGTCAGGGTCAAGCTCGATATGTGGGCCGCTCGGCGACCGGAGGGGGACGCGGAAGCGTGGCGGCTGTGGCGGGACGAGATCGAGTTCGCGAACCGGAGTTACGGACCGTACACGAAGGCCGGATTGCTCTCGCCGAACCGGATGTTGGCCTTGGGCACGCCGTACACGTGGGCACCATCGGCGTCCGGCAGGAACACCAGGTCGTCGTTACCATCGATGGAGCTCGCCGACACCAGGGCAGGCGGCACAGTCAGCGCCGCAGCGGCGAAGAGCACCGCTGGAACCAGCCATCGTGCCGTCGTACCGTTCCGCATGAGGCCTCCGGTTGTGAAGTGACCTCTTCGGACACACGCCTCACCATCGTTCCCGGTTGCCGTCCATCACTGTTTACCTTTGGTGGCACATCGGCGGGGATGCGGTGACCACGGGATGGGCACCGCTTCGCAGCCCGGCGCGGCGGCGGACAGAGGACGGCGCCCCCGGCGAACACTTCAGGGGCGCCGTCGCGTGATGTTGCCGAGGTCGCGGCCTACCAGAGGTTCAGGCCGTACGCCGGGGTGTAGTAGGCGAGGCTGTCGGCGATCGGGAAGTACCAACCGACGTTGGGGTAGCCGAACACCTGGCCGCAGCGGTACCGGGAGCCGTCCCAATAGAGCTGCGCGCCGCTGGTGACACCTTCGGCGGAGCTGCCGGTGAAGTTGGAGCCGCCCGAGTCGCCGGGCTCGACACAGGCGTCGTGCCTGGTCATGCCGTACACCGTCTGCCCACCGCCGTACGTCACGGTCTCGTCCTTGGCGGTGATGGTGCCGCAGGTGTAGCCGGTGGTGCTACCGGACTTGCACATCGAGGTGCCGACCGGGGCGTCGCTGTAACCGGTGATGACGATCACCGAGCTGCCCTCGGACGGAGCCGTGTCGACCCAGGGGCCCTGGATCCAGTACCCCGGGTTGTCGTTGCGGATGATGGCGTCGTCCCAGGTGGGGAAGAAGGACGCGACAACCGGCCCGATGCCGTTGCCGTCGTGACCCGACACCGCGGTATTGGCGGTCCCGCAGTGCCCCGCTGTCAGGATGAAGCCTTGGCCGGAGCCGTTACGCAGGTTGAAGCCCACCGAGCAGCGACCGCCGCCGAGATAGATCGCGTCCCCGCCGTCGATGTAGGGGTCGGTCGGCTTCGGAGCCGCATCGGTGTACCGGACACGCACCGCGTCACTGTCCAGTTCGTCCAGGACAGGGGGCCTTGGGGCACCGCGCAGGGCGGTCACGACCACGCTGTTGCTCGCCGGGTCCACGTACCAGCCGACCAGACCAGCCACCGCGGCCTGCCGCTTGCCCGCAGCTGTCGCCCGGCCGGCGCCCTCGGGCTTACCTGCCAGTTTGTCGAGTTTGGCGATGATGGCGCGCAGCGTGGCTTCGCTGTGCCGCACGGTACGAGCCTCGGCTCCGGTCGCCCGGACCTGCGCCGACAGCGCCGGGTCCGTGACCCCGACAACGAGCCTGCCGAGTTGCGCGTCGAACCACGACCCACCGAAGGCGCTGCCGAGACGATCCCGGAGTACGCCGTCGGCCCGGATCGCCGTCGACTGCTGCGCGAGTCGCCGCTTGGCCGCTACCGCCGAGAGTCCGAGGTCACGCTGCATCGCCGCGAGTACCTCCGGCGACAGACCATCGCTGACAACCCGGTCGGCACGTGCGTTGTCAGCCGCATCGGGCGCGGCCGCGGCAGCACCAGCGCTGCCCAGGGCCAGCACGAGGATCGACGTGCCGGTGACGAGGCCACGGATCAGTTGTCTCATCCGTTGTTCTCCCTCTCACATAGGAATTTCCCGGTAAGGGACTGGGGGCCGAATTCCATTTCTGCGGGCGCGTGGCTCCGGACCGACAATTGAGTCGGCCGATGTGCGGCGTGAGGTTCGAAAGTGACAACTAACGGCTGCGATTGCTCGACGGTCAGACCGGGGGTTCCTCGGTGAATCTTGGGACGGGATTCCTCTCTACCGCGAGAGAGCATTCGGTTATCGAAAGAAATGCTACGCAGCGAGCTATGTCATGTCTAGTACCTTGTGTACGTTATGTACCGTACCGCGCATCGGAGTGATCGATTTCGAAGCTCCTCAGGGAGGCAGAATCTCTCCGGCTCCGGGCGGGCGGCTCGCCGTCAGTCGCGGTGCCAAGCGCACAAGTAAGGCCGCGCACCCGCGCACCTACAGGCTCGGCTTCTGCTACACGATCGCCATGTCAACGAACCGCGAGAAGTGGAGCTGTGCGGCGACGGTGACCGTGTCGGTAGGACCGTTCCGGTGCTTTGCGACGATGAAGTCCGCCTCGCCGGCCCGGGGCGACTCCTTGTCGTAGTAGTCCTCCCGGTGAAGCAGGATTACCACGTCCGCATCCTGCTCGATGCTGTTATGGACCGATATCCCGTTGGCGATGAAGTTATGGCTTCCCAAGACCGTGGCGTCGTACACGGGCTGTTCACCGAGCGGCTCGATCGCAACGATCTCGTCCCAACAAATGTCGTTCGTGGCCAGCATCTCCAAGTCGGCATCGTCCAGCACGGCAGCGATCCGGCCGAGACGTTGACGGCCGGGGGCGCGCTTGGATAACGCACTGCCACAGAACCGGTTCCCGAGGGACTCTGCGAGCTCCCGATGCGAGATCCCCCGATCAGCCAGGATGGTACGGACCTGGTTCCAAACCTCGGCCGGTACGGTGTCCCGGTTCGGGTTCAGCCGTCGCATCTCCAGCTCTGCCCGGCACCGGTCCGCCTGGACGCTACGGGCACCATCGACTCCGATGCCCCGCAAGAATCTGAGTTGGTCGTCGCCACCGTAGACCTCCAGGTGGTACCCATGCCGGTAACCAGACTTCTGGATCACCTTGATCCGGCTGTGGATACCAAACCGAAGCAGAAGCAAGGACACGTCTTCGACCAGTCTCCGGCTCGTGGACGCGTAGTACAGGCGTGCCTGCCCATTGCTCTCGTCCCACCAGACACAGCCGTCGGTTGCCCACAGGTGTCTGAGGAACAGTGCGACCTGTTGCTTCGGTAGGGCGAACGCTTCCGTCGGCACGAACTTCTCATGACTGCGCAGCCCGAACAGACCGAAACCATCCAGCCATTCCGCAATCGGGTTACGTCTCCCCCGAGCCAACCGGTACGACGCGGGCAGACGCAGGCTGGTGCGGCGTACCGCGTAGTCATTTCGCATAGTGATGTCGAACCGTTCCACAGCGGCCCGGGCAACGGCTTCGAAGTTCTCCTCGACTGTGCTGGCGTACCGGATCGGCCGACGTTTGACGAACGATCCATCACCGATCAGGTGCGCCAGCAAGATGACTTCCTCATCCGGCCACGCCTGTGTCACCAGGGGAGCCGGAACGTGCCTTGGTATCGCGAGCCTCATCCCGGTATGCAGCTCACCAAGAGACCGCCAACCGTCGAACGTGAGGAACGGGTGGTTCGCCGTCGCGTCCGCCGTCCGTCCGGAAGCCAGCCGCAGCCGATAGGTGTCCTTCACCCCGCTGGGGAAGGCGTGTGTCAACGTGCGAGGCACATATCGCAGCGACTCATCGAGTGCCCACACCGGGATGTCGCGGGCATCCGAGCGGATCAACTCGTCCAAGGTGATCTCAGCGCCGGTGTCCGCCCGGAGCAGGCGGGTCTCGGCGCTGAGACACCCCGACTCACGCAGGTCGGAAAGCTGCGGACGCTTGTCGGTGCGTTGCTCGGGACCTCGGTTGAGCTGGCTCACCGCCACCACCGGGCACTCGACCTCTTTGGCGAGCAGCTTCAGCCCCCGCGAAAGCTCCGCGACCTCCTGCTGCCGGCTCTCCACCCGCTTCGGCGACGTCATCAGCTGCAGGTAGTCGACGATGATCAGCCGGAGATCGTGCCGCTGCTTGAGCCGCCGCGCCTTGGCCCGGATCTCCATCAGGGTCATGTTCGGGGTGTCGTCCACGAACAGCGGAGCCTCGGAGATCTCGCCCATCCGGCGCGCCAGCTTGGTCCAGTCGTCGTCGGAGAGCTGACCGGACCGCAGTACGTGCAGCGGCACCCGCGACTCGGCCGAGAGCAACCGCATCACGATCTCGATCTTGCTCATCTCCAGACTGAACACCAGACTGGACAAGCTATGTCGAACGGATGTAGCCCGGACAAAGTCCAATGCTGCGGTTGATTTGCCCAGACCAGGTCTTCCTGCCACCACAACCAACTGGCCGGGGTGCAGGCCATTGAGCAGCCGGTCCAGGTCGGTGAACCCGGTGGGCGCACCGGTCATCTCGCCGGAGTTCGCACCGATCGACTCGATCTCGTCCAATGTGGGCTGTAACAGGTCGCCCAGAACCGCGAAGTCCTCGCTCACCCGCCGCTCGGTGACGTCGTACACCGCCTGCTGTGCCAGATCGACCACGTCGTCGACATCCCGGCCGGAGCCGGTCGCCACGCCGTACCCGAGTTGCACGATCCTGGTGCCGGCCTCCACCAGGCGGCGCAGCACGGCGCGCTCGGCGACGATCCTGGCGTAGAACGCGGCGTTCGCGGCGGTCGGCACACTGGCGATCAGCGTGTGCAGGTACGGTGCGCCCCCGACCTTTCCCAGGTCCCCGGACTGGGTCAGCGCGGCGGAGACGGTGATCGCGTCCGCTGGTTCGCCGCGCCCGTACAGGTCCAGAATGGTGTCGAAGATCGTGGCGTGCGCGGGCTTGTAGAAGTCGACGGTGCGCACGATCTCGACCACGTCGGCGATCGCGTCCTTGGAGAGCAGCATGCCCCCGAGGACGCACTGCTCGGCGGCCATGTCCTGTGGTGGCGTCCGCTCGAACTGGCCTTCAAGGGCATCGGCCGATTGCAGCCGCGGCCCGACAGGCCGCACCTCGTCTGAGATCGCCACAGTCCAGCCCCCGGTCTTTCACAGCCCCCAGTACGTCATGACACACCCGCGGTACGACAAGAACGCTCGACGCCCCCCAGAGCCGGTGACGCGGCCCGCGCGCGGATGCATGACGGCCGTTCGCCCCATGACGATAGGAGCGGTTACCTGTCAGGCCAAGTCACCCGGTGGACGAACCTCTGGAGAACCTGTGGACAGGGCCCCCACAGACTGTGCACAGGGTTGTGCACAGCCTGTGGATATCGTCTGGGGAAACCCGAGAAATACCATTTGACCTGCAGATACGTGATCCCCACAGTGTGGATGGAAAGTCTTTCCCGGCCTGTCGAGCTGGTGTACACCGACCGGGGGACCCCCGTCACGCTCCGGACGCAGACCGATCCGGACAGCCGGGCATCAACCCGACCCGGCGCTTGACCCCGCGCTCCCTCCCCGGAGCTTGCCCCGGAAGCCGTCCTCACCCGTCTTCACCCGTCTTCACCGGGATCGACCGGTGAGAAACGCCTCGACCCGCTCGTACGGCCAGGTGTTGACCACCGGTTCGGCGGTGAGCCAGCCCCGGCGCGCGGTCAGCGTCGCGTATCGGACGTAGCCAAGCTGCGGCACCGAATGCGCATCACTGTCGATCACGAACCGCACCCCGTGCCGCTGCGCCCACCGGATGTGGTCGTCACGCAGGTCCAGCCGCTGCGGTCCACCGTTGACTTCCAGTGCCGTACCGGTTCGGGCGGCAGCCGCGAACACCGCATCGAAGTCCAGGTCGATCGGATCGCGCCGGCCGATTCGCCGGCCCGTCAGGTGTCCGATGACGTGCACATACGGGTTCTCGCAGGCCCGGATCACCCGTCGGGTCTGCTCTTCGGTGGACAGCCGGAAGTGACTGTGGACACTCGCGGCGCACACGTCGAACTCGGCCAGTACCTCGTCCGGCCAGTCCACGGAACCGTCTGGTGCGATGTTCAGCTCGGTGCCGTGCAGCAACCGCATCCCGGAGTGGTCGCGTTGCAGCTCCCGCAGTCGCGCACGCTGTTCAAGGGCCTTCCCCAGGGTCATCCGCTGCATCACCAGTTCGGGCGCGTGATCGGTGATGGCGTAGTACTCGTACCCCCGCCCAGCCGCCGCGGCCACCATTTCCTCCAGCGAGGCGACGCCGTCTGTCAGGTTGGTGTGGGTGTGCAGGTCACCCCGCAGGTCGCCGACCTCCACCAGGGAAGGCAGCCCGTCCCGGGCAGCGGCGGCCACCTCGCCGTTGTCCTCCCGCAGTTCCGGTGGCACCCAGGCCATGCCGAGCCGCCGGTACACGGCCGCTTCGGTGTCGGCCACCAGCAACTCGCCCGACTGAGCGTCGAACAGACCGTACTCCGAGAGCTTCAGTCCCTTGTGTACGGCGATCTCCCGGACCCGTACGTTGTGCTGCTTGGAGCCGGTGAAGTACTGCAACGCCGCGCCCCAGCACTCCGGTGGCACCACCCGCAGGTCGACCTGAAGCCCACGGTACGTGCGTACCGAGGTCTTGGTGTCGCCGGAGGCGATCACGTCGAGCACCTGCGGCAGCTCCCGGAACGCCCGCATCACTGGCCGGGGCCGCTCGGACGCGACCAGAATGTCGATGTCGCCAATGGTCTCGCGGCCCCGTCGCAACGAGCCGGCGTACGTGCACCGCTGGCAACCGGTGACCGCCGACAGCGCCGCGACGATCTCCTCCGCGGCGGCGAGCGCCACGTTGAGCGGCACCCGCTCCCCGGAGCGTCGCAGCAGGTTCACGCCGGCCAGGAGATTCTCCTCGGTCTTCTGGCCGAACCCCTTGAGGTCGCGCAACCTGCCGGCATGGATCGCGTCGACGAGTTCCTCGACGGTCGCGATGCCGAGCTCACGATGGAGCAGCATCGCCTTCCTGGGACCGAGGGTGGGGATCGCGGACAGCCGGCGGACCCCGGGCGGTACGTCGCTGCGCAACTCTTCCAGGCTGTGGAAGGTCCCGCTGGACAGGATCTCCGTGACCTTCCCGGCGATCGACTTTCCAATGTTGGGGATCTTGCGGATGGCGCCTTCGTCCAGTGTGGAGACGTCCTCGTGGTGACCTGCGACGGCGCGTGCGGCCTTCTCATACGCCCGCGCTTTGAACGCGTCGCCCCTGGTGATGGAGAGGAGGTCGGCGTACTCCACAAGCAGAGCCGCCACCTCCTGGTTGGCCCGGCCCACACGTCGCAGTCTAGGCGGGACCCCCGGGCAGTCTGGGTCAGTTCGTTCTGTACAGGTCCGCCGGGGCGTCGGTGACCTTGTCAGCCGGAGGCTTGGACACGTCGACCTTGGTGCCGAAGTCGAAGTACTTCGCCTCCTGCACCATGGTCATCTTCTTGGACCCGGCGTCGAAGGTCATCGTGATCTTCATGACGGTCAGCCGGTTCTGGTCGTCGAGGGTCGCCTCGAACGGCACCTTCATGGCCTCCGGGCCGAGCTTTCCGAGCGCGTCCTCAAGCTTCCTGGCCTTCTCCGGGCTGGCGTACTCGTCGAGGTACTTCTTCAGGTCCAGGGTTCCCTGGTAGCGACCCCTTCCGACCTCCTTGACGTCGTCGGAGACCGCGAGCAGGTAGTCAGCGTTGCCCACCGGGTTGGCGGCCTCGCCGAACATGTTCCCGGCGGGGAACTTGGTGAGGTCCAGCCGGATCCACTGCTCGGTGCCGAAGAAACCGGACATGTACATGTCGTCGCCGAGGACGCGCATCTCCAGCTTCATGTCCTGGCCGGTGGCGGCACCCATGTCCAGCTTCACGAGGCCGACCTTGCTCGCCATGTCGAACGCCCCGCTGCCCTTGATCTCGACGTCGTCCATGGTCATGGTTGACGTGAACCGGAAGCTTTCGCTCTGGATCTTCTTCAGCGACTGCGGGATCAGCGTGGCGGCATCCTGCTGCTGTACGGTCGGGTCCGCCTTCTCCGAGGTGACGGTGTCCGCCCCGGAACAGCCTGCCAACGCGAACGACAGAACGGCGAAAGCCGAGACGCCCCCCGTGAGCATGCGACGCATGAGACAACGCTCCAAATCACGTAGATTCTCGGGTAACTCCGGCCAGGTAACCCTTGGAAACCGTACCGTGCGAAAGCCGTCGAAACGTTCCCGAGATCGCACGAGAACGTAGGCCACGCTCCGGAATCGCTACGAAGTGGTCACCAGCGTAACGCGGAGCGTTTGCGCGTCATACCGGTACGGGTCAGTGTGGCCAGTGATCAGCATCCCGCCGACGAACCACAACGAACCCCGGACAACAACGCCGGAACGAGAATCGGCCCGGTCGGGCACGACCGGGCCGATTCCAGAGCGGACAACTACTGCTTCGCCGCTTGTACCTCCACGGGAACCGTGGCGGACACCTCCGGATGCAGCCGGACCCTCACCCGGTAGCTGCCGACGGCCTTGATCGGTCCGGGCAGTTCGACCCGGCGCCGATCCAGCATCGGACCGCCCGCCTTGCGAACCGCATCCACCACCTCCGTCGACGTGATGGAACCGAACAGCCGGCCAGCGGCACCGGCCCGAGCCGTCATCGTCACCTTCAGCGCTTCCAGCTGACCCTTGATCTCCTGGGCCTGGCCGAGGTCGCGGATCTCCCGCGCCTCCCGGGCCCGCTTGATCGTGGCGACCTGCTTCTCGCCACCCTTGGTCCACCGCATCGCCAACCGCTGCGGGAGCAGGTAGTTGCGCCCGTATCCGTCCTTGACCTCGACCACGTCGCCCGGCGAGCCGAGGCCCGTCACCTCCTGAGTCAGGATGATCTTCATCTCGGCATCCTCCTCAGCGGGTCTGGCTCTTGTACGGCAGCAGGGCCATCTCGCGAGCGTTCTTGATCGCACGGGCGATCTGGCGCTGCTGCTGGGAGTCCACCCCGGTTACCCGGCGGGCACGAATCTTGCCCCGGTCCGAGATGAACTTGCGCAGTAGCGCGGTGTCCTTGTAGTCGACATAGGTGATCTTCTCCTTGTGGAGCGGATTCACCTTCTTCTTCGGCTTACGTACGGCCGCGGGCTTTGCCATCGCGATATCTCCAGTTACCTCGTATATCCGTCACCGGCACACCGGAACGGGTTGAATTCTCACCTCGCGACGCGATGTCGCGCCGCCTCCGGGCTCCCGATCGGATGCACGACGCCACTTCGCGCCGCGGGATCCGATCAGAACGGGGGCTCCTCGTCGTACCCCCCGGAACCCTGGCTGGCACCGGACGGGGCCGGCGTCGCCGACGACCACGGGTCGTCCGAGGGGGCCCCGCCCGACTGTCCGCCCGAGCCGCCGAACCCACCGCCGCCCGAACTACGCGACATCCGCTGCACCTTCGCGGTGGCGTACCGCAGTGACGGGCCGACCTCGTCGACCTCGATCTCGTACACCGTGCGCTTCTCGCCCTCACGGGTCTCGTACGAACGCTGCTTGAGCCTGCCCTGGACCACCACGCGAGTGCCCCGGGTGAGCGATTCGGCGACGTTTTCCGCCGCCTGACGCCACACGTTGCAGGTCAGGAACAGCGCCTCGCCGTCCTTCCACTCGCCGGACTGCCGGTCCAGGAACCGAGGCGTCGACGCGACCCGGAACTTCGCGACCGCCGCACCGGAGGAGGTGAAACGCAGTTCCGGATCGTCGACCAGATTCCCGACGACGGTGATTACGGTGTCTCCTGCCATGGAATGCTCCCTGTCTGTCCACCCCACAGCGACACAACCGGTTACGCGGAACCCGGGTCGCGGCTCGCCTCGCCGCCAGGCATCGGGGTCAGAACCTCACCGTGCCACACGGGTGTGACGTATGGGGCGGTACCTGTGTCTCCGCTACCGGAGATCCGGCCGGATCACCTTGGTACGCAGAATCGACTCGTTGAGCCGCAGTTGGCGGTCCAGCTCAGCGACCGCGGCTGGTTCGGCCTGCAGGTCAATGACCGCGTAGATCCCCTCGGACTTCTTCTGGATCTCGTACGCGAGTCGCCGCCGGCCCCACACGTCGAGCTTCTCGACGGAGCCGCCGGAGTTGCGGATGACGTTGAGGTACGTCTCAAGCGACGGGGCTACGGTGCGCTCCTCGAGATCTGGATCGAGGATCACCATAACTTCGTAGTGACGCAAGACTGTGATCACCCCCTGTGGTCTCAGTGGCCACGGTCCATCCGTGGCAGGAGGTCGTTGCGTCGTCCACATCAATCCCTGCGGATGCGTCCGCCCGTTCGGACGGAACGGACCGGTACCCGCGAACGCCGCAGGACCGGCCTGCGGCGATGTGAACCGCTGAACAATAACAGCCGCGGGGCGCCCTATCCGAATCTTGGGTGGGACCTGGGGAGGAACGACCACACCGACGATGGGGATTCGGGCACCCCGCGGGGCTCCGGTTACTTCTCAGCTACCGCTCACCCTAGCTGACCGGGAGAGCAACATGGTGCGGAGCGTCGCCACAACGACACTGAGCAGGCACAACGTCGCGATCCACGCCAGGATCGCGGTGCTGGTGCCAGTGGTGTGGTTCTTCGGCACCAGCGGAGCGGCCTCGGCCTTGTCTCCGGAGCTGTCCAGGGTGGTGCCCGCTTCGGCCCCGGCCGTCACCGACTCGTCCTCGGCCGCCGGTGGCACGGCGTCCCGGGCCGCTGGTGGTTGGGCTGCCGCTGGCTGGTCGCCCGCGCCCGGTTGCGCCTTCGCGGCGGCGTCATCCCCGGATCCGGCAGCGGCCGGCTCGTCGGCCACGGGGTTGTCCGAACCGGTCCGTCCGCCCTCCCGCGGCGCGGCCAGCACCGAGATCGCGACCGACTCGTAGTCCTCCGTCAGATTGGTGTTCAATCCGGCGAGGTCACAGTCCGGCACCAAAGTCAGCTCGACGTCGGATCTCAGCGGCACAGTCACCGAGTCGCCCTTGTCCAGCACCACGGGGTCGCCGTCGGACCACTTCAGCACCTTGCCGTCGGCGTAGAGCGTCCCCGCGGTGTTGAGCTTGTTCACCACCACGACGTCCGCGACCTTCTCCGAGGTGCTGGACTTCTGCGTGGTGATCTCCTTGCGGTCCGGCGACGACGTGGCGGACACGGGGTGACAGCCACCTTTGAAGGTGACGGTCTGCACCGCGGCGGTCGCCGGAATCGCCAGTATTCCCATCGCTCCGGCTCCGATGAGCCCGGCGGCGCTGATCACGGCGATGCGCACCGAACGGCGTTTCATGATCTTTCTCACGCTTCCTGCACTCCCAGGTCGTGGAGACTGTCACGTCGGCGACTCGTCAGTGCCTCGCGGGTGAGGACAGCCCTCACCGCTTGCGACGACATGTGGTCAAGATTTTCTCTGGCTTGCGCCTCGAGCGCCAGTTTCTGCCCATAGTATGGGCGGTCAATGTTCTTACGTACTATGTCGGACCGATGTTGATCCCGCTACCCGGGACAGAGCGGCATCCCACCACCCACAAGCGACCCGGGGTGACGGAAAACCGTAGGCTGCCCGTCATGCGCATCGGAGCACACGTGGATGCGGCCGATCCACTCGCCGAGGCCGCCGCCCGGGAAGCGCAACTCGTGCAGTTCTTCCTTTCCGACCCTCAGGGCTGGAAGGCACCACAGACCCGAGGGGACACACAGCGGCTGCGGGCCAGCGAAGTGGACCTGTACATACACGCACCGTACGTGATCAACGTCGCCACGCTGAACAACCGGATCCGGATCCCGAGCCGCAAGCTGCTCGACCAGCATGCCGCCGCGGCGGTGGACGTCGGCGCCAAGGCGTTGATCGTGCACGGTGGTCACGTCACCAAGGGTGACGACATCGCGGCCGGCCTGGAGAACTGGCGGAAGACCTTCGAGTACGCGGCGAGGTCCGGCGGATTTCCACTGCCGATCCTGATCGAGAACACCGCGGGTGGCAGCAACGCCTGCTGTCGCCGGTTCGACATGCTGGCCCGGCTCTGGGACGTGGTCGGCGACTACGGGGTGGGTTTCTGCCTCGACACCTGCCACGCACACGCCGGGGGCGAGGACCTGACCGACATCGTGAACCGGGTAAAGGAGATCACCGGCCGGATCGACCTGGTCCATGCCAACAACTCCCGCGACGGATTCGACTCTGGCAGGGACCGTCACGACAACCTTGAAGCCGGCCGGATCGACGTCGAGTTGATCGTCCAGGTGGTACGCGCAGCCGGTTGCCCGGTGGTGGTGGAGACCCCGGGCGGTGCCGCCGGACAGGCCGCCGACATCGGATATCTGCGCAACCGGCTCATCGTCGGCGTGTGATGGCACACCAGGAGGTACGGCGTTGGTAACGGGGGAAAGCGAAGCGACCCGGGAGGACCGGTCCCAGACCGCCGCCGGGGCACCAGAGGACCCGCAGGCCACCGACGAGCCGGAGTCCGCGACGCAGGGCGACTCCGACCCGGCTGAGCCAGCGGAGCCGGTCGAACTGGAACGGTGGGAACGTTTCGCCGACAGCGACGGCGTCGTCCAGGATCCCCCTCCGGCCGGCAGGCTGCGCCGGGCCGCCGGGCGGGTCTGGCGGTTCTGGGTACACGAATGGACCGTCGTGAGCGTCCTGAGCCTGGCGATCGCCGGGCTGATGACCTGGCCGACCCTGCGGCAGCCGACCCGTACCATCCCTCAGGACATTTACGACCCGCTGCTGCAGGCGTGGCAGGTGGCATGGGCCGGTCACGCGCTGCTCACCGACCCGCTGAACCTCTGGAACGGGAACGCCTTCCACCCGGAGTCACGCGGCTACGCCTTCAGCGACAGCCTCCTCGGATACGCGCCGTTCGGCCTGCTCGGCTCCGGTCAGGACGTGGCGGTGCTGCGCTACAACATTCTGTTCGTCCTGCTGCACGGACTCGCGTTCCTCGGCGGGTACGCCCTGGTGCGGCAACTCGGCACCCGCTGGCCGGGTGCGGCGGTGGCCGGGGCCGCCTTCGCGTACGCACCGTGGCGGCTGTCCCAGGCGGGCCACATGCACGTGCTGTCCACCGGCGGGATCGCGCTCGCCCTGGCGATGCTGGCGCGAGGTCACGGCTGGTCGCTGCGGTACGGCTACCGGCCGGAGCGGGTGAAACCGGGTTGGGCGTTCGCCGGCTGGCTGGTCGCCGGCTGGCAGGTGTCGCTGGGTTTCGGGATCGGGCTGCCGTTCGTCTACGTGCTGCTGCTGGTCACTGTGACCGCCGCGGTGGGCTGGCTGATCTGCCTGGTCATGCGGCGTCGCCGGGCGTTCCCGCTCTGGTTGCTGGTGTGCGACCTGGCTGGCGGCCTGGTCTTCGCCGGGGTCAGCCTCGCCCTGGCCCAGCCCTACCTGCGGGTGCTCGCGGAACACCCGTACGCCCGACGGACTGAGCAGGAGCTGACCTGGTATTCACCGCCGCTGCGGGGGTATCTCACCGCGCCGGCGGAGTCCCTGCCGTGGGGGGCGGCGCACGCTCCGGCACGTGCCACGCTCCAGTTCCCGGCGGAGATGACGATGCTGCCCGGCCTGGTGCTGCTCGGGCTCGCGGTCGCCGGGCTGTTCCTGTCGATCTGGACGGTACGGCAGCGGATCCTGCTGGTACTGGGCGTCGCCATCACCGTGGTACTCGGGATGGGTACCAGCTTCCTCGGCGGTGAGTACGGCTACCTGCTGCTGTTCCGGTACCTGCCGGGCTGGGACGGCATCCGGACCCCGGGTCGGTTCGTCATCTGGACCACGCTGTTGCTCGCCATCCTGGCGGCGGGGGCGGTCGGTGGGTTCGCCGCACGGGCCCAGGAAGCTGCCGACGCGGCCCACGTCGACCACCGGATCCCGACCCGGCCGGCTCTACCGCTACGTCTCGTGATGGTGGTGCCAGTGCTGCTGGTGCTGGCGGAGGGACTCAACGCGACCCCCCACCCGGAGGTGCCCCGCTCCCCGGTGGTGATGCGTGAGGTGTCGGATCCGGTGCTGGTGCTTCCGTCGGGACAGCTTGAGGACCAGGCGGTGATGCTGTGGTCCACCGACGGATTCCCACGCATCGTGAACGGTGGCAGCGGGTTCATTCCCAAGAGGTTGCAGCAGGTGCGGCAGTCCACAGTGAATTTTCCGGACCCCGCCAGCGTCGCCTACCTGCGGGAACTCGGCGTCCGGACGGTGATCGTACTGCGTCGCCAGGTGGTGGGTACGCCGTGGGAGCACGCTCTCGACGCTCCGGTGGATGGCAGCGGGGTCACCCGGCAGGAATCCGGTGACGTCGTGATCTTCACAATCGGCTGAGGACCCGCCGCTCGGAAAGATCAACTGGCGATCAGGTCCTGGCCGCCGCCACGGCTCGTCCGGGACCTCCGGTCACCCAGCTTCGCAGCGCGGACACCCACCCGGCGTCCGACGCCCCGTCGAGGGGTCCGCCGTCCGGGTCGTCGACACCACGGGCCCGCACCACGTCCAGTTCAGGACGCAGGATCTCGCGTGCCACCAGTACCACCAGCAAGGCCAGTGTGATCATCCGGCCCAACGACGCCAGGACGAAAACCCACTCCGGGAACACCGGTTGGTTGCTGGCCATCAACAGTTCGCCGTAGAAGGCGAGGAAGTAGCACAGCTCAGCCGCCTGCCAGGCCAGGAAGGCACCCCACCGGGGGCGGGCCAGCACCGCGAGCGGGATCAGCCAGAGCACGAACTGCTGTGACCAGACCTTGTTGACGAGCAGGAAACAGGCGATGACGAGGAACGCCAGCTGGCCCAACCGGGGGCGGCGGGGGGCGAGGAAGGTCAGCGCCGCGATGCCGGCGCATCCGAGCGCGAACAACAGCACCCAGGCGGTGTTGAGTCGGGACGGGGTGCCGGCGATCCAGTGGAACAGTTGGAAACCGGGCCGGTCACCGCCGGGGAAGTGCTGCCCGACGTACCACAGGGTGCCCCAGTCCACCGCGCGTTCCGAGCTGAACTCGAAGAACCGCAGCCACGACTCCCGCCACAGCATGGCCACCGGCGCGTTGACAGCCGTCCAGGTCAGCGCGGCGGCGCCGAACGCGATGCCCACCTGCTCCAGCCGGCGACCCCGGAGTCCCAGCAGAAACAGCGGCCCGACCAGGAACAGCGGGTAGAACTTGGCCGCTACCGCGAGTCCGAGTAGCACCCCGGCGAGCGCCGGCCGGGAACGCGACCAGGCATACAGTGCGAACGTGGTCAACGCGATCACCAGCAGGTCCCAGTTCACCGTCGCGGAGACCAGGACCCCTGGGGCGAGTGCCACCATCGCGGCATCCCAGGGCCTGCCCCGGCGCATCGCGAGGATCGCCCCGACGGTCGCGAGACCGAGTATGGACAGTGCCAGGGCGTTGATGTTGTAGAACCACTGGCCTTGGTTCATGTCCGGCACGGACCCGCTGAGCGCGTTCACCGGGAGCCCGATCACGCCCATGAACGCGCCGGTGAGCACCGGGTACTCCACGGCGTGGTCCAGGTAGGGCACTTTTCCGTCCGCCAGGCCCTCGGCGTAGTACAGCGCGAGTACGTCGGTGTAGCAGAACTTGCGGTACTGCTCCAGGTCGACCCAGGCACCGTCCTGGCACGGCGACTTCTGGATCCAGTGGATCGCGAACAGCAGCGCGGCGAGGGCGAGCACGATCCGAACCGGCGTCCAGAACCGACGCCGGGGTTCGGCGGCATGGTGTCCGAGCGGGCCGCCGAACGGTTCGGACAGCCCACGTAGCAGTCCGTCGTGTTCCGCCGGATGATCGATCATGCCGAGTCCCTCGGTCCGCCGCTCCATGGATGGCATCCTGCCGTATCCCGCGACGACGTGGCGGCCCCCACAAGCCGTGACGGACTCCAGGGGTCGCGCGGAAAAGATCATGCCCTCCGCGGGGACGCTCAGACGTCCGCGAAGGGAATGATCAACACAGTGGGACGCTAGCCACCCGAATTACATTTCGGGTTGAGCGGGTCGTTGCAGGACTCCGTCGGCGTCGGGCTGGGCAGCGGCTGCGGGCTGTACGTCGGCTTGGGTCCAGGACCACCACCGCCACCGGGCGGCTTGGGGTTTTCCGGCTTGTCAGGCTTGTGGAGTGACGGTTCCGGGGTCGGTGACTGCAGGTTTCCGGCGCTCTCGTCACCGCCGAAGACCGGCTCGGGGAACTGCTCGATCTGCCTGCCGTCCAGCGCCCCGTTCATGAACGCCTTCCAGATCTCCGCGGGCAGGCCGGAACCGTAGATCCGCAATCCGTCCCTGGTCACCAGGGCCCCTTCGGCACCGCTCCGGCCCATCCAGACGGCGGCAGCCATCTGGGGTGTGTAGCCGGCCATCCAGGCGTGGGCGTTGTCGTCGGTGTCCCGGTACTGCCAGGTGCCGGTCTTACCGGCGGAGGGCCGGCCTCCGATCAGGTCGTCGCTGCCCGCGGAAACCACCTTCCGCAGCACGTACGTGGCATCGGCGGCGGTGTCTCTGCTGAACGCCTGGGCGGTCTCCAGTTCGCTCTTGAACAACACCTGCTCGTCCCGCATCACCTTGTCCACGAAGTGGGCCGTGGCGGCGACGCCCCCGGCGGCGAATGTCGCGAAGCCGTTGGCATTGTCCAGCACGGATATCGGGTACTGCCCGATCCCGACCTCGTTTCCGAACTTGCGGGCGGCACCCGGCTCGTCGAGTCTGACCACCTCGTCGGTGCTGTCCCGCTTCATGGTGCGGATGCCCGCCTTGTTGGCCAGCCCGATGACCTTCTCCTTGCCGACCTCAGAGGTGACCGCGTAGTACGCGGTGTTCAGCGACATCACGGTGGCCTGTTCCAGGGTGCACCGCGGGCACCGGTTGTTGTTCTCCGAGTTGCGGACCGGCTTCTCACGGTCCGGGAACTCCTGTGGCGAGGAGCCGTCCCAGTACGACTTCACTGAGACGTCGTTTTCCAGCGCGGCGGCGAGCACGTACGCCTTGAACGAGGATCCGGGCTGGTGCCTGGCCGCGGCGTTGTCCCAGCCGACCACGCCCTGCTGGCTGCCGTAGTAGGCGAGCACCCGACCAGTCCCGGGCTGCACCCCGACCAGAGCGGCCGTGAGCTTCTTCGACTGGCCCTTGAGCACCGTCGCGACGGCCTGCTCGGCGGCCCGCTGGGCCTTCGTGTGAATCGTGGTGTGGACGGTGTAACCGCCGGTGTAGAGCTCCTGCTCGCTGATCCCGGCCTTCTCAAGCTCCTGCACGACGTACTTCACGACGTTCCCGGTCGGCTTGTTCAGGCCGGCCTGGGCGCCGGTGGCTTCCTTGGCCGACCGGGTCTTCGGGAACTTGGCAGCCGAGGCCTTCTGTGGGTCCAACCAGTTCACTTCGACCATGCTGTCGAGCACCCAGCGCCACCGTTCCTCGGCGCGGTCCGGACGGTTGGCCGGGTCGTATCCGGACGGGTTCTTGATCACCGTGGCGAGCAGGGCGCCTTCCGCCTCGGTGAGCTTCTCGGCCGACTTACCGAAGTAAGCCTCCGCGGCGGCCCCGATCCCGTACGCGTTGCGTCCGAAGTAGATGGTGTTGAGGTAGCCCTCCAGGACCTCGTCCTTGGACTTCTGCTGGCTGAGCTTGACCGCCATCACCGCTTCTTTGAGCTTTCGGGTGTACGACTGTTCGCGCGTCAGGTCAAGCGCGTTGCGGACGTACTGCTGGGTGATGGTGGACGCGCCCTCGACGTCGTCGTCGGTGACGTTGTTCCAGGCGGCCCGGATGATGCCTTTCACGTCGATGCCGGAGTTGGTGTAGAAGCTGCGGTCCTCCGCGGTCACCACGGCGTGCTGGACGTACGCGGGAATCTTGCTGATCGGCACGTACTTGCGGTTCTCGGTGCCCACCTTGGCGAGCAGCTTGCCGTTCGACGACAGGATTCTGGAGTTCTCACTGAGCTTCGCGAGGTCCTTGGGCGCCGGCACACTGACCACGAAGTAGGTACCGGCGAGCACCACGAACCCGAGCAGCATGAACGCCACCGCTGCCAGCGCGATCAGCTTCCGTTGCCGGTTCTGCTTGCGGGCCAGTTCATCGGGATCATGTCTGCGGTGCCGGTCCATCCGGCTGGGACGGCCGGGTCCGTACGGATTGTCCGGGCCCGTCGGGGGGTACCCGGGGCCACCGCTGACCGGAGACCGGCCGACCGAGGCGCGGCCGGCCATCGCGGTGCGCTCGTCGTAGCCCGTGTGACCCACCGAGCCGCTGCCCACGGAGGCGCGGCCAACGGGCGAACGGGCGGCACCCGTCGATCCAGAGGGGACAGAAGCGCGGCCCCGTGACCCGCGGCTCGACAGTTCAGTGAGAAAGCCGTCCAGGTGGTCATCCTGGTGGCCCCGCCGTCGGGAGCCCGGTGGCCGGGCCGAACCGCGATAGGGATCAGTCATCACAACACCATGCCGGTCGGGGGCGGTCGAAGCACACCGCCCGGTACGGATGTGGCCAGCTGTCGGAGTACGGCCATCCTGCCGCTGGGGCCGAGGTTACCTTCTCGACCCCGAACCGCAGCCCTCACTCGGCCGCCTCACGGCGGGCCGGGTCCGACTCGCTGAGGCCGTCACGGCCGAGCAGGTACTGCTCGACGAGATGGTTCCAGTCGCAGGAGCGGCAGACCTCCACCACATACACCTGGAACTCACGGTAGGTCATGGCCAGGAGGCGAAGCTCGGCCCGGCTACGGGCCTGCCCCGCGGCGTGACGGAGTTCGTCCCCGTATATGTAGTGCACCTGCCAGAGGTTCTCGCGGCGACACACCGGGCAGCGGGTCTGGGCCTGTTCACCGTGATATCTGGCCGCGCTCTTGAGGTACGGGGAGGCGTCGCACACCTCATACACACCGACGCGGCCGGAGTAGACCTCGCGCAGCAGCGCTCGCTTCTGGAGCGAGTAGTCGACCACCTGCCGCTGGGTGCGCACGCCCCGAGGGTACGCGGTCAGTCGTACGCTGCGCACCCGCCAGTCACCACAAGATCCTGACAAATCATCCGATTACACGACCTCACAGCACCAAAACGCACGCTGTGTTGCCGCTTTTGTCGCTGCTCTATAGTCTCTCGATGTATCGGGCCGATACATCGGCCATTGCGCAGAGATGTGTTCCGTACCGCTTGAGGAGGCGTGACAGATGCTCGAACTCGCCATCCTCGGTCTGCTGCACGAAGGTCCGATGCACGGCTACGAACTACGCAAGCGGCTCACCACACTGCTCGGGGCATTCCGTGCCGCGATCAGCTACGGCTCCCTCTATCCGACACTTCGCCGGATGCGGGAGACCGGGTGGATCACCGAGCACGCACCGGATCCGGGGAGCACGCCGCCGCCGCTGACCGGCCGCCGAGGCAAGATCGTGTACCGGCTCACCGCCGAGGGAAAGGAGCGGTTCCAGGACCTGCTCGCCCAGGCCGGGCCGGAGACGTACGGGGATCCCGGCTTCGGGGTGCATTTCGCGTTCTTCGCCCGTACCGACTCGGCGACCCGGCTGCGGATCCTGGAGGGCCGGCGGCGCCGGGTCGAGGAACGGCGGGAGGGCCTGCGTGAGACGCTGTCCCGCGCGGCGGAACGGCTCGACGAGTACACCCTGGAGTTGCAGCGCCATGGTCTGGAGGCCTGCGACCGGGAGGTGCGCTGGTTGGAGGAACTGATCGCCTCCGAACGGGCCGGGCAACCCCCGACCGTGACCGTGATCGAACCTCCAGGGAGCCCGCGTGGCCTCGGATCCGGGACGGGCACCGGTTCGACCAGACCATCCACTCACCATGATCCGGGCCAGACCGGGCCGCGAGACGATCGCGGCACGGGGCGGCCGTGACCAAGAAGGAGGCACGCGCGATGGGTTCGGTTCGCGTCGCCATTGTCGGTGTCGGCAACTGCGCCTCGTCGCTGATCCAGGGCGTCGAGTACTACCGGAACGCCGACCCCGCCGATCGCGTACCCGGCCTGATGCACGTCATGTTCGGCGACTATCACGTACACGACGTGGAGGTCGTCGCGGCGTTCGACGTGGACGCCAAGAAGGTCGGCCGGGACCTCGCGGAGGCCATCGTGGCCAGCGAGAACAACACCATCAAGATCTGCGACGTGGCGCCGACCGGGGTCACGGTGCAGCGGGGTCCGACCCTGGACGGGCTCGGTCGGTACTACCGGGAGACCATCGAGGAGTCTGACGAGGCAGCGGTGGACGTGGTGGTGGCACTGCGCGCCGCCGAGGTCGACGTGCTGGTGTCGTACCTGCCGGTGGGCTCGGAGGAGGCGGACAAGTTTTACGCGCAGTGCGCCATCGACGCGGGCTGCGGCTTCGTCAACGCGCTTCCGGTCTTCATCGCCAGCGACCCGGAGTGGGCGGCGAAGTTCACCGCGGCGGGCCTTCCGATCGTGGGTGACGACATCAAGTCACAGGTCGGCGCGACGATCGTGCACCGGGTGCTGTCCCGGCTGTTCGAGGAGCGCGGTGTGGAGGTGCTGCGCACGTACCAGCTGAACTTCGGCGGCAACATGGATTTCATGAACATGCTGGAACGCGAGCGGCTGGTTTCGAAGAAGATCTCGAAGACCCAGTCGGTCACGTCCCAGATCCCGCACGAGATGGACAAGGGCACCGTCCACATCGGTCCCAGCGACCACGTCCCGTGGCTGGACGACCGGAAGTGGGCGTACATCCGGCTGGAAGGGCGGGCGTTCGGCGACGTGCCGTTGAACGCCGAGCTGAAGCTCGAGGTCTGGGACTCCCCCAACTCGGCGGGCATCATCATCGACGCGATCCGGGCGGTGAAGCTGGCGCTTGACCGAGGGATCGGCGGGCCGATCCTCTCGGCATCGAGCTACCTGATGAAGTCACCGCCGGAGCAGTATCCGGACGGCGAGGCGCGGGAGCTGGTCGAGAGGTTCATCCGCGGCGAGATCGACCGTTGAACCCTTCGCCGGGGTCGGACCCCTCACCCGGGACCGGCCCCGGCCCTCCGGGTGGAAGACCCGCCGAGTCGATTGGCGGCGAACCGAGGTTTGTGGCCCCCGTGTGGTGGTTCAGCGGTCGAGCAGGTGGTCGAACTCGCCGTTGCGGGCACCGTCCAGGAACGCGTTCAGCTCCGCTGGCCAGAACCGCAGCACCGGCCCGCCCGCGTCCTTGCTGTCCCGCAACTCGATCACCTCGCCGTTGCGCCGCAACTCGATGCAATTGCCTCCGTTACCCCCGCTGCTGCGGGCCTTGACCCACCGCGTGGTGCTCATCGTGAGAACTCCTTGAGAGGTATCGCTGTGCCACAGGCCAGATCCCAGAGGCGGCAGTACTCGGCGGTCACCTCCGATTTCTGCAGGTACCGGCCTCCAACGTGCGGCTCCAGGTAGACGAGGTCGGGGTCCTCGGGATCGTCGAAGTCGAGGATCTGGAACGCACCGGTCATCGCGGCGTGCGCTCCGGCGGCGAACGGCAACAGCCTGATGTCGGCGGCTCCCCGCTGGTTCAGACGGTGCAGGTGCTGGATCTGGTCCCGGATCACTTCCCGGCTGCCCACTCTGCGGGTGAGCACCGCCTCGTCCACAACGGCTACGAACTGCGGTGCCGGGTCACGGGCGAAAAATCTCTCCTGGCGCTCCATGCGGAGTGTCACCTGATGCTCGACGGCCTCCTCGGACTCCTCCGGGCGGGTCGCCCGGTACACCGCGCGGGCGTAGTCCGCGGTCTGTAGCAGCCCGGGCACCAGCTCGCCGTCGTACGCCCGGATCCGGGAGGCCACCTGCTCCAGGTCCCGGAAGAGCTGAAACCACGCCGGAATCCCGGTGTCGCTGGGAGCCTGGGTGGCTAGTGCGAGTGATACCAGTCTCCTGGTCTCCTCCTGTGGGGTACCGAGGTACTGGCAGAGCACCATCACGTCCTGTGGTTTGACCGGGTGCTGACCGGCTTCCATCCGGTAGAGCTTTGCCCGGGAGATCCCCAACTCCCGGTGCGCTACCACCTGGTCCACCGAGACCCCGGCGGATGTCCGCATCCGCTTCAGGGTGCGACCGAGTTGCCGACGCACCACGGTCGGACCAGCCATTGTTGCCAAGATCGCCGCCTCCTGCGGTCGGGTCCAGCTGTGCCACGGCAGTTCAACCCCTGTGGCCGCCGAGGTCCGTCGGCAGCTCGCTATGTAGGTCCCGGACAGCACTGGACTGCGAGACTTCCACGCACCCTGTTTGAGTGCGGTCATGGCTACGGCAGGTCACCGCGCCGGACATTCAACCACAAAAGGACCCGCTCGGGGTGACCCAATCGGCGACATGGACTGATGTTCCGGAAGTACGGTCCTCACCAATGTGGCCCGCCGCAGGTCACAGCCCTGAAGCCGGCCGAGGTCGCCTGTGGACACTCCTGGAAATTAGTCCAATGTCACCACTGGAATGTCCTTCAGATCGCGAAATCCCGTTCGATGCTGACGCGGGCCTCCAATTCCAGGAGGGTTCGCTTGGTGGCCAACCCACCGCCGTACCCGACCAGTTTCCCATCGGCCCCAATCACCCGGTGACACGGCACGATGATCGCGACCGGGTTGTGATTGTTGGCGATGCCGACCGCTCGCGCGGCGTCCGGCTCGCCGGCCGCCCTGGCGATCCCGCCGTAGCTTCGGGTCTCGCCGTACGGGATCTTCAGCAGCGCCGCCCACACCCGTCGCTCGAACTCGCTGCCGGCCAGCGAGAGCGGCACTGTGAACTGGGTCAGCCGGCCCGCGAAGTATTCGTCCAACTCCGCTGAGGTGGCGACCAGGGCCGGGTCGCCGTCCGCACGTGCCGCCGGGGCCGGACGCGCCCCGGTGAAACTCAGCCGACACAGCGCTTCCCGGTTCGCACCCAGCAACAACTCGCCGACCGGTGAGTCGTAAACCGTCCACCGCACTCCGACAATGCTGCCAGCCGCTGGGACGCCGACCACTCACTGGGATGACGGATCCGGGCCCCCGAACGTCGCGGACGGCCGGGCGAGGCACCACGTCCGACGTGGCAGGACGTCCGGCGGAAGGTCCCTGTTTCACCCTGTCCAGGGACACAGAAGAGAGAGGGTTTCATGTTTACCAGTGAGTAGATAGTCTCGGCGCCACAGTGACTTGGTTCACATCGGGTCAAATGCGACCACCACCACGCCAGCCAAGTCACCCGGACCAAATCCTGGGGAGGAAGCCGAGATGTTGCTACCCGGCTGGCTGAGAAACCTCAGACCCAGCACCAGAACCCTGACCGCACTGGTCACCGGGACCGCCACCGTGATGGCGGTAGGCGCCCTGGCCGCCAGCCCGGCCTCGGCGGCCACGCCACTACCGGCGAACCTGGAACAGATCCGGGCCGCCGAGGCCACCGCCCTGTACGGCAGCCCGGGAATCCGCCCGCTGTACGAGCGCCAGACCGCCATCGTCACCATGGGAGACAGTGAGATCTCCGGCGAGGGCCAGGGCCCGTACGAGCGCGGCACCAACGGCGACGACGACGGAGACGGCGACCAGAACTGGTGCCACCGGGCGCTGCACGCCGGTGTCCACCGCACCGGCATCGCGGTCAACAAGAGCTACAACCTGGCCTGTTCCGGAGCCACCACCCAGAACCTGATCTACGGCAGCGGCGTACGGCAGTGGGACGAGCTCAACCAGGGCGACTATCTGGCGATCAAGGCGCGGAACCTCCACATCAAGCTGATCTGGGTGGTCGCCAGCGCCAACGACTCCGGCGGCATCGAGTTCGGCCCGGTGATGACCGACTGCACCATCAACCGGATCTTCTTCCTTGGCCCGTGCTGGCCGGACTACACCAACGGCGTCGCGGCCCGGGTCACGGTCTCCGGGAACAACCTCGCCACCGCGATCAACAACATCAAGCAGACCATGACCAACGCCGGCTACCTCGCCACCGACTACCAGATGGTGGCGATGAGCTACCCCAGCCCGGTCTCCCCGGACGTCGAGGACAACCCCAACTTCCCCGGCTGGTCCGGCGGTGGCTGCATGCTGTACCTCGAGGACACGGCGTTCGGCCGTAACAAGGTCGTACCCATGTTCGAGGCGCAGATCCGCAGGGCGGCGCTCAACACCGGAGTCAAATACCTCGACGCCAGTCGGCTGCTCGCCGGTCATGAGCCCTGCACCGAGCTCACCTGGGTGTCGGGCCTGACCTCCAGCGGTGGGGACCCGTTCGACGGGAACACCTACCGCCAGTCGTACCACCCGAACTACCGGGGCCACGGCGCGTTCGGGGCCTGCATGGGCGCGTTCTACAACTCCGGCCTGCAGACCGCGACCTGCGTCGACCCCAAGTCCACCAACACGACCCGGCTGTACGGCGGACTGCTCAGCTTCCGGCAGCTGCGCAACGCGGCATCGAGCCTCTGCATGGAGTCCCAGGGCTACTCCACACGCAACGGTTACGACCTGCTTCTGGCGTCCTGCAACGGTGGCGGCAACCAGGGCTGGTGGTACGACTCGCCCAACCTGTCCCTCCACATCGAACTCACCCACGACAGGTGCGCCGACGCGGAGGGCGGCGTCGGGGCCGACCGGCTGCTGATCGTCTACAACTGCCACGGTGGCACCAACCAGCAGTGGCGGTTCGACAACGGGCTGATCCGCAACGCCTCCAACACCAGCCTCTGCGTCGCCGCTCCCAGCAATGCCGCCGGGGGCAAACTGTGGCTGAGAACCTGCAACGCGGCTGACTCGTTGCAGATCTGGCGTTGGGAGACCCAGACCGGCACGGTCGGTTTCGGGTACAACGACTGGATTCCGGACAGCGCCTACTGAGGCCAACCGACGGTGCCCGCCACCACCCGCGCGGCGGGCACCGTCCCAAGTGAACGGCCCTCTCCCGATCGGCTCGGGAGAGGGCCGTGGTCAGAGCGCGAGCGTCAGGATGCGACTCAGCGCCGCTTCTTTCGCGAGGTCTGCTTCGGTATGGCCGTGGACTTGCCCTCCGGTGCGGACTTCGATCCGGAAGAACCGGACTCCGCCACGGCATCGGATCCCGCCGTCCCGGACGCCGAGCCCGACTTCGCGGTCTCGGTTTTGGCTGGGCCGGTCCTGGCCGGCACCGTCTTGGCGGCGCCGCCAGCCGACTCCGACCTGCTGGAACTGGGCTTCGTCACGCCGGACTTCCCGGCGTCGGACCCCTCCGCACCCCGCCCTGCCGACCGCTCGGACCCCCCTGAACGGTTGCCCAGGAGCGCCCGGACGCTGGCCAGCGTCAGAAGCACAGTCACCAGCGCCGCGCAGAACCACTTCACGCCGGCCGCGGCGGCTGCGATCAGCACCGTGCCACCGTTGATGGACTCCCGGTTGGTCTCAAGGTAGAGGTGGATCGCGTTCTCGAGGTAATCCAGCATCGACGATGCCAGCGCCAGGATCAGAAGGATTCGCAGCCCTCGGGGCGAGAAACTGCGCTCCCGGTGCACCACCAGCATCCACAGCCCCAGTAATCCGCCATATATCAACGGATGAACGCTGTCCCAGGCGAAGTGGGAACGGTAACGGTTGAGATCCTCCGGACTCCAGCCTTCGAGGATTCCGCGGAAAGTCTCGGGCGACGTGGTGAGCTGAAGCTGGAGCAGATCCCCCGCCACCGGACCCAACTGCAGGATGATGTTCACCTGCGACGCGACGAACAGGGCCCCGAAGAATCCGAAGAGTACCTGTGCGGTTCCGGTGCGCATCTAGCCTCCCCTGTGGTTATCGGGCGAGCCTGACGGGCCGGTCAACAGGCCGTCAAGCTGACGGGCCGTGTCAGCGAGCTGACAGGCGTCGGTCAGCGGCGGCAGCTGTTTGTCTTGGGGATCAGACGTGGCCTGACCGATAATCGCGACATGCCCACGTACGCGTACCGCTGCCGTGACTGCTCGGAGACCTTCGAGGTACGACGGGTGATGAGCGAGTCGAACGATCCGGCTTCCTGCCCGCACGGCCACGAGGACACGGTGAAACTGCTCAGCACCGTGGCACTGGCAGGTTCGGCGTCCCCCGGCCGCGCGGCCGCACCGTCTGGCGGCTGCTGCGGTGGTGGCTGCTGCAACTGAGCCGCCCGGCTCGCGACCGCGCCTTCGCCGCGGAGTACCCGCCCGAGGACGCACACGGCCAGATTGCCGCCTTGGCGCGCCGCCGTAGGCTGGCGGCGTGATCGCCCGTGGTGACCTGCGAACCGTCCTCGCCAGTGGAGGGTTCCGCCGGCTGCTGGGGGTACGCCTGGCCAGCCAGGTGGCGGACGGCTTGTTCCAGGCTGGCCTGGCGGGAAGCGTGCTGTTCAACCCGGACCGGCGGACAGATGGGCTGGCGGTCGCGGCCGGCTTCGCGGTCCTGCTGCTGCCGTACTCGTTGCTCGGCCCGTACGTCGGGGTTTTCCTGGACCGGTGGAGTCGCCGCGACATCCTCTTCAAGGCGAACCTGCTCCGGGCCGGGCTGGTGGTGCCGACCGCCGTCCTGATCTGGTCCCGCGACGAATCCGGCTTCGCGCTGTTCGCGCTGCTGGTGATCGCCGTGAACCGGTTCGTGCTGGCCGGGTTGTCGGCGAGCCTGCCGCACGTGGTGGACGAACCTCGACTGGTCACCGCCAACTCGGTGTCGACCACGTTCGGCACGGTGTGCTTCTCCCTCGGACTCGGCACCGCCGCACTGGTGCAGCACCAGATCGGCGCCAGCAGCCGCGACTACGCCGGGATCGCGCTCGCCGCGACGCTCGGGTACCTGGTGGCGTCCCTGCTGGCGCGGGTCTCGTTCACCCGGGACGAGTTGGGACCCGACGAGCCGCCGGCACATCGCGGGGTGCTGGGCGAAATCGTGGACGTGGCGCGGGGGATGGTGGCCGGCACCCGGCATCTGGCGCGGCGCCCCGGCGCGGCGTACCCGCTGCTGGCCCAGTCGGCACACCGAGGGCTGTACGGGGTACTCGCGATCGGCACCCTGCTGCTCTACCGCAACTACTTCGCAGTCGGCGAGGACTTCTCCTCAGCCATTTCCGGGCTCGGCCAGATCGTCGTCGCCGGCGCGGCCGGCGCGCTGCTCGCCGCACTCGTCACCCCGCTGGCGACCCGCCGGCTTGGCGGCCGGACCTGGATCACCGCGCTGCTCACCGGGGTGGGAATCGCCGTCGTGGTGCTCGGCCTGCCATACCGCCAGATCCTCCTGGTGGTGGCGGTCTTCCTGATCAACGTCGCGTCGCAGGGCACGAAGATCGTCGTCGACACGGCGATTCAGCAGGAGTGCGCCGACGCATACCGGGGCCGGGTGTTCAGCGTGAACGACACCGCGTTCAACGTGTGCTTTGTGACGGGCCTGTTCGCCGGTGCCCTGCTGCTGCCCGAGGACGGCCACTCGCCGGCCGTGCTGGCCGGTGTCGGCATCGGCTACCTGCTCCTCGCGCGGTGGTTCTGGTGGGCGTCCGGCCGCTGGGCCCGTCGCGCCGACCACGACATCGCGTTGGCCGGCCGGCGCACGTCGGCTCCGTAACGGCTCCGCCCAGTATGGACAGTTCCCCGCCGGTACGGCAGGGTGTGGCCCATGCTTACCCGCCGACTCAGCGTCGCGTTGGCTCTCGCCGTACCGCTGGTGTTTGCCGCCGCCCCGGCACATGCCACTGACACGGCACCCGGTTGGGAGTCCGTGCCGGTCGCCACCGCGCAGGGGTTCCGTGGCCTGGCGGCGCTCGACGCCGGTACGGCCTGGGTGAGCGGCAGCGGCGGCGGTGTCTGGCGTACCGCTGACGGTGGGCGCACCTGGCAGGACGTGAGCCCCGCCGGGGCGGCCGGAATGGCGTTCCGGGACATCGAGGCGCACAGCCCGGACCGGGCAAGCGTGCTGGCGATCGGCGAAGGCGACGCCTCCCGGATCTACACCACGGACGATGGTGGCCGGACCTGGCACCTCGCGTTCGTCAACGACGACCCGCACGCCTTCTACGACTGCATGGACTTCTTCCCCGGCGGTCGCCGCGGACTCGCGATGAGCGACCCGGTGGACGGCCGGTTCCGAATCCTCGCCACCGAGGACAGCGGCCACACCTGGCGGGTGCTGCCCGGGGACGGCATGCCGCCCGCGGTGGCGGGTGAATTCGGGTTCGCCGCCAGCGGCACCTGCCTGGTGACGGCGGGCGCACACGATGCCTGGTTCGCCTCCGGGGGTGGTGCATCGCGAATCTTCCACTCGGACGATGGCGGACACACCTGGACGGCCACCGCGGCACCGGTTCCGGCGGGTCCGACCGCCGGGGTGTATTCACTGGCGTTCCGCGACCCACGCCATGGTGTGGCGGTCGGTGGCGACTTTCTGGCCCCGGAGGCGGGCGTGGTCACCGGGTTGACCCACGACGGTGAGTCCTGGCGATCCGGCGGCAACCCGCACGGCTACCGCTCGGGGGTCGCGTGGCACCGGGAGCTGTCCGACACCCTGATCGCGGTCGGCCCGACCGGAAGCGACCTCAGCGCCGACGGCGGGCGCACCTGGACCAGCTTTGACAGCATCCGGTACGACGCGGTGGGCTGCACCGGCGACGGTGCCTGCTGGGCTTCTGGTCCGGCCGGCCGGGTGGCCCGGCTGCGGCTGTGACACCCGTCCTGCCTGACGGTTGTGATCAGCCTCTCGAGTCAACGCCCTGGTCCGCCGCCCATCGTCGGAGTTCCGTCTCCGCCTCCTCGCGGCTGAGCGGCCCCCGGTCCAGCCGTAGATCCTTGAGGTGCCGCCACGCCTTGCCGACCAGCGGGCCGGGCGGCAGTCCGAGCAGCTCCATGATCTCGTTGCCGTTCAAGTCCGGGCGGACCCGGGCCAGGTCCTCCTCGGCCTGGATCCTGGCGATCTGGGCCTCCAGCGCGTCGTAGTCGGTGGCCAACGCGGCGGCCTTGCGCTGGTTGCGGGTGGTGCAGTCCGACCGGACCAGCTTGTGCAGCCGGGGCAGCAGGTCGCCCGCGTCGGTGACGTACCGGCGTACCGCCGAGTCGGTCCATTCCCCGCTGCCGTAGCCGTGGAACCGCAGGTGCAGGAAGACCAGCCGGGTCACTTGTTCGGTGAAGTCCTTCGGGAACCGCAGCGTCTTCATCCGCTGCTTGGTCATCCGGGCGCCGACCACTTCGTGGTGGTGGAAGCTCACCCTGCCGTCCGGCTCGATCCGTTTCGTCGCCGGTTTGCCGACGTCGTGCATCAACGCGGCCATCCGCAGAACGAAGTCCGGCCCGGTGTCCTCCAGCGAGATCGCGTTACGCAACACGGTGAGGGTGTGCTCGTACACGTCCTTGTGCTGGGCGTGTTCGTCGATCGCCATCCGCATCCCGGGTAATTCCGGGAGGAACCGCTCGGCAAGGCCGGTGTCGACCAGCAACCGCAACCCGACCACCGGATCCACCCCGGACACCAGTTTGATGAGTTCGTCCCGGATCCGCTCCGCGGTGATCCGAGCCAGGTCCCCAGCCATCGCCCGCATCGCAGCCACCACCTCGGGCACCACCGAGAACCGCAGTTGCGTGGCGAACCGGGCCGCCCGCAACATCCGCAACGGATCGTCGGCGAACGAATCCTCCGGCGCCCCAGGGGTACGGAGTCGCTTCGCGGCCAGGTCCGCCAGGCCACCAAACGGGTCGGTGAACCGGTTCCCGGGCACTGACACCGCCATCGCGTTCACCGTGAAGTCACGCCGCCGGAGATCGTCGATCAGGTCCGTGCCGTACCGGACGATGGGGTTGCGGCTCACCCGGTCGTACGCCTCCGCGCGGAACGTCGTGACCTCCACCCGCACCCCGCGTCTCGCGGCACCGATCGTGCCGAAGTCGGCACCGGTGGTCCAGACCGTGTCGCCCCACTTCTTGAGCAACGCCTCGGTCTGTTCGGGTCGGGCGCTGGTGGCGAAGTCCAGATCCTGGCCCAGCCGTCCCAGCAAAGCGTCCCGGACCGAACCACCGACCAGATGCAGCTCATGGCCCTCCGCGCCGAACCGTCGCCCCAGATCGTCCGCGACCGGCGAGATCTTGAGCAGTTCCATCACGGCTCGACGCTGGGCCGCCGAGAGGCTGCCCCGGCCGGGCCGGCCGGCGTCCGGCGCCAGGCGGCGCCGCTCCGGTCCCCCATGGCCCACCATTACTTCCTCACGCTCGGACATCGCAGCGCAGCGTAGCGGGCTGCGACGACGTGGCCCTCACCACGTCGTCCGATTCTCTCCGGAACATGTCGCACCCGTACGGCACAGTGTCAGGAGTGACAACCACCAGTGCCCCTGACAGAGCACCGCGTTCCTCCTGGTTACCGGGATACTGCGTACTCGCACTCATCTGGGGCTCCAGCTTCCTGTTCATCAAGGTGGGGGTACGGCAACTGCATCCGCTGCACCTCACTCTCGGAAGGGTCGTGACCGGAGCACTTGCGGTGCTGGTCGTTGTGCTGCTGACCCGTACCCGGCTGCCCCGCGAGCCACGCGTCTGGGGTCACCTGACAGTCGCCGGGGTGGTCGGTGTGGTCATCCCGTTCACGCTCTTCGGTTACGGCGAGCAACGGATCCCCTCCATGCTGGCCGGCATCTGGAACGCCACCACGCCGCTGTTCGTGCTCCCCATCGCCGCACTGGTACTTCGTACCGAGCGGATGACAGCGCGCCGGGTCACCGGGATCCTGCTGGGTTTCGTCGGCGTCCTCGTGGTTCTCGGGGTCTGGCGGGACGCCGGCGGCGCGTCGCTCACCGGCCAGCTGATGTGCCTCGGAGCCGCCTTGTGTTATGGCGTCGCGATCCCGTATCAGCGGCGGTTCCTGAGCGGCCCGTCGGTGTCCGGCGTCGCGGTGCCGGCCGGGCAACTCCTCACCGCCGGGGCGGTACTGCTGGTGCTGGCGCCGCTGGCCGGTGGTCCGCCGCCACCTCTGACCAGGCTGTCACCCGAGGTCGTCGCCAGCGTCGTAGCGCTCGGTGCTCTGGGGACCGGTCTGGCGTTCCTGCTCAACTTTCGGGTGATCCGATTCGCGGGTGCCAGCGTCTCCGCCTCGGTGACGTACCTGCTTCCGATCGTCGCCACGGTCGTCGGCGTGCTGGCGCTCGGAGAACGGCTGGCCTGGTATCAGCCAGTGGGAGCGGTGATCGTGCTTGCCGGCGTGGCGGTCTCACAGGGTGCGCTCCGGCCGCGCGGGCGTCCCCGCCACGGCACGCACTCCCGGCGACCGGTGGCACCGGTCAGCTGTACCTGATCTTCCCGGTTGACGACCCGCCACGGCACGAAGTGGATCATGCGGTGATAGATCGTGTCCGCTGGGGGTGGGCGTTAGGGTCGGAGGCATGACGCCCACCCCCAGCCGTGCGGTGCCCGCCGGGGAGAATCCTGGCCGGGGTCGTGCCGGCCGCGGACGGCGTGGCGGCGCGGTCTCCCCCGGCAGGGACAGGGAAAACACGGGTACGGACAGCATGGAGTCCGGCGGCGCGGCCAAGGTCGGTGCGAGGAAGTCCGGCAGGGCCGGACGGCCGACGGCGGCCGAGCGACGTCAGGCGCGGCTCCGCCGGGTCGAAGAGGTGTCGGCGGGCGGCCTCGTGATCCGCGACCGGGACGGACAGGTGGTCGGGGTGCTGATCGCCAAGCACGACCGCCGGGGCCGGCTGGTGTGGTCGCTCCCGAAAGGACATGTCGAGGAGGGGGAGACCCTGGAGCAGACGGCGACGCGTGAGGTGCGTGAGGAGACGGGCGTCACGGGCGAGGTGATCGGTCCGATCGGGTCGGTGGACTACTGGTTCGTGTTCGGCGGCCGGAAGATCCACAAGACCGTGCACCACTTCCTGTTGCGCCGGGTGACGGGCGAACTGTCGGACCGGGACGTCGAGGTGGTGGACGTGGCGTGGGTTCCGTTGTCGGAGATCCCGGACCGGCTCGCGTATCCGGACGAACGCCGGCTGATGTGCCAGGTTCACGTACTGCTGGCCGAGACCGCGTGAGCACCGAATGACTGACTACCGGGGGCGGCGACGCAGGCCAGAGGACGAGCGGGGTCATGACCCGGACGCCACCGCCTGGATCGATCAGGGCCCGTACGAGGAAGAGTACGAAGAACCACCTCGCCGCTACTCCACGTCGGACCAGCACTACGGTGACGGGACCTACCCGAGCGGCAGCTACGCGACCGGCACCTATGTCGACGGCAGCCACACCGAGGAGGAACCCACCCGGCCGATCCCCCATCCGCCTCCGACCCAGGCTCCGCCACCCGGTCGCCAGACGCCACCGACCGACGCGGACGCCACGGTGTTGATGCCGAGCCTACGTAACGCGCCCCAGGCGCCACCGACACCACTGCCAGAACTGAAGTTCAACGCCGCCGACACCACGATGCTGATGTCGGCGATGCCGTACTTCACCCCTTCCGCGACCCCCGCCTACACGGGCACGATCTACGTCTCGTACGCCGCGAGCCGGGCCCGCATGGAGGACGAGGCCGCGGCGGTCCCCGAGTCGGAGCGGGAAGGCGCCGCCAGGAGCGTGGCCCGCAACAGCGCCATCATGGCGCTGGGCAGCATCGTGAGTCGGCTCACCGGATTCCTGCGGGTGGCGGTGCTCGGTGCCGCGGTCGGCGCCGGGGTGATCGGCGACACGTACACCACGGCGAACACGGTGCCCAGCATGGTGTACGAGCTGCTGCTCGGCGGGATCCTGACCAGCGTCCTGGTGCCGGTGCTGGTACGCGCCCGGGAGAACGACCCGGACCGGGGGCAGGCTTTCACCCAGCGGCTGCTCACCCTCTCGGTGATCATCCTGGGCGCCGCGACCGTGCTGGCGGTCGCCGCGGCACCGCTGCTCGCCGCCGTGATGTCCAGCGACAACCACGGTCCGGCGGAACGCGAGCTCGTGACCTCGCTGGCGTACCTGCTGCTGCCCGAGGTGTTCTTCTTCGGGATCGCCGGCATCCTCGGCGCGGTGCTCAACACCCGGGGCCACTTCGCAGCACCGATGTGGACACCGATCCTGAACAACGTTGTGGTGATCGGCACCCTGGTGCTGTTCATGACCATTTCGGACCAGGCCACGCTGAATCCGGAGAACATGACCTCCAGCCAGGTCCTGGTGCTGGGTCTGGGGACCACGGCGGGTATCGCGGTACAGGCGTTCGGACTGGTTCCCGCGCTGCGCAGGGTCGGTTTCCGGTGGCACTGGCGGTTCGACTTCCGCAGCCTGCACCTTCAGGAACTGGGCCGGATCGCGGGCTGGATGGCGTGTTACGTGGCGGTCAGCCAGGTCGGCGTCCTGGTGATCATCCGGCTGGCGTACGCGGCGGGGGCCGCGGAAACCTCCGACGGGGCCAAGGCCGCGGGCGCGTTCATCTACAACAACGCGTTCCTGTTGTTCATGATGGCGCATGGGATCGTCGCGGTCTCGATCATCACGGCATTGATGCCCCGGATGAGCGCCGCGGCGGCCAACCAGGAGTACCACGAGGTGGCGCGGAACATCTCGCTCGGGACCCGGCTCACTTCGGTGGTGCTGATCCCGGTCACCGCCGCATACCTGGTGCTGGGCGAGGCGATCACATCGGTGCTGTTCCAGTACGGTCGCTACGACGCCGCCTCCGCCCGGTCGGCCGCGCTGGTGGTCGCGGTGGCAGGGCTCGGACTGGTGCCGTTCGCGATCAGCCAGCTGCAGACGTTCGCGTTCTACGCGCTGACCGAAACCAGGACCGCCGCCCTCGTCAACATCCCGGTGGTCGCCACGAAGGTGATCGTCGACCTCACCATCTTCTACACGGTCGACGCCAGGTACGTGGCCGCCGGGCTGATGGTCGGCAACTTCCTCTCGTATCTGCTCGGTGCGGTGCTGTCGGCGCGGTTGCTGCGCTCCCGGCTCGGCCCGATGGGTCAGGGCGCGGTGCTGGGCACCCTCGCAAGGCTCGCGGTCGCCGGTGCGATCGGTGCCACCGCCTGTCTCAGCGCTCTCTGGGTGCTCGATCTGGTGCTGGCTGATGGCAAGATCGCCAACCTGGTACGGATCGTGCTGGGCGGTCTGGTCCTGGCTGTCGCCTACCTACTGGCGGCGTCGGCGATGCGGGTACGCGAGATCAGTCAGGCTTTCGAGATGGTGAACCGGAAGCTGGGCGGGCGACTGCCGGTGCCGTCCCGCCGGGGCGGTGCGTCCGACCGGACCGATGCCGCTCCCGCCTCCCCTGGCGGCCGACCGGCACACGACGAGCGTATGCCGGGTCGGCATTCGTCGGACCACGGGCCGCTCCGGCAGCCCGACCACGCACAGCCCGACTATGGGCAGCCGGCCTACCCGACCCATGACGGCGGGGCGTCGACCCGGCCGGTTCGACGCGAGCAGGGGACGGTCTACGGCAGCCGCGCCAGACAGCAACAGTCCCGCGAGGACCCACAGTCCCGGGAGGAGCCCGGGTACCTGGGGCGGCCACGTTCCCAGGCCGGACCGCCTCCGCAGGACCCGTCCCACCACCAGGACGGGACCTATCCCGATGATCAGCGGCCATACCCTGGACACTGGGAAGGCCGCTGAGAAGTCCCGGGGCACCACTGGGCGGAACAACGACCGTCGGCCCTGGGGGTTCTCGGGTCGTGGACCGAACACGAAACGTAATTATGGCGACGATCGTCGCCGCTGTGAGGCCGACCACATTGGACAGTGCGTCAGCACTGCCTGCGATAGTGACGCCACAGTACGACTACATAAATTACCCAGAATTCCGACAAAACACTGGCCATGTACTGACCCGTTCGAGTGATTCACAAATCGTGAATTCACAGGAGGCCTCGGATGGTCTAGAAAGACAGAACGGTATGCAATCGCGTACCCGTCCCCGGAAGGGTCACGCCGAGTCCTGTCCGCCCTTTCCGGAGGCCTACCCAGCAGGAAACGGACAGGAGTGGGGGAACCACAAACGGGACCGCAAGGACCCTCGGGGTGAAGCCGACCGCGGCGATTGACCGCGAGCGGCCGGGCAAGCCTTCCCGCCCGAACCCGACAGCTCACCTCGCAGGCGTGCCGGAAGGACCACAGCGATGCCACGTCGTACGCCGCGTCGGGTCACGAACCCGCCACAGACCATGTCGCTCCGCACCAGGCTCACATTCGGACTACTGGCCTTCCTCACCCTGGTCGGCACCGGCCTGGTGGTCGCACCGGTGGCGTTGGTCGGCTGAGCCACCACAGCGTGCCCACCGCGACGTCATACGTCGCGCCATCACCGCGCTGACCTGCGCGGCAGTACGGAGTTGGTGCTGGCCAGCCACCCGTCGGGGACGGGCGCACCACCTCCGGCCACCAAGGCGTGTCACCCTTGGGGTGCGAGCTGAGGAACCCTCGCGTTCAAGACCCGTAAGACTGTAATGGGACACATCAGGGACCCGGCGGGCCGACAACATGCGCGGCCCCCGATAGGGTCACGATGACCACGAGCGCGGAGGGCATAGGCTTGACAGACACGTCTGACGCGCGGAGCGCCATCTGTGAGGGAGGGCTGGGGGTGACCCAGGTCGGTGCGCCCGCCATCGGTGAGGTCCTCGCCGATCGATATCGCATCGAGCAGCACGTCAACGACGACTCCACGGGCCGTCAGGTCTGGCGCGGCGTGGATGTGATCCTGCAGCGTCCCGTCACGATTGTGCTCCGTAGCCCCGGCGGTGTGGAAGCCGACGAGATGCTCAGCGCGGCAGTCGCCGCCAGCCGCGTGGTTCACCCCAACATCGTGGGGGTCTACGACGCGATTGACGAAGGCAGCCGGGCGTACGTGATCCGCGAGTGGGTCGAGGGCCATGCGCTGCGGGACGTCGTACTCGAAGCGCCGCTGGAACCGTCGCGGGCGATCGCGGTGGCGCGTGCGGTCGCTGATGCGCTCTCCGCCGTCCACGCCACCGGCGTCTGTCACGGCAACGTGCACCCAGGCACCGTACTGCTCTCGGTGGATGGCAGGGTCGTGCTCGGTGATGCCCGGGCCAATGATCAGGCCACGGCAGAAGGGGACGTCCGCGCGGTCGGAGCGACTCTCTACTGCGGCCTGACCGGACACTGGCCACCCGGCATCGGCCCATCCCGGCGTGCCGCACTGCCGGAGGCCCCGATTCTGGAGAACGGGACGATCCCCTCGCCGGGGCAGCTCAGCGGTGGCGTGCCCGAGCAGCTTGACACGCTGACGATGCGGCTGCTCGACCCGTCTGTCCCGGCACCGGGTGCCGCCGAGCTGGCACTCGAACTGGCCAGGCTGGGCTTTCACGAGCCGAGCTACCACCACACGGCCGGCTATCCCGAGGACCGCTACCACGCCGTCAACGACGCGGGCCCGCTCGGTTTCGTCGGTGTGCCGCAGGCCGGGCCCGCGCGGGCCAAGCCGGCCACCGCCAAGCCGCTGGTGGTTGTGGTCGCGGGCCTGGTGGCGGTCGTACTGGCCGTTCTGCTCGTGGCCACGAGCTGGTCCGCACTGTTCGGACCAGACTCCGGACCGCCCTCCAGCGCGTCCGGCGGTGACAGCCAGGGGAACAAGACCGGCCAGGGCGCGGGGGAGCCGCGGTCGATCGACCTCACCGGCGACATGGTGCGGATGGTCGACCCTCCGAAAGGTGACCGCACCGAGGGCAACGGCACGGCCAGGGCCGTGGACGGCGACCCCACCAGCGGGTGGCCGACTCAGGAGTACACCTCGCCCCGCTTCGGCAATCTGAAGCCGGGCATGGGACTGCTGATCAACCTCGGCAAAGCACAGAAGGTCAGCGCGGTGAACCTCAAGCTGTCCGCGCCCGGCGCCCGGGTGAGCATCCGCTACGGTGACCAGGATTACGGGGACACCTCCCAGGGCGACGACCAGATCGCCAAGGACTTCACAGAGGAGGTCGAATCCCGCCAGATCGAGGCCACCGCGGAGATTCCGGTCGACGTGGAGACCCAGTATCTGCTGGTGTGGATCACCGAGTTGCCGCCCTATGAGAACGGCACCTCCTTCAAGGTCCAGATCAACGAGATCCAACTGATCAGCGGCGTCCAGTGACCGATGATGCCCGGCCACTTCGATCCCGGGGAGTCGCCACCTGACGACCACACCCTGATCCGAGCCCACCTGGCCGGAGACCGGGAGGCATTCGGGACGTTGGTCCAGCGGCACCAGGACCGACTGTGGGCGGTCGCGGTGCGCACCCTCGGAGATCGTGAGGAGGCCGCCGACGCGCTACAGGACGCGTTGCTGTCGGCCTATCAGGCAGCGGCCCGGTTCCGCGGCGACTCGGCCGTCACCACCTGGCTGCACCGGATCGTGGTCAACGCATGCCTGGACCGCGTCCGACGCCGCGCGGTCCGCCCCACGGTTTCGCTGCCCGAGACCGGTCCAGGCGAACCGGCGGTGGCCGACCGTACCCCGGAGCGGGACACCACCCTTGTGGTCCACGACGCGATGCGGCGGCTGCCCGTCGAACAACGGGCCGCGCTGGTCCTGGTGGACCTGCACGGCTTCTCGGTGGCCGAGGCCGCCCAGATCCTGCAGATCGCGGAGGGCACCGTGAAAAGCCGGTGCAGTCGGGCCCGGGCCCGACTGGCGGTGATTCTCGGCTACCTGCGGAACCCGGGAACCGACCACTCCGTCCCATCAACAAGCGCATCCGTAGTCGACCAGAGCAGGGAGGAGCCGTGAACTCCGAGCAGCCCGGCGCTTCCGGGCGTGGCGGCATCGGCCCCGGCGTCGACCTCGACCTGCTCGCCGACTACGCGGGCGGGGCCCTTGAAGGCACGCCGGAGCAGGCGCGGGCTGCGGCACTGGTGGAGTCCGACCCCGTGTGGGCGGACGCGCTGGACAGCCTTCGGGCCGCGGACACCCTGGTACGGGCCGACCTGTCCAGGCTCGCGGACACCACGGAACCGATCCCTACGGACATCGCCGCGCGGCTGGCCCAGGCGCTGGAAAACGCCGCTCCGTTCGAAGACAGCGACACCGCGAAGACTCCCCGGAAAGGCCAGGACGAACCGGCGAGGCTGCGGCACGCGCGGATCCGGCGGCGTCGCTACCGGATCGCCGCCGTGGCCGCTGTCGCTGCCGGGTTGCTGGGCCTCGCCGTACCAGCCGGCTACCTGGTGCTGGCCCCCTACCAGGCGGCCGAAACGTCGCGGGCACCCGACCGCGCGGAGGTCGACTCCGGTGCGGAGCAGCCCGACGCCGCCACCGAGGGGAACCGCGACGGACAAGGCCCGGCCGCTCTCGGGCGCGGCTATCCGGTCCCGGTGGCGGCGAGTGGCACCGACTACACCCGGGTCAGCCTCTCGGCGGTACACGGACGGCAGGAGAAGGCCACGGCGGACGCCCCTTCGCGGGTGCCTGAAGGGCTGTCGCGGCTGGTGGCTCTTCCGGCGCTGGAGGACTGTCTGACGGCGATCCGGTCGGCGCACCCGGGAACCGTGACGATCGTGGACTATGCCCGGTTCGAGGGTGCGCCGGCTCTGATCGTTGCGGTCACCGAGGCGGCGGGCGGCAACCGGGTGGTGGTCGCCGGTCCGGGGTGCGGACGCTCAGGCGCCGACGAACGGTACACCGCGACCGAATGACCGCTTTCTGGCGTGAACCGCGCCGGGTACGGGAATTCCCTGTCCGTACGATGACGTTCTGGTGGCCGTGGCGTGATAGGGCCAACGTGGATATGGCCAGCAGAATTCGCGAGGAGAAATCGTGGAAGATGTCCGCAATCTGATCATCGTGGGCTCGGGTCCGGCGGGATACACCGCTGCCGTGTACGCGGCACGTGCCAATCTCAAGCCGCTGGTCATCGAGGGTGCACAGTCCGGGGGAGCGCTGATGACCACCACGGACGTGGAGAACTTCCCCGGCTTCCCGGACGGGATCCTGGGCCCTGACCTGATGGACCAGGTGCGCAAGCAGGCCGAGCGGTTCGGCAGTGAGTTCGTCACCGACGACGCCACCCGGGTGGAGCTGACCGGAGATGTCAAGCGGGTGTGGGTGGGACAGACCGAATACCAGGCCCGCGCCGTGATCCTGGCCACTGGATCGGCGTGGCGACCGCTCAACGTACCGGGTGAACAGGAGCTGCTCGGTCACGGCGTCTCCAGTTGCGCCACGTGCGACGGTTTCTTCTTCCGTGGCCAGCACGTCATGGTGGCGGGCGGGGGCGACTCCGCGATGGAAGAGGCCACGTTCCTGACCAAGTTCGCCGAGTCGGTGACCATAGTGCACCGCCGGGACGAGTTCCGCGCCAGCCGGATCATGCAGGACCGGGCACTCGCCAATCCAAAGATCAAAGTCGAGTGGAACACGGTGGTGACCAAGGTCCTCGGCAGCGAGAAGGTGGAGGGCGTCGCGCTACGTGACACCACGACGGGTACTGAGCGGGCACTCGACGTCACCGGACTGTTCGTCGCGATCGGGCACGATCCCCGCAGCGAGCTGTTCCGGGACCAGGTAGCGACCGACGCCGCCGGGTACGTGGTGGTTGACGCCCCGAGCACCCGGACCAACCTGCCGGGCGTCTTCGCGTGCGGCGACCTCGTCGACCACACCTACCGTCAGGCGATCACCGCGGCCGGCACCGGTTGTGTCGCCGCTCTGGACGCCGAGCGCCACCTCGCCTCGCTCCACTGACGCGTGACCAAAACCCCGGACAACAGGAGGAAGTACGTGGGAACCAAGCCGATCACCGACGCCACATTCGCCAGCGAGGTACTCCAGTCCGACGTACCGGTTGTGGTGGACTTCTGGGCCGAGTGGTGCGCACCCTGCAAGAAGATCGCGCCACTGCTGGACGAGATCGCAGCCGAGATGGCCGGCAAGCTCAAGATCGTGAGCCTCAACATCGACGAGAACCCGAACACGGTTCGTGAACAGGGGATCCTCTCGGCGCCCACGCTGAAAATCTTCAAGAACGGCGAGCCGGTCTCCGAGATCGTCGGCGCGAAGCCCAAGTCAGAACTGGTGAGGCGGTTCGCGGACGCCATCTGACAGCGCCGCCGCACCGAGCCGTCGTCCGCCCACAGGCACGTACCGAGCGCTCCGCGATCTGGTCAGACACCCAGGCCGGGGCGCTCCTTCATGTACGGTGCCGCGGAGGGCGACAAAGCAGGGGTACGCTCCGGCTCGGTCAGGGTATGAGGGGTGCTGTGAGAAGAGCGCATACGCGGGTCGTCCGGCTGGGCGACAGAGGGCCGGCAGCGGTGGAGGTCCGCCGGGCGTTGGGACGAATCAGCATGCTGTTGGACGACGGGGTGAGCGACGTCTTCGACGCCGCTGTCGACCGGGCGGTACGCGCGTTCCAGCAGTCGCATGGGCTGACCGCCGATGGCTTGGTGGGCCCGGAGACCGGAAAGGCCCTGGACGCGGCCCGGTGGTGTCTCGGAGACCGCATGTTGTACCTGACCGCCCCTGAACCGCTGGCCGGGGACGACGTACGACAACTCCAGGAACGTCTCCTGGAGATGGGGTACGACGTGGGGCGGCCCGACGGTGTCTTCAGTACGGTCACAGCCCAGGCACTGGCCCAGTTCCAGCGGGAGGCGGGCCTGGCGGCGGACGGGGTGTTCGGGCAGGCAACGTTCCACGCATTACGACGGTTGGGGCGCAAGGTCACCGGGGGTCGCCCGCAGTTGCTGCGGGAAACCGAGATGCTGCGCGCCTCGGGCCCCGCACTGGTCGGCAAGAAGATCGTGGTCGATCCGGGCCACGGCGGGGACGACCTGGGGGTCGAGGTCGCCGAGCCCGGAATGCACTGGACCGAGGCCCAGCTCGGCTACGACCTGGCGGTACGACTTGAGCAGCGGCTCGCCGCGGCGGGTGTGGAGGTCCACCTGACCCGGGGGCCGCACGCCGGATATCCCGACGACGCCCGCGCGAAGTTCGCCAACGACCTCTGCGCTGACGTACTGATATCGATCCATTTCGATGGTCACCCGAACCCGGCGGCCCGCGGCGTGGCGACGTACCACTTCGGTACGGCCGCGGGCGTCACGTCCACGGTCGGGGAACGACTGGCGAGCCTGGTGCAACGTGAGGTCGTGGCACGTACCGGCCTGGTGGACGGAAGGACTCACGCCAAGACATGGGCGCTGCTGCGGCTGACCCGGATGCCGGCGGTACGGGTGGAGGCCGGTTACCTCACCTCACCGGATGACCGAACCCGAATCATCGACCCACGGTTCCGGGACACCGTCGCGGACGCGATCGTCGCGGGGGTGCAACGGATGTACCTTCCCCGGGAGGCCGACGTGGCCACCGGCACCTTCGACGTGTCGGCGCTGCGCGCCGCGCTCGCCGCCGGTTGACCTGCCGGTGGCCCCGAATCAGCGTCCCCGCCCGCCCACCACGAGCGCACCGAGCAATTCCCGGCTGGCCTCGGTCACCGCGTGGACGGCGGCGTCGAATGCCTCGGCGTTGTGCGGAGCCGGAGCTCGGTAACCGGAGATCTTGCGGACGTACTGCAACGCCGCCGCGCGGATCTCGTCATCCGTGACGGTCTCCACGTACGGCGGGCGCAGCGTCTTGATACTGCGGCACATCAGCCCTGCCCCTCCTGTTCTCGCGGCCCCGGTGCCGACACACCGTTGCGGCACCCACGGTGACCCGCCCGCCCAACGTATCGCGGCGCCTGCCAGCCACCCGACCGCCGACAGCCGGTCACAGCGAGTGCGGCACCAGCGGGTCGCTCTGTCGGGTGAGCGGCCGTACCGCGGGACGCAGCAGGGACTCCGGGTTCATGGAGCCGAGCAGCCGCTCCAGGGCGTACTCCACATCGGACTTCCACGACAGCGCGGTACGCAGCTCCAGCCTCAGCCGCGGGAACCGCGGGTGGGGGCGGACCGTCTTGAAGCCGACCGAGAGGTAGAAGTCAGCCGGAGCGACACACCCGAACCCTTCTGACTTCGCGTCGCCGAACGCCTCGATCGCCTTGATCCCGCGCCTGGTCAGGTCCCGGGCGACACCCTGGATCAGCATCCGGCCCAACCCGCCACCGGCGAACGGCGCGACCACATGGGCGTTCATCAGCAACACCGCGTCCGGCGACACCGGGCTGGTGGGAAAAGCACCGCCGCGTGGTACGTACACCGGCGGAGCGCACATCGCGTACCCGGCCGGCATGCCGTCGACGTAAACCAGTTTTCCGCAGGAGCCCCACTCCAGCAGGGTCTGGGAAACCCAGGCCTCCTTCTCCAACTCCGGATCCCCGACTTCGACGGCGCGCTCCGCGGCCACCGGATCGAGCTCCCAGAAGACGCATCTGCGACACCGCCGGGGAAGGTCTTCCAACGTGTCGAGGGTGAGATTCACCAACCGGCGTGACATCAGCGCACCACCATGTCATCAGGACGGTGTCTGTCATCCGGAAGGTGTCTGCCCCAGGACACGCACCGAATCGTACGCCCCGCCGGTGAGCCGCGCGACGATCGGCTGAAACCCCTGATGACAGCCGGTAGACTCGGCCGGACCTGTGTCCCCGAGTTGGGAGACGAGCGTGACCGGCACAACTCTGGACGATTACACCGACCGGTACGCCCAACGCGCACGCGGCATGAGCGCCTCAGAGATCCGGGCGCTGTTCGCCGTGGCGAGCCGCCCTGAGGTGGTCTCCCTGGCGGGTGGCTCGCCGTACGTCTCCGCACTTCCGCTGGACGCCGTCGGTGACATGCTGGGCGAGCTGGTGACCCGGCACGGCGCCAGCACCCTGCAGTACTGCATCGGACAGGGCGACCTGGCGCTTCGCGAGGTGATCTGCGAGGTGATGTCCCTGGAGGGGATCGATGCCTCCTCCGGTGCCAGTCCGGACGACGTGGTGGTCACCGTCGGGGCGCAGCAGGCGCTGGACCTCGTGGCCAGGGTGTTCCTCGACCCCGGCGACGTGGTGCTCGCCGAAGGCCCGACGTACGTGGGTGCGATCGGCGTGTTCCAGGCCGCGCAGGCCGACGTGGTGCACGTACCAATGGATGAACAGGGGCTGATCCCCGAGGCGTTGGAAGAGGCGCTGCGGGAGGTCTCCGGTTCCGGTCGGCGCGCCAAGTTCCTCTACACGGTGCCCAACTATCACAACCCCGGTGGAGTGACTCTGCCGGAGCCGCGCCGGGAACGGATCCTGGAGATCTGCCGACGGGCGGGACTGCTGGTGCTCGAGGACAACCCGTACGGTCTGCTCGGTTTCGACACCGACCCGCCTCCCGCGCTGCGCGCCCGGGTCCGCGACGGTGTGATCTACCTCGGTACGTTCTCCAAGACCTTCTCCTCCGGGGTACGGATGGGCTGGGTGCTCGCCCCACACGCGGTGCGCGAGAAGCTGGTGATCGCCTCGGAGGCGCAGATCCTGTGCCCGAGCATGCTGTCGCAGTCCGCGGTGACCACGTATTTCCAGACCATGCCGTGGCAGGAACAGCTGAAGACCTTCCGGGCCCTGTACGCCGAGCGCCGCGACGCCGCGCTCGCCGCACTGCTCGACTTCATGCCGGCAAACATCGCGTGGACCCATCCGGGAGGTGGGTTCTACGTGTGGATCACGCTCCCCGCTGGCCTGGATTCCAAAGCGATGTTGCCCCGGGCGATCCACAACCGGGTCGCGTACGTGCCCGGGACCGGGTTCTACGCGGACGGCGGCGGTCGGCAGCACCTGCGGCTGTCGTACTGCTTCCCGCCGCCGGAGCGGATCCGCGACGGGGTCCGCCGGCTGGCCACCGTGATCGGCGAGGAACTCGAGCTGCGGGCCACCTTCGGCGCGTCCCCCCGGGTCGATCGGTCCGGCCCGACCACCGGATCCCCGTCCGCCGCCGGTGACACCCCGCCGCAGGGGCTGGCATGAACCGGTCGGGGATCCGGCGTGGCGGGCCGGGGAGCATGGCATGACCCAGCCACCGGAGCTGCCACACCGGGTTCTGGTGCTGGCCGGTGGCCTCTCGTACGAGCGTGAGGTGTCGCTGCGGTCCGGACGCCGGGTGTTCAACGCGTTGCGACGGGCCGGTGTTGACGCCGAACTCCGGGACGCCGACGCGACGCTGCTGCCCACCCTGGCCGCGGATCCCCCGGACGCCGTGGTGATCGCCCTGCACGGCGCGTCCGGGGAGGATGGCGCGCTACGGGGCGTCCTGGACCTGGTCGGCGTCCCGTACGTGGGTACGGCAGCCCACGCCGCCCGGGTGGCGTGGGACAAGCCAAGCGCCAAGAAGGTCCTGGTGGAGGCCGGGATCCGCACCCCCGACTGGGTCGCGTTGCCGCACGACACGTTCTCCGAGCTGGGTGCGGGCGCGCTGCTGGGTCGGATCACCGACCGGCTGGGGCTGCCGCTGATGGTGAAACCGGCGCAGGGCGGATCGGGCCTTGGGGCGCATGTCGTGACGTCCGCCCCACAGTTGCCCGAGGCGATGGTGGGGTGCTTCGCGTACGACTCCACCGCCCTGATCGAGCGGTACGTGACCGGCGCCGAGGTGGCGGTCAGCGTGCTGGACCTGGGTGGTGGCCCGCGGGCATTGCCGGCCGTCGAGATCCTGCCGCACAGCGGGGTGTACGACTACGCCGCCCGCTACACCGCGGGCCTGACCACGTTCCACGCTCCGGCCCGGCTACCCGGGGAGGTGGCGGAAACCGCGGCACAGGTGGCCGTGTCCGCTCACACCGCGCTGGGACTGCGGGATCTGTCCAGAGTGGACCTGATCGTGGATCCGTCGAGCGCGGTTCACGTGCTGGAAGTCAACGTGGCACCCGGAATGACTGAGACATCGCTGCTACCGATGGCAGTGGAAGCGGCCGGGCTGGAATTCGGCACGGTACTGGTCCGGCTGGTGGATCAGGCGGTACGCCGTGGGGCGCGGACCAGTGGTATGGGCGGTGCCCCGGACCCCGCCCCCGTCTCGGCGGCACCCGGCCCCTGATCCACCCCGAGCGCCCAGCCAGGAATCCCGGGAAACCCCTTCAACGGCTGCGCAGCCGTTGCGTGGCCTCCAGCCTCTCCTGGAGCCGTCGCCGGCGGGAAAACCCGTCGTCGTCCCGGAGAGGTGCCTCCGCGCCCTCAGCAGTGGCCATCGACGTCACCGAAGCCACACCAACCGCTCGGATAACTCCCGGGGACGTCTCAGGAGTCGGGTCCTCTGGCGTCTCATCGGCGGCGGACGCCTCGTGACGGTCGTAGCTGTCGTACCGGCTGTAGCCGCCAGGACCGTCGCCGAAGCTGAGGCCGCCACCGAAGCCGACGCCGTCGCTGTCACCACCACCACCGCTACCGCTACCGCCACCGTCGCCATCCGGATCTGGGAGATCTGAGCCGGACTCCTCGGTGACGTCCTCCCAGTCCAGCGGTGGCGGTTCGGCGACCGCCTGCCCGCCGTAGTCTGCGAGCCAGGCCGCGATGAAGGCGAGGTTCTCCCGCCACTGAGCCTCCGGGATCGGGGGCAGGATGTCGTCCCACATCGACAGGAACGTGCCCCGCAATTGGAGCATCCCCTTGGGGCGCGCCAGGAAGAACACGTGCAGATGTTCCGACCCGTCGCCCCACCGGTTGACGTGTACCCGGGCGACCCCGGTGATCGACCGGATGCCCCGCTCCAGCCGTACGGTCAGTACGCCGAGTTCAGCGGCGAGCAGGTTGGACAGGTCACCGAGGTCGTAGTGGTGCCGGGTCTCCAGCACCACGACAGCGGGCAGGCCGCTCGGTCGGCTCAGCGCCCGTACCCGCCAGCGCTCGTCCACCCAGATGTACTCGGAGTCCGGTGCCTCGCACTTGGCACAGTTCGCGCCGCGCTCGCCCTGCCGTGGTGGCTCCTCCTCGGTAGGTGGCTCCACCGGCTTGACCCGGAACTCCCCCACGAACGGGAACGTCTGCCACCCCACGAAGTCTGGCAGCGGCGGTTGGCTCCGTCGCTCTCCCCGGCTCATGCCTCGCCTCGCTTCTCCGCCCCGGCGCAACACCGCGTGTGGCCGTGGAAACCTCGGAACACCTCTGCAGGATACGGACTCAACCGCGCCGGAGGCCCCGCTGCCCGGTCCGCTCGTGGATCTCGCTCGCCAGTGCGCTGAACCTCGCTCATTGCCGGCACCTTATCTGGGATACGGGTTGGTGTGGGCTGGTACGGACCTTCCGGAACCTCGCCGCGCATCCGATGCGATCCATGGTCCCGCAAGGGGTCCTCGGCAATCCTACTGATCTCGCGGGAAACCCTATACGTCCACATTGGAGGTATCCGCCAGACCCATCAGGTCAACGATGCGTTGCAGGTCGTCGGCGGTGGCGAACTCGACCACGATACGGCCCTTGCGCTTCCCAAGGTCCACCTTCACCTGGGTGTCGAACCGGTCTGACAACCGCTCCGCGAGTTCGGTCACCCCCGCGGAATGCGTTTTGACCTTCCGAGTCGCCCTGCGTGGCTTTTCCTCGACGTCGCCGAGCGCGACGATCTCCTCGGTTGCTCGCACCGAGAGCCCTTCAGCCACGATCCGCTTCGCAAGCTGCTCCTGCCGGTCGTGATTGGTCACGCCGAGCAGAGCTCGGGCATGTCCCGCGGAAAGCACCCCGGCAGCCACGCGGCGCTGCACCCCGGGCGGCAGATTCAGCAGCCGGATGGTGTTGGAGATCTGGGGCCGGCTGCGTCCGATCCGCTTCGCGAGTTCCTCGTGAGTGGCACCGAACTCCTCCAACAACTGCTGGTACGCAGCCGCCTCCTCCAGCGGGTTCAGTTGGGCCCGGTGGATGTTCTCCAGCAGCGCGTCCCGCAACATCTCGTTGTCCCGGGTGTCCCGGATGATTGCGGGGATGGTCTCCGAGCCGAGTGCCATGGCAGCCCGCCAGCGACGCTCGCCCATCACCAGTTCGTACCGGCCGGAACTGAGTTCCCGGACCACGATCGGCTGCAGCAGACCCACCTGCTCGATCGAGGCCTTCAACTCCTCGAACGCCGATTCCTCGAACGCCTGTCGTGGCTGGCGCGGGTTGGGGCTGACGTCCTGAACCGGGATTTCGCGAAACCGCGCCCCCGGCACCGGTGCCAGATCGGGATGCGGTTGGGGTGGTCGTTGCGGCTGCCGCGAAAACGCGCCAGCGGGATCCGTGGGCGCAATCGTTGCGGTGCCCGCCAGGTTCGGGCTGCTTGTGGTGGGGGCGGCTGTGGTCGCCTCCGTCAAACCAGTGGGGATCAACGCGCCGAGGCCACGCCCCAGTCCGCCGCGACGGTGTGTCATCAGTGGTCTCCTAGCTTGGCTCCGCGGAGCGCGATCTCCTGCGCGGCACTGAAGTAGCTCATGGCACCTCGCGAGCCCGGATCGTAGGTCATCACGGACTGGCCGTACCCGGGCGCTTCGGAGACCCTCACGCTCCGCGGGATCACGCTTTCCAGCACCACGTCGGCGAAGTGGCTTCGGACCTCCTGCTCCACCTGGTCCGCCAGCTTGGTACGCCGGTCGTACATGGTGAGCACGATGGTAGACACCCGGAGCCGGGGGTTGAGGTGCGCTTTGACGAGTTCGATGTTGCGAAGCAGTTGGCCGAGCCCTTCCAACGCGTAGTACTCGCACTGGATCGGGATAAGCACCTCCTCGGCGGCGACCAGAGCGTTGACGGTCAGCAGGCCCAGGGATGGCGGGCAGTCGATGAAGATGTAGTCCAGCTCGCCTTGGAGGGTGTCGATCGCCCGGCTGAGCCTCGACTCCCGGGCTACGATCGACACCAGTTCGATCTCAGCGCCGGCCAGGTCGATGGTTGCCGGAGTACACGCGAGATTGGGAATGCCCGCCACCGGGCGGGCCGCCTCGGTCAGGTTGATCTCCCCCAGCAAGGCTTCGTAGATACTCGGGATCCCGGTATGGTGCTCGACCCCGAGACCAGTCGACGCATTGCCCTGCGGATCAAGATCCACCACAAGAACCCGGTTGCCGTGCAGCGCCAGGGAGACAGCGATGTTCACCGCTGTGGTCGTCTTCCCCACCCCGCCCTTCTGGTTGGCGATGCACATGACGCGACGCCGGGTCGGTCTGGGAAGCGCCGCATCACCGCTCGGATTGAGGATCTGCATCGCCCGACGGGCCTCCATGGCCAGTGGCGGCTCCTCGTCGACCGCGTTCGTTTCACGTGAAACACGATCGGGCCGGGGTTCGGCGTACCCGGCCGGATGATCCTCAGGCGGTGCGCCCACGCCCGGTTGGGTCGGATCCTGATAGCTGCCCGGGACTGTCGCACGCCCAACAGCTGGTGACGAAGCGTGCCAGCCGGGACGGTCTGGCACCGCATCAAAAGCATTCATTCCTGCATCTCCGAGCACCCCAGCCTCCGGGTGCGCCAACCGGCGCCTCGGGGCTGCGAGGTAACTCTCGTCGGTGGTTTCACGTGAAACAGCGGCATCCAGGGTGCGGCGGATACGTACCTGGCTCTCGGTGACGACCTCGTCGTCTGTGTCAGCCGGAACAGCGGGCTGTATGCGCTCTTCGCGCATCTCGTCCTCCCGCACGTCCTCGTCCTCACCGCATCTGTCGACGGCTGTGTGCGGCAAGCCTACGGCCGGTGCGCCGACAGTGTCACGGCCGGTCCGCGAGCCCAGGACAGCCCCGGTGACGCCCCCTTCCGCGCCCGGATCCGTGGCTCGCCGACCACCTCCGTCGTCCGCCCGCCGACCCCGCCTCCGCGGCTTCGCTTCGGACCGCCCCACGTGTCCACCCCGCCTTCGCCTCGTCGTGGCTGTTCTCAGACCCCGTCAATCGCCATTCGGCGAGACGCGGAAGAGGTCGGCCCGGTCGCGGAAACTCGACACAGCTCGACCCGAGGAGTGTCCCTCCATTCGGGCCAGAACGCACGGGAACCGCTGTCTTCATTGGAGACCGGACCTCGCGTCGCGCCGGCTCCGAGGACGTACCGCGAGGATCACAGGCGTTGGCGGGATGCGGCGCGAGCGGGATGGAACTCGGCCCCGGCGACTACCGGCGACGACCGCCACGCCGGGAACCAGGACCCCCGGGTCGGGTTCCCGCACTACCCGACGAGTTGCCGGTCGGGTCACCAGGCACGCGCATCGGACGCCCGCGTAGCACCTCCACGATCGTCACCGGAGGATCCAACCAGCCGGCACCGCAGGCAACGATGGCCGGCTCAGCACCACCCACGCGGCGTACCACGACACGGTCCCGCGCCACCTCATCCGCAGCCGAGGCGCCCTTGACCGCCAGCATGCGGCCACCCACGGTCGCGAGTGGCAGGCACCACCCGGCCAGCCGACCGAGCGGGGCAACCGCACGCGCCACCACCACGTCGACCGGCTGGATGCGGCGTACCGCCTCTTCCGCCCGGGCCCGCACCACCGTGACCCGCTCCAGCGCCAGTGCCTGGACGATCTCTTCCAGGAAGCTGGTACGCCGAAGCTGCGGCTCCACCAGCAGCACGTCCAGATCCGGCCGTGCCACCGCGAGCACCACACCGGGCAGCCCAGCCCCGGAGCCGACGTCCGCCACGGAAGCGCCCTGTCCAATCCGCTCCACCAGGGCGACGCTGTTCAGGAGATGACGCTCCCAGAGCCGGGGAACCTCACGTGGTCCGATCAGCCCGCGGACCACGCCATCCGCGGCGAGGAGGTCCGCGTACCGCACGACCAGCGGTAGGCGGTCCCCGAAGTAGTGTTCAGCGGCGACTCGCAACGGGGCCGGTAGCACGGCCTGAGGCGCTGGGTTCACAAGATTCTCCCTGGCTTACGGTACGCATGAATATGGCCCGAGAGGTCCGGCTGATCTCTCTCGGGCCACAGGTGTCGGGGCGTGGAGTGCCTTCGGGAGGTCACTCCTCAGTGGCTACGTGTACCACCACACGACGTTCCGGCTCCTCACCTTCCGACTCGCTGATGACACCGGGCATGGCGTTGATAACGTCGTGGACGCATTTACGCTCGAACGCGGTCATCGGTGCCATCCGCACCGGCTCGCCGTACTCACGCACCTTCTCAGCGGCGTTCTTGGCAAGCGCACTCAGCTCCTTGCGTCGCGCTTCGCGGTATCCGCCCACGTCGAGCATCAAGCGGCTGGGCACTCCCGTGGTCCGGTAGATCGCCAACCGAGTGAGATCCTGCAGCGCCTCCAGCGTCGTCCCCTTGGGCCCGACCAGGGACTGGAGTGATCCGGTGACGGCGACCATCGCACGGTCGTTCTGCACATCCATGTCGATGTCACCGTCGTAGTCGAGGATGTCGAGCAGCCCCTCCAGATAGTCGGCGGCGATATCGCCCTCACGTACCAGAAGCTGGGTCTCCGACTCCTTCGACGCCTCTGGTGCGTCGGCCGAGCCCTGCGGCGCTTCGTCGGCGTGTGCCGGGCCGTCCGAGGTGTCAGTACTCGAAAAGCTGGTATCGGTCACGATGAGAACTCCAAGTGTCACGCGCCAAGCGGTCGACGCTGAGTCTCGTCGGCGCGAGGCCGTCTTAGGTTGTCGAGATGACGCGGGCAGGGTGCCCCTGGCGGGAACTCCAGCCGACGCTATCGGCTATCGGCGGGCTTTGCGCTTGCGGTTGTTCTTCTTGGGATTGGCGGGCTTCACACCAGGACGGGGCGCCAGTGCCTTTCCGTCAACGGGAGCCGCGCCGTTCTTCGTCGCGTCCTTGCCCTTGCCGGCGGGCGCCGCGGCGTCCCTACCTCCGGTGGCCTTCGTCTTGAGGTTGGGCGGTGGGTACTTGTGGAGCACCCAGTGCTGCTGTCCCAAGGAGAACAGGTTGGTGGTGACCCAGTAGATCACGACGCCGATCGGGAAGATGGACCCGGATACCAGCAGCGAAACCGGGATGCCGTAGAGCATCAGCTTCTGGATCATCCGCTGGTTCGGGTCCTCCGACCAACCGGTCTTCAGGATCATCTGACGGGACGTCAGGTACGTCGTCGCGATCATGATCGCCACCAACACCCCGGCGACGATCTTCACATTGAGGCTGCTTGCCCCCATGTCGGCGAGATCCGCGGGACTGGTACCGAAGGTGCTCGCGATCGGCGCACCGAACAACCGCGCGACGGCGGCGCTCTCGAACTGCTCAACTGTCCAGCCGTACAGGGTCTTGGCCTGGTCACCCTTGTCCGGGTCCAGCCGGCGCAGGATGTGGAACATCCCAAAGAACACCGGGATCTGCAGCACCAGAGGCAGGCAGCCCATCAGGGGGTTTGCGTTCTCCCGCCGGTAGAGCTCCATCAGCTCGCGCTGCAAGGTCTCCCGGTCGCCTTTGTGCTTTTCCTGGAGTTCCTTGACCTTCGGCTGGATCGCCTGCATCGCGCGCTGCGACTTGATCTGCTTGACGAACAATGGGAACAGCAGCACCCGTACGGTCAGCACCAGGAAGACAATCGCCAGGACCCAGTCCCAGTTTGTGCCGAGTACTTCCCGGCCGGGTAGCGCCCAGTTCCACAGTTCGTGCCAGCGCAGGAGGATCCACGAAATGCCGTAGTAGACCCAGTCAAGGCTTAACCAGTTCACGTCGAGGCTCCTGTGACAGTGGCGCGGGACCGGCGGGGTGGTGCGGGCGGCACCGGATCAAATCCACCGGGATGGAACGGGTGGCAGCGCGACAGCCGCCAGACTGACAACGCGAGGCCGCGTAACGCCCCGTGCGTCTCCAGCGCCTGCAGGGCGTACGCACTGCACGAGGGGTGGAACCGGCAGCGCGGCGGAAGCGCGGGGCTCACCCACCGACGGTACGCGACAATGGGTATCCGCAGCGCCTGGACCAAGGCGTTCCGATGTCCCCTGGGGGTGGCACCGGAGCTGCCTCCCGGATCATCGGCTTCGGCCGGAGGATCAACGCCGGGGTGACCGGTGCTGGGGTGACCCGCACCGGGAGCCCGGACCGGACCGGACCGGCCACCCCGCCGCCGGGCACTGATCGCTCCGGCCAGCGCGGCGTCGAGGTCTGCCGCGAGCACGGGAAAGCTCCGGTCCGCCGCGGCCGGCAACGCACGTACCACGACGGAGGCACCGGCCGGCAGCCGGCCGAGACGGTCCCGCATCAGGTGACGCAGCCGACGGCGGACCCGGTTGCGGTCCACCGCGCCGCCCACCGCACGAGACACCACGAAGCCGACGCGTACTGGCGCGTCGGCTGCTGTGGTGGTGGTTGGGTCAGCCAGATCGAGATGCACCACGACCGCGCCATGCCCGCGCCGACGACCAGCGCGGACAGTCGCGACGAACTCAGCGCGGCGCCGCAGCCGCGCGGCCGCGGGAAGCACGGAAACGGATCCGGCCTCAAACCGCGAGGCGGGTGCGGCCCTTGCGGCGCCGTGCGGCGATGATGGCTCGGCCGGCTCGCGTACGCATCCGCAGCCGGAAACCGTGCGTCCTCGCCCGGCGGCGGTTGTTCGGCTGGTAGGTGCGCTTGCTCACGTCACGGTCTCCAAATAATTCGGTGCTGCGGTTCGCTGATCGGTGAGGCCCGGTGCGGTCGCGGCCGTCGTGCCTGGTGGGCGCACAACTTGCGCTGCAAGCCTAGCAAGGGAGCGAAAGGTCAGCCGGTCGAGGGTAGTCGGGCACCGGACCATGGTCAAAAACCGAAGTTCCGACACGCCGCCGGCCCGAAGCCCTAAGCTGTCCTGATGCCTGGGAGCGGCACTCGTTCCCGGGTCATGATGCTGTTAGCGTGCGCGGCTGCCACCTCCCCACCGGCTTGGCCTTGTCGGTCAGCCGTCCGGTCCACAGGACGGCAACCTGGTGAGAGGCCTCACGTCGGCCAGGGTCGCCGTATGCGACAGCGTCGCCGGGCATGAGATGTCCACCGTGTGCCGGGTCTCGGGCCCCCTGGATACACAGGTGTGGACATCCTGTGGACAACTGGGTCGGGGCCGCTCTGAGGCGGACAACGAGGGGGTACGACCGTGACCGACGAGACAGTCGATCTGGCATCGGTCTGGGCGGCGGCTACCGAGGAGTTCACCGACGACACCCTGTCACCCCAACAGCGGGCATGGCTGCGGTTGACCCGGCCGCTGGCTCTCGTGGAGGACACGGCCCTGATCGCGGCGCCCAATCCGTTCGCCAAGGAGGCGATCGAGTCCCGGCTGCGTCCGGCGATCGTTGACGCACTGTCGCGACGCCTGGGACGACCCATCCAGGTCGCGGTGACCGTAGGGCTGGTCGAGGAATCCGAGCCAGGGGAGCCCCGGATCCACCTCGCCGCCCCGAGCGTGCCGCCGGTGCCGGAACAATCCAGGCCCCCGGCGAGCCCGGAACGGACCTACCTCGGTGACCGGTCCTACGGCACCGACCGGTCGCTGTTCGGTCCGGCACCCGGTTCGCTTCCCGGGCCAGGCATGGACGGGCGTGCGGTCACCCCGCCGGTACGCCCGCCAGGGCTCGGCAACATCGCGGAGTACGCCGACCGGACCAGGCCCCCTGACGTCGCCAGCCGACTGAATCCCAAGTACACGTTCGAGACCTTCGTGATCGGGTCCAGCAACCGGTTCGCGCACGCGGCCGCGGTAGCGGTTTCCGAGTCGCCGGCCAAGGCGTACAACCCGCTGTTCATCTACGGCGACTCCGGGCTCGGCAAGACCCACCTGGTCCACGCCATCGGCCACTACGCACTGAGCCTGGGCAACGCCCGCGCGGTGCGGTACGTGTCCACGGAAGAGTTCACGAACGACTTCATCAACTCGCTGCGGGACGACAAGACGCAGGCCTTCCAGCGCCGCTACCGGGACGTGGACATCCTGCTGATCGACGACATCCAGTTCCTGGAGAACCGGGAGCGGACCCAGGAGGAGTTCTTCCACACCTTCAACACCCTCCACAACGCGAACAAGCAGATCGTGATCACCTCGGACCGTTCACCCAAACAACTGTCCACACTGGAGGATCGGCTGCGTACCCGGTTCGAGTGGGGACTGCTGGCCGACATCCAGCCCCCGGACCTGGAGACGCGGATCGCGATCCTGCAGAAGAAGGCGGCTCAGGAGCGGTTGCTGGTGCCGGCCGAGGTGCTCGAGTTCATCGCCAGTCGGGTCGCCGACTCCATCCGCGAGCTGGAGGGCGCGCTGATCCGGGTTACCGCTTTCGCGAGCCTCACCCGATCGAATGTGGACCTGGCACTGGCTGAGGAAGTGCTGCGGGACTTCATCCCGGATGGCGGCGGGCCGGAGGTCACCGCCGATCAGATCATGGGGGCCACCGCCGAGTACTTCGGGGTCAGCGTGGAGGACCTGCGCGGCAGCTCGCGCTCCCGGGTCCTGGTGAACGCGAGACAGGTCGCCATGTACCTCTGCCGGGAACTGACCGACCTGTCACTGCCCCGGATCGGCCAGTCGTTCGGCGGTCGCGACCACACCACCGTGATGCACGCGGACCGCAAGATCCGGCAGCAGATGGCCGAGCGGCGCAGCCTGTACAACCAGATCGCTGAGCTGACGAACCGGATCAAGCAGCAGGCATACGGGTGACGGTCGGATGAAGGTCAGGGTCAGCCGCCGGATCGGTCCGCCGCCGAACCGCCGGGCCAGCCGCGGGTCCGTCGGCCGGACCAATCGCGGTGCCCGCCGGGGGACAATCCGCTGGACCGGCGCTGCGGTACATAGGTTCATCCACAAGCTGTGTACACAGTCTGTGGAAAACCCCGTGGACAATCCGGTGGACAACCCCGTGGACAGGCAGTGGACAAGGCTGTGGATGATCCGCAGGCATTGTGGGAAACCGTCGGTTGTCCCCAGGCATCCACAGGCCAGCTACCCGAAATCCACACGGATTCCACACCCTCGTACCGGATCCCACCTGCGAAAACGTCGGTTTTCCACACTACCCACAACACCTATGACTACGACGATTCTTATCTCTTAGAGAGAAAAAAGATCAACATAGGCCTTGGGATAACCGGGTCTTCCCCAGTCTCATCCCACCCCATCCAGCACACCCAACACCTGCCAGGAGGCAGCGCATGAAGTTCCGGGTCGAGCGGGACGCCTTGGCGGACGCCGTGGCGTGGACCGCCAAGAGCCTCCCGAACCGTCCCCCCGTACCGGTACTCGCCGGGGTCCTGCTCTCCGTCGGTGACGGCCGTCTGGAGGTGTCCGGCTTCGACTACGAGGTGTCCAGCCAGGTGGGAGTCGACGTACAGGCCGACGCCGACGGCATGATCCTGGTCTCCGGGCGGCTGCTTGCCGAGATCACCCGGGCACTGCCGAACAAGCCCGTGGACCTCGCCACCGACGGATCCCGGGTAGAACTCACGTGTGGCAGCGCCCGCTTCACGCTGCCGACCCTGCCGGTGGAGGACTACCCGACGCTCCCGGAGATGCCGGCCGGTGTCGGCACTGTCGACTCCGCAGCCTTCGCGTCCGCGGTGGCTCAGGTGGCCGTCGCCGCCGGGCGGGACGACACCCTCCCGATGCTGACCGGGGTACGGCTGGAATTCGAACGCTCGGTGATCACCATGATCGCCACCGACCGGTACCGGCTGGCGATCCGGGAACTGCAGTGGCGACCCGGTGACCCGGACCTGACCACCGCCGCGCTGGTGCCGGCGCGGATCCTCGCCGAAACCGCCCGTACCCTCGGCGGCCTGGGTGGCGAGGTGACCCTGGCGATGTCGTCCGGTGGCGCGGGGGAGGGGCTGATCGGGTTCTCCGGGGCTGGCAGGCGTACCACCAGCCGGTTGCTCAACGACGACTTCCCCAAGGTGAAGTCGATCCTTCCGGAAGGCTGCGCCTGTGAGGCCCGGGTGTCGGTGGCCGCGCTCACCGAGGTCGTCAAGCGGGTGTCGCTGGTCGCCGAACGCAACACCCCGGTACGGCTCGGCTTCAGCGACGAAGGTCTGATCGTGGAAGCCGGCGGAAGCGACGACGCCCGGGCGAGCGAGGCGATGGAGTGCCAGTACTCCGGTGACGCCCAGACCATCGCGTTCAATCCGGCGTTCCTGCTGGACGCGCTCGGGGTACTGGACCACCCGGTGGCACTGGTGTCGTTCAACAACCCGATGAAGCCGGCGGTGATCGCGGGTGCCAGCGAGGACGGGGAGGTTGACGCCGGTTACCGTCACGTGCTGATGCCGGTCAGGGTCGCCGGGTAACACGGTCGCTGGACAGTACGGTCGCCGGGTGGCACCGATCCGTCGGGTACGCGTGGCACGGAACGGACGGGAGAAGCGGATGCAGCTTGGGATCATCGGGCTCGGCAAGATGGGCGGCAACATGCGGGAACGGTTACGCCGCGCCGGCCACGACGTGATCGGCTACGACCGGGATCCACAGCTGACCGACGCCGCCGATCTTGCCGACCTGGTGGCCCGGCTGCGGGCCCCCCGGGCGGTGTGGCTGATGGTGCCGGCGGGTGAACCGACCCGCCGGACGGTACGGGAACTGGCCGGGATGCTGACCGAAGGCGACATCGTTGTGGAGGGCGGCAACTCCCGCTACACCGACGACCTGGAGCACGCCGAGATCCTCAGCCATTCCAGCGTCGGGTACGTCGACGTCGGGGTCTCGGGAGGAGTCTGGGGACTTCGCAACGGGTACGCCCTGATGGTCGGTGGTTCCGAAGAGCACGTCGGTCGTCTGATGCCGATCTTCGAGGCGCTCAAGCCCGAAGGAGAGTTCGGCTTCGTGCACGCTGGCGAGGTCGGCGCGGGACATTACGCGAAAATGGTGCACAACGGGATTGAATACGGCCTGATGCACGCGTACGCCGAGGGCTACGAACTGCTCGCCGCATCCGACGTGGTGACCGATGTACCAGGGGTGATCAAGTCGTGGCGGGAAGGCACCGTGATCCGTTCCTGGCTGCTGGACCTGCTCGACGCCGCCCTGGACGAGGATCCCGAACTCGCGAAGCTCTCCGGATACACCGAGGACTCCGGTGAGGGCCGGTGGACTGTGGAGGAGGCGATCCGGCTCCGGGTCCCGATGCACGTGATCGCGGCCTCGCTGTTCGCCCGGTTCGCCTCACGGCAGGACGACTCCCCGGCGATGAAGGCGGTCTCGGCACTGCGGCACCAGTTCGGCGGGCACGCCACCCGAGGGTCCGGGTGACCACACAGATCCGCCAGGCAACCCGGCGACTCGCCCAGTTCCCACTGCCCCGCACCAGTAGCCTGGTCAGCGTGTACGTACGACGGCTCGAGCTGACCGACTTCCGCAGCTATCCGGCGGTGGCGGTGGAGTTCGAGTCCGGTCCGAGCGTGCTCGTCGGACCCAACGGACAGGGCAAGACCAACCTGGTGGAGGCACTCGGCTATCTGGCGAACCTGTCAAGTCACCGGGTGGCCACCGACGCACCCCTGGTCCGCGCCGGGTCGCAACGCGCGGTGGTCCGCGCCGTGATCGTCCACAACGGACGCGAACTCACCGTGGAACTGGAAATCGTCCCCGGTAAGGCGAACCGGGCACGGCTGAACCGCTCCCCGGTGAGCCGCCCCCGGGAGATCCTCGGTGCCCTGAAACTGGTCACGTTCGCACCAGAGGACCTCGCCCTGGTCCGCGGTGAACCCGCGGAACGGCGACGCTTCCTCGACGACCTGCTGGTTGCCCGGTTCCCCCGGTTCGCCGGGGTCCGTGCCGACTACGAGCGGGTACTCAAGCAGCGGAACGCCCTGTTGCGCACCGCGTACCTGGCGCGAAAGTCCGGTGGCGGCCGGGTCGCGGACGCCGACACGTCACGCCCTGATCTGCGCACTCTGGACGTCTGGGACGCCCACCTGGCCAGGTACGGCGCCGAGCTGCTGGCCGGACGGCTGGAGCTGTGCGATGTGCTCGCCCCGTACCTGGAGAAGGCGTACCACGCGGTGGCCGGGCCCTCGGAAGGTTCCCACCACCCGGTCGCCGGTGCTGTCATGGCGGCCCGGATCAGCTACCGGTGCGGCCTGGCCGACGACGGCGAGCAGGTCACCGGGGACCGGGAACTGCTCGCCGCCCGACTGCTGGCCGCGCTTGCCAAGTCCCGCGCCGACGAGGTGGCCCGTGGTTCGACACTGGTCGGGCCACACCGGGACGATCTGACGTTACGACTGGGCGAACTGCCCGCCAAGGGTTATGCCAGTCACGGTGAGTGCTGGTCGTACGCGCTGGCACTGCGGTTGGCGAGCTTTGACCTGTTGCGAGCCGAGACCGGCGTGGCGGGCACATCACCGGTGCTGGTGCTCGACGACGTGTTCGCCGAGCTCGATGTCGACCGCAGGGACCGACTCGCCGAACTGGTCGCCCGTGCCGGCCAGGTGCTCGTCACCTGCGCTGTGGCGGCCGACGTCCCGGAGGCACTGCAGGGGGCGCGGTACGACGTGGCCGGAGGCGAGGTGCGCCGTGTCCGATAAGGACGCCAACAGGGACGCGAGTAAGGGGGATCGGTCGCGTGGCCCCGATCTGGCCCGTGCTGTGCTCGACGCCGCGAAGGCCGCGCGGGGGGAACGGCGTGCCGGTCGGGACCGGTCGTCCCAGCCGGGCGAGCGGCGGCGCGGCCGGCGTGGCTACACCGGCCCTGGCCTGGACCCCCGGGACCCGCAACCGTTCGGATCGTTGCTGGCCAAGTTGGTCAAGGATCGGGGATGGCAGCGACCGGTGGCCGAGGGCGGGGTGTTCGGGGCCTGGGAGCGGGTGGTCGGTCCGGAGATCGCCGCCAAGTCGCGACCGGTGAGGCTGGAGGACGGTGAACTCACCGTCGAGGCGGTCTCCACGGCTTGGGCGACCCAGTTGCGGTTGCTGTCGTCCGGGATTCTGGCGCGGATCGCCCGCCACGTCGGTCCGGACCTGGTGCGGCGGATCCGGGTGCACGGACCGGCGGCACCGTCGTGGTCGCACGGCCGTCGCCGGGTGCGCGGGCGCGGTCCGGGCGATACGTACGGTTGACAATCTGTCGCCGTACGGAATCGCCCGCCAGTCGCCGTACAGCGGTTCGACCCCTGGCGTGTGTGTGGGGGGCCGGCCCCGGGTATTCGTCCGCGTCACGACCATCAGAGCGGGTGCCGTACCCCAGTTCTCGGGCACCGGACCAGTAGGATTGCGGAAGGGGGTCCGACCATCCACCCGGGACCCGTGCCCCACCGTAGGCGCCAGTACGTCCCAGTGCGTACGCGCGCCGCGATGCCTGCTGTGGGGACCTACCGGGTAGATCCGGGCTTTCCGGACCGATCTTGCCCTGTCCCGGGCCCGGAACGGTCGCAGGAAGGCTCGCCGACACTGTCTGGAGAAGTGACGAAGCGTGGCAGCTGCTAGGAAGCAGGACGAGTACACTGCGGCATCCCTCACGGTCCTGGAGGGCTTGGAGGCGGTCCGCAAGCGTCCCGGCATGTACATCGGCTCGACCGGGGAACGTGGTCTGCATCACCTGGTGTGGGAGGTCGTGGACAACGCGGTCGACGAGGCGCTGGCCGGCCACTGCGACCGGATCGTGGTGACCCTGCTCACCAACGGTGGGGTACGCGTCATCGACAACGGCCGGGGGATTCCGGTCGACATGCACCCCAAGCTGAAGAAGTCCGGAGTCGAGGTCGCGCTGACCATGCTGCACGCCGGCGGCAAGTTCGACGGCAAGGCGTACGCGGTCTCCGGTGGCCTGCACGGGGTGGGCGTCAGCGTGGTGAACGCGCTCTCCACCCGGATCGACGTCGAGGTCCGCCAGTCCGGTCACGTGTGGCGCCAGGTGTACCTGAACTCCAAGCCGGAGCAGCTGCGCAAGGAGGAGAAGACCCGACTCACCGGCACCACTGTCACCTTCTGGCCGGACCCGGACATCTTCGAGAGCACGGAGTTCAACTTCGAGACGATCTACCGCCGGTTGCAGGAGATGGCGTTCCTCAACCGTGGCCTGGAGATCGTGCTGCGTGACGAGCGCAACGGCGAACGCGGCCCGGAGCCGCGCGAGGTCACCTTCCACTACAAGGGCGGGATCGCCGACTTCGTACGCCACCTCAACACGACGAAGAGCCCGATGCACAAGTCGGTGGTCGAGTTCGGCTCCGAAGTGGAGGGCATGTCCGTCGAGGTCGCCATGCAGTGGAACGAGTCCTACGGCGAGAGCGTCTACACCTTCGCCAACACCATCAACACCCACGAGGGTGGCACCCACGAAGAGGGTTTCCGGGCCGCGTTGACCAGCACGGTGAACCGGTACGGCTCGGAACGCAAGCTGCTCAAGGGCGACGATCGGCTGACCGGTGAGGACATCCGGGAAGGGCTGGCGGCCATCATCTCGGTGAAGCTGGCGAACCCGCAGTTCGAGGGGCAGACCAAGACCAAGCTCGGCAACACCGAGATGAAGGGGTTCGTACAGAGCGTCTGCAACGAGTGGCTGTCCGACTGGCTGGAGCGCAATCCGGGCGAGGCCAAAGTCATCATCACCAAGGCATCGGCGGCGGCCAACGCCCGTAAGGCGGCGGCCCAGGCTCGCAAGCTGGCCCGGCGCAAGTCGCTGCTGGAGTCCGGTTCGATGCCGGGCAAGCTGGCCGACTGCCAGTCGACCGACCCGCGCGAAAGCGAGCTGTTCATTGTGGAGGGCGACTCCGCGGGCGGTTCCGCGAAGCAGGGTCGGGACCCGCGGATCCAGGCGATCCTGCCGATCCGGGGGAAGATCCTGAACGTCGAGAAGGCCCGTATCGACAAGGCGTTGCGCAACACCGAGGTGCAGGCTCTGGTCACCGCGTTGGGCACCGGGATCCACGACGACTTCGACATCGAGAAGCTGCGATACCACAAGATCGTGCTGATGGCCGACGCGGACGTCGACGGCCAGCACATCAACACCCTGTTGCTGACCCTGCTGTTCCGCTTCATGCGCCCGCTGGTTGAGTTGGGCCACGTCTACCTGGCGCAGCCGCCGTTGTACAAGATCAAATGGAACAAGCGCGGCGACGACGTGCAGTACGCCTACAGCGACAAGGAACGTGACGGGTTGATCCGGCTCCGTCAGGAGCACAAGCCCAATGCCAAGCCGGACGAGATCCAGCGCAACAAGGGTCTCGGCGAGATGAACTACCACGAACTGTGGGACACCACCATGAACCCGGCTACCCGGACCTTGAAGCGGGTGACGCTGGACGACGCGGCAACGGCGGACGAGTTGTTCAGCGTCCTGATGGGTGAGGACGTTGAGTCACGTCGCCAGTTCATCCAGCGCAATGCCAAGGACGTACGGTTCCTGGATATTTGACAGTACGTGACAGTAAAGAGACTATCCGTAATCGCTCATCCACACTGTCCACAGCCTTATCCACAGCAGCAAGCCAGATATCTCGCGGACAGTAATAACCGGAAGAAACCCGAAGAGCAGCCCAGAACATGCCGCCGGCTTCGCGGTGGCACCAGCGGAAGGTAACTCGTGACGGAGACGACGGTCCCGGTAGGCGGTGGGGAACGCATCGAGCCGGTCGGCATCGAAGTCGAGATGCAGCGCTCGTACCTCGACTACGCGATGAGCGTGATCGTCGGGCGAGCACTGCCCGACGTCCGCGACGGCCTCAAGCCCGTACACCGGAAGATCCTCTACGGGATGTACGACGGGGGTTACCGGCCGGACCGCAGCTATGTGAAGTGCTCCCGGGTGGTCGGTGACGTGATGGGTAACTACCACCCGCACGGCGACACCGCGATCTACGACTCCCTGGTACGGATGGCCCAGCCGTGGTCGCTGCGCTACCCGCTGATCGACGGCCACGGCAATTTTGGTTCGCCGGGAAATGATCCGGCTGCGGCCATGAGGTACTGCATATCCACAAATGTCCAAATTAGGACGACCGAAGGAACCGTCCGGGTCGGCGACATTGTCCCGGCTGCCGGGCCGAACTCCGACACCGACATTGACCTCAAGGTCCTGGACCGCAACGGCGATCCGGTACGGGCCACGAAGTTCTTCCATTCCGGTGAGCACCCCACCCTGCGGCTGCGCACGCGTGAGGGCTACGAGCTCACCGGCACCCACAACCATCCGGTGCTGTGCCTGGTCAACCTGGCCGGGGTGCCGACCCTGCTGTGGAAGCTACTGGCGGAGATCCGCCCTGGGGACCACGTCGTGCTGCACCGGGTGATCCAGGAGGAGATCGGCTGCCCCTCGATCGAAGCCGTCGAGGCGGCTGTGGTGGCCGGTGCGTTCATCAGCGAGGGCTGGACCTCCGGCGATCTTGTCGGCTTCGACAACACGGACCACCAGTACTTCGGTCGGGTGTTGCAGGCCTACCGGCTTGCGGTCGGTAACGTCCACTACCTCGGCGCTGAAACGACGATCACGGGAAAGACGCTTCGCAAGCTCCGGGCCCGCTCGGCAGAGATGGCGCAGTCGATACTCCACGAATTGGTCGGTCATCGCAGTGCTGAGAAGTTTGTGCCGGAGTTCGTGTGGCGCGGTACGCCAGCGGTGAAGCGGGCGTTTCTGCGGTCGCTGTTCGAAGGCGACGGGTCGTCGTCGCTGCTGGCGCGTAACACGATCCAGATCTCGTACTCCACCAGAAGCGAGCGACTGGCTAGTGATGTGCAGCAGCTGCTGCTGGAGTTCGGCGTGATCTCGCGGCAGTGCCGGTACGCCGACGGCGAGATCAAGATCGTGATCTCCAACCGGCGGGACGCCCGGATCTTCGCGGGCACGGTCGGGTTCCTCGGCCGCAAGCAACAGAAGCTGCTCGCCGAGCTGGCGCGGGTGCCGCGGTCCAGCACCGCGATGAGTCGTGACCGGGTGCCGTACCTCGCGGAGTTCATCCGCCGCTACGGCGCTGATCGTTGGACCGAGCGGGACTGGCTGCGGCGGCACAACGTCGACCGGATCGAGCGGTGGGAGCGGGACCGCGACGAGATCACCGCCAGGATCACCAACCGGGAGATCCTCGATGTGGTCGAGCCCCTCGTGGATGGCCGGTTCTACTTCGCCGAGGTCGAGGCGATCGCCGACGCCGGAGTGCAACCGGTGTACAGCATCCGGGTGGACACCGACGACCACGCGTTCATCAGCAACGGGTTTGTCAGTCACAACACCGAATGCCGGCTGGACCCGCTGGCGATGGAGATGCTCCGCGACATCGACGAGGACACCGTCGATTTCATGCCGAACTACGACGGCAAGTCGCAGGAGCCCACCGTCCTGCCGTCCCGGATTCCGAACCTGTTGGTGAACGGCTCCGAAGGCATCGCCGTCGGGATGGCGACCAAGATCCCGCCGCACAACCTGCGCGAGGTCGCCGCCGGGGTGCAGTGGTGCCTGGAGCACCCGCAGGCCGACGAGGCGGAGACCCTGGAAGCGCTCCTGAAGATCATCAAGGGTCCGGACTTCCCGACCAAGGCACTGATCGTCGGAACGTCCGGGATCGAGGACGCATACCGTACCGGTCGCGGCTCGATCCGGATGCGGGCCGTGGTGGAGGTCGAGGAGGACAATCGGGGTCGTCAGCTCCTGGTGGTCACCGAGATGCCATACCAGGTGAACCCGGACAACCTGGCCGAGCGGATCGCGGAGCTGGTCAAGGACGGGAAGCTCGCCGGGATCGCTGACATCCGGGAGGAATCTTCCGGGCGTACCGGGATGCGACTGGTGATCGTGCTGAAGCGGGACGCGGTCGCCAAGGTGGTACTCAACAACGTCTACAAGCACACCCAATTGCAGGACACCTTCGGTGCCAACATGCTCGCGCTGGTCGACGGGGTGCCGCGCACGCTGAACCTCGCCCAGTTCGTACGGCACTACGTCAACCACCAGGTCAACGTGATCGTACGGCGGACCCGCTACCGGTTACGCAAGGCCGAGGAACGGGCGCACATCCTGCGTGGTCTGGTGAAGGCGCTGGACGCGCTGGACGAGGTGATCGCGCTGATCCGCCGGTCCCCCACGCCGGACGAGGCGAAGCGGGGCCTGACCCGGCTGTTGGAGATCGACGACATTCAGGCCACCGCGATCCTGGACATGCAGCTGCGGCGGCTGGCGGCGCTGGAACGTCAGAAGATCGTCGACGAGCTGGCCGACATCGAGCTGAAGATCGCGGATCTGAAGGACATCCTGGCAAAGCCGGAACGGCAGCGCCGGATCATCAGCGAGGAACTCACCGAGATCGTCAACAAGTACGGCGATGACCGGCGTACCCGGATCGTGCCGTTCGACGGCGAGGTCTCGATGGAGGACCTGATCGCCCGGGAGGACGTGGTGGTCACGATCACCCGCACCGGGTACGCGAAACGTACCAAGGTCGATCTCTACCGTTCCCAGAAGCGGGGCGGCAAGGGTGTGCAGGGAGCTGGCCTGAAGCAGGATGACATCGTCGCCCACTTCTTCGTCAGTTCCACTCACGACTGGATCCTGTTCTTCACCAACAAGGGCCGGGTGTACCGGGCGAAGGCGTACGAGATCCCGGAGGCCAACCGCAACGCGCGCGGCCAGCACGTGGCGAACCTGCTGGCGTTCCAGCCCGACGAGCACATCGCCCAGGTGCTGCGGATCAGCAACTACCAGGTGTCGCCGTACCTGGTGCTGGCCACGAAGAACGGGCTGGTGAAGAAGACGAAGCTGGAGGAATTCGACTCGAACCGCACCGGCGGCATCATCGCCGTGATTCTCAAGGGCGACGACGAGTTGGTCGCGGCCGAGCTGATCAGCCCGGATGACGACCTGCTGCTGGTCAGCAAGCACGCCCAGGCGATCCGGTTCCAGGCCAGTGACGAGGCGTTGCGGCCGATGGGTCGCGCTACGTCCGGGGTTATCGGGATGAGGTTCACCGAAGGGGACCA
>DASUSI010000076.1:0-10192 GCA_036375165.1 Micromonosporaceae bacterium | reverse complement strand
CGGCCTGGCGCGGCCCGAACTCATCCTGCGGGAGTCGGGGATCACCCAACTCGCCGGAGGAGCTGACAAGGATCAGCGAGCCGCCGACGAGGGCGGATGGGTCTACTTCACCTCCGGTTCCACCGGGGTGCCCAAGCCGGTGCTGGGTTCTGCCGTGGGGATCCGATCCTTTGTGGACTGGTTCATCCCGGAATTCGACATCCGGCCCGCGGACCGGTTCGCGTTCCTCACCGGGGTGAGTTTCGAGGCCAGCCTGCGGGACATCTTCGCGCCGCTGGCAGCCGGGGCGGCCGTGGTGCTTCCCACCGACGACGACACCGCCTCACCAGAGGTCACGGTGGCATGGCTGGCCCGGGAACGGATCAGCCTGGTCACGGTCGTGCCGTCGATTGCCCGTGGCTGGCTGCGCCACGGCCGGACGACCTGCCCCACCGTACGAGCGGTGTTCTTCATCGGAGAGCCGCTGGCCCCCGACGTCCTCGCCGGATGGCACGCGAGGTTCCCGGCGACAGCGGTGCGGGTGAACTCGTACGGTTCCACCGAAAGCGGCCAGGGCACCATCTACCGTCGGGTGGCCCCTGACGAGCGGATCGGCGACCGTGTCCCGGCTGGCAAGCCGGTCCCGGGCACCCGGTTCTGCCTGGTCCGGCCAGACGCGACACTCGACGCCGAGCTGATCCGGCAAGCCCTGAACCACCCCGCGACCAGCGGCGAGATCGTGATCGTGAGCCGTGCCTGCAGCCTCGGCTACCTCGGGCTGCCCGTGGCGAACCGGGCCCGGTTCGCCCACCTCGGCGACGGCGTGACCGGGTACCGCACCGGTGACCTGGGGACGGTCGACGGCAACGGCGACCTGGTCGTGATCGGACGTGTCGACGACGAAGTCAAGATCAATGGGGTACGGGTACATCCCGTCGAGGTCACCCGAGCCCTCCGGGACCAGCCGGCGGTCGCCGACGCGTTCGTGACCGCCACCAGGACCGACCAGACCGCCTGCCTCACCGGGTATGTGGTACCCGCCACAGGTCGCCCGTTCAGCATCCCGGCGCTTCGCCGTGGCCTGATGGACGTGCTGCCGTCGGTCATGATTCCGGCGGGGTTCGTCGAGCTGACCGAACTGCCGAGGACCCGTAGCGGGAAGGTCGACCGGGCCGCTCTGACCGCGCTCGCCGAATCGGCCGCTCCGGATGGCGATGTTCCGCCCCTCGGTGAGGTCGAGTCCTGGCTGGCCGGTCAACTCGCCGAACTGCTCGACATCGAGCGACCTTCGGCCGCGACCGACCTGTTCGCGTTGGGCTGCGATTGCATCGTGGCGGCGAGTCTGGCGGCCCGGATCGAACAGGAGTACGGGATGCGACTGTCGGTGCTGGAGATCTTCGTCGCGGCCACCATCCGGGACATCGCCGCCGCGATAGAGGAGCACGCGTTGCTGGCGGCCGACCCCGCCGAACTTGAGGCGTTGCTCGACGCGCTGGACACCGACGCGCTGGACGTCGAAGCCCTGGACGTCGAGGCGCTGGAGGACGGTGCGCTGGCCGGGGGAGAGCGGGCGTGACCAGCACCTCGGTCAACCCCCTCAACGACCGGCTCACCCGCCTCACACCGCAGCAGCGGGCGCGGCTCCGTCGCGCCCTCAAGGACCAGGCGCGCAACGCGGAGCCCGGAGAAATCCCCCGCGTCGACCGGTCGGGGCGGCTCCCGATGTCGTGCGCCCAGCGCCGGCACTACGTCCTGCAGAAGCTTCGGCCGGAAAGCCCCGCGTACAACAACATCGAAGCGGTACGGCTGCGAGGCTCCCTGGACGTCACGGCGCTGCACGCGGCGCTCGCGAACGTGGTGGCCCGTCACGAGGTGTTGCGCACCAGGTGCTCACCCGGCGATGGTGACGACGACGCGGGACTGGTGGTGGCCGACCCGGACGTCGCCATGGAAGGGCTCGGCATCGAGGTGGTGGAGCTACCGCGGCCGGGCTCACTGGATGACGCCCGGGAACTGTTCGCCGACCGGGTGGAACGACCGTTCGACCTGGACCGTGACTTCCCGCTGCGGGTCACCCTGGCCCGGATCTCCGCCCTGGACCACGCGCTGCTGTTCGTCACCCACCACATCGCCACGGACGCCTGGTCCTGCCGGCTGCTGTTGGACGAGTTCTTCCAGGCGTACACCCGTGCTGTGACCGGTACCGGTGCGGGCCCGGAACCGCTGGCGATCGAGTACGCCGACTACGCGGCGTGGCAGCGGTCCCAGCTCAGCACGGACGGCACCCGGGACCACCTCGACTACTGGCGGGAACGGCTCGCCGGGATGCCACCGACTCTGGAACTGCCGCTGGAACATCTCCGTCCGCCGGTCCGCGACGACCACGGCGCCGAGATCCATCTGGACCTGGATCGCAGGACTCGCGGCCGGCTGCGCGCCACCGCCCGCGACGCCGCGGTCACCCCGTTCGCGGTGCTGCTCACCGCTTTCGGGTACGTGCTGCACCGGCACTGTGCCACCGACGACGTGGTGCTGGGTACCCCGGTGGCCGGGCGGGACCGCGTCGAGCTGGAACGGCTGATCGGGTGCTTCGTCAACACTGTCGTGCTGCGGCTCGACTTCGGCGACCAGCCGACCCGCCGGGACCTGGTACGCCGGGTGTGGCAGCGCAGTCTGCGGGACTTCGAGCACCAGGGTCTGCCGTTCGAGCATCTGGTGGCCGAACTCGGCGCGGAACGTGACCTCAGCGCCGGCGAACTGGTGCAGGTGATGTTCAACTACTACCCGGCGACCCGGGTACGGGAGCCGGTGCCGGAACTCGACGTGCGGCCCCTGGATGTCCAGCGGGCACGCGCGAAATTCGACCTGACCTGCACCGTTGTCGACTCCCCGGACCGGATCCGGGTCACTGTCAACTACGCCACCGACCTGCTCCACCGGACCCTGGCGGTCCGGCTCGGTTCGCACTTCGTGAGGGTGCTCAACGCGTTGCTGGATGACCTGGATGCCCCGGCCGCCACCCTGCCCGGCGTACCGCCGGGGGATCCGGCCCCGCGCACCGACGCTCGGCCCCGGCTGCCCGCGCCCTCGGTGCTCAGCCGGTTCGAGACGCACACCCGTGCGTACCCGGAACGCATCGCGGTCCGGTGCCTCGACCGGGCCGTCAGCTACCGCGAACTGAACCACCGGGCCAACCGGCTGGCCCGGCACCTGCGGGGACGGACATCCGGCCCGGTCGGGTTGTTGTTCGAACGCTCCGTCGAGTACGTCGTCGCGATGCTCGCCGCGATGAAGGCCGGCCTGACGTACCTGCCGCTGGACCCGGCCATGCCGGCGGGCCACATCGCGGCGGTACTCCGGGAAGCCGGGGTGGGACTGCTGCTGACCCACTCCGGGATCGACGTCGCGGGCCTGCCCGAGCTGGTGGACGTGGTGGCGGTGGACCGCATCGCGGCCCAACTCGCCAGCCACAGTGGAGCGGACCTGGACCGGTCGGTCGGCGACGACGAGCCGATGTACCTGCTGTTCACCTCCGGCTCGACCGGGCGTCCCAAGGGCGTGGTGGTGGAACACCGCCATCTCGCCCGCTACCTGGACTCCGTGATCCAGCGGATGGCACTGCCCGACGGGCTGAGCTACGCGATGGTGTCGACCTTCGCCGCCGACCTGGGGCTGACCAACCTGTACGGTGCCCTGGCCACCGGGGGCACACTGCACGTTCTGCCGTACGAGTGGGCGAGCGCCCCGGAACGGTTCGCCGGGTACGTCCGCCGGCACCGGATCGATGTCATGAAACTGGCGCCCAGCCACCTGGCCGCGGTCGCCGAAGCCGGGCTGCTGGACGCGGTGGTACCCGCCCGGCACCTGATCCTGGCCGGCGAAGCCTGCCCGTGGGACCTGGTCGACGCGATCCGTGAGGCCCGTCCGGAATGTACGGTCTGGAACCACTACGGGCCGACCGAGACCACGGTCTCGGTGCTCGCGTACCGGGTGCCGGACGAGCCACCGACCTCGCGCGGCGCCACAGTCCCGCTGGGTCACGCGCTGGATCACGTACGGGCGTACGTCGTGGACCGCGAGCTGCGTCCGGTGCCCCGGGGAGCGGCCGGTGAGCTGCTGATCACCGGCGGCGGTGTCGCGCGGGGATACCTGTCCCCGGACGGCACTGCGGACCGGTTCATCGCCGACCCGTTCTCGACCGTCCCGAACTCGCGTGCCTACCGCTCCGGCGACCGGGTGCGGGTCCGCCACGACGGCTCGCTGGAGTTCCTGGGCCGGATGGACCGGCAGGTGAAGATTCGTGGTCACCGAGTGGAACCGGGCTATGTGGCGGCGTCCCCGGCGAGGAACGCCGAGGACGCCGCCGCGATGCTGGCGGCCCGCCAGAGCGGGGATCCCATCGAATCGGACTGAGTTTCTGAAAACCGACACATGGTGCGTACCCGAATACCGTCCCTCACCGGTACCGCCTTTCTTAGGCTGGAACAGGGAAGTGATCGGAACCGCGGTCTGGCGGAAGTCTCGACGGCCCGGCGACCGAGGCGGGAAGGGCCAGCTGGGGGTCCGCCGGACCCGTGACCGGAAGACAGGGTGGGGGCACTCATGGCGAAGCAGATCTTCGTGAATCTCCCGGTGAAGGATCTGGAGAACTCGATGCGGTTCTTCACCGGGCTCGACTTCTCGTTCAACTCTCAGTTCACCGACGAGAACGCCGCCTGCATGGTGGTCAGCGACGACATCTACGTGATGTTGCTGCTGGAGTCGTTCTTCAAGACGTTCACCAAGAAGGACATCGCCGACGCCAGGAAGAGCACCGAGGTGCTGGTGGCGCTCGCGGTGGACAGCCGGCAGCAGGTCGACGCACTCGTGGACAAGGCGCTGGAAAGCGGTGGCCAGCCGGCGAGGGACCCGGACGACCAGGGCTTCATGTACACCCGCAGCTTCGAGGACCTGGACGGTCACATCTGGGAGATCTTCTGGATGGACGAGTCGGCGATCCAGTAGCCGGACCACGCGGCGCGGTCACCGCCGTCGGCCGAGTTCTGGCAGGGTGTCGGCATGCCACGCCCCGCCGCCCAGCCCCAGCCGCTGCCCGCGGCGGGTGCCCGTGCCGGCGGTGAGGTCCGGGCCCGGCGGCGGTTCCCGGTCCCAGAACGGTACGACCTGCCGGCCACCGTCGGGCCGCTCGTGGTGGGACGCCGGGACCCGACGGCCCGCCTCGGGGTACGGGAATTCTGGCGGGCGTCGCGTACCCCCGACGGAGCCGGCGTGGTACGGCTGTGCCACGACGGCGGGGACCTGATCGCCACCGGGTACGGTCCGGGCGGGCCCTGGCTGGTGGAACGTGCCGAGGCACTCGCCGGACTGCACCAGCCGCTGGGCGACTTCCGCGAGGTGGCGGCCCGGCATCGGGTTGTGGCCGGCCTGGCGGCACGCTCGCCGGATGTCCTGCTGCCCCGCAGCGGCCGGGTGTTCCAGGAGCTGCTGGGCACCGTGCTGCAGCAGAAGGTGACCTGGCAGGAGGCGGTCCGCTCGTACCTCGGGGTGGTCCGCCACTTCGGTGAGCCGGCCCCGGGTCCGGTGCCGATGCTGCTGCCTCCCGCCCCGGAGGCGGTCGCCGCGACGCCGTACTGGGTGTTCCACAGGTACGGGGTGGAGCAGCGCCGCGCCGACACGCTACGCCGAGCCGCGAGCGTGGCGGCCAGGCTGGAGGAGACCGTCGACCTGTCACCGGAGGCGGCCTCCCACCGGTTGCGCTCGGTGTCCGGGATCGGCCCGTGGACGGTGGGTGAGCTGGGTCGCCTGGCGTACGGGGACCCGGACGCGGTCAGCGTGGGCGACTACCACCTGCCGCACCAGGTGGCGTACACCCTGGCAGGGGAGCCGCGGGCGGACGATGCACGGATGCTGGAACTGCTGGAGCCGTTCGCCGGACACCGGGGCAGGGTGGTCCGACTGGTGGTCGCCGCCGGCAACCGGCCGCCGCGCCGCGGCCCCCGCCGGCCGCTCCGCGATTTCAGCCGCTGCTGACCCCCGAACCGTTCCTGAGCCGCCAGCTCGTGCCCCGGGTTGCCGGCACCGCCGTGCGGGTACCCAGGGAAGGTGGGTCGCACGGTGACCAGTCTTCTGGGGGTCGCGCTCGTGCTCGGGAGCCTGATCGCGCTCGCCGGGTGCGGCGGCGGCTCACCCGGTGGCGAGACCGCGGCGGGCCCCGCTTCCAGCGGGCCCGCGACGCCAGAGGGCACGCCCAGCGGGACGTCGCCGGGTACGCCGGACACCGCCGTCAGGGTGACCAGCACGGCGTTCCGGGACGGCGAGCCGATCCCGCGGCGGTACTCCTGCAAGGGCGACAACATCCCGCCGCCGCTGGCGTGGACCGGGGTGCCAGCCGGGGCGACCGAACTCGCCCTGGTGGTGGACGATCCGGACGCCGTCGGTGGCCGGTACGTGCACTGGGTCGTGACCGGCATCGACCCGACCGCATCCGGGAGCCCGCAGGGCGGCACGCCGCCCGGTGGCACGGTCGGCCCGAACTCCGGCGGCGACCGCCGTTTCCTGGGACCGTGCCCGCCCGCGGGGACCGGGGTGCACCACTACCGCTTCACGGTGTACGTGCTGGGCACACACCTGGACATCGACCCGGGCATCCCCGCGGACCGGGCGAGCGACATGATCGCCGGCACCGCGACCACGCAAGGCCGGCTGGTCGGCACGTACCGCGGCTAGATCCTCGGCGGTCCGAACTCGATCCGGCGGCCGGTCGCTTGACACGTCCAGCGGGGCCATGACTCAATCCAGACTGTAACCATGCCTGTACAGCTGGCAATGGAGCCGGCCGGGCTGCCGGCGTCACCGACTGGGGAGTGGCTGTGAAACCGGTCGTCGGGATCACCACGTACGCGGAGCGGGCGAGTTGGGGGATCTGGTCCCGCCCGGTGGCGTTGTTACCCCGCAGCTACACCGACGCGGTGGCCGCCGCCGGTGGCGTACCGGTGCTGCTGCCACCGGCCGCTGTCCCTGATGCCATCCGAGCCGTTGACGCGCTGCTGCTGGCCGGTGGCGCGGACCTCGATCCGGCCGGCTACGGCGCGCCGGCACATCCCCGTACCGGCCCGAGCTACCCGGAACGGGATGCCGCCGAGGTGGCGCTGCTGTCCGCCGCGCTGGACGCGGGTAAGCCGGTGCTCGGGGTGTGCCGGGGGATGCAACTGCTGAACATCGCGCTCGGCGGCGGCATCGTCCAGCACCTGCCCGACGCGGTCGGGCACACCGGGCACCAGCCGGCGCGGGGCAGGTTCGGCACCACCCGGGTACGGGTGCGCCCGGCGAGCCGGCTTGCCGGGATCCTCGGCACGACGTTGACCGTGCACTGCTACCACCACCAGGCGGTGCGTGGGCTCGCGGCCGGGTTGCTACCCGCCGCGTGGGCCGATGACGAGAGCATCGAGGCGATCGAACGTCCGGGCGACAGGTTCGTCATGGGCGTGCAGTGGCACCCCGAGGAGGGCACCGACGTGCGACTGTTCACCGCCCTGGTCGACGCCGCGGTGCTCCTGCGGAGCGGTGCCCACCGCTGAGGGGCGGTCGGGCGGCGTCGGGCATGCTGGTCGGCATGGCCGAACTGATCGAGAATCCCACGCAGGTCGCGGCGGTGGGGGAGCCGCCGAAGATCATCCAGGAGTACGTGGGCGGCGTGAACACCGGCACCAGCCAGGTGAGCGTGGCACACATGCGCAGCCCGTCCGGCTGGAGCGAGCCGGGTCAGCGTCCCGAGTTCGATGAGTACACGCTGGTGTTGCGCGGCACTCTGGTGGTCGAGCACGACGCCGGGCGGCTTGAGGTCAACGCAGGCCAGGCGGTATCCGCCGGGCGCGGCGAATGGGTGCGCTATTCCACGCCCGGCCCGGAAGGCGCGGAGTACATCGCGGTCTGCGTCCCGGCGTTCTCACCCGACACGGTCCACCGCGACCCTGAGCAGTCTGGCTAGAACAAGCGGCTATGCGGTGCGTCAGATCGGTGATCCGGGTCTTAGCCGTGTACGGCAGCACCTGATATCGAGCGGATGGTGTCGGAAAACCGCCAGAAATCAACGTCTGACAATCTATCGCCTGCGGCGGCCCGAACCATACCGTTCATCGGGTGACCGCGATCGGCCATGCCCGCGTCTCCAACCCCCGCGACCAGAACTCAGCTCTGCAACGCGACGCACTCGCCGACGCCGGCTGCGCCAAGATGTTCACTCACCTCAACCACACCCGCAGCCGAAGCCACTGAGCCGGCGCTACGTAACGACCACGCTGCTGCCACACGAAGCCACAATGGAGGTTGGTCATTTTGGATGAAGACGCGATGTTCGATCTGATCGTGCGGGTCAGTTCGGCCGCTGACGAGGATGGAGACGAGGCGGCTGGACTGGCCCGGCGGCTGCGCGCGGAGCTTCTCGACCTGGACGTCGAGATGGTGGAGCCGCTGACCACCGATACCGCACCTGAGGGGGCCAAGGCCGGCGCGGCGAGCTTGGTGGGGATGCTGGGCGTGCGGCTGGGCGCGGCTGGACTGAAGGCGGTGCTCAGCAAGATCCGCGATTGGGTGTCCCGCAACGGCCGCAGTGTCGAAGTCACCATCGACGGCGACACGATCAAGGTCACGGGCGCCACCGCGGAACAGCAGGAGAAGATCATGAACGTGTGGCTCGCCCGGCATGCCTCCGGCTCCTAAACCGTCCGGGCTGCGGCTGGCCTTGGTGATAGCCACCAGCAGCTATACCGATCCAGGCTTTTCTCAGCTGCGGGCCCCGGCGCAGGACGGGGCCGAGATGATCGAGGTGTTGGCCGATCCCGGCATTGGCGGGTTTGACGTGACGTCGGTGTTGGACCGACCGGAGTACGAGATTCGCCGGGCGGTCGATGCGTTTCTGACCGGCCGCTGCCGGGACGACCTGGTGGTGGTTTACCTGTCCTGTCACGGTGTGCTGGATGCCTGGGGACGCTTGTACTTCGCCGCCACGGACACGGTCAAGACGCAGCTCGGCTCGACCGCAGTGGAGTCGGCGTGGCTGCTGGACCGACTGGAGGAGTGCCCGGCCCACCGGCAGGTGCTGATCCTGGACTGCTGCTTCAGCGGCGCGTTCACGCGGACCAAAGGCGGCACCGAGGTCGACCTGGAGCGCCGGCTGGTCGGTGCCGGCCGCGGCCGTGCTGTGCTCACCGCCTCCCGAGCCGGCGAGTACTCCTACGAAGGCACCCCGCTGCCTGATGCGTTTACCACCAGGTCGGTGTTCACCGCCGCGCTGGTCGACGGTCTGCGCAGCGGCAACGCCGACCGCGACGGCGACGGCTACATCTCGGTAGAGGACGCCTACATACACGCCGCGGACCAGGTGAAGGCCGTAGGTGGTGCGCAGAGCCCGCAACGCTGGCTGTACGGCGCCGAAGGCGAGATCATCCTGGCCCGCAACCCCAACGGGGTGGTTGTCACCGCGGTGACATTGCCGGAGGCGCTGCGGCTGAGCTTGGACAGTCCATATCCGGACATCCGCCGTGGCGCGGTGGCCACCCTCGGTGAGTGGCTCACTTCGGCGGATCCGGGGAAAGTCCTGGCCGCCCAGCGGGCCCTGCACGTGACCGCTTCACACGACAGCCCCACCGTCGCCACCGCCGCACGAGACCTGCTCCGCGCGGCGGAACCGGCGACACCACCAGTGCCAGCGCCGACCGCGGACCACCCGACCAAAGCTCCTCGACCCGCCCACACGGCCGGCGATCACGTGCCGCTCGTAGCGGTTCCGCGGCGCTGCCTGAGGGTCATCGAAGGTCATGCGGGACGGATCTTCCGGAAGTCTGTGTGCTCGGTGGCGTTCAGCCCGGACGGCCGCCTGCTCGCCAGCGCCAGCTACGACAGGACAGTGCGGCTGTGGGACCCGGCCACCGGCGATCCGATCGGCCAGCCCCTCCGCCACACCGACTCGGTGATGGCGGTGGCGTTCAGCCCGGACGGCCGCCTGCTCGCCAGCGCCAGCTACGGAAAGGTGCGGCTGTGGGACCCGGCCACCGGCGATCCGATCGGCCAGCCCCTCACCGGCCACACCGACTGGGTGCGGGCGGTGGCGTTCAGCCCGGACGGTCGCCTGCTCGCCAGCGGCGGCGACGACAAGGTGCGGCTGTGGGACCCGGCCACCGGCGGCCCGATCGGCCAGCCCCTCACCGGCCACACC
>DASUSI010000075.1:0-2208 GCA_036375165.1 Micromonosporaceae bacterium | reverse complement strand
GCCTAGCTGGACATTTCGGGCAGCTGCGTCTTGAGCCATGAGGCGCCTCCTGGAGGAACTCCCCCGGACACCCAGGATCTGCCCGGCCTCCGTACGAATGCAAGCCCGTCGATCTTTTAGCCTCGGCGGTACTTCTCCCACCATGTGAACGCGACCTGGTACGCCGGGGGCGTGTCGTCGGCGGCGTGGTTGGCCAGGCCGTTCCGCCCGAACTGGTAGTCGTGGATCTGGTCGGCGGCCGGCGCGGAGAGATCGGGATCGGAGACCGCCGTGGCGTGGATGTGGAAGGGCCACGATCCCCGTTCCTCGCCTAGGAGACCGCTGAACAATCCCGGTTTCTGGGGAAGGCGGATGTAGAAGTGACGGGGAAGGTGTCTCAAGAGCCGTCGAGCGGCGTTAGGTCACAGCGTGTGGCTGGACTGCGAGCTTGCCTTCCCCGTCGGTGAACCAGGCTATGAGGCGGTGGGGGCTGCCGGGAAGTGCCGGTTCGGGCGAGTTCAGGCGAGGGTCCAGCCGGTGGGCTGGCGGGTGAGGCCGAGGTTGAGCAGTCGGCGCAGGTTGAGGCCGGCGATGCGGGTGCGTAGCCACCAGGTGTTGGCGGTGGTGCCGTGGTAGCGCAGTTTGCGGCAGCGGCCTTTCGGGCCGATGAGCCAGGCGATGGAGCGTTCGACCATGGGCCGGTGCTGGCGGTAGGTGGCGCGCAGGGCAGGGTTGGTGGCCCACTGGCGGCGGGCGGCGCGGAGCCGGGCGTCGTGGGGGTGCAAAGTGACCGACCGGCCGTCCTTGGCGGTGGTGCACTGCGCGCGCAGGGGGCAGCCGCGGCAGGCGACGCCGAAGGTCGCGGTGCGTTTCGCGGTCAGGCGGCGGGTGAGCCCGTTGGGGCAGGTGACGGTGCCGGCCTGCTCGTCGACGGTGAAGTCGTCGATCGTGAACCCGCCGGGCACCGCGGGGCGTAGTGGTGCGGGTTTGATGATCGGGGTGTGTCCGGCCTTTTCGAGGGCGGCGCGGGTGTCGCCGGTGCCGTAAGCGGTGTCGCCCAGGACCTCGAGGCCCTGACCGGGCGTGATGTCGGGGTCGTGGTCGAGCAGGTCCAGGCCAACCACCGCTTCGTGGTTGTCCGCTCCGGCGGCTTCGGTCAGCTCGGCGCCGGTGAACAGGCCGGTGTCCGGCTCGATGACGACGTGGCCCTTGAACCCGTCCTGGCGGTGGTGGACGGTCTTGTGCACGTGCCGGGCCTGCGGGTCGACGATCGAGATCACCCGTTCCGGGGCGACCCGGCGGGCGATGCGCCACCGCCCGTCGGTGCCGTCGGAGCCATCGGCCGGTTCGACGTCCTGCCCGGCGACCAGCGCCAGCAGGGCCAAGGCCTGCTCAGCGGGCTCGGTCAGCTTTGTGCCGGTGAACGCGTCGACCACTGTCAACGCGTCGGTCACCAGCGCCGACACCAGGGCGTCGCGGGCGGTCTTGTCGTCCCAGGCGATCCGTGGCTTGCCCGGATCGTCCCAGTCATGGGCGTGACACGACTCGGCGATCACCTCGGCCGCGCCGGGCACCTCCCGCCGGACCCGGCGCATCCCGGCGATCAGTTGGGTGATGGTGTCCTGGGTGGCGACCGCGTCGTCGAAGACCACCGAATCCATCGCCCGGCGGGTCCTGCCTTTCAACACGCCGGTCTGCGCGATGACCTGCCGGACCGCCTCGAAGATCCGGTCCGGTCGCTTCGACTTGCGTAGCCGCTGCCGCCACACGGTCAACGTCGTCGGATGGAACCCGCCATGGTCGATCGGCAGCCCGCACGCCACCTTCCAGCGCAGGTCACACCGCACCGCCTGGACCGCCTCCGGGTCCGAGAAGTCCTGCAACGTCTGCAGCACCAGCACCGACGCGATCACCGCACCCGGCAACGACGGCCGGCCCCGCCCAGACGGAAACAAATCCTCGAACATCCCGTCCGGGAACAACACCTGCCGATGCTCAGCCAGCAACGCATACACACTGCCCGCCGGCACCAAATGCCCGACCAACGCCGCGGTATCCAGCAACTCCGGCTCAGAACCCGAACGACCCTGCACCCACCAATTATCGATCAAGCCCAATCAAACCGGGGGTAACGGCACGCGGATTATTCAGCGGTCTCCTAGCCCGCGGTCCGGGAGGCTCTGACCGTGTGACCTTCGGGCCGCCCGGCCAACGTCAGTAGAGCGAGCC
>DASUSI010000074.1:0-13864 GCA_036375165.1 Micromonosporaceae bacterium | reverse complement strand
CTAGTTCGTCCCGAACTTACAGCCTATATCGAGGACGGACTTCGGTCGGCCGAGCTTACGGCGGTTTCCTCATCTGCCCCGACGCCGTACGCTAGAGAGGTGATAGTTGCTGCGGCCCGGGGTGGCCGAAACGTAGCAATCGTCAGTAATAATTCTACTCCTGCAATTGAGGCGTATCTCAAGGCTCATCACCTCTTTAGGTATGTCGATTCAATTATTGGGCGGCCATACGCAGAGCCGGAGCGAATGAAGCCAAACCCCGAACTACTGATGACGGCAGCGCGGACCCTTGGGCACACAGTTGAACAATGCCTTTTCGTCGGCGACTCGACTACTGACATCTTCGGAGCAAACGCCGCAGGGATGCCGGTGATCGGTTACGCCAACAAACCGCACAAGATTGATGAGTTCAGGCAGCTTGGGGCGGACCAAGTGGTCACGAGCATGGCTTCAATCGCAGCGGCGCTAATTGATGTCGGCGGGGGTTAAACGTGCTGACCTTACGCAGCTAAAACCGCTATGACTGGATCACCAGAGATCCATACAATTGCTAGGTCACTGGTAAAATCGGCTACATGCCCGATGACGAATCGTCCCGTAGCGCCATACCGTCCACGCCTCAGCTAAATCGGCCGGAACCCCTCCATCGACAGATCGCCCGAGATTTCAGGAGCGCGATTGAAGCCGGCACATATCGTCACAACGAGGCACTCCCGTCAACGCGCGAGCTTGCGCAGCAATGGGGTACCAGCGTCTTTACTATCACAGAAGCGATGAAACTGCTTACACAAGAGGGGCTAATCATAAGTAAGTCTCGATCCATGCGGATCGTTAATGCACCAGGCGAACGACGCACAGATACAATGCACACTGCGCAGTCCCAGGCAAGCGTTCCGGTTCCAGCCGAGGAAACTCACCCGCTGACCGGAGTGGCGGCGTTCCTATTCGAGGCAGGCCACCTCAAGAACATTCCCCGTTCCGGCTGGTTACTACTGGGCATCAGGCAGCCAGAGACCGTAGCCGAACATTCCTTCCGGGTAGGACTAATCGGCATCGCTCTAGCTGCACTAGAGGGTGCGGACCCCGGTCGGACGGCCGCGCTGTGCCTGATGCACGACGTCCACGAAACCCGCATAGGAGACGTCCCCTCAGTTGGCCGCGCCTATGTCACCACCGCAGTACCGGAAGCTGTGACGGCTCACCAGACCTCAGGTATGCCGGACGAGATCGCCAAGGTATTCCAGGCAATAACCGCAGAGTACGAGGAGACAGAAACAATGGAGTCGAAGGTTGCCCACGACGCCGACAAGATTGAGACCTTGATTCAAGCCACCGAGTACAAGAGCCAAGGGTACGCTACCGATCCGTGGCGCAATACTTCCGTTGAGTCGCTGCGAACCGAATCCGGGAAGCAGCTTGCACAGGCGATTACCGCGACCGACCCTCGGATTTGGTGGTCCGCGTTCGCGGCGAGCTACCACGAGCTACGTGCCAGTACACGGGCACGTCAGGAGTGAAACGTCTCGCCTATCTCTCAATACGGAATCGGCTGTCAACAAGGAACGCTGAAACACTCTTGGGCGGTACAGCCACCTAGACTCGATGGGGGTCCGGTAAAGCAAGTAACTGCTTACCGGTCCCCCATCGTTCGTGGAGTTGTCAAGGAACGCAACCCAGCCGGAACGCCAGCCAACGCGGCGAAGACCGTCCGGGGTTTTAGCGTGACCAGACGATAGGGATTAACCGAAGCGGTGACTATGGCTACAGTGCCACCGAACTAGAACGTTCCCCGCCATCCCGGCAGGACAGCACGCCCACGAGCCGGCCAAAACAGGCGTTGAGGGTCCGTGTGAGGCAGCGGGACAGACAAGGAGAGGTGAAGCAAGGGCTGAGGTCGTCAAGCCTTCACAGCCACCCTCACGGCCCGCTGAGAAGCCCGTACAGCCAAGATCTTTGATGTCTTAAGGTGTCGGGTACCGCGAATCACCATTAAACGGCGCGAAGTGGGCCGACATCCCGAGGTGTTCCAGCGGTTCTCCGGGAGCCACGCGGGGAGCCAGGCATCACGTTCCACGCCGGACCGCCGTGAACGGTGACGGACGATTGAGCCCCCTGTGATCTCGGACAACGCGGGATTAACGTCGGGCAGAATTCGGCCCTGACTGGACTGACACGGAAAAGGTCACTGGTTCAATCCCAGTAGCGCCCACCAGCAGGAACACCCCGGCTCACGGTCGAGCCGGGGTGTTTTGGCTCCCGAGCAGAGTCACACCTCAAGTCGCTCGGCGCGAGGTCGGGCGGGCGGGGATCCAGTAAGGACTGACTCCTCCGGCCCGCCTGCCCTACTGGCGCCCCGCGCCCGGCGGCTGTCCCCGGCGGAGTAGGAATTCCCAGACTGCGGCACCTGCGATGGCGCCTGCGACCGGGCCGACGAGATACACCCACCATCCGGGAAACTCCCCGGCGACGATCATCGGGCCGAAGGTGCGAGCGGCGTTGAGGGAGCCGCCGGAGACCGGCAGGGTGGCGAAGATGGCACCGGCGACGACCAGTCCGATGGCGACCCCGGACACCTGGCGTCCGGGTGAGCGCTCATCGACCGCGATGGCCATCACGACGGCCAGTAGCAAAAAGGTGATCACGACCTCGGCAAGCAACGCCGCGAGTTCCCCGCGCTCACCGGGAGATGTCGCCCCAAGCAGCAGGTCTTCACGCGCCCGCTCACCAAACAGCGACCAGGTGGTCAGTGCCGCCAAAATAGCCCCGGCGAACTGAGCGACCAGATAACCGGGCACGGCCCACCACGGGAACCGGCGTACGACGGCGAGCGCGATGGTCACCGACGGATTGATGTGAGCACCGGAGATATGCCCCAGGGAGTAGACCGCGACCAGGACCGCGAAGCCGAAGGCAAGACTGATCGCGGTGGCATCCAATGCCCCACCAGCGGTCGCCGGCCGGGTGGCCAGCACTGTGGCCGTACCGATGAACACGAGCAGGTAGGTACCCAACACCTCGGCGGCGAGCGCCCCGGTGTATCCGCCGCGCGTCATAGGCCGGGCGCCCGGCGGCGCCTCGGCCGCCGGGCGCGCGTTCTGGTCTCTTCTCGCGCTCATCGTCACCCCCGCGGGTGGAGGACCACTTTCGTGTAGCCCTCGACACGCTTGTCGAACTTCTCGTAGGCAGTGGGTGCCTGGTCCAGCGGTAGCTCGTGGGAAACCACGAAACTCGGCTTCGCCCGCTCCCGGATGATCAGTTCGCGTAGCTGTCGGTTGTAGCGTTTGACGTTTGCCTGCCCGGTACCCACGCGCAGGCCCTTCTCGAAGAGCTTGCCGATCGCGACGAGCAGCATCCCACTCTTCGCCGCATCGTTGACGCCGCCGGGATCGGACGGCACGTACAGTCCCGGTACGCCAAGCCATCCCGTCGGACGAACCGTCTCGACGAGCGAGTTCAGCACGGTTGCCGGCTCCTCTGACTCGCCGGAGTGCGCCACAGCCTGGTAACCGACGGCATCCACCCCCTTGTCCGTGCCCTCCCCGTCGAGTTGGTCCTTGATCTGCTCGGCCGGGTTGCCTTCGGTGAAGTTGATCGGAATCGTGCCGATCTCCTCGGCTTTCTGCAGCCGCTCAGGTACCCGGTCGACCACGAAGACCATCGACGCCCCGCGCAGCAGGGCGGAGTAGGCCGCCATGAGTCCCACCGGACCGGCCCCGTAGACGGCGACGGTCTCCCCGGGCGACACCTGGGCGAGTTCGCAGCCGTGATAGCCGGTCGGGAAGATGTCGGCGAGTAGGATGAAATCGCTCTCGTACTCATCGCCGGGCGGCAGTTTCAGGCAGTTGAAGTCGGCGAAGGGCACTCGCACGTACTCGGCTTGGCCGCCGGGGAATGGCCCCATCTCGACATAGCCGTACGCGCCCCCCGCGAAGCCCGGGTTCACGGTCAGGCAGAAACCGGTGTAGCCCGCGAGACAGTTCTTACAATACCCACAGGCGACGTTGAAAGGCATTACCACGCGATCGCCCCGATTGATCGACGTGATCCCGTCCCCGATCTCCTCGACGATGCCCATGTTCTCATGCCCGAAGACGATTCCTGGCTCGGCCGCCGTGCGACCTTCGTACATGTGCAGGTCCGAGCCACAGATCGCGGTTGACGTGATTCGGACAATAACGTCGTTGGGATGCTGAATACGTGGATTATCCACCTCCTCCACGGCTACTTTGAACGGCTCTTTGTAGACAACAGCCCTCATCCCGATCACCTCCATGCGCTGGACGAGTGCGTGCGCGGATACGGGGCCCGTCAGTACGTAGCCCGTTTTCACTGTCAGAAAACCCCCACGGCGCCACCACATTGGCCGTTTTCTGGTGGCCGCCCGGGGCGGGTGACGTCGCTTACGCTTTGACCGCCCGCAGACCTGGTTCGGCTAGCCTGACCGGGATGAACCGTGGAGCAGGAACGACGCGACGCGCGACGCTACTAGTCCCGGTGACGGGCCTGTCCGGCACTGTCTATCCGGTGGGGACCACGGTGACATTGCGGGGGGCTGGAGCAAGCGTTGACGGGTTCGTGGGTGGCGACTGGCTTCCGCTCGTGTGGTGGGAGTTCTCTCAAGAACCCGGCCAACCGATGTGATATTTCGGCTTCGCCTCTTATCAGTTCAGCAAGGCGCTATTCGGTACAAATCTTCACTGAAATTTTGTAGTCCGACTGTCGGTGCATTCAAGCCGAATACACCCTCTGCACCATCGTTCGCGGACGAATCGGAACGCACACCGATGCGTACGACCGCTGGGTTCAGCACGTCGTTCGCCGGTCGCGGTCAGGTCGGGCTGCTGGTCTCTGGGCTGGTCTCGGTCGTCACCCAGGCGAGGTAGGCCGGGTTTCCGGCCGCGATCGGCGTCAGGATGATCTCGGGAACGTCGTAGCTGTGATGGTCACGGATGTGCTGCTCCAGCGCGGGGTAACGCTCAGCCGTGGTCTTGAAGACGACATACCACTCTTCGGCGGTCTCGACCGTGCCCTGCCACCAGTACGTGCTGTGAATCGGCCCGATCACCTGCCCGCACGCCGCGACCCGGGCTTCGACAGCACCGCGTGACAGCGCATCCGCGGCTTCCCGGGAGTCGGTGGTGGTGACGGCCTGGCAGTACTGATAGTCGGTCATTGGGAGCCTCCGCTGTGTCGTCAGCGGGAGCCTACCCACGATGAACTTGGTGCCGGAGCGCTCGCCCGACTCAGGCGTAGCAGCATCACGTCAGCGCGCAACCAGTACGGGCTCACACACCGAGGGTCACGAGTCGGTACGGTTGAGCGCTCCGGCGTGTCGATTCACTTCGGCTTCACGAAGGTGCCGCGCTGCGGCACGACCCGCACCAGGCCACGCTCGACCAGCAACGCGATGGCACGGCGGACGGTCTCGCGGGCGAGTCCGTACTCCTGCACCAACTGCGTCTCCGAGGGGATCGGCCGGCGCGGTGCCCAGTCGCCCCGTTCGAGACGGGCTGCGAGGATACCGGCCAGTTGCACGTACAGATAGTCAGGTCCTTCCAGATCAATCTCGTCGTCAGGCCCGTAGGTCTCCGTTTCCATGTCTTGACGGTAGTGCCTACGCATGGCCGTTGACCTGGCGTTATGTCGGTAAAGTACGGCATACCAGTGTGATATTCAGCGCACCAGTGCCTACGTCTGCAGATCCGAAATCTGCCCCACCGCACAGTGGATCCGCGACGCGGCCGCCGGCAGGCTGACGTCGGAGCGCTGGCGCGACCTTGGCCACTCGCGTCAGTGGCAGACCTGCCGGATCATGTACGGGACTGTTCCGGACGGGAGGAATCCGGGTGCCGAGGCTGACCTGGCTGCTCGCCCTCGTGGTCCTTGCCGCCACCCTGGTCGTGGTCGGCGGGGACCGGCCAAGCCCGCCCAAGGGGTCGATCCGTGCGGTGCAGGACCTCGGTCCGGTCGCCTGGGACCACCGCATCCTGGGCCGGGACGGCGGCTTGTCTGCCCGCTGGGGTGACGACACGATCTGGGTGTTCGGAGACACCGTGATGAGCGTCCCCGGGGCCGACGGGGACCAGTGGGCTGACAACTCCAGCGCGATCACGTCTGATCTCGATGCGGTCGACGGGATCTCCCTGGCGCAGCCCCAGGGGGTCGAGCACCTCGATGCGGCCCGGCTGCCGACCGAGTACCTGCCGTTCTCGCCGTGGGAGGCGGAGTTCAACCACCGCAATGACCCTGCTCGGTGCGGTGCTCCAGGAGTCGGCGACTGCGGCACCCAGTACTTCCTGTGGCCAGGACCGGTGGTCGCCGACCCCAGCCGGGACCGGATCCTGTTCTTCCTGACGTCCGGCCGCCGCCACGGCGCGATCAGCGGCTACCAGATGTGGGGCAGTGGGCTCGCGGTGTGGGACGCCCGGACCGGACGGACCACGCGTCCCCGACAAGGGCCCGGTGCCGGGTCCCTCGCGAGCGACCACTGGACGATGTTCGCTCGGCACGAGATCCGCTATCCGACCATGGCCGTGACCGTGGGCGAGATGCTGTACGCGTACGGGTGCGAAGACGTCGGTCAGTTCGAGTTTCGCTGCACGCTGGCCCGCGTGCCCCTGGCACAGGTCCTGACCCGCCCGGCCTGGCGGTTCTATACCGGTCGCGGCCGGTGGAGCCCCGACAGCCACGGGGCGGTCACGGTGTTCAACGGCAGCCACTCCGGCAGCGTCTTCTACAACCGCCATCTGGGCCGCTACATGGTGGTGTATGGGTTCACCGCCGCGTACTACCGGACCGCGCCGCACCCCTGGGGACCGTGGTCACGGCCAGCACGGATGTTCGACACCGTGCCGCCGGCCCGGGACTTCACCTACTTCGTGCTGGCCCACCCGGAGTACGGCGACGGCCGCGTGCTGTACCTCACCTACACCAGACCCACCGAGTTCGGCTGGGAGGTACGACTGGCGCGGGTGACCCTGACCTGAGCGGCCGGTCGACTGACGCGCCGGCTGGCCGCCACCGTCAGATTCCGATCCGGTCCCACGGACCCCAGACGGCGAACGTCATGCCCCGGCTCGCCTGGATATTGACGAACAGGGTGTGCCCGTCCGGACTGAACGTGGACCCGGCGAACTCGTCGTCGTAGCGGACTGCCCCGGTCCGGCTCACCAGCCGGTTCAGCGCGATGTCGAACAACTGCCCGCCACGGCTCAGCCCACGCAGAAAGTTGTTGTTGCTGCCGTCCTCGCAGACCACCAGCGTGCCGCGAGGGCTGGTGGTGACGTTGTCCGGGAAGTCCAGCACGTCCGGGCCCGGCGACTGGTACACCAGTTGAAGCACTTGCGACCGGCAGTGGTATGCCCAGATCTGGCCGGAACCGTTGCCGTACCCGTCCGCGATCGGCCCGGTACTCCGCTCCGGCTCGCCGCCGCCCTGGGTGGCCGTGAAGTAGACGACGCCGCCGTCGTACGCGGAGCCCTCCAGCCGGGAGAAGTACGCCGCGCCCTGCTCCCAGCCCTGCCTGGCCACGTAGCTGAGCGCGTCGTTGTTGCTGGTCGGCGCGGTCTGGCCGGGAGAGTACGGGAAGCTGGGCGCCGGGTCGTCGAGGTCCACCCATTCCACCTGGTACGTGGCCCGGAGCGGCTGGGCGGCCGCCAGGTCGACGTTCGGTATGCCCTTGACGGCGAGCATCTGCAACCGGCCGCCGTCAGCGAGCCGGCCGGTGTCCAGCGGATTGTCCGGCGGCAGGTAACGGTAGAAGCCGGAGGCGAATCCGAAGTCGTCCTCGGTGAGGTAGAGGATCCCTTCCACGGGGTCGAAGGCCACCGACTCGTGCGCGAACCGTCCGGCGTGCGTGATCGGGGCTCCGTCGGACCGCCCGTCGGCCGGCACGTCGAAGATGAACCCGTGCCGCTCGGTGAGGGGCACATTGGACGCGCCTGTGAAGTCTGGCCCGACATCGGGTCCGTTGATCGTCTCCTCGCAGGTGATCCAGGATCCCCACGGCGTAGGGCCGCCGCTGCAGTTCATCATGGTGCCGCTCAGGCTGGTGTATGCGCGCACCACTTCACCGAACGGTGTGACCTCCACGGTGGTGGTGCCGCCCCGGGCCATCGGGTCGTACGCCGTGGCCGGGTCACCGAACGCGGTGCCGGTCCCGTTCACCTCGTGGTTGCGCACCAGGACCACATTGCCGCCGGGGCCCCGGAACGCCGCCATTCCGTCGTGCCGGCCAGGCAGCCGGGTGCCGTCGTCGAGCACCACGTCGTACTCGGTGTCGTGGAAGGAGCGGTACCCGAAGCCGTCCGGCAACCACAGCCGTACCGCGCCGTCACGCAGGTCGGAGATCGGGCGAAGCCCTCGGGCCGGGTCTTCGCCGCCCACCGCGGCGAGCGCGGACCGGGCGACGAATCCGGCGAACGGCCCTCCGACCAGGGTGGCCCCGGCCGCCATCGCGGCACCCCGGAGCATCGTCCGGCGATCAAGTTCGACCATCTCGTACCCCCTCGTACGACGCCGTTGCCGGCCTGCGGATCCGCACCCGGCACGCTACGCCGTTGTCCGGCCCGGTCAAGTCGCCTCGGCGCGCTGGGGGACCCTAGGAGATCCACTCCCTGACCTGTTCGACCAGGCGTACCGGGTCCTCCCCAACCGGGGTCACGTTGAGCACGGAGACGCCGGCCTCCCGGAACGCTTCGATCCGTTCCCGGACGTAACCGGCCGGTCCGATCAGGTTCATCTTTTCCACCAGTTCCGCCGGGACCGCGGCGGCGGCCTCGTCCTTGCGACCTGACAGGTACAGCTCCTGGATGGTCTCGGCTTCCTTCTCGTACCCGTACCGCTTGGCGAGGTCGTTGTAGAAGTTGCGGCCCCGAGCGCCCATCCCACCGACGTACAGGGCGACGTAGGGTCGGGCGTTGTCACGCAGCCCAGCCACGTCATCGCCGATCGCGAGCATCCCGCCGGCCGAGATTTCCAGCGGCCCGAGCTCCGGGGACCGTTTGGCGGCGCCCTCGGCCAGCGGCCGGCCCCATACGTCCTTCGCCTTCTCCGGAAGGAACAGGATCGGCAGCCAGCCGTCGCCGATCTCGGCGGCCATCCTCACGTTGCGCTCCCCCAGCGCCGCCAGGTAGATCGGGATTTCGGCGCGTTCGGGGTGGGTGAGCATCTTCAAGGGCTTGCCGAGCCCGGTGCCCTGGTCGGCGGGCAACGGAATCTGGTAGATCCCGTCATTGGTGATCACTTCCCGTCGCCAGGCCCGGCGGCAGATGTCGACCACCTCGCGGGTACGACCCAACGGCCGGTCGTACGGCACGGCGTGCCAACCCTCGATCACCTGGGGTCCGGAGGCTCCGAGTCCAAGGATCGCCCGACCGCCGGAGACCGAGTCCAGTCCGGCGGCGGTTTGCGCGATCAGCGCCGGCGTGCGGGAGTAGATGTTGAGGATCGCCGCGCCGATCTGCACCCGTTCGGTTCTCGCGGCCAGATAGCCCATCAGGGTGGGTGAGTCGAAACCGTATGCCTCGGCGACCCACACCACGTCCACGCCGGCTCGCTCCAGGGCCGCCACCTGGTCTGCGGCCCGCTTCGGCTGCCCCGCGTACATCACCGTGGTGCTCAGTCGCATCGTCGCCTCCGCGTCACTTGCTACTCGCCAGTAAGGTCTCCAGGCAGCATGTCAGCCCCGACACGCGGCTGACAATGCGGGGTTGGTCACCGGTCATCACGGGGTCGGCGGACGGTCCGGGCGCTCCCGAGTGCCACCGACGAACTGCACCATGCCACTTATCCGCTGGCGCAACTCGCCGAAGCCCCGCTCCCGCAGCGCCGACGTGAGCTCGTCCGGGCCGAACATCCGTACCCCGGTCGCGCCCATGGCCAACGACGCCGCCGAGCGCACCGGGCCCGGACCACGGCGACACGACGCCATCAACGCGATCCGACCCCCCGGCCGTAGCACCCGGGCGATCTGGTCGAGGACCCGCAACGGCTCACCGAACAGATGCAGCGCGGCGAAGCAACACACCGCGTCGAAGCTCCGGTCGAGAAACGGCAGGTCCGCCGCGTCGGCGCGAAAGTATCCGAGGTTGGCGAACCGGTCCCCCGTCCCGGCGAACGTGTCCCGCACCGCGCGTTCCAACATCGTGGTGGACATGTCCTGGCCGACCACCAGTCCGTCCGGGCCGACCAGCGTGGCGAACCGCCGGGTGAAGTTGCCCGGTCCGCAGGCGAGGTCGAGAACCACGTCGCCCGGGGACACAGCCAGGTAGTCCGATGCGATCCGCTGCTCGGCGTCCATGTCGGGACCACGCGGTCCCTTGGCGACCCATCCCAGCGCCGGTCGCCACCACTGCTCGTACACCCGGGGCACCAGCCGGGAGGACATCAGCCGTTGGGCCAGGCTGCGCCGCCCGGCCGGCCGGGATGCGACCAGGTCCAGGTAGCCGGCTGACACGTCGGGCACCGCGCGCGCGTCGGCCAAAAGCGCGAGGGCGCGGCCGAGACCGGCCGGGAGGCCGGAGCCTGAGGTCATGGACGAATTCTGGATCAGCGCGGCGTGTGGCGCTGGTGTTGTCGGCCCAGCTTGTGGATTTCCTCCTCCAGGGCCGGCACCAGCCTGTGGGACTGGCGACCGATCAGGGTGTCGGCGAGCGGACTCACCATGACCGACCGGATGGCACTGACCAGGGCCACGGAGCGTGGTACGTGCACCCGGCGGGCCCGCTTCTGGATCCCCCGGACCATGGCCGCGGCGCACGTCTCCACGGAGGTGAGCGTGTTGGCCGGCCAGGGCAGCCTGCCTCGCAGCGCCTTGAACGACGGCAGGTCCGTCTCGGCGTTCCGTACCAGGTCGGTGTCTACCCAGGACGGATGCGCGGTGCCGACCCGGACTCCGAACGGCGCCATCTCGTGACGCAGCGCGTGGCCGAAGGCCTCGACGCCGGCTTTGCTCGCGGTGTACGCGGCCATGCCCGGCATCGGGGTGTACGAGGCCAGGGAGGCGACGATCAGCGCGTATCCTTTGCGCTCGATCAGCTGCGGAAGCGTCGCGTGCAGGGTGCGGAAAACCCCGGTCAGGTTGATGTCGATGACCTTCGCGAATACCTCGGGATCCGTGATCCGGACCGTGCCGTAGTTGGCGATGCCGGCGTTGGCGACCACGGTGTCGATGCCGCCGAACCGCTCCACTGTGCCGGCTACCGCCGCGCGCAGTGAAGCCGAGTCGGTGACGTCGGCCTCGAACCAGCAGTGCGGCTCCCCAAGGTCGGCGGCCAGCTTGGCGAGCCGTTCCGGCTCCAGGCCGACCAGGGAAACCCGGTGCCCCTTTCCGGCGAGCAGCCGTGCGGTGTGCGCGCCGATGCCACGCGCGGCTCCGGTGATCAAAACGTCCATCCGCACCTCCCAGGATGTCCGAAACATTACCGCGAGTAACAATGTTCGCGGAAGACGTGTCCGGCGATCGCGGGCCCGGCGAGGGTCACGCGGGGGTGTCGAGGACCTTGTCGAGCAGGTCCGCCCAGGCACGCAGCAGCCGGGCACGCCGGACGCTGTCGTCGGTGAGCAGGTTCGCCAGTCCCAGGCCGCGCATGAAGTCCAGGGTGGCCGCGACCACCTCCCGGACCCCCGGCCGGCTCTCGTCAGCGCTGAGCAACTCGACGGCGAACCGGTGGGTCTCCCGGCCGATCCTGGCCTCCAACGGTGCCACCACGTCCCGTAACTGGGCATCGGTGGCCGCCGCCACCCACAGGTGCAGCGCGGCGGCGAACACCGGCCCGACGAAGTGTTCCGCGAGCAGGTCGAGCACCTCCTCGGTACGCCGCCCACCCGGTGGCAGGCGTGCCGCCTGGCGGCGGATCTCCTCCCGGCGTACCTGTGCCATGTGCTGCACGGCGGCGGTGACCAACTCCTCCCGGGTACGGAAGTGGTGCTGCGCGGCTCCCCGGGACACCCCGGCGCGCTCGGCGACCACCGCGACCGTGGTGCCGGACCAGCCGTACTCCGCCAAGCCGTCGATGGCGGCCTCCAGCAGCCGCTGCCGGGTGATCCGGCTGCGTTCCTGCTGTGGCTCCCGGGTGGTGCCCGACGGCAGGTCCGGCGCGGTGGCCGGCGTCGGTGTGGTGGGCCGCGTCGGTGTGGTGGACGCCGCGGCCATGGCCGACGGGTTGGGCGTGGTCACAACCGGTCCTTCATGAGCTGTCGGCCGCCGGCTCGATCGCCCAGCGGGGTGGACGACGTCGCAGGAACGACGTCATTCCCTCCAGCGCTTCCTCGGAGCCGAACAGCCGGGCCGACAGCTCCGCCATGTCCTCGCCGCGCTGCTCCAACATTGCCAGCACCTCGGCGCTGACCAGCTTCTTGGACTCGGCGAGCCCTTGCGGGGAACCGGCCCGCAACCCTGCCAGGATCTCCTCCAACGCACGGTCCACATCGACCGCCGAGCAGGTCACCAGTCCGATCCGTTCCGCCACCGGGCCAATGAACTTCTCCCCGGTCAGGAAATAGCGGCCCGCTGCCCGGGAGTCCAGGCGGGGCAGCACGGTGAGCGAGATGATCGCCGGGGCCAGGCCGAGCCTGGCCTCGGTGAACGCGAACGACGACGATTCCGACGCCACCACGATGTCGCATGCGCCGATCAGACCCAGGCCACCGGCCCGGGCGTTCCCGTCGATCCGGGCCACCACCGGCTTCGGCAGCGTCACGATGTCGCGCAGCAGTCGCAGCAGTGCCTTGGTGCCCTCCGCCATGCCACCCTCTTTGGCTTCGCTGAGGTCAGCGCCGGCGCAGAAAGTGCCGCCGGTGTGGGTGAGCACCACCGCACGGGTTGCGGCGTCGCCGGCCGCCGCGTCCAGCCGCCAGGACAGTTCGGTCACCAGTTGCCGCGACAGCGCGTTGCGGTTTCGAGGCGAGTCCAGCGTGATGGTGGCGACCCCGGCGGCGACGCGAAGATGGACCAGTTCGTCGGTCATCGCTCTCCTCAGTACGACTTGGGCAGGCCGAGCGTGTGCATCGCCACGAAGTTCAGGATCATCTCACGGCTGACCGGAGCGATCCGGGACGCGCGGGACGCGGCGAGCAGCCTCGCCATCCCGAACTCGGCGGTCAGCCCGTTGCCGCCGTGGGTGTGCACCGCCTGGTCCACGATCCGGGCGCACGCCTCGGCAGCGGCGTACTTCGCCATGTTCGCGGCCTCCCCGGCGGCCGTGTCGTCGCCACTGTCGTACAGCCAGGCGGCCTTCTGGGTCATCAACCGGGCCAGTTCCAGCTCGATCGCGCACTGCGCGAGCGGGTGCGCGATGCCCTGGTGCGCCCCGATCGGCTGCTTGAACACGGTCCGGGTCTTCGCGTACTCCACGGCGCGGCCGAGCGCGAACCGGGCGATCCCGAGCGAGAACGCGGCGGCCATGATCCGCTCCGGGTTCAGCCCCGCGAACAGTTGCAGCAGGCCAGCGTCCTGGCTGTCCGGGTCGGCTCCGACCAGCGCGTCGCTGGGCAGCCGTACCTCGTCGAAGAACAGCGTGAACTGCTTCTCCGGGGACGGCAGCTCCATGTCGATCCGCTGGTATGTGAACCCGGGTGCGTCGGTCGGGACCACGTACAGGGCGGGCTTGAGTTTCCCGGTCTTCGCGTCCGCGGTACGCGCGACGACCATCACCGACTGGGCCTCGTCCACCCCGGAGATGAAGACCTTCTGGCCGGAGAGCAGCCAGTCGTCGCCGTCGCGGCGGCCGGTGGTCGTGATCCGGTGCGCGTTCGACCCGGCGTCCGGTTCGGTGATCGCGAACACCATCGTGAAAGTGCCGTCGGCGATCCCGGGAAGCCACCGCTTGCGCTGGTCGGGCGTGCCGTAGCGGCTGATGATCGA